>JAQXDK010000007.1 GCA_029251405.1 Flavobacteriales bacterium
AAAAGAGTTGGTAGAGGACAAGGGTCTGGTCATGGTGGCACATCAACAAGAGGTCATAAAGGAGCTAAATCAAGATCTGGTTACAAATCCAAAATCGGATTTGAAGGAGGCCAAATGCCACTACAAAGACGTGTTCCTAAATTTGGTTTCAAGAATATTAATAGAGTAGAATATAAAGGCATTAATTTAGATACTATTCAAGTAATAATTGATAAAACTAAAGCTAAAGCTATAAATACTGAGATGATTGTTGAGAATGGTTTAGCAAATAAAAAAGATCTAATAAAAATCCTTGGAAGAGGTGAACTTAAATCAAAAGTTGATATAACTGCTCATGGTTTTTCAGCAAAAGCTAAGTCCATTATTGAGGGTTTGGGTGGTAAAATAGAGCTTATAGAAAAAAAGAAAGCAAAAGCTGAATGAAAAATTTAATCAAAACATTAAAAGAAATTTGGGCAGTTGAAGCACTGAGAAAGCGTATCATGTATACACTTGCCCTTATTTTAGTTTATAGAATAGGTTCTTTTATAGTTTTACCAGGAATAGATACGGATAGATTAGCTTCTGCTGCTGCGGGAGATAATAGTATTCTTAATCTTATCAATATGTTCGCAGGAGGAGCTTTTTCTAGAGCCTCTATTATGGCATTAGGTATCATGCCTTATATTTCAGCTTCTATTGTCATGCAGTTGTTGGGTATGGCAGTACCTACATTTCAAAGACTGCAAAGAGAGGGTGAGAGTGGAAGAAAGAAAATTAACCAATATACAAGGCTTCTGACTATTGCTATTTGTTTATTTCAAGCTCCAAGTTATATGGGCGCTTATGTTCCAGCAGAAGCTAGACTTAATGATTCTTTTTTGTGGTGGTTTCAGGTAACAGCAATACTAACAGCTGGAACTATGTTTGTTACATGGTTGGGAGAAAGAATTACTGATAGGGGAATTGGTAACGGAATATCATTAATTATTACCATAGGTATAATTGCAGGATTACCAGGAGCTTTTTTCCAAGAATTAGGTGCTAAAATTTATGATGGTGGTTTAGTAATTTTATTAGTAGAGATGGTAATATTATTATTGGTTATACTTCTCACTATATTATTAGTTCAAGGAACCAGAAGAATTCCAGTTCATACAGCCAAAAGAGTAATTGGAAGGGGATCTAGGCAAGCTTTAGCTGGAGGACAAAGAAGTTATATTCCTTTAAAAATTAATCAAGCTGGTGTTATGCCAATTATATTTGCACAAGCATTGATGTTTTTACCTTCTTTAATATTTCAGAATAGCTCATTCGGTGCTACATTTTCGAACATTCAAGGTTTTTGGTACAATGCGGTATTCTTTTTAATGATTGTAATTTTCACTTATTTCTATACAGCTATAATGATGAATCCGAATCAAATGGCCGACGAATTAAAAAGAAACGGTTCGTTTATACCTGGTGTGAAGCCTGGTAAAAAAACAGCTGACTTTATTGAAGGTTTAATTTCAAGATTGGTGTTTCCTGGATCTATATTCTTAGGATTAATTGCAATTTTACCTGCTTTTGCAATGAATTTTGGAGTACAACAAGGATTTGCTTATTTCTTTGGAGGAACATCTTTACTTATTATGGTTGGAGTAGTATTAGATACGCTTCAACAAATTGAAAGTCACTTATTAAATAGACATTACGATGGGCTAATTAAAGGTGGCAGAATTAAGGGCAGGTCTTCATCATCAGCAGTGACGATGAATCAAGCTCTTTAAATCTTTTCCATGATTTTTTATAAAACTGGAGAAGAAATTGAACGAATTAGAAAAAGTTCTTTACTTGTTGGTAAAACTTTAGCAGAAGTTGCTAAAATAATTGAACCCGGTGTTACTACATTGGAACTAGATAAAGTTGCAGAGGAATTTATTAGAGATAATAATGCTGTCCCAGGTTTTTTGGGTTATGGTGGTTTTCCAAACAGCTTGTGTACATCTGTGAATAGTGCGGTTGTGCATGGAATTCCAAACAATGAACCATTAAAAAATGGAGATATTGTTTCGGTAGATTGTGGTGTTTTAATGGATGACTTTTATGGAGATTCAGCATATACATTTATGGTTGGTGAAGTTTCCGAGGAAATACAAAATCTTCTTAAAATCACACAAGAGTGTCTTGCACTTGCAATCGATCAGACAAAATCTGGTAATAGAATTGGAGACATTGGTTTTGCTGTTCAAAATCATGCTGAAAAAAATGGATTTGGTGTAGTAAGAGAATTAGTTGGTCATGGGTTAGGAAGATCTTTACATGAAAAACCAGAAGTTCCAAACTATGGGAAAAAAGGAAGAGGACATAAGATGAAACCAGGTTTAGTATTAGCTATCGAGCCTATGATAAATTTAGGGAAAAAAGAGGTGAAGCAACTTAAAGATGGTTGGACTATCGAAACAAAAGATCGTCTACCCTCTGCCCATTTTGAACACGATGTAGTTATTGCACTAGACGGTTCACCAGAAGTTTTATCTTCATTTGAAGAAATTGAAAAAGTATTAAATAATAAAAGTCAATAAATAGTATGGCTAAACAGACGTCAATAGAGCAAGATGGTACGATAAGCGAAGCATTATCAAATGCAATGTTTAGAGTCGAACTTGAAAATGGGCATATAATAACTGCACATATTTCTGGTAAGATGAGAATGCATTACATTAGGATTTTACCTGGTGATCGTGTTAAAGTAGAGATGTCACCATATGATTTAACAAAAGGAAGAATTACGTTTAGATACAAATAATTAAAAAATGAAAGTAAGAGCATCTATAAAAAAGAGATCTGCGGATTGCAAAATTGTAAGACGTAAAGGAAGATTGTATGTAATCAATAAAAAGAACCCTAAGTTCAAACAAAGACAAGGATAATATTATGGCAAGAATATCAGGAATAGATTTACCTAAAAATAAAAGAGGTGTCATAGGTTTAACCTATATATACGGCATTGGAAGAAGTACTGCACAGAAAATTTTAGCTGAAGCTGGAATAGATGAAAGTGTTAAGGTGCAAGATTGGAATGACGATCAATTAGGAATAATTAGAAAGCTTATATCAGAGACTTACAAAGTCGAAGGGGCTTTAAGGTCTGAAGTTCAATTGAACATAAAAAGATTGATGGATATTGGCTCTCAAAGAGGAATAAGACACAGAAATGGGTTACCCTTAAGAGGCCAAAGAACTAAAAATAATTCTAGAACTAGAAAAGGAAAGAGAAAAACTGTTGCCAATAAAAAGAAGGCTACTAAATAATATTTAAGACATAATCTTATGGCTAAGCAATCAAAAAAGAAAAAAAACGTACAAATTAATCCACTTGGTGAAGCACATATACAAGCTTCATTTAATAACATCATCATTTCTTTATGCAATGATAAAGGTCAAGTAATATCTTGGTCATCTGCAGGGAAAATGGGATTTAGGGGTTCTAAAAAAAATACACCTTATGCCGCACAAATTGCAGCAGAAGAATGTACAAAAGAAGCTTTTGAGTTCGGATTAAGAAAAGTAAAAGTTTATGTTAAGGGCCCTGGAGCAGGTAGAGAATCTGCGATAAGGAGCATTCATAATAATGGAGTAGAAGTCACTGAAATTGTTGATGTTACACCTATTCCCCACAATGGATGTAGACCCCCTAAAAGAAGAAGAGTATAAATTAAAACCATAAAAGTTTATTACATCGAAGGATACTGACCTTAATTCATGATAAACTTTTAATAAAAATAAAACAATGGCAAGATACAACGGTCCAAAATCAAAAATTGCTAGAAAATTCAGAGAACCTATTTTCGGTCCTGATAAAGCTCTAGAAAAAAAGAATTATCCACCTGGGATGCATGGTCCTAATAAAAGGAGGATGAAGCGTTCAGAATATGCAACTCAGTTGGCTGAGAAGCAAAAGGCTAAGTATACTTATGGAATATTAGAGAAACAATTTTCTAATATGTTCAAAAAGGCTTCTGCTAAATCTGGAATTACTGGTGAAATACTTTTACAGTTATGTGAACAAAGATTAGACAATGTTGTTTTTAGACTTGGAGTTTCCCCAACAAGAAGAGGTGCTAGACAATTGGTTTCGCACAGACATATTACTGTAAATGGTAAAACCGTTAATATCCCATCTTATTCATTAAGAATTGGAGATGTTGTTGGAGTTAGAGAAAAATCTAAATCTATGGTAATCATATCCTCCTCATTAAGTTCAGAAAAACAAGTTAATGAGTGGTTGTATTGGGATAATAACACTTTTACTGGTGAAGTTAAGGCAATACCAACTAGAGAACAGATTTCAGAAAATATTAAAGAACAATTAATTGTAGAACTTTACTCTAAATAATAGGAGTACTTAAAAATAAATAATATGGCAATTTTAGATTTCCAAAAACCAGAAAAAGTAATAATGTTAGAATCTACTGACTTCAGAGGTCAGTTTGAATTCAGACCACTAGAGCCAGGATATGGTATCACAGTTGGTAATGCACTTAGAAGAATTCTATTGAATTCTATAGAGGGTTTTGCTATTGCATCTATTAAAATTGAAGGAGTTGAACACGAGTTCTCTACTATAAAAGGTGTTGTTGAAGACGTAACAGAAATAGTTTTAAATCTTAAACAAGTTAGGTTTAAAAGACAAATTGAAGATTCAGATTTTGAAGAAGTCAATGTTACCCTTTCTGGACAAGAAACTTTTACTGCAGGTGATATTGGTAAATTCACATCATCTTTTCAGGTATTAAACACAGACCATGTCATTTGTCACATGGAAAAATCAGTAAAACTTAACATTCAAATTACAATTGTTAAAGGCAGAGGTTATGTTCCAGCTGAAGAAAATAAAACAGAAAGCGCACCTGTAGGTACTATTTTCACTGATTCTATATTTACACCTATTAGAAATGTGAAATATACTATCGAAAACTTTCGTGTTGAGCAAAAAACTGATTATGAAAAATTAATATTTGATATTGATTCTGACGGATCTATTCACCCTAAAGAAGCTCTTAAAGAAGCAGCAAGAATTTTAATACATCATTTCATGCTTTTCTCTGATGAAAAAATAACATTAGACGAAGATGAGAAATCTGAAGCTGATGAATTTGATGAAACTTCTCTTCATATGAGACAATTGTTGAAAACAAGATTGGTTGATATGGATTTATCTGTAAGAGCTTTGAATTGTCTTAAAGCTGCAGATGTTGAAACTTTAGGTGAGCTTGTAGCTTACAATAAGAATGATTTACTAAAGTTTAGAAACTTTGGAAAAAAATCACTTACAGAACTTGACGATTTAATTGAATCTAAAGGTTTATCTTTTGGTATGGATGTATCAAGATATAAATTAGACAGAGATTAATTATATTTCTTCGTTTTAAATAATAGAACATGAGACACGGAAAAAAAACAAATCATCTAAGTAGGAAAACAGCTCACAGAAGTGCGTTGTTATCTAATATGGCTTGTTCATTGATTGAACATAAAAGAATCAATACTACTTTAGCTAAAGCTAAAGCTTTAAGAAAGTACGTAGAGCCTCTTATTACAAAATCTAAAGAAGATACGACTCATAACAGAAGAGTAGTTTTTAGATATCTTAAAAATAAGGATGCCTCTTCTGTACTTTTTAGAGATGTTGCTCCAAAAATCAGTGACAGACCTGGTGGTTACACAAGAATAATCAAGCTTAACAACCGACTAGGTGATAATGCTGAAATGGCGATGATTGAATTAGTTGATTTTAATGAATTATTAATCAAAGATCAATCTAAGAAGAAAAAGACAAGAAGAAGAGGTGGTAAGAAAGCTACTTCCGAGGTTCAGAAGCCTAAAGAAAACATCGAAGCAATTGAAGATGCAGTAATAATAGAGGAAAGTTCTGAATCTATTAATTCTGAAAAGGAAGCTTCTGAAAAAACGAAAAAAGATGAATCTCCAAAGTCAGAAACTAAAACCCCTGAAGAAAAAGATGATTCTAAAACAACGGATCCTCCTAAGGAAGGTTAATAAAAATAATTTTATTTAAAAGGTAGTTAATAACTACCTTTTTTTTTGCATTAAAAATTTTCTTAGTCTTATAGTAAAAATTATTTTTGTAAAGTGAAATCAAAAGATATAAACACGGTTTTAGTTCTCTCAGACGGAACTATATTCAAAGGGAAATCCTGTGGGAAAATTGGAACGACTACAGGTGAGATAGCTTTTAATACGGGCATGAGTGGTTATCAAGAAATATTTACAGACCCCTCATACCATGGTCAAATAATCACCATGGCTAACGCCCATATTGGTAACTATGGAACTAATAAACTGGAAGTTGAATCTAATTCATCCCAAATTAAAGGATTAGTAGTAAAGAAATTCGCACATCACTTTTCAAGATATGGAGACGACAATGAACTGTTAAATGAATTTTTATTAAAAGACAATGTAGTAGGGATTAAAGATGTTGATACAAGAGCATTAATAAGTCATATACGAGAAAATGGAGCGCAAAATGCGATTATATCTTCTGAGGATAAATCACTAGACGAATTAAAAGTTCTTCTTTCTAAAGCGCCTAATATGAAAGGCTTAGAGCTAGCATCTAAAGTTTCTACTAAGCAACCCTATGAAGTTGGTAATGGTAAATATAAAGTTGCTTTAATAGACTTTGGTGTCAAAAAAAATATAATCAGATGTTTAAATGAAAGAGATTGTATGGTTAGAGTATTTCCTTTCGATGTTTCTCTGGAAGACGTTAAATCTTTTAATCCTGATGGTATAATGTTGTCTAATGGTCCTGGTGACCCTGAACCTTTAAAAGAATCTATCAATTTAGTAAAAGAATTGGTTGATTTAAATTTTCCAATTTTTGGTATATGCTTAGGACATCAAGTTCTAGCTCTTTCTCAAGGTTTAAAAACAGAGAAAATGCACAACGGACACAGAGGAATCAACCATCCAATAAAGAATTTAATCACAAGTAAATGTGAAATAACGTCTCAGAACCATGGGTTTGTTGTCAATAAAAAGGAAGTTGAAAAGCATGCTGGGGTAGCGTTGACTCATCTACATCTTAATGATAATACTGTAGCTGGAATATCTTTAATTGGTAAAAAAGCTTTTTCAGTTCAATATCATCCAGAATCGTCTCCTGGTCCAAACGACTCAAGGTATTTATTCGACCAGTTTGTAGAAAATATTAAAAAACAGTAATTAATTATGGGAACAATAGGACATATTCATGCAAGACAAATTTTAGATTCAAGAGGTAATCCAACCCTTGAAGTAGATGTTTTCACCTCAAATGGTGGTTTCGGAAGAGCAGCCGTTCCATCTGGTGCCTCAACAGGTATTCATGAAGCAGTAGAATTAAGAGATCTAGATAAAGGCATCTATATGGGAAAAGGTGTTTTGAAGGCTGTAGACAACGTTAACAACATTCTTGCTAACGAATTAAGAGGGATGCAAGTCCTTAATCAGAGAGATATTGATCAATTAATGATTCAAATGGATGGTACTGAAAATAAATCTAAGCTTGGTGCTAATGCAATTTTAGGTGTCTCACTTGCTTGTGCAAAAGCTGCTGCTCACGAAACAGGTATTCCTTTGTTTAGCTATATAGGTGGTGTAAAAGCAAATACTTTACCTGTACCTATGATGAATATATTAAATGGGGGATCTCATGCTGATAATAAAATCGATATTCAGGAATTTATGGTGATGCCTTTCGGTGCGGAGTCTTTCAGTGACGCTTTAAGAATGGGAACGGAAGTATTCCATCATCTAAAAAGTGTTCTTAAAAGCAAAGGGATGTCAACAAATGTTGGAGATGAAGGTGGTTTTGCACCTGCTTTAGGATCAAATGACGAAGCAATTGAAGTGGTATTGAAAGCAATTGAGTCTGCCGGATATAAACCTGGTGTCGATATGTGGATTGCTCTAGATGCTGCAGCTTCTGAATTCTATTCTCAAAAATCAAAAAAATACACATTTGAATCTACTGGAGATATTATGGGTTCCGAGGAATTAGTAGACTTTTGGAAAACATGGGTGAGCAAATATCCAATTATTTCTATCGAAGATGGATTAGCTGAAGATGACTGGAGTGGATGGAAGTCATTAAGTAACGCAATTGGAGACAAGTGTCAATTAGTAGGCGACGATCTCTTTGTAACCAATACCAAGAGATTACAAAAAGGAATTAATGAAAGTATTGCTAACTCGATCTTAATTAAGGTAAACCAAATAGGAACTCTATCAGAAACAATTGATGCAGTAAATCTTGCATCAAATAACGGTTACACCTCAGTGATGAGTCATAGAAGCGGTGAAACGGAAGATAATACCATTGCAGATTTAGCAGTAGCTTTAAACACAGGTCAAATTAAAACCGGTTCAGCTTCAAGATCTGATAGAATGGCTAAGTATAATCAACTACTAAGAATTGAAGAACAGTTAGGTAGTTCTGCCCATTTTCCAGGAAAAGACTTCAAATTTTTAAATGCCTAAAAAAGAAAAGAAAAATCGTTATAAAAAGTGGTTTTTTGTTTTACTAATATTCAATATTTCCTACTTTGGATATGACCTAATAAAAACACCTTCTTTTTTTTACCATTATCAAAGAGTTTTTAAAAAGGTTTTTTCACCACCTAAGATTCCATCTGGTAATTACACATATGGTATAGATATTTCACAGTATCAAGGAATTATTTCTTGGTCAAAAGTAAATAGTATAAATGGAGCTAATAAAATCCAATATGTCATTATAAGAGCCACTGCAGGGAAAAATCATAGAGATAGTTTTTTTACTTCTAATTGGAGGGAAACCAAAAAATATAGTTATTTGAGAGGAGCGTATCATTATTTTAGACCCAATGAAAACTCTACTCTCCAAGCACAGAATTTCATCAATAATGTAAAATTAAGTTCTGGGGACCTCCCACCAATCTTAGATATTGAAAAGGTAAGTCAAATCCAATCTAAAGAAAACTTAATAAAAGGGATTACTAATTGGCTAAAAATTGTAGAATCTCATTATGGGGTCAAACCTATTCTATACTCGGGTGCTCACTTTTACAACGATAATCTGAAGGAAAATTTTCACGACTATAAGTTATGGGTCGCTAATTATAATAAGTTAGAAAACCCGCTAAAATCAAGAGATTGGACCATGTGGCAATTTTCAGACAATGGTACTGCAGCTGGAATCAAAGGTCCTGTAGATTTGGATTTATTCAAAGGAAGTTTAGCAGAATTGCAAAAATATGCTTTAAAATAAATCATTTATTGTTTCTTTGTCATCATTATTAATTTAATAAACTAATTATATGAGTTCTAGCAAGGTCATTTATTACACAAAAACAGATGAAGCACCTGCTTTGGCAACCAATTCATTTTTACCGATTGTGAAATTATTTGCAAAAAGTGCAGATATATCTGTTCACTTAAAGGACATCTCGTTGGCAGCAAGAATTTTATCGCAGTTTCCTGAGTATTTATCTGAAAGTCAGAAGGTTGAAGATGATTTAAAATTTTTAGGAGATTTAGCTAAAGATCCAGAAGCAAATATTATAAAACTACCGAATATAAGTGCCTCAATTCCTCAACTAAAGTCTGCTATAAAAGAACTTCAGTCTAAAGGTTTTGCCATTCCAAATTATCCTGACAAATCTAATACTCCGGAAGAAATCAAAATAAAAAACACTTACGATAAAATTAAAGGAAGTGCTGTAAACCCAGTCTTAAGAGAAGGAAATTCAGATAGAAGAGCACCAAAAGCAGTAAAGAATTTTGCTAAAAACAATCCTCACTCCATGGGGGCTTGGTCCAACAAATCAAAAACACATGTATCTAGTATGACTTCAGGTGATTTTTTTGGATCTGAAAAATCTGCTACTTTTTCTGAAAAATCAACAGTTAAAATAACTTTTGAAGATGCTAGTGGAGTTCATGAAGTATTAAAAAATAATATTCCAATTTTAGAAGGTGAAATTATAGATACTGCCGTTATGAGCTTGGGGAAACTAGAAAGCTTTTTCCGTGAACAAATAACAGATGCTAAAAATAAAGAGATACTTTTTTCTCTACATATGAAAGCAACAATGATGAAAGTGTCCGATCCTATTATTTTTGGTAAATGTGTTGAAGTTTTTTATGATCAAATTTTTAAAACTTATAAAAATGAACTTAGTAGTATAGGTGTGAATTTGAACAACGGTTCTGGAGATTTATTTAGTAAATTACATTTGTTAGATAATGATACTGAACAAAAGATACGTTCCTTAATTGATGAAGTTCATACTTTAAATCCAGATTTAGCCATGGTAGATTCTGATAAAGGAATTACCAATTTACATGTCCCAAGCGATGTCATTATTGATGCATCAATGCCTGCTATGATAAGGAACTCTGGAAAAATGTGGAATAAAAAAGGAGAATCACAAGATGTAAAAGCAGTTATTCCAGATCGTTCTTATGCAAGCATATACCAAGCTACAATTGATTTTTGTAAATTAAATGGTGCTTTTGACCCTACTTCAATGGGTAGTGTTTCAAATGTTGGACTAATGGCCCAAAAAGCTGAAGAGTATGGTTCTCATGATAAAACATTCCAGTTAGATAATACAGGAACTGTTAAAGTAATTAATTCTAAAAATGAAATATTATTAGAGCAAGCTGTAAGTAAAGGAGATGTTTTTAGAATGTGCCAAGTAAAAGATGCCCCTATTAAAGATTGGGTCAAGTTAGCAGTTTCAAGAGCAAAGGCCACCAATACACCAGCAGTTTTTTGGTTAGACAAAAACAGATCTCATGATTTTGAAATTATAAAAAAAGTAAATAAATATCTTCAGAATCATGAAACTGATTCTTTGGAAATCCACATACTTTCACCCAAAGATGCTACTGACTTTTCACTAAAGAGAATTAAAGAAGGTTTGGATACAATTTCAGTAACTGGAAATGTTTTAAGGGACTACCTTACAGATTTATTTCCAATTCTTGAATTAGGTACTAGTGCTAAAATGTTGTCTATTGTCCCATTAATGAATGGGGGTGGATTATTTGAGACTGGTGCTGGTGGGTCTGCACCAAAGCATGTCCAGCAATTTGTAAGTGAAGGTTATTTGAGGTGGGATTCATTAGGAGAATTTCTAGCATTATCGGTTTCTTTGGAACATTTAGGACAAAAAAATAAGGATAAAAGGTGTAGAATTCTTTCAGAAACTCTTGATCTGGCTACTGAAAAGCTTTTACTTGAAAATAAATCACCTTCAAGAAAACTCGGTAGTATCGATAATCGAGGTAGCCATTTTTATATCGCTTTATATTGGTCAGAGTTATTATGTAATCAAAATGACGATCCTGATTTAGCAGACTCTTTTAAGGAGGTCTTCAGTTATCTAAAATTAAATGAAGATGCAATTAATAAGGAACTGATACAAGCTCAGTCGCAGGAGCAGGATATTAACGGTTATTATTTAACAGATATTGAGCTAACGAAGAAAGCAATGTGCCCAAGTTCACTACTTAATAAAATTTTTTCAGAAGCTTAATTCAAAATTGGAATCTTAATTGAGCACGCACGTCCGTTTTTGAGGGTCCTTCAATTTCGTTCAGTCCAGAGCCTATGATATCACGATTGGTGTACAACCAATTCCCCCATCTTAGCCATAAATCAATTCCTTTCTTTATTTGATATCTTAAAGTTAAGTATGTTCTAGAGCCTTGGTAATAATAGGCTGGTATTCTAAAATAATACAGCACATCGTTTTCATAACTGTATATACGAGAATTGTAGGAATCTGAGTCAAAAAGAGCAAATCTTGCTGTAAAGGATAATTTACTTTCCTTTGGTTTATAAGTAACATCTTGTAGAATTAAAACCCCATTTTCTAAAACTCCTCCATTTCTATTATAACTGCAATATTCTACTCTATTTCTAATCCTTATTGACTCTGTAATTAAAGAATTAATATTTAGTCTGAAGTTCCATTGATCAATATCTGATAAGGGTGTGATATCTCTACCATTTTTTTCGTTCGAATTATAAGGTTTATTTCTATGTCTTATTCTTGCATAAATATTTAATTTTTTTGACGGATGATATAGTACTTGTAAAAATCCATCTATCCCATTAGAATTTGGTTGACTAACTTGATATTTCATCCAAGGAAATTTAAATTGATCTAAGTAGGCAGACAACTCCCAATAATTATTTAATTTGAAATCTATTCCAGTAAACAACCCCTTTTCATTTACTGGTCTGCTTCCCTCACTAATTGCATTAGAGAACATTGATTGATAATTTTGCCCGTAACTTCTGTAGAGAATAGAAATACCTAACCTAGGATGTAATGAAGCCATAAGACCGTGAATGTTTGCTATTCCTCCATTTAAACTTCTACTGGATTCACCATATAAATTCACATTTCTCCTAACTAGGCTGTAATGAAAACCATTAACTAAGTTTTCACTACTGTTAAAGTCATACTGATTGTAAGTACTAAGTTGACGATCTAAGGACCCATTGTATTTTGTATATGCACCAATAAAACCAAGTTTAATAAAGTTGTTTTCATAAGAAAGCTCTCCACCTAATATATTTTCTTCAAATACGTCTTTATCTTGAAGTTCTCCAATGGTAGTATGTATCCCTGAGGCTTGGAAACTACTTATAACAAGCGAGCCATCTTGTAATGATGTATCCTCAACTATATTGGCATCCAGCATTTTCTTAGATCCAAAAGCTAATAATTTAAATTCTTTCATTTTTATGGAAAATGCTCCACCTCTAAGAAAAGAATTTTCGTCGATTGAGGAATATGGTTTTATGCCTACCGCATTTCTTTTTAAACTCATAATATTTGAAGATTTTCCCATTGCTAAACCGGACCAAAAAGTGAGTCCCTGACCAAGTTGAATATGGTAATCTCCAAAGGCCAAAACGTCGATTTTGCCAACTTCTTTTAAGTAAAAATGTGCAGAGTAAAAGTCAAATCCTTTTGGAGAATTTATATTAAATAATTCATCTGCTCTAGGATTCCCTAAAAAAGTTTCTCCAGCATCTTTTTCGGTAGTAAATCCAAAACTTAAATGTTTTTGGTATTTAAATCGATACCTCATGTATAAATTATCTGGAGAACCTAGAGTTTTACTATTGGGACTGCTCAACCAAGTGCTGTCGTCTAGATTAACTTGGCCACTTGTTGTATTTAAAACTCTTGAATATCGTATAAAAAAATCATTTTTCCCGTTTTTAAACATATCTAAAAGAGACAAATGTGTAGAATTGAAATTTTCATTTATAGTCACGAAGGGTAAAATTTTTCTGATGACATTGGAACTAAAAGTATTTAAAGATTGCAGTTCATATATATTTAAAAATTTGCCATATTTTTCTTTATGTTGGATTAAAGAACTTATTTGGAATTGATTAAGTATTAATAGTTGTTCTAAATCATATTTAATTTCTTTTTTATTTAGATTAATAGGGTGTTCGTAATAGAAATTTAGTTGATCGAAAAGTGTAGTGTAGTCTATATTCTCATCCTCATTATTTTCTGCAATATTTTCTATAGTTTGTTCTATTAAATATTGTTTTTTCATTTCCTTATAGGACGATGATGATTTTAATTTTATTTTTTCAATTGGAGTCTTCTCTTGAGCTGAAATAACAGTGTTAAGTAGACCGACAATTACTATTAAATATTTCAGTTGGGATTTCAATAGTTATTTAAAACGATAAGTAATAGAAATATCAGGACTCCATCCTAAATATTGATGCATTTGAGTAGCAAAACAAAATATGAAACGCTGCTGTATTAAACTAAAGCCGAAACTTGCAAGATTTGGTTTAGTTCCCACCCCTCCATTTAATTTTAATTTATCATTAGGTTGATAATTAATTCCTGCTAAAAAGGATGCTGGATAATTAATATTTTTTTCTACACCAGTATGTAAGATTAATTCTTTAGAAAAATTATAACTAGCACCTAACATTATGTTAGTTGAAAGTCTCTCGTCATTATAATTGGCCAGCTTAGTAAACCCCAGATTATTAATAACAGCTCCTATTTTAATCTCATTTGTTAGTGTTGCTCCCATTCCTATTGTTGCTGAAAACAACGATTTATTGTTATAGAAATCACCTGCATTAATTTGGTAATAATTCATTTTAACACCACTATGGAAATTTTCTCCCATCATCATGGAATAACCTATTCCAATATTGTGCATTTGAAGATGTTTATTTCCGCTGTTAGAATAGTTGACTCCTAGTGCTCCTTTTTTTGTTGGTAATCCATATACAAAATTAGATGTGGTAAAGTCTTTTATAAGGAATGGTTGAAAACTACTTATGCTAATGCTACTATTTTCTATTTTTGATAGTTGTCCTATATTGTTATTGATACTCCAAACATTTTCGTTATTGACGTCAAGTCCTCCCATTGCTGTACTGAATGCACCGCTATTTTGAAATAGTTGACTAATGATTTGGGAATGAAAAAATATTATTGACGTAATAATTAATAAATATTTCATAGCTTAATTTACAAATAATGAATTAACTATCTTTCTGTGAAGGTTGAAATGCTAAATATTTTATGGATTTCCCTAATTCAATCCATTTTTGTTCGTAGAATGTTCGGATTTTAAGAATTTCACTTAAGGTGTCAATTTCGTTGTCAATGTAGCTATTAATATTCTCGATGTCTTTTAAAGTTATATACTTCTTTTGTTCTATTTCTTCTTTAGTGAAATGATACAGTAAATCACTATCTGTTTTAAGATGTATGACACCATTTTTCTTCAAAAATGAGCAATACCTATTAATGAATAAACTAGATGTTAGTCTTTTTCTGGGTTTTTTAGGCTGAGGATCTGAAAATGTGAGCCATATTTCATGAATTTCATTTTCACCAAAAAATTTATCTATATAATCTATTTTTGATCTTAAAAATTGAACATTATTCAAGTTTTCTTCTAAAGCAATTTTAGCTCCTTTCCATATTCTGGCTCCCTTAATGTCTACGCCTATAAAGTTGATATTTGGAAATAGTTTTGCTAATCCTATAGTATATTCTCCAGCCCCACATCCTAATTCCAGAACAATTGGATTTTTGTTTTTGAAAATATTACTCCAAGAGCCCTTTACAACATGATCTTTGTCTGAGTAATTTATTTTGGGTTGAATTACATTTGAGAATGATTTTAATTGAGAGAATCGTTTTAATTTATCCTTTCCCATCTCCATCGAATTTCCCGCTTTTTGGTAAAATTTTAGTTTTTTCACCAAAAAATTCACCAAAATCTCTCATTGCGTTTGCTAATTGATCTTCACTAGTTGCTTTTTCGTAGCTGTTCGCAAGAGTCATAATGGTTTGGAACATCATTTTATTCATTTCTTCAATAGACATTTTCTTGGTCCATAAGTCAAGACTAAAAGTTTCATTTTTTTGAGCATTCCACAAATAAATTAGTGCTGCTGAAGCATTTTCGCTTTCACCATCTCCTTGAGTCGAGCTCCATTGAAGATTCTCAGGAATTAAATTTTCATCCATAACCACTTCAATTGAGAACTTTTCTTTTTTTGTTATTTTATTTTGGCTCATAAGTACTTAATAGTTTTTGAATATTTTTTTCTTTTAATATTTCTTTTATTTCTAGATCAGTCGCTTTAGCATAATCCTCAATAATTCTGTACCCTAGCCATATTCCTATGTGAGCAGGAGATTCACTACCAAAATTTTTGGTATATGGTCCTGGATTGAAGAAGTAGCTAATTTTATTAAAATCTTTTTCATATAATATTTTCTGATCAATAATATATTGCCAGATATATTTTTCGTTGTTTTCACACCATTTTAATTCATCTTTGTTATACCTAAATTTATTTTCAGGATCCTCATCCGGAAGAATCGAGTTCATTAGATAACTAATTTTACCATATGCTAGCATTCGGCTCAAAAAATCATCTCCTAGGTACTGTGGATTATGAGTCATTAAGTAGCCAAAAAGAACGTCAGATATAATATATTTCTCTTCCATTTTATTTTTGATGTAGTTGGGCAACGATTCTGTTGGGAGGAGCTTTATTATTTTATTCTCAGAACCTAAGTACATATCTAATCCAATCCAAATAATAGAGTCAAACTCGTGAACATCTGCATTAAATAAGGAAAAAAATGTTCCTATTTTTTTGGGGCTATAAGTTTTTCCAAATAAGGTTTCGTATCTTGAGAGTCCTTTACCAATCTCATTCTTATAATAATCAATATTCGTAAATTTTGATTGAATCTCTTGTAGTATATTTTTAATTATAGAATCATTAATAAACAACCTTAATTTTTGTTTTGTTTCGATAGAAATCTTACTAGATGATATTTCTTCTTTTTTACCAGCTCTAATCATTTTGACATAAAAATTTTCATAGAGTTCAGGATAATTGCGAAACTTTTGGTGAATCTCGTTAATACTATCATTAGTCAAACTTTGATCCAACCTTATAACACTGTAATCTTTCCAGTCATCATTATTTAACTCGACAGTATTACTATTCGAGTTGCATGATGTTACTAAAATCATGAAACATATTTTTTTTAAATATTTAATATATTTTTTCAAAGCTTCTGTAAAAGTAAAATTTGTTCGTTAAAAAAATTTTATGTTTGCATAAATATATTTCAATGAATAAAATTATCAGCTGTTTATTATTTTTTTTACCAATTTTAATACTTGGTCAATCATATACTTCAAATCCAATAATTGATCAACAAGAATTTAGAAAGGTAAGATTTGGTTTTTATACTCAAGGTTCTTTAGGTTGGTTAAACCCGGAACAACAGAAGATTTTTTCAAGAGGTACTCTTGGCTTTGGATCCGGATGGGGCTTCGATTTAGAAATTAATTTCAATAAAAACACATCTTTACGTTCAGGCCTAAATCTATCTAATTTTAAAGCTGGTTTAAATTATTTTGATACAGATTTAAATCCAAATTTAGATGCAACTTATTTTGCACTAGATCAAAACGAAGATTTTATTAACTGGAATGAAGTTCTAACAAATACTAAAATTCCTGATACAGTTTTATATCAATTATATTCAAGAAATTATAAGATAAACTATTTAAATATTCCATTAATCATAAAGTTCAAAACAAATGAAATTGGATACTTTACTTATTTTGGTGAATTTGGTGGAACATTAGGTTTTAAAACTAGCGCTAGTGTTGACGATGAAATTAAACCTTTTATTTACGATACTTCTTCTATGGGTTTCAATCATATTTTACCGAATACTAATCAAAAATTCATTGTTAAAGATATCAATATAGATAAGGGAACTCAGTCTATTAGAGTAGGTTTAAATATGGGGTTAGGTGCAGAATATAATTTATCTGGCAATACTGCTTTGTTTTTTCAAATCAACTATAATTATTTTTTGAATAATTTATTAGTTAAAGAAGAGAATGAGATTTTTCTCAGAAAAGTAGACAATAATGGTGCTTTCAAAAAGGTTGGAGTCAAAGCAATTCCAGGAAGTGTTGTTTTATCTTTGGGAATTATTTTTTAAAATTCTTCAACATTTATAACTTCTTTTTTTAACCTTCTTAAATTTACAGTTGTGAGATACAAAAAAATAGAAGAATACATTGTTAGATGGCTATCTGATTATGTCTCAAATTCAGGTACTAAAGGTTTTGTTGTAGGTGTTTCTGGAGGTGTTGACTCTGCAGTGACTTCCACATTATGCGCAAAGACTGGGTTACCGACTCTTGTCATTAATATGCCCATTCACCAAAAGGCTAATCAATTTGATAGAAGTAATGAACATATTGAATGGCTGACCAATAATTTTAACAATGTAAAGGGCATCCAGTCTGATTTGACAAAAGTCTTTGACTCCTTTTCTGAAATTCACCCTAAAAGTGAAAGTGATCTTTTGTCAATGGCTAATTTAAGATCTAGAATAAGAATGGCTAATTTATATGTTTATGCTTCAAATAATCAATATTTAGTTGCTGGAACAGGTAATAAAGTAGAAGATTTTGGTGTTGGGTTTTATACAAAGTATGGTGACGGTGGTGTTGATATTTCACCCATTGCAGACTTAATGAAATCTGAGGTTTTCTCATTGGCTAAAGTATTAAATATAGTTCAGAGCATTCAAGTTGCTGCACCTACAGACGGACTCTGGGATGACGATAGAAGTGATGAAGAGCAACTAGGAGCAACATATGACGAGTTAGAGTGGGCTATGAATTATGCTGCTAAAAATTTAAATTCACAATTGACATCAAGACAAAAAATTGTACTTGAAATCTATAAAAGTCATCACGAATCTAACGCTCATAAAATGATTCCGATACCAGTTTGTAAAATACCTTTAGAATTACAGAAAGTATAATCTTAAGAATATCTATTTGGGATTACATCTCGCATTATTCCGTAATTTAAATTACTTTCTAAAAAGACTCAGGGGCTATTTCAATATTTAACAAGTCAACATCTTTCGACATGGGTATTTGACATGCTAATCTACTATTTTGTTTAGAGTCCCAATTATCATCGAGCATTGCTTGTTCTGAATCGGAAATAGGTGGTAATAAATTTTCTGAATTGATGTAAACATGGCAAGAGGCGCATAAAGCCATACCGCCACAGGTTCCCTCAATTGGATAGTTGTGAATTTTAAGAACTTCCATTAAATTCAGATTCATATCGATAGGAGCTGAGACTGTTCTTTTTTCGTTATTTCTGTCTTTAATAATAATTTTTATATCCATCTAAAACCCTTTGATTCCAGTTACCGTAGTATATTTTAATACATTATTTTTTTCAGGGTGAATTTTCTTAAATGCTGATTGAACCATTATTGCAGCTTCATGAAAACCACATAAAATTAATTTAAGTTTACCATCATAGGTGTTCACATCACCTATAGCGAAAATTCCATCTACATTGGTAGAATAGTCTGTTGAATTATTTACTTTGATTGCATTTTTTTCTATCTCTAAGCCCCAATTTCCAATAGGTCCTATTTTTGGAGAAAGTCCAAATAGCGGCAACCAATTATCGCATTTGATATTCTGAGTTTCTTTATTCTTAGATCTGACATTTAAAAATATATTATCTTCTTTTTCATCTACTGAGTAAACTTCAGAATTTAAGATCATTTCAATCTTTCCTTCTTTAGCATAATTTAGTGCTTTTTGAACGGAATCGTTATGAGCTCTAAAATTATCACTTCTGTGAATTAATTTAACACTTGCTGCATAATTCTTAGCAAAATAAAGAGCCCAATCCAATGCACTATCTCCGCCACCAGATATAACAATATTTTTTTTATCAAAAATTGAAGGCTCTTTAACAATGTAGTGAATGTATTTTTTTTCTAGTGTATGAAGATTTTCAATAGGAGGTTTTCTGGGTTTAAAAACACCTAAACCACCTGCAATAGCTACTATAGGTGCGGTATGAACTGTACCCTGTGTCGTGGTAACTTTAAAATTTCCGTTATTATCTTTTTCTAAAGTATCTGCAGTCTCACCCAAGGTGAACCCAGGGCTGAACGGCTTTATTTGTTCCATCAGTTTATCAACAAGAACAGACGCTTGTATACTTGGGTAACCAGGAATGTCATAAATGGGCTTTTTTGGATAAATTTCAGCACACTGACCTCCAGGAATTGGAAGAGCATCTATTAAGTGGCACTTTAGCTTTAGAAGTCCAGCTTCAAAAACAGTAAAAAGCCCAACTGGCCCTGCACCAATAATAATAATATCTGTTTTAATCATTTCTTTTATTAAACAAGGAATTTTAAAGCTCTTTATTGGAATTAAAAACTTTTTCTTTGAGATTATTTTTATACTCTTTCAGCTTATTGTAAATCATGGAATCACTACTTCCTAATATTTGAGCAGCAAGTATTCCTGCATTTGCAGCACCGTCTAAGGCAACTGTAGCCACTGGAACTCCTTCAGGCATTTGTAAAATAGATAAAACAGAATCCCAACCATCAATCGAGTTTCTAGATTTAATAGGAACTCCAATTACCGGTAAGTTAGTTATGGAAGCAACCATTCCTGGTAAATGTGCTGCACCTCCTGCACCTGCAATAATGGTGTAAATTCCATTTTCTTTGGCTTTTTTGGCATATTCAAACATGAATTCAGGTGTTCTGTGAGCAGAAACAATTTTAATATCAGTTTCAATCTCGAATCCTTTTAAAATATCTATAGCTTTTTGCATGATTGGAAGATCACTTTTGCTACCCATTATAATTCCAACTTTTTTCATTTTATTGATGTTACTTTAACTGTTTTTTTTATTTTTCTTCCAGCTTCAATAGCTGTATTTACATCTTTATTAACGACGGTAATGTGACCCATTTTCCTGTTAAGTCTTGATTTTTTCTTTCCATAAAAATGGGTGCTAACCCCAGGAATATCAAGAATTTTTTCAATATTTTTATATATAACATCTCCTTCAATTTTGTTTTCACCAACAAGATTCACCATCACCCCAGGAATTTTAATTTTGGTACTTCCAAGAGGTAAGTTTAGGATACATCTTACATGCTGGTCAAATTGTGAAGTTAGACAACATTCTATAGTGTGATGACCTGAGTTGTGAGGTCTAGGTGCAACTTCATTGATGAGAATTTCGTCTTGATCGGTAACAAACAATTCAACAGCTAAAAGACCTATGCAATTAATTTTTTTTGCAATATTAATTGCTATTGCTAATGCTTTTTTTTCAGTTTCCTTTGAAATGTCAGCTGGACACATAATATATTCAACCAAGTTAGAATCTTCATTAAATTCCATTTCTGTTACAGGAAAACATCGCTCCTCTCTTTGATTTCTCGCTACTATTACTGAGATTTCTTTTTTAATATTAACCTTTTGCTCAATTAAGCAATCTAGATTTGGTAGGCTTTCTAAATCACTTAAATTTTTCACAATTTTAACTCCTTTACCGTCATAACCAAATTGTGCACTTTTCCAGACTGCTGGTAAAGCGATATTTCCGCTTTTATAATCTTCAAGAATTGCGCTTACTTCTGAATAGTTCTTATAGTCAGAAGTAGGTAAATTATTTGTTCTGTAGAAGTCTTTCTGAATAGACTTGTTTTGAATTATTCGAAGAGTACTGGAAGATGGATAAACGTTTTTACCAATTTTCTCTAAATATTCAAGAGCATCAGTATTAACATTTTCTATTTCTATAGTTACAACATCTACATCCTTGCAAAAATTAATAACATCGTCGTAATTTGTTAAGTCACCAACAACGAATTCATTACAAATACTTTTACAAGCAGCATTTTGATCGGGGTCCATTACTTTAGTGAAAATATCATATCTGATGGTATCATAGAGTAACATTTTCCCAAGTTGACCACCTCCAAGAATACCAAGCTTAAAATCTGAACTAAAAAATTGTCTTTGATCCATTTACTGTTATAAACAAAATACAAATGTAACTTACCAAATTAAAGAAACAATCATTTTTCTGTAAAATGAAATGATTACATTTGATTGATAAACAAAATGAAAAAAGTTAAACTTCACGATAAGCAATTCAGATTATTTATTGAATCTGAAAATATTACTTCAAAAATCAAAGATCTTGCAGAAGTAATAAACCATGATTTTCATGATAAGAAACCCATTTTTTTATGTGTTTTAAACGGCTCATTTCTTTTTGCTTCCGAGTTGATAAAAAGATTTAATTATGATTGTGAGGTTTCTTTTGTGAAATTAGCTTCCTACGAAGGAGTTCAGACCACTGGAAAAATCAAAAATCTAATTGGCTTAAATGACGAAATAAAAAATAGAAATATTATTGTTGTAGAAGATATAGTAGACACTGGAAATACAATTTATTCAGTTTCTGAACAATTAAAAAAACACCACCCCTCTTCAGTTGAAATAGCAACCTTGCTGTATAAGCCAGAAGCTTATCAAAAAAGCATTCCAATAAAATATCCAGCTATTGAAGTTGGTAATGAGTTTTTAGTTGGATTTGGGTTAGATTACGATGGTTTGGGAAGAAATTTAGAAGATATTTATATAATAGAAGAAAATAATTAAAATGCTAAATATTGTATTATTTGGACCTCCAGGAGCAGGTAAAGGAACACAAGCAGTGAGAATTAAAGACCATTATTCTTTAGTTCACCTATCTACTGGAGATATTTTTCGTCATAACATTAAAAATTCAACAGAACTAGGGGTTATGGCTAAAAGTTACATGGACAAAGGGGAATTAGTTCCTGATGAA
Organism: Flavobacteriales bacterium; assembly: GCA_029251405.1. Classification (GTDB taxonomy): domain Bacteria; phylum Bacteroidota; class Bacteroidia; order Flavobacteriales_D; family Parvicellaceae; genus MED-G20. The sequence continues at coordinate 22,292 of JAQXDK010000007.1, forward strand.
GTTACCATCAAAATGTTGGAGTCAGAGGTTTTAAAACATCCAAATTCATCTGGTTTTATTTTCGATGGATTTCCTAGAACCACTACTCAAGCGCAAACTTTAGACGATTTTTTACATTCAAAAAATATTTCTATTACTAAAATGATTGCTCTGGATGTACCTGACGAAGAACTGATAGCTAGATTATTACTTAGAGGTAAAGATAGTGGAAGACCAGACGATCAAAATAGAGAAGTTATTGCAAATAGAATAAAAGTATACGAGGCGCAAACTTCAATTTTAGCTGATTACTATCGATTACAGAATAAATTAGTTTGTGTTGACGGTATTGGATCAGTTGATGAAATCACCGACCGTTTATACGTAGCTATAGATAATTAACTATGTCATCAAGTAACTTTGTAGATTATGTCAAGGTCTGTTGTAGGTCGGGAAAGGGGGGGGCTGGATCAAAGCATTTTCACAGAGATAGGACCACAGCTAAAGGCGGCCCAGACGGAGGAGATGGAGGAAGAGGCGGACATATTATCATAAAAGGCAGTAAGCAAATTTGGACGTTACTCAGCTTAAAATACCGTAAACATATAATTGCTCCACCAGGAGAGTCAGGTGGTGCCAATTTATGTAGTGGTAGGTTTGGTAAGGATGAAGTAATAGAAGTTCCGCTGGGGACAGTAGCAAAAGATGCTGAAACTGGTGAATTTCTATTTGAGATTACTGAAGATGGTGAGGAAAGAATTTTATTAAGTGGAGGCAGAGGTGGTTTAGGAAACAACCATTTTAAGTCCTCTACTAATCAAGCACCAAAATATGCTCAACCTGGAGAATCTGGAAAAGAAGAATGGAAAATTTTAGAATTGAAGGTCTTAGCAGATGTTGGTCTTGTTGGTTTTCCAAATGCCGGGAAATCTACTTTGTTGTCAGTACTTTCAGCAGCAAAACCTGAAATAGCAAATTATCCATTTACCACAATAGTCCCTAATTTAGGTATTGTAGCATACAGGAATCATAAATCTTTTATTATGGCGGATATACCTGGAATAATTGAAGGAGCTCACAAAGGAAAAGGTTTAGGACATCGATTTTTACGTCATATTGAAAGAAATTCTGTTTTATTGTTTATGATTCCTGCAGATTCCGATAACGTCATTAAAGAATATCAGGTTTTATTAAACGAATTAAAACTTTACAATCCAGAACTTTTAGATAAAGAGAAAATGTTGGCCATAACTAAAAGCGATCTTTTAGATGAGGAATTAAAAATAGAACTCAAAGAAGAACTTCCTGAAAAAATTAATACTGTTTTTATTTCTTCTGTAGCTCAATCTGGTTTAACCGTACTTAAAGATAAAATCTGGAAAATGATTCATAATGAGTTGGTTTAATTCTTTAGAAATTCTTGATCAGAAAATTACTATTTTTTTAAATGGTTCTCATGTTACGTTTATTGATAGTATCATGTGGGCATTTTCAAAACCTATATTTGGGCTTCCATTTTACATCTTATTTATATATTTATTTTTTAGAAATTACAATGCTAAAAATGCTTTTACGATTATTTTGTTGATGGGATTAACGGTAGGGTTGGGAGATTTTATAGCCCACGAATTGGTTAAAGAAACTATTCAGAGATATCGTCCAAGTCATAATTTAGAGATATCACATCAATTAAATTTTGTCAATAATTATAAAGGAGGACAATTTGGATTTGTTTCGAATCATGCTACTAATATGAGTGTTGTAGGATTACTAACTTTTTTATTTTTAAAAAAAACCTATCCTAAATCCTGGATTTATTTAGTAATTTTTGTGTTAACTATTTCTTACAGTAGAATTTATTTAGGAGTTCATTATCTATCTGATATCTTTGGTGGATGGATTCTCGGTATCATTTTGTCTTTATGTTCTTACAGAATTTTTAAAAATTTAATCTCATAAAACATGATTGCAGCTTTAGTAGTATTTGTTGGAGGAGGAATTGGTGCAGTTTTAAGATATTTAATATCAAAAGCTACTCTACTTGTTTACAGTGGACAATTTCCATTAGCTACGATTATTGCCAATGTTTTTTCTTGTCTAATTATGGTTTTGTTTTTGTACATCTTTTCGCATATGAAAATTAATAATCCCAACCTAAAGTTATTTTTCTTATTAGGAATTTGTGGAGGCTTGAGTACATTTTCAACTTTCAGTTTAGAAACTGTTAATCTTTTGAAAAATGGAGATTATTATTGGGCCTTAGCAAACGTTGTTTTGAGCATCGTAATTTGTTTTGGAATTCTAATGGTTTTCATTAAAAAAACAATTTAGTCTTGCTTACAAGAGACCAGGATTTCAGGAAAGTCTTCCTCATTTCTCATGGCCTCTTCGAAATTAGCATATCTACTCATAATTTTTTCTAAACTACAATTACAGAATAGAGAATCTAATTTTGCTCTTTTACATTCGTTTAGATAAATTTCTTTATCTTTTTTTGACCATCCTCCACAAGAAGAACTAAAAATTATTATTGATACTACAGCAATGATTTGGGTGAAGATTTTCATGTTTTTTATTTTAAAGTGTCATTTTTCATTTTTGAGCGCTTTCTAACCCCTTTTTTTATGGACTTTGGATCAATACCTATAAATTTAGAATTTTCTTTTAATATAGCTTTTATGGAATCTTTAGAATTGTTTTGCTGCTCTATTTCATTGGTTGGAATGTCCATGTATACCTTTTCAAGACTATCTCGTAAATCTTTAAGCAAGCTGTCAAATAATACAGGTTTTTGAGAATAGTACTTAATAGATTTTTCAAATTCATTTCTATTGACACCTTTATCTTTTAAAATCTGAAAAACAATATTATTAACGCTGTCTTTTGGAATTAAAGTAAACTTTTTATTGTTATAAATATGTGCATTTGTAAGCCATATTTTTTTTATTATATCTCGAAAATCATTATCAGAGATAGCACTTTTATCAACATATTCATCTGTTTGTTCTTCAACACAATTAGTTGCGAAAACTAAAAATAATAAACAAATTATCGTGTTCTTCAATTTTTAAATTTTAACCGCATGGAGTTTGTTTTTTCATTCAATACACCTTCGTGGTATACTCTTTTTCCATTTACATAGGTACTATTTATAGAACTTGAAAAATTATACCCTTCGAAGGGTGACCATCCGCATTTATAAAGGATATTTTCTTTGTTAACTGTTGTATTTTTATTTTGATCAATTAAAACAAAATCTGCATAATATCCTGGTCTCAAGAAGCCTCTTTTTTCGATTTTAAAGCAATCTGCAACATCATGGCTTGTTTTCTTTACTAGCTGTTTTAACGAAATTTGATTGGTTTTTTCTAATTCTAAAAGAGCTAATAACGCATGCTGAACTAATGGCCCTCCAGAAGGTGCACTCAGATATCCATTCATCTTTTCATTTCTGGTGTGCGGAGCATGATCTGTAGCAATAACATCTATTACGTCACTGTTGATAGCTTTTATTAGACTTTTTCTGTCGTATTCTGTTTTAACTGCTGGATTCCATTTTATTTTGCTCCCATTTTTTTGATAATCTTGATCATTGAACCAAAGGTGATGAATACAACATTCAGCAGTGATTTTTTTTTCCTTTAACTCTAATTCTGATTTAAATAATTCTAATTCTTTTGCTGTAGAAATGTGTAATACATGTAATCTACTTTCGTATTTACTAGCAAGATCTACCGCCATAGACGAAGACAAATAGCAAGCTTCTTCAGATCTTATAGCTGGGTGCATTTCAAAAGGGATATTAGAACCATATTTTTCTTTGAAAATTGCTAAATTTTTTCGGACTGTTTGTTCATCCTCACAGTGAGTAGCAATTAGTAAGGGACTGTTTTTAAAAATTTGAGATAATGTTTCCTTATTGTCCACTAACATGTTACCTGTAGATGAGCCCATAAAAACTTTAATCCCACAAACATGCTCACCGTCAGTTTTTAAAACTTCTTTTAAATTGTCATTATTAGCACCCATGAAAAAAGAATAGTTAGCGACTGAATTTTGCTTTGCAATTTGATATTTTTCTTCAAGAAGTTGTTGAGTTACTGTGTTTGGTACTGTATTTGGCATTTCCATGAAACTTGTAATTCCTCCAGCTACAGCAGCTCTAGATTCTGTAAAAATATTTGCTTTTTCTGTCAGACCCGGCTCTCTGAAGTGAACCTGATCGTCTATCATTCCGGGAATAAGTAGTAAATTGCTAGCATCTAATTCTTCGTCAAAAGTTCCAGATATTGATTGGTTGCTTATTTCGGAAATAAAAGAGTCTTCAATGACTATATCTCCAATAAACTCTTTATTTTCATTAGTGATTTTTGCATTTCTAATAATGAGTTTATTTTTCAAATTTTTTAAATCTTAATTTTAATACTCCCAAAAAGGCTTCTTTGAATATTCCAATATTCATTTTTGATTTTCCAAGCTCTCTGTCTTTAAAATGAATTGGAATTTCTTTAACATTGAATCCCAATTTAATAGCGCTATATTTCATTTCTATTTGGAAAGCATATCCGACAAACCAAATCTCGTCTAAGTCTATTTTTTCTAAAACTTTACTGGAATAACATTTAAAACCTGCAGTTGTATCTTTTATTTTTATTCCTAAAACTATCCTTGCATAAAGCGAAGCGTAATAAGAAAGCCAATATCTTGTCTTAGGCCAGTTGATAACCTTTCCTCCCATTACATATCTAGAACCAATGCACATGTCTGCACCATTTTTATGGCAATTATGAAGAAGTCTTGGTAAGTCATCTGGATTGTGAGAAAAGTCCGCATCCATTTCAAAAATATAATTGTAGCCTCTTTCTAAAGCCCATTTGAATCCGTGTATGTATGCTGTTCCAAGTCCAGATTTTTCTCTTCTTTCTTCTAAAAATATACGATCACTTTTTTTAATAAGGTTTTTAACAGAGTTAGCAGTTCCATCTGGGGATCCGTCATCAACAATTAAAACGTGGAAATTATCTTTTTTATTAAGAACAGCTTTAATTATACTTGAAATATTTTCAATTTCATTATAAGTAGGTATAATTACAAGGCTCTTCATATTTATCATGAAACAATTCTATATAAACAAATAAACGAATTAATTTTATTAAATAAATATACCTTAACTATTATTAACTTTACTGCACTTTGAAAAAAATTATAGTATCAATTTTATTATTTCCTACTATTTTAATTGGCCAATACAATAATGTCATTTTACACGACCATTGGATACAAGATTCTCTAATTACTACTTACGATGGAGAATCAGTTTTCAATGAAGTTTGGGGGTTAGAATTAAACAATGAAAAGTATGCTGTCGTGGGCTCAACAATGGGGACTCATTTTTTTAAAATCGTCAATAATAAATTGCATGAAATAGATTTTGTAAGTGGTAAATATGCGGGATCGCAAGCTGTTCACAGAGACTATCACGATTTCAACGGCTATCTATATGCGGTTTGCGACGAAAATATAAGTTCATTACAAATTTTTGATTTAACCTATCTTCCTGATAGCGTTCATTTGGTTTACGATAGTGATTCTCTTATTGTAAGAGCACATAACATTTTTATTGATACCGCTAAAGCCAAAATGTATGCTTGTTCCGTCACTTCTCTAAATCAATTTAACGCTATGAATGTATATGATTTAACCAATCCTATTGCACCTCAACTAATTTACAGTTATGATGAAGTAGGTCACGTTCATGATGCTTATGTATACAACGACACAGCTTTTCTAAATTGTGCTTCTAATGGTTTAAAAGTGATAAAAAGTTCCAACTCTTCTTTTATTCAGATTGGTGAAATAAACATTTATCCAGATAAAGATTATAATCATTCTGGATGGATTAACGCTTCAAAGGATACCTATTTAATGTGCGATGAAGCCTTGGGTAAAGATGTTAAGATTTTAGACGTTTCTGATCTAAATGACATTCAGGTGAAATCTCTTTTTAATTCCGCAATGGGAGATGACGAAACATCTGTTCCTCATAATGTTATTATCCGTGATAACATTGCTTATTTAAGTTATTATCATGACGGACTTCAGATATTTGATATAAGCAATCCAACCGCACCTAGGAAAATAGCTTTCTATGACACTTATTTACCCACCCCAAATGTTGCTTGGGCTGGTGCTTGGGGAGTTTATCCATTTAATAAGAGCAATCTTGTTTTAGTGTCTGATAGGACTTATGGCCTTTTTTTACTAGGTTTTGAAAAACCTCCTGAAGTAACAGAAACCCCATTTTTTATATTTCCTAATCCTTCTGAAGACTACCTATATTTTTACATGGAACATTCAGGGTTGCCGGATTACAGCTTAAATATTTACAATAATTTAGGGAAATTAGTAGATCAATTTAGTGTAAACAATAACTATCTTAAAATCGATTTATCTAATTACAGCTCTGGGCTTTATATTGTAGAATACCAATCAAATTTTGATTCTTCGTCCTTCAGCAAGAAATTTTTTGTCAACTAAAAGAATTAACACTTTAGTTTAAAATAAATTATCTACATACATTTGGGATATGATTAAAAGTAATGACGAAATTTTTGATGCTTTAAAAAGTGTTTTAGAGCCAGATTTAGGTAAGGATATTATTACCTTAGGTTTGGTATCTGATGTTAAGTTTTCAGAAAATAGTATTTCTTTCTCGGTTCAAATGAAAAACGCAGCCATGCACGCAAGAAAAAGAATGGAAGATGCGTGTGCATTTGCAGTAGAAAGAAAATTTGGAAAAGATATTACAGTAGTAGTAAATGTTCAAGCTTTAAAAAAATCAGAAGCTGCCCAAAGTATATTGCCAAATGTCAAAAATACAATCGCTATAGTTTCTGGTAAAGGTGGTGTAGGAAAGTCAACAATTGCTGCAAATACAGCTGTAGGTTTAGCAAAAAAAGGTTTTAAAGTTGGAATTGTAGACGCAGATATCTACGGGCCATCTGTCCCAATGATGTTTGATGTTTTGCACTACAAACCATTATCCAGACAAATTAATAATAAACAATATATCGTACCAGCAGAAAATTATGGAGTTAAAATTCTATCAATTGGTTTTTTTGCCGAGTTAGACCAGGCGGTTGTCTGGAGAGGGCCAATGGCTGTCAAAGCCTTGAAACAGTTAATTTTTGATGCTGACTGGGGCGAATTGGATTATCTTATAATTGATACTCCTCCAGGAACAGGAGATGTTCACTTGTCTATTGTTCAATCTCTGCCATTAACAGGTGCAGTTGTAGTAACAACTCCACAGTCCGTTGCTTTAGCAGATGCTAAGAAGGCAATTGCCATGTTCAAAATGGATAATATTAATGTACCTATTATCGGTTTAGTTGAAAATATGTCTTGGTTTACCCCAAAAGATCATCCCGACGAGAAGTATTTTATATTTGGAGAAAATGGAGGGGAAAACTTATCAAAATCCCTTGATATAAGTCTCTTGGGTAAAATCCCATTGGTTCAGAGCATTCGTCAAAGTGGTGATGCAGGACGACCAGCCGTTTTACAACAAGAAACAGTAGTTGAGAAATACTATGACGACTTGTGTGATGAATTAATGAAGAATATTGACCAAAGAAATGCTAACTTAGAGGGTACTAAGGTAGTAGAAGTTGAATATGGTGAACCTAAATGCTCAAAATAGAAAGTGAATAAAACTAAAGAAATAGTACTTAAGGCTATTGAAGATTTAAGACCTTACCTTCATAATGACGGAGGAGATATGGAATTAGTTGAAATAACTAAGGATAATAAAGTCATAGTAAAATTACTAGGCGCATGCCAAACCTGCTCTGTAAGTTCTGTCACCATGAAAGCTGGTTTGGAAGAGAATTTAAAGGTTTTGGCTCCAGAAATAACAGCAGTTGAAGCCTTGCAATACTAGATTAAAATTCAAATTGTAAACCTATTGATGGGAGACGTGTTCCTGTAGTGTTCGAGATTCTGTTTAGTTGATATCTGTCCGGCTCATTCGGAACAGGTGGTAAGGTTAATTTATTTCCTTGAATATCTGTAGCAGCAACCCAGCTAGGAGGTAATTCAGCCTGATAATTATAAAGATTTTGAATATCTAAATATACATTTAGAGTTACTTTTTTCCAATACCATTTTTTATCGATTCTGATGTCTAAAGCGTGGTTTGATTTTAATCGTTCTCCATTTAGTCTATTGTAATCAAAAACACCAAATGAATTGACATCCCAAACGTAAGTGTATGAAGACGTAAGCGTGTCGTATGGTGTATAAGGGGATCCACCTGAAAATCTAAATTTCATTCCGATTTCCCAATCATTCTTTAACTTGATTCCTCCAGTTATACTCACAATATGTTTATTATCCCATGCAGAAGGTTTGTAGCTATCGCTTTTGTCTCTGAATTCACTTCTGACCCACGTGTAGGCCAATATCCCATAAAATGATTTATTTAATTTTTTTTGAGCTAAAAATTCTACACCATAAGATCTACCTTGTGATGTACTGGTCACTGGCTCGTTACCAATGACTCCAAAGTCACCACCTAAATTGGCAAGTGATATACTATCGCCAAGTAAAAAAGGATAATTATCGTATAATTTATAAAAACCCTCCAAAGTGATTTTGCTAAAATTTCCTGGATTTGTTTCTAATCCTAAAACAATATGTTTATTGGTTATATATGTAATTTCATTATTCTTATTTACTAAATCATTATTATTATTTCGATAACCCATTACGGTATACGCAGGTAATTGATAGTATTGACCTACGTTGAAATTTAAGCTGGTTTTTTCACCTAATGCATAGGCCAAACTAAATCTGGGAGAGAGTTGTTTCAATGGGTTATTCATTTGTTTTGAGTAGGAATTTTGATCTATTCTCAATCCAAAAGATGCAATTAATTTATTTTCTAAAGCTTTTTTACTTACTTGACCAAACAAGCTGCTTTTAACAAAATTAAGTTTGGATTCGAAGCTTAGGGTATCTTCAATATTTTGATAAATAATTCTCTGATAGGTGCTGTTTTTAAATGTCACCTGCTCTAAACCAGTTCCAAAATTTATCTTCCAACCGTTTTGTCGTATAGTGTTTTCAAATCTGAATTTATTTTCAATTTCTTCAGATTCATAATCTTGTATTAAATTTTCACTTTCCTCAATATTATTCCTGTATTTTACAGATCTGTTATTAAGATGATTTCTTGAGAAAATGAAGTTTTGAAAGCTGTTATCTTTAAAATGTGTCCAATTGGCACCAACAGCATAGTTCCATTGGGTTGTAACGGGTAAATATCCAAGTATATAATTATTGTTTTTTATATCTAAAGAGTCTTGTAGAGTTAAAGTTTCTTTGGCAAGTATATTTTTATTAATACCTGTGTTCAAGACAAAATCATCAATAGCTCCTAGTCCTACAAAAGTGATTTGATTTTTATCATCAATTTTAGTTTTGATTTTAAATTGAGAATCGTTGTAGGTTGGCAAGAAGGGGAGGCCTATTGCGCTAAAAAGTAACTGTAAATAAGATCTTCTAGCTGAAAATACAAAAGTTGTATTTTTAGATAAAGGGCCGTCTAAAGTTATTCCAAAATCACTTGATCCAATGGTTAATGTAGTTGCTAATCTTTCAGGATTACCATCTATTTGTTTAAATTCTAAAACCGAACTTAAAGTATTGCCTCTATTGGCAGGGAAAGCTCCAGAGTATAAATCAACCTCTCTAATAAAATTTACGTTTATCATTCCTACAGGACCTCCAGAAGATCCTTGTGTTGCAAAGTGGTTGATGTTTGGTATCTCTATACCATCTAAATAGAATCTATTTTCATTCGGGGCTCCACCTCTAATTATGATGTCATTCCTAAATGAAACTGTAGAGGCAACTCCTGGTAGAGATGTTATAACCTTAGAGATATCCCTATTACCACCAGGATTTCTATAAATCTCAGTAGCATTAATACTTCTTTTACTTACTGGACTTTCTTCGCTTTTTTGAAACGGTGATGCGGTGATTTCAACTACTTCAAGAGATGTTGAAGTTTCTATAAGTTTAATATTCAAAATAGTTGGTTTATTAGGATTAACTATTATCTCTGTTATTGTAACAGGTTCGTAACCAACAAAAGAACATTTCACAGTGAACAAGCCAGGTTTTAAATTTTTAATTTCATAATTACCATCAAAATCAGTAGCTACACCTGCATTAATTTGCTCTACAAATACATTTGCAAACGGTATAGATTCATTGTTTGTTGCATCGGTAACAGACCCTTTAATTACACTTGTTTGTCCTTTTGCATATTGCGTGCAAATGAAAAATAGTATTAATAAAGTACCTTTCTTTAAATGGTTAATTGTTGAGTTAACTGACTTGAACATCTATAATTGTTAATTAAATTTATATTTTGTTTATAATTTTTCGAGCAATATTAAACAAAATTCTTTAAATCTCTTGTTTTATTAATAATGTTTAAGTAATTTAGCTAAAAATTAAACAAATGCAGACTTACTCCATTGCAGATTTAGAAAAGCTATCAGGTATCAAATCCCATACTATTAGAATTTGGGAAAAAAGATATAATATTGTTAGTCCTGAAAGGACAGATACTAATATAAGAGCTTACAACGATGACCAGTTAAAAAAGATTTTAAATATTTCTTTCCTTATTAACAATGGTTTGAAAATTAGTAAAATAGCATCGTTAAGTTTGGATGAATTATCATCTAAAGTATTATCACTAACCTCTAGTACAGATTCTTTTGAAGCCCAAATAAATGACTTTGTCATTTGTTCACTTCAATTTGATGAACCGCTTTTCGAAAATACTTACAATGGATTAAGAAAAAATCACACGCTCTCTTACATTTATGAAAACATTTTTATACCAACTCTAAGAAGAATTGGTGCCTTGTGGTCATCTGGAGAACTTTTTCCTGCGCAAGAACATTTTTTATCCAATTTGATAAAACAAAAATTTTATCATGCTATTGAAGATGCAGATTCGAAAATCAAAATGGGAAAGAAAGCCTATTTATTCCTGCCACCTTGGGAAGATCATGATTTTGCACTACTATATTCTAACATGGTTCTCAAGGAAAATGGTTTTGATGTTGTCAATGTTGGTAAAACAATTTCTTTTGATAGCATTCTACAGTGTATAGAAAAAATTAAACCAGATATTTTATTTACAACTTTTATTGTTGGTCAAAAAGTTACTCTATTACAAAAATTTTGCGATGACTTACATAATCATTCAAAAACTAAATTATTTTTTGCTGGCAACCCTGATTTACTTAGATTGGTAAATACTCATGGAAAAGTATTTTATTCATTAGACGAGTTTGATCGTTTCTTTAATAATTCGTCTCTAAATTGAAAAAAATAGCTGTAATAGGCTCGGGTTTTGCAGGATTAACTTCTGCCATTGAACTGGCGAATCTTGGATATGATGTTACAGTTTTTGAAAAAAACTCTCAAGCTGGAGGTAGGGCTAGAAAGTTTGATGCTGAAGGTTTTATATTTGATATGGGACCAAGTTGGTATTGGATGCCCGATGTTTTCGAAAAATTTTTTCACAGACATGGAAAAAAAATCGAAGATTATTACCAATTAGTGAAACTTGACCCTGGCTTTTCTGTTGTTTACGGAAAAAATGATGCTATCGAAGTCCCTTCTTCTTTTGATAAATTAGTTGATATTTTTGAAGGCATTGAATCTGGAAGTGGATCTAAACTTAAAAAGTTTATGTCAAAGGCAGAAACAAAATATAAAATTGGAATGGATAGCCTTGTCTATAAACCATCTCATTCAATTTTTGAATTTGTTAATGGAAAAGTCTTGAAAGGACTTTTTCAATTAAACGTTTTTACAAATTTCAGATCCTACGTAAAAAAATACTTTACCAATCCCAAGTTGACTAAATTAATGGAATTTCCAATTTTATTTTTAGGAGCTACTCCACAAAACACTCCAGCTCTATACTCATTAATGAATTATTCTGGATTGTATCAGGGCACTTATTATCCCATGGGAGGTTTTCATGAAATAATTTTAGGACTTTCAAAACTCGCTAATGAAAAAGGTGTGAAATTTAAGTTTTCATCAAATGTTGAAAAAATCAGTATTACTTCTGAAAAAGTTAATGACATAACTGTCAACGGGAAAAAAATAAATTTTGACGGTGTTGTAGCTGCTGCTGACTACAATCATGTTGAGCAAGTATTGTTGGAACCTAAATTTAGAAACTATTCAAATGAATATTGGGACAATAGAGAAATGGCCCCATCTAGTTTATTATTTTATGTCGGGTTGAATAAGAAACTTGGTAATGTAAAACATCATAATCTTTTTTTTGATGAGGACTTTGATGAACACGCTAAAGAAATCTACGACGATCCACAGTGGCCAAAAAAACCTTTATTTTATTTAAGCTGTCCATCAATTACAGACCCATCTGTTGCTCCAGAAGGTAAAGAAAATCTAATGTTTTTAATACCTCTTGCCCCAGGTTTAAAAGATACAGAAGACATGAGAGAAACATATTTTAAAATCATTTTAGATCGATTACATCAACTAACTGGTAATAAAATCGAAAAAGATATTATTTTTAAAAAATCATATTGTGTCAATGATTTTAAAAGTGATTATAACGCATTCAAAGGAAACGCCTACGGTTTGGCAAATACCCTCAGACAAACCGCAGTTTTAAAGCCAGCCATGAGAAATAAAAAAGTAAAGAATTTGTACTACACTGGTCAACTAACTGTTCCAGGCCCAGGTGTGCCGCCTTCAATAATTTCGGGGCAAATCGTTGCTAATGAGATTCATAAACAATTAAAAAAAGCTTCATGATAAATTTATACCACCAAATCTCCAAAGAAACCAGTAAAAGCATAACCCGCTTATATAGCACGAGTTTTTCTTTTGGAATCAAGTTACTAGATAAAAGTATACACGACGATATTTATTCTATTTACGGTTTTGTTCGTTTAGCTGATGAGATCGTAGATACTTTTCATAATTTTCCAAAGGCTGAGTTGTTGCAAGAGTTCAAAGAAGACACTTACAAATCCATCGATAGAAAAATAAGTGTTAACCCTGTCTTACATGCTTTTCAAATGGTTGTAAACAAATATTCTATAGATCTTAAATTAGTTGATAAATTTTTACATAGCATGGAACAAGATTTAGACGACATTCACTATTCAAATGATGCCTACCAAGATTATATAGTTGGTTCTGCTGAGGTGGTTGGTTTAATGTGCTTGAAAGTTTTTGTTAACGGTAACCAACCTTTATATGAAAATTTAGAAGATTCAGCTCGAAGATTAGGTGCTGCATTCCAAAAAATTAACTTTTTAAGAGACGTTAAGGCTGATTATCAAGAATTAGGTAGAACTTATTTTCCAGGGGTTGATTTAGAGAAATTTACTCGAATTGAAAAACTAAAAATTGAAGTAGATATCCAAGATGATTTTAAGCATGCTTTAGAAGGTATTATTAAGCTACCTTCCTCTTCGAAACTTGGTGTGTATGTTGCCTACAGATACTACTACTCACTTTTCAAGAAAATTAAGAAAATTTCGTCTGAAAGATTAATGGAAGAAAGAATAAGAGTTCCAAACACTAAAAAGTTATATATTACCTTTGAGTCGATGTTTCAAAATCGTTTTAATTGGATTTAATTAACCTAACAATTTTAGTAGTTACTTTTTTTTCTATGGAAGCTGTAGCCTGGTTAACCCATAGATACATTATGCATGGATTTTTCTGGTATTTTCATAAAGATCACCACACAAGAGAAAACAAAGGGTTTTTCGAAAAAAATGACTTTTTCTTTTTAATATTTGCTTTGCCTGGTTCTATACTTATAATGTATGGGATTGAAACAGGAATAATTTTTTTTCCATTCTGGATTGGTTTGGGTATTACTGTTTATGGGTTTGCATATTTTTTTGTCCATGATTTATTCATTCATCAAAGAATAAAAGTTCTCAAAAATACCAAAAACAAATATCTTCTTGGAATAAGAAGAGGCCACAAGGTGCATCATAAAAAACTATCAAAAGAAGATGGAAAGTGTTTCGGTATGTTATTCGTCCCATTGAAATACTTTAAACAGTACAAATAATACCCATGCATCATTATCTGTATTTAACAGTTCTTCTTTCTTCTTTCGTAGTTCCTTTCATTTTTTCTTTTCATAAGAAATTACAATTTCATCGTCATTATAAGTCTTTAGCTATCGGGTTACTTTCAATGATAGTAGTTTTCATACCGTGGGATATTTGGTTTACAGATTTGGGTGTTTGGGGTTTTAATCCGTATTATCTTTCTGGTATTTACTTTTTTAATCTCCCTTTAGAGGAATGCCTTTTTTTTATTTTAATTCCTTACTGTTGTATTTTTACTTATCATGTTGTTTGGACATTATCTAAAAACAAATCCTTTAAACCAATGAGAAAAACTACTTATACTTTTAGCTTGGTTTTATTCATCTGTGGCATGTTTTGTATTGGAAAAGTATATACATTTTACACTTTTATAGGTTTATCAATAGTTTTTCTTGTGGCTCCATATGTAGTTAATATGCGTGTGTTTTTTAAAACATTTATAATTTTAATAATTCCTTTTCTAATTGTTAACGGAATTTTAACGGGTAGTTTAATCGACGATCAAATTGTGTGGTACAACAATGAAAACAATCTAGGAATTAGATTGTTTACGATTCCTTTAGAAGATATTTTTTACAATTGTTTTATGCTATTATTAGTGATGATGGGTTACCAATCATCCTTGAATAAAAAATCTGATTTAGATTCTGAAATTAGCCTTTAAATATTCTTCAGAAAAATTCTTTATTTCTTGCCGGCAGTTGTCAAACTCAAGTTGGATTTCCTCTTTATTTCCAACAACTTTCGAAGGGTCTTTAAAGTTTTGATGTGTGAAATGTGTTTTTTTTAAAAAAACTGGACAACTTTCATTTGCGTGATCACAAACCGTTATAACATGTGTTATATTTTCATTAATATATTCATCTATCTTATTTGAAGTCTGACTACTAATATCAATATGGTCTTTTAGCATAATTTCTGCTGCCATAGGATTAATGCCTTCAGCTTTAATACCTGCACTTAGAATATTGATTTTTAATTTCATTTTATTCTTAAAGAATTTAAAATAGCCTTCAGCAATTTGACTTCTACAACTATTACCAGTACAAATTATAAGAATGTTAGTGTTTTCCATCAGTTCAAATTTAGTATTTAAGTTGTTATCTTTGTTATTATTTAGCTAATGAAAATAAACACTCCCTTAAAAGTTACAGCATTAATTTCACTTGTAACCGCATTAATTTTGGTCGCTTGCTTATACTTCGTATCAGTTTTTAATAATATTGAGATCACTCTTGGTATTTACTTTCTTATATTCTTTATTTTTTTAAGCTTTTCAGCTATCACTACTTATATACTTCTGGAGTTCTTTATAAATAGAAAAATTCGTCTTTTATTTAGAATGGTCCAGGACTATAAAGTTTCTAATTCTGATTTTAAACTCAGCATGAGTGAGGATGTACTATCTACAAGTGAGGTGAGAATATTACAACTAGCTAAAAGAAGCAGTGAAGAATTACTCAAGCTTAAGTCTGAAGAGAAATTTAGGAGAGAATTTATTGGAAATTTAGCTCACGAGTTAAAAACACCTATTTTCAGCATACAAGGTTATATATTAACATTATTAGAAGGTGGTCTTGAAGACCCTAGTGTGAATCGTAAATTTTTAGATCGATCGCTAAAGGGGGTAGATAGAATGAATAAAATAGTAATGGACTTAGATATGATTTCTAGATTCGAGTCTGATAGGGTAAATATGAAGTTTGGCGACTATAATTTGGTTGAATTGTGTCAAGAAATTTTTGATGGTTTAGAACTTAAGGCCCAAGAGAAAAATATTTCTCTAAAATTTGCAGAAAACTATTTGAATCCGATTATAGTTAAATGCGACAGAGATAAAATAGGTCAAGTGATTCAAAACCTAGTTGTCAACGCAATTAACTACTCGGACGCTGGGTCAGAAATTATCATAAGGTTTTTAGACATTGAGTCAAATATTTTAATCGAAGTTGAAGATAATGGGTTAGGTATCAATCAAAAACACATAAGTAGACTTTTTGAGCGTTTTTATCGAGTAGATAAAAGTAGAGCTAGAAATGAAGGTGGTACTGGTTTGGGACTTTCAATTGTAAAACATATTGTTGAATCTCACGGCCACACTGTTCAAGTGAGAAGCACAGAGGGTGAAGGTTCAATTTTTTTCTTTACCTTAACAAAAAATTAAATTTAATATTATGATAAGCTTTTACAGATTAAGTTCTTTATTGTTAGTTATGACAATGTTTTTTTCAAGTTGTTCAAAAGAAGGTTGTACGGATCCTATTGCAGAAAATTACGATGCTGATGCAAAAAATGATGATGGAAATTGCGAATATATTTTGGGATGTATGGACGAGAGTAGCATTGCTTACAATAGTTTAGCGACTAAAGATGACGGCAGCTGTGTTTACCTGGACAATACTAAAAGATCTTTAGTTTTTAAAGCTACTGCAACATGGTGTACCTACTGCGGAGAATGGGGAGCGGAATATGTTAATAATATTTATGCTGATTTCTCTGGAGATGCTGAGGTAATTGCTCTTCATAGCAATGACGATTTTTCAGTTGATATCGGATATAACTTTTTGTCTACACTTAATCCTTCAGGAGTTCCTTCTTTTTATTTAGGTTTAAATCCGATGGGTAATGCTGGTTACGGTAACGTTTCTAACCTTATAACTTCAGAGCTTTCCAATCCAAGTCAAGTTTCTATGGCTGTTACTTACACGGTTGAAAATGGAGAAATGAATATAAAGGTTCTATCACAATTAGAAAATCAATTTGCTGGTGACAATTGTTATTTAGCTATGTATGTCATGGAAGATGGACAAGTTGCTCCACAAGAGGTAAATGGAACAGGAACAGTTTCAAATTTTGTTCACAATCATATATTACGTTCAGAAGCTAACGGTTCTACTTTTGGTGTTCCAATATCATTTACAAATGGGATAAACAATACTGAAATCACAACACCATTGGTGCCTAATTCTATTTGGACGCATGAGAATTTATATGTAATTGCAGTAATTTGGAAACAAAACGGAAATTCTTACGATTTCATCAATTTAAGAAGGTAATCAGCTTTGTTCTTTATCAATCAGAATAATAACAGATTTTTTAGGAATTTTTTTTTCTTGTTTTTCACTTTTTTATTAGTGTTTTCTTCATGTAAAAAAAAAGGTTGTAGAGACCCCTTTAGTTTAGCCTATGACAATACGGCTACTAAAGATGACGGAAGTTGTACTTATCCAGAAAACGATAGGAAATCATTAATTTATTATTCCACTGCAACTTGGTGTCAGTATTGTGGAGATATAGGTAAAGATTTTGTCGACGATATATCAGTAGATTTTCCTAATTCTCAAGTAATAAGTTTGCATAAAAATGATGTATTAACTTCTGATATTAGTTTTCTGACCCAAGCTTATTTAGATTCTGTAAATGGACAATTTGGATGTCCTCATTTTTATTTAGCTTTAAATAGCGTTGTACAACCTTCATATAGTCCAAATAATTTTAACCAATTAAAAAGTGCAGTGAATGGTGATTTACTGTTGTTTTCTAAAGTTAATTTAGATTTGGACTATTCTATAAACGGCAATATGATGAATGTGAAAGTTCAATCAAAGTTAGCAACCAATGTGACAGATGATAATTTTTATTTATCTACTTATATATTAGAAGATGCAATAGTTTCAGAACAAAATGTTTTAGGAACCTATAGTCCTAATTTCATACATAATAATGTATTAAGAAAAGAAGTATCTGACTATGCTGATGTGTTTGGAACCCCTTTAATTTTCAATCAAAATGGAGACAACTTAACTTCTTTTTACGAAATCCCATTAGATTCAACTTCCAATTGGAACTACAGTAACTTATATGTTGTTGCTGTTGTTTGGCAAAAAATTGGTGATAATTTTAATTTTATTAATCTCGAAAAATAATTATAACCCAACTTTTTCAAAAGCTGTAAAAAGTAATTCATTAGGCAGCTCCTTTTTTTCAATTTTTATGGGCTTAAAATCTGATTCTTGTAGATTAATTTGTCCTTGTCTTTGAAATTTAAGATCGTTATTTTTTTTATGATATAAGGCCAAATACTCTTGCTCAGTTTGTCCTGGGGTAGGCACAAGATTTATTTTCTTTTGTAAATAATAATAATCCATTAAGCTACTGTATCCAGATCTGCTTATAATAAGCTTTGAATTATTTATCAATTCTTGAAATTCTCTGGTTTTTAAGTGTGGAAATATGCTAATATTATTAATGTTTTTTTCCTTTACAGCTACTTTTCCACTTATAATAGCACAAGGTTGATCTTCTTTTGTAAAACAACTGGTGATTTCTTTCTCAAACAAACTTCTTTGTGGTTCTGGTCCAGATATTATTGCTAAATATTTATAGTTATGGTTTTTTTTGATTTTTTTAAATTCGTAAAACCTGGACAAAGGTCCAATTTTTGAGTTAGGAATAGTGCTCTCTGATAGTTTGCCAGAAAAATCGGAATTGCTAAAATCAGGAACCCAACAAAAATCAAATTTTTTAATAAAATATTTATTTATTGAGTTAGCAAGTCCTTTTAATATAAATGGTCCTTGGATGTTTAATTGGTGAGTGATGATAATATTAAGTGTTGTAGTTCCTCTGAATCCAAATCTATTGTCTGATATAACAACATCAACCCTATTTTCACTAATTATTTTTTCTACTTTTTTTCTTTCTAAGTATGCTCTAAATATAAACTTGGGTGTTTGTCTTATAATAGTGATGGTTTGATTTTTCCCCACACTGTATTTTGGAGAATATCCTTTAATGAGAATATGTTTTAAATTCTTAAATTCTTTTCGGTAAATTTCTTCAGCAACATGATCTCCGCACGTTATGATTTTATGACCTCGTTTAATTAATTCATTTATTATGGGAATGGTCCTTACAATATGTCCTAATCCCCAGTCTAATGGAGCAATTAATATATTTTTTTTGCTATTCAGATTTTAAATTGTGAATTGTTTTCTCCAATAAATTTTTTTATTTCTTCCAGTCCAGTTTGTTTGGCGGAAGAAGTAATGAAGTTGATAGGGAAGTGTTCCCAGGTTTTCAACAACTCATCTTCGTAATTCATTCTGTTTTCTTCAACTTCAATCTTTTTGAGTTTATCTGACTTTGTAAAGCATATAACAAACGAAATTTCATTTATTGCACAATACTCCATGAATTCTATGTCTATTTTTTGTGGTATGATCCTCAGATCTATTAGTAGAAATACTGTTATTAAATTAGGTCTATTTTTTAAATATTTTAAAGTGAATTTTTGAAATTCCTCTCTTGATTTTTTAGATATTTTAGCGTATCCATATCCTGGTAAATCTGCAAAATAAGTGTTATTGTTTATAAGAAAATGATTGATTAATTGTGTTTTTCCAGGCTTTCCGGATGTCTTAGCTAGTTTTTTCACATTGCAAAGAGCATTTATTAGTGAGGATTTACCAACGTTAGATCTACCAATAAATGCATATTCAGGAAGGTTGGCTTTTGGGCATTTTTTCCATTCAGTATTGCTGCAAATAAAATGGGCGTTATTAATATCCATTTAATTTATTTGATGTAAGTGTTGATGTGTCTATCTTTTTTTTCAGAATAGATGTCTTCAATAGAAATTAAAATACCTGTTTCTTCTACTTCTCCAAATTTGGTGTTTAATGCTGTTCCAAATGTTCTCATAGTTAACGATAAGTTCATGTATGCTGCAATAAGTGGTGGAAGAGAGCAGTTAAGGTTCTTAAGATTTTTTATTAAACATTTATAAGCTAAAGGGTAGGTTAGGTTTTCAATTTCTTTTAAGAAATAATCAATTTGGTGATTTCCTGAAAGTGGTTTTTTTGCGGTAATCCAATTTTCTTTATTTGGGAAAAATGAACTCATAAATCCCAATATTAAATCTCTACCTTTTGGGTTAAAGTCTTTATACATTGTAACCTTTCCAAAGAAATATTTTATTTCAGGAAAATCAACAACAAGAGCTCCTAGTCCATCCCAAAGATTATCTAAAGAAAATATGCTTTTTCTGTTTCCAGACGAAGGCTGATAAGCGGGTTGTACAAATGATCTGCCTAGTTCAATTGTGTAAGGAAAGATGTTGTTTAGGAATTCATTACTAAAATTAAATAAATGATTCGTAGCAGTCTGGTCATATTTTTTTGAGTTAAGAACATCTGTTCCAATTAGAAATCGATATCCTCCAATAATTTTTTTTTCCTCTGGATCCCATACTAAAAGTTGTTTATAGTAGGCTTCATCCCTAATATCATATTCGTCTAGATCATATGATTTTCCTGTACCACCCCCTGAACTCCTAAATGAAAGTTCTCTAAGTCTACCAATTTCTAGTGTAGTATTTGGTTGCTTTTTGTAGTCAACTATATAAATTTCATGGTTACAATAGTTGGTTTTTCTAATAAAAGCATCATTATTTAACTCCTCTTCAATTTTTTTTGTAGATACAGCATCAATAATTTTCTTCATTCCTTAATATAGTCTTTAAAATCAAAATTAACATTGTTTTTAATTTGATATACAAATTCTTTAATTAATTGAGCCCATTCTTGGTCTGACTTCCTGTCGTTTAATAATTTGATATCGATTGGTTTTCCCATTATGAATTTAATAGAATTCCCTTTTTGTAAAAACATTTCATTTGGCAATAAAAACATTTCAAGATTTATTTTTATCCTTAATTTTTTTCGCCAATTTGCAATTCGATAAAACTTTCTTGAGTTTTTTCCGTCTATATAGACTGGATATATTGGAGTTTTATATTTCCTTGCTTTCCCAATAAAGGTTTTTTTCCATTCCAGATCTTTTATTATGTTTTTTTCTTTTCTTGAAACAAGTCCTGAAGGGAATATAACAATGCAATTTTCGGACTCAAATAATTTCTCTAATCTCCTTACATTTTCTCTAGAGTTTAATCCATGCTTGTTTACAGGAATAAAATATTCATTTAAAGGTTTTATGGATGTTAAGATATCGTTGACTAAAAACTTTATGTCTTTTCTTTGTTTTCCTAATTCTCTAATCATTGCAACGCCGTCAAGTCCCCCAAGTGGATGATTGGATACCACTATTACATTCCCGTTTTTAGGTAAGTTATTGAATCCAATGTTTTCAGACCTGACACTTAGCGCGTCAAGACCACCTTTAATAAATTTAAAATCTTGCTTTTTTTCAAGTTTTTTTAAGATAATATTCAGGTCTTTTTCTCTAACTATCCTTTTGATTTTATTTAATATGAATCCAGGAATTATTCTAAATAAAGTGGGGCTTTTTTGTTTAATAATTTCTGATAAATCAATTTTCATATCACCCTTCTTATTTATTCTTAAAGATTATAAATGTAATAAATACATTGTGATTTTAAGTTAATAAATAAAATAATCCCACAATTTACCACCTTATAATTTTTTAAATTAACAGATGTATTATTTAAAATATTGAAACTTTAATTTTTATATTGCGTTAAAAGTTATCCACAATTATATTATTGTGGGAAAATGTGGGTAAATATTTATTAGATTTACATTTAAAACTGAACTAATTGACTGGATTCATAGGGGAATATCATTGTAAGTTGGACACTAAAGGGAGGATGTTGATCCCTTCAGATGTCAAAAAACAATTAGCACCTAATAATCAGGACCAATTTGTCATTTCAAGAGGTGTTGACGATTGTTTGTCAATGTATACCGCTTCTGAGTGGTCAGTGGTCATGAGTAAGTTAAGAAAGCTAAATAGGTTTAAATCTAAGGATAGGAAATTTGCCCGTATGTTTCAAAAAGGCGCTACAAAGATTACTGTTGACAGTAATGGTAGACTGCTGCTTCCTAAAGGCTTGCTTAGCTGGGCGGGGGTCAAAAAAGAAATAGTCATTGTTGCAAATGTCGATTTGTGGGAAATCTGGGACAGAAAGACCTATGAAAGCATGATGAATGATGATTGGGATGAATTTGACCAGTTAGCTCACGAAGTAATGGGGGAGTCGACTGATGCTGAATGATCCCTATCACATACCCGTTTTACTAAATGCTGCAACTAGTGCCTTGATCACAGATCCTAAGGGTTTATATGTTGATGTAACCTTTGGTGGCGGTGGGCATTCGAGAGAAATATTAAAAAACTTAACATCGGGAAAATTAATTGCTTTTGACCAAGATAATGATGCTCTTGAAAATACTATTGATGACGATCGTTTCACTTTAGTAAGACAAAACTTTAGAAATATAGAAAATGTTTTAGATGTAAGTTCTAGTAAGAATATTTCAGGTGTATTGGCTGATTTGGGTGTTTCTTCTTATCAATTTGATCATCCAGAGAGAGGTTTCTCTTTTAGGTTCAATAACAGATTAGATATGAGAATGAATTCAGATTCTGATTTTGATGCTTATCAATTGATTAATAATTACGATGAACAGCAGTTGCAAAAGGTATTTAGTTTGTTTGGTGATTTTAGGTTAAGTGAGTCTAGAAGATTGTCTTCAGCTATAGTTAATGCAAGGTTGATTAACAGTCTTGAAACTACATTTCAATTAGCTTCATTAGTAGAGCCACTAGTGCCGGTTAAAATTAGAAATCAATTTCTGGCAAGAGTTTTTCAGTCCATAAGAATTGAAGTTAATCAGGAGCTGAGTGCTCTTTCGGAATTCCTTGATCAGTTGCCTAAAGTGCTTCAGAAAAATGGGGTGGTTTGCATTATCACTTACCATTCACTTGAGGACAGATTAGTAAAAAACTTTTTTAAAAGCGGTAATTGTGATGGTGTTCTAGAGAAAGATTTTTATGGAAATTTTACTAAACCTTTTACACAGTTACACAGAAAGCCTGTGACTCCTGATGAAGCAGAGATTAAGTTAAATCCAAGAGCAAGGAGTGCGAAATTAAGAATTGCTGTAAAAAACTAATATGTCAATTTTTAAAGAAATATTTTCTGGTGACTTGTTTAAGAAAGGTTTGGTAATAAACAATACCCCGTTTTTAGCATACATAACTTTTTTGATGGTTCTATATGTAGGGTATGGTTATCATGTCGACAGAGTAGTGATGGATATTTCCAAAGAGAGTAAGAAACGTGAAAAGCTTTATTCCGAAAGACAATCTGTCTTAGAGCTTTATGATAAGGAAAGTTTGCAAAGTAAAGTAGTTAAAGAAACTGAGAAATGGGGTTTATATGAGTCGATTGATCCGCCATTAGTAATAAGGAGTAAAACTTTTGAGAATGAAAAGTAAGGAATCCCTTGTTAGGTTATATATCGTCTATTTTTTGGTTTTACTTCTTGGTGCGGGGATCATTAGTCAGATTTTCTATCTACAAATATTCAAGGGTGAGCAACTGAAATTAGATGCTAATAAGCAAATTTTTGTATCTCGAAAAGTTGTTGCTCCTAGAGGGAATATTTATGCTGCAAATGAGCAAAAGACATCTTTAGCCTTGTCAGTTCCAAGGTATAAAGTTTTTGTGGATTTAGTTACGATAAATGAAGTAAAGTTTAGGGAAAACATAAAAGACCTTTCTGACTCACTCTCTTTATTAATTGGTAAAAGATCCTCTAAAGATTGGAGAAGCCTACTTGAAAAACAAAGGAAAGATAGCAACAGATATTTATACATAGCTAAAGGTTTACGAAACAATCAGATAGAAAGATTGAAGAAATTTCCAATTTTCAACCTTGGGAAATATAAAGGAGGCTGTATTGTTTTAAAATCTAACCAAAGAGTAAAGCCCTATGGGATGCTTGCCAATAGAACCGTTGGTTATGCTGTCGAAAATCAAGGTAAGAAAGCAATTTTAGTGGGGCTAGAGGGAGCTTTTAACGACTATTTAAAAGGACAAAATGGTCAAATGTTGATGGAAAAGATAAGAGGTAACGAATGGAAACCTGTAGATGATAATCTGTCCATAGAGCCTATTCCGGGAAGTGATATTTATACTTCAATTGATGTAAATATTCAAGACGTAGCTGAGGAAGCACTTCTAAAGCAGTTAAAAGATCAAAAAGCAAAAAAGGGGTGTGCTGTTCTTATGGAGGTGAAAACAGGATTCGTAAAAGCTATTGCTAATCTTTCTTATGACTCAAAATCAGATTCTTATTTTGAAGCTCAAAACCATGCTGTAGGATTAGCTTCAGAACCTGGATCTACCTTTAAATTGGCTTCCCTTCTAGTCGCCTTAGAACAAGGAAAGGTAAAGATTACTGACTCAGTAGATATGACCGGTAAATATGAATTTTATGACAATTATTTAACTGACGGTGGTAAAGTCTACGGAAAAAATACAATAAAAAGTGCTTTCGAGAAATCATCTAACGTTATCAGTCAAATAATTTTTGATAATTATAAAGATGCTCCTCAAGAATTTATTGATGGGCTAAAGCAAATAGGGATTCATCAAAAATTAGGTCTTGATATTTTAGGAGAAGGTTTGCCTTTAATAAAGGAAGCTTCGGATCCTACATTTACAGGAATTACACTTCCCTGGATGTCAATTGGTTACGAGTTGAAAATGACACCACTTCAAACCTTAGCACTTTATAATGCAGTAGCCAATAATGGTGTTTTTTTAAAGCCGCAATTTGTACAATACATCAAAAATGGTAGTAAAATTCAAAAAGAATTTGAACCGAAAATTTTGAATACTTCAATCTGTTCTAAATCTACTTTAGAAGACTTGAAAATCATGCTTGAAGGAGTTGTGGAACGAGGAACTGCTAAAAATATTAAAGCAAGAGGTTTTAAAATTGCAGGTAAAACAGGTACTTCTAAAATTGCTATAGGTTCTAAAGGTTATGGAAAGCAGTATCAGGCTTCTTTTTGTGGTTATTTTCCGTCTAAAGACCCTATTTACAGTTGTATTGTAGTAGTTCAGGGCCCAACTAAAAATATTTTTGGTTCTGTAGTTTCAGGAACTGTATTTAAAGAAATAGCCGACAAGGTATATGCTCAAGAGTTTAAAAAAGAAAATGATATTAAAAATGATTCTTTAAATCATTTTCCATATTCTAGAAACGGAGACAAAGAAGCTTTTTTAATTGCCTCCAAGACTATGGGCATTCCAGTTAATGATCAGTCCAATCCATCTTCAAATTTAATTTCTACTAGAACAGGTAACGAAGCAATTAAGTTATATCACAAAAAAACTCAAAAAGGATTAGTTCCCGATGTAGTTGGGATGGGTCTTATTGATGCAATTTATGTGTTAGAAAAATTTGGATTATTAGTTCAACCTGTGGGGTCAGGTATTGTAAGGAAGCAGTCAATTAAGGCTGGGTATAGAATTAACAAGGGTCAAAAAATAATATTACAACTGGGATGAAATTACTTAAGGATATAATCTACGGTATAAGAATTGAGGAGGTAAAGGGTAATACCAATGTTGCAGTTGAAAATGTTTCTTTTGATACAAGAGAAGTTCAAAATCTATCATTATTTGTTGCTATAAAAGGTACAAATACCGATGGTCATAATTTCATAAATAAAGCTGAGGAATCAGGTGCTTGTGCAATAGTATGTCAAGAATTACCAAAAATTTTAAAGGATGAAATTACTTACATTAAAGTATCTAATAGTGCAGAGTCCCTGGGTATAATTGCTTCAAATTTTTATGATAATCCCTCAGATAAGCTAAAGTTAATTGGTATAACGGGCACTAACGGTAAAACAACATGTGCCACATTGCTTTACGACCTCTACAGGTTAATGGGGTTTAAGACGGGTTTAATTTCAACGGTAAATATTAAAATTTCCCATAAAACATATCCTTCAACTCATACTACACCTAATGCTGTTAAGTTAAATGAACTCCTTAGTGAAATGGTAGATCAAGGATGTACGCATGTCTTTATGGAGGTTAGTTCACATGCTTTAGATCAAAAAAGAGTTGCAGGTATTTCATTTGATATAGCAGCTTTTACAAATATTTCAAGAGATCATATGGACTATCATCCTACAATAGATCATTATATAGGTTGTAAGAAAATGCTTTTTAATTCTTTAAAAAAAGATGCATTTGCAATTATTAACAGAGATGATCCCTATGGCATTGAAATGGCTAGAGAAATTAAAGCCAAATCCATTTATTACGGGTTGAGGGAAGAAGTTGATTTTTTAGGTAAGGTTATTGAAAATAATATTTCTGGACTTTCTGTCGAAATCGACGGTATGGAGATGACTTCTAGATTGATAGGTGAGTTTAACGCCTATAATTTACTAGTAGTTTATAGTGTTGCAAGAAAACTGGGGGAGGAAGCACTTACTATACTAACTGTGTTGAGTAATTTAAAAGCTCCCGATGGAAGGTTCGAATACATTATTTCACCTAATAAAGTAACGGCAATTATTGATTACGCTCACACTCCAGATGCGTTAGAAAACATATTAAAAACTCTTGTTGGTCTTAGAAGTAGTAATCAAAAAATATTAACTGTTTTCGGCTGTGGTGGTGACAGAGACAAGGGTAAAAGACCTTTAATGGGAGATATTTCTTCCTTATACAGCGATCACATATTTATAACATCTGATAATCCAAGATCTGAAGATCCTAGTACCATCATTGAAGAAATACGTACTGGAATTAGAAATGAGAAAAATAAAAAAGTCACAGTTGTTTTAGACAGAAGACAAGCAATTGATCAAGCTTGCAAGATTGCTAAATCTGGAGACATTATTCTTATAGCCGGTAAAGGCCATGAAAAGTATCAAATCATTGGATCGGAAAAAATTCATTTTGATGACTTAGAAGAAACCATAAAAATATTTAAAAAAATAAAGAAGTAATGCTATATCACTTTTTCAATTATATAAATAAACACGTTGATTTTCCAGGTTCTGGATTGTTTGATTTTATATCCTTTAGAGCTGGGATGGCAGTTATTACATCCTTGGTAATCACCTTGATTTTTGGAGCAAAACTTATTGATTTTTTACATAGAAAACAGGTTGGGGAGTCTATTCGCGACCTGGGATTAGATGGACAGATGGAAAAAACAGGAACACCAACTATGGGCGGTGTTATTATAATAGCTGGAATAATAATTCCGACTATACTTTTCGCAAACCTGAATAATATCTACATACAGCTAATGTTAATTGCCACAATTTGGCTGGGTTTAATTGGCTTTATTGATGATTACATAAAAGTATTTAAGAAAAATAAAAAAGGTTTAGCTGGAAAGTTTAAAGTTATTGGCCAAATTGGAGTTGGTATTATAGTTGGGGTCTCCATGTATTGGAGTGAATCTGTAACTATAAAGTCTAAAAACTTTAACAATACTGAAATTGCAATTAGTGCTGAAGGTGAAAAAGAAAATTTTGAATTTACTTGGGAAGAGACAAAGTCTCTGAAAACCACTATACCTTTTGTTAAAAATAACGAGTTCGACTATTCTTGGCTTATTACTTGGATAAGTCCGTCTCTTAAGAAGTATTCATGGATTGTTTTTATTCCAATAATTGTCATAATTGTCATCTCTGTCTCAAATGGTGCAAATATTACAGATGGATTAGACGGTTTGGCAACAGGTACAAGTGCTATTATTGGTATTACTCTAGCAATTTTCGCTTACTTGTCTGGGAATTTAGTCTTCTCAGATTACCTAAACATACTCTACATACCCAACTCATCTGAGCTGGTAATTTTTATTAGTTCGTTTGTTGGAGCTTGTATTGGCTTTCTGTGGTACAATTCTTACCCAGCAAAAGTTTTCATGGGAGATACAGGAAGTTTAGCACTCGGAGGAATAATAGCCGTCTTTGCAATTGCTATTAGAAAAGAGTTGTTGATACCAATTTTTTGTGGTGTTTTTTTAATTGAAAATTTGAGTGTTATACTTCAAGTTTCCTACTTCAAGTTTACCAAAAGAAAATATGGTGAGGGTAGAAGAATTTTCCTAATGTCTCCCATACACCATCATTACCAAAAAAAGGGAATTCACGAGGCTAAAATAGTTGCTCGTTTTTGGATTATTGGAATTCTATTAGCTGTTTTATCTATTGTAACTCTAAAATTAAGGTGATAAATAATTTAAAAAATATCACTGTTTTAGGCGCTGGAAAAAGTGGAGTTGGAGCTGCTGTATTAGCGAAGAAAAAAAACATAGAAGTCTTATTATTTAATGACAACCAAATTACATCGTCAACTAAAGAACTTTTAAGTGAATATAACGTCAAATGGATTGAGAAAAATTATAACAATACCAAAGCTTTAAATAACGAATTATTAGTCACAAGTCCTGGGATTGATGATAAGCATCCAATGGTAGAGTATTATATCAAAAATTCAAAACCAGTTATAAGTGAAATAGAGTTTGCAAGTTATTTCTGTGATGCTAAGAAAATATGTGTCACAGGAACCAACGGGAAAACTACTACCACACTTATGGTCACTTATATTCTTAAAAATGCTGGATTAAAAGTTAAAGCAGTAGGTAATATAGGAGAGAGCTATGCGCTCTCTGTAGCATTAGAAAAATTTGATTTTTATGTTATAGAGTTAAGCAGTTTTCAACTAGATAGAATGTTTGATTTCAAGGCAGATATTGCAATTATTTTAAACATTTCTCCAGATCATCTAGATAGATATAAGGGAGATTTTTCAAAATATTCCAAAAGTAAATTTAGAATTAATCAAAACATGAAGACTAATGATCATCTCGTGTACAACTACGACGATCAAGTAATATCTGATTGGGTTACATCAAAAAATAAAAAATCACACCAATTCCATCCAGTGTCAATTACCAAACAATTAGTAACTGGTTCTTGGGTTGAAGAAAATCAAATTAACATCAATATAAACAACAAAAAAACAACAATTATGTCCATACACCAACTGGCCAAGCAAGGCAAACACAATTTATTTAATTCAATGGCTGCAGGAGTTGCAGCTAGAGTTTTAGATATAAGAAAAGAAATAATTCGAGACAGTTTATCAGATTTTCAAAATATTGAACATCGATTAGAAGATGTAGCGAAAATCCATGGAATTAATTTTATAAACGACTCCAAAGCAACTAATGTAAATTCAACATGGTATGCCTTGGAAAGTATGCAGCAACCTACTATATGGATTGTTGGTGGAGTAGATAAAGGAAATGATTATTCTGTTTTAGAGGGCTTGGTAAAGCAAAAAGTTCTTGGAATTGTTTGTCTAGGAAAAGACAATTCAAAAATTAAAGAAACCTTTGGTTCAATTGTAGAATCTTTTTTTGAAGCTAATAGTGCAGAACAAGCTGTTCAAATAAGCTATAGAATTGCTAAAAAAGGTTACAATGTTTTGTTGTCTCCTGCATGTGCAAGTTTTGATTTATTTAAGAGTTATGAGGATAGAGGCCATCAATTTAAAAGTGCCGTAAGATCATTATAAATTCAAAAAATGAAACTAGTCCAAAAGACCTCACTGAAAAACCAACTGTTAGAAAGTAGAAAAAAATCATTAGATGCTATATTTTCTATTGAGCATCGTTTGGAGTTTTTTTCAAAATTAAATGGGAAGTTGTGGATCAATGACTCCAAATCTACTGATGTTGAAGCAACGGCATTCTCATTAGAAAAGATCGATGGTCCTGTAATTTGGATTGTTGGTCAAACCAAATATGAAAGAGATTTAGATGTCATTTATGACTTAGTTATTTCTAAAGTTGAGGAAATCATTTATTATGGACAGCATGAAACGAATCTGAAATATAAGTTTGGTTCTAAGGTTAAGTATACCCAAATATCAGATATTAAGAGTGCTGTAAATATGGCAATGCTGAATGAAACACAAAATCTTACTGTTCTCTTCTCTCCAGCATGTTCAAGTTTTCCAACTCATGAGAATTATAAATTGAGAGGAGATTATTTTAAATCTCTAATATAAGAGCTGATAAATGCAAAATTTTATTGAAAAATATTTAAAAGGTGATAAGGTGATTTGGACAGTCATCATTTTACTTTCTCTATATTCTATTATTATGGCTTACAGCTCCAGTTCTAATTTAGCCTTTAGAATTGCTGGTGGTAATGTTGCTCCATACATTATCAAGCACACTATAATTATTATTATTGGCATTATTTTAATAATATATCTTCAATTTTTTCCCTACAAGTATTTCTCTAGACTATCTCAAATAGGAATTTTTGTCTCTATTATATTGTTGTTTGTAACCCTTCTATTTGGAGTTAGTAAAGGGAATGCTTCTCGTTGGATTATGGGATTCCAACCTTCAGATTTTGCTAAACTTATTCTAATACTTTATGTCTCCAGAACCTTGACTACAAAAAAAGATGAGATTAAAGATTTTAAAAAGGGGTTAATGCCTATTTTATGGCCTGTATTAGTTATCTGTGGGTTAATATTACCTGCCGATTTTTCAACAGCTGCTATGTTGCTAATAGTATGTTTCACCATGATGTTTATAGGTGGAGCAAAAATTACTCATCTTGCTTCAATTATTGGAACAGCTATTGTTGGGTTTTTATTTTTGATTTTACTAAATATGGCCTTTCCTGGGTTTTTACCTCGGGTCGATACTTGGGAAAAAAGAATGATGAGTTATGGTAGCGGGAATAAACAAGAAAACTATCAAGCTGAGATGGCTAAGAGAGCTGTTGCTAATGGTTTTTTATTTGGTAAAGGACCTGGTAAGGGTCATGTTAAAAATGATTTATATTCAGCGCAATCAGATTTTATTTATGCTTCTTCCATCGAAGAATTTGGTTCTATTATTGGAGGCATTGGTTTATTACTTTTATATATGATTCTATTTTTTAGAGCGATTAGAATTATGAATAAAGTAGATAGTAAATTTGCTTCCTACTTGGTATTTGGATTAAGTTTCATGTTGATTTTTCAATCATTTATAAATATGGGAGTTGGAGTCAATCTTTTTCCCGTTACGGGTCAGCCACTTCCGCTAATTAGTATGGGCGGAACCTCAATTTTATTTACTTGTGTTTCTCTAGGTATTATTTTAAATGTAAGTTCTACTGTTTATAATGAATCCAATAATGTCTAATTTCAAAGTTGTCATAAGCGGAGGTGGAACAGGAGGACATATTTATCCTGCAATTGCAATTGCAAAGCAAATTTTATTAGAGAAAAAAAATGCTGAAATCTTATTTATTGGTGCTGAGGGTAGAATGGAGATGGATAAAATTCCAGAACATGGTTTTAAAATTATAGGTTTAAAGGTGGTGGGTATACAAAGGTCTCTAAGTATATCATCCTTATTAAAGAATTTGAAATTCCCATTTTTATTACTACAGAGCTTTAATAATGCAAAAAAAATATTGGTAAAATTTAAACCGAATGTAGTTGTAGGTGTTGGAGGTTATGCGAGTGGTCCAACCTTAAAAATGGCTCAGAAATTAGGCATCCCTACTCTAATTCAAGAACAGAATTCTTTTGCAGGCTTAACCAATAAATGGTTGAGTAAAAAGTCCATCAAAATTTGTGTTGCTTATGAAAATATGGAGACATTTTTCGATCCCAAAAAAATAGTTTTAACTGGAAATCCAGTTAGAAAAGATATAGAAGATTTAAGTACTAAAATTAATGAAGGAAGGAATTATTTCAATGTCAAAAAAAATCAAAAAGTTATTTTGGTATTAGGTGGAAGCTTGGGTGCAAAGTCTATCAATAATGGCATTATTAAATCAATGGATAACTTATCTGATAAGAATATTAAATTGATTTGGCAAGTTGGAAAAAGATACTTTGATGAAGTTGAATCTTTATTAATTGAAAAAAAGTTGGAAAATATTCAAGCAACTGCCTTTATCAACAGAATGGACTTAGCTTACAGCATTTCAGATTTAGTTATTTCTAGAGCAGGAGCACTGTCAATTAGTGAACTAACTTTGGCTGGTAAACCCAGTATTCTAGTTCCTTCTCCTAATGTTTCAGAAGATCATCAAACCAAAAACGCCATGTCACTAGTTGATCATTCTGCAGCTATTTTAGTGAAAGATGATCAAACTGAACTGCTTTTATCAAAAGCCATTTCCATTTTAAATGATAAAGAACTTTTAAATGAAATTTCAAAAAACTCTAAAGCTTTAGGTAAACCAAACGCGAGTAAAGACATCGTAAAAGAAATTTTTAAAATTAGCTCCAATGCATAGCGCTGAAATAAAAAAAGTACATTTTATTGGTGTTGGAGGCATTGGAATGAGTGCTTTGGCTTATTATTTTATTTCAAAAAAAATAAAGGTTTCTGGATATGATAAAATTCAATCATCAATTACAAGCAAGTTAGTAAGTAGTGGGGCAGAGATTTTTTATGAGGACGATATAACTTTAATTGAGGACATAAATTCCATTGATTTAGTTATTTACACACCAGCAATTAATAATGAGAATAAACAATTAACCTTTTTTCAAAACCATAATTTTAATTTATTAAAAAGATCTGATGTACTTGGAGACATATCTAATTTGTATAAAACCATTGCAGTTGCGGGAACACATGGCAAGACAACTACAAGTTCCATGGTGGCACATATATTAAAAACTGCTCACAAAGAAGGAGCATGTTTCGTTGGTGGTATTACTTCTAATTACGAATCCAATTTTTTGTTAGGTAACGGTGATTTATCTGTAATGGAAGCTGACGAATACGACAAGTCTTTTTTAAAATTGAATCCAGATTCTATAGTCCTAACGTCAATTGATCCTGATCATTTAGATATATATGGAACAAAAGAAAATTTACATAATAGCTTTTTAGAATTCTGTAAACTATTAAAAAATCAAAATAAATTCATTGTTGAAGAAAGCATCAGTAAATTTTTTGACGAAAATCTGGTTTATGGTTTTGGAAATCAATGTAATTTAAGAATCATAAATGTTAAAATTAGTAATGGCAAATATCTTTTTGATTTTAGTTATGAAGGTGTAATACACAAGGATTTTTCTCTTAAAATGCCAGGAATATATAATTTATTAAACGCTGCGGGCGCAGCTCTTGCTTGTATAGTCAATGAAATAAGTTTAGATGAAATTAGAATTGGTTTAAGTTCATACAAAGGGGTGAAAAGAAGGTTTGAAATTAAATTCGATAATTCTAAAATTACTTACATTGACGATTATGCCCATCATCCTAACGAAATAATTTCCCTGTTAAGTGCTGTTAAAGAATTTTATCCTGATAAAAAATTGATAGGAATTTTTCAACCTCACTTGTTTTCAAGAACTCAAGATTTTTTAAATGAATTTGCACAAAGTCTTTCTCTTTTAGATGATTTATTTCTTCTACCTATATACCCTGCAAGAGAAAAGCCAATTGAAGGAGTTAGTTCAGATGTTTTATTAGAAAAAGTCAATCTTGATAATAAAAAATTAATTCATTTACCTTCAGAACTGTTTAGTCATCTAGAATTAGAATCTGATTTTTTGCTTCTTACCATAGGTGCAGGTGATATAGACCAGTGGGTTAATGATCTCATTAAATATTTGCAATCAAGATGATTAAAAAAATATTTCACATATTTTTTTGGGTAGCTTTAGTTGCAGCATGGTTTATTCCCTCAAGTTTCATTTCTGGCAAATATCAAAAAATAAAACTTAAGAATATTTCTATAAAAATTATAGATGATAATCATCATGATTTCATAACAAAATCTGAAATTAATTCTCTTTTATCATCCATTGGTATTGTAAAAAATGTATCACTTAAAGAAGAAATTTATTTTTCCAATATTGAAAGCAAATTGTGTAGTCATCCTGCAGTAAATTCTGCAGAAGTTTATTTTAATAATAATGGTGATTTAGAATTAGAAATTAATAAAAGAACCCCGATTGCTAGATTCGTAAGTCAAGTCCCTGAGAAAAACTTCTACATTGATGAAAGTGGATTTTTAATGCCTTTAAGCAGTACATATGTTTGTAGGTTACCGGTCTTTTCTGGAAATATTAATTTCCCAGAAAATCTTAATTTATTTAAGTTAGATACTCTTCATAAGTTACCAATTTTCCAAAAAATAT
The DNA here is from genome assembly GCA_029251405.1 of Flavobacteriales bacterium. Taxonomy (GTDB): domain Bacteria; phylum Bacteroidota; class Bacteroidia; order Flavobacteriales_D; family Parvicellaceae; genus MED-G20. The sequence continues at coordinate 56,471 of JAQXDK010000007.1, forward strand.
TTAAAATGAGTAAAATAATTAACAATGACTCGTTCTTAAAATCTCAAATTGTCCAAATACACATCAATAATAATGGCTACTTTGAATTAATTCCAAGAATAGGTAATCAAAGAATACTATTTGGATTAGCAGAAAATATGGAAAATAAGTTTAAAAAAATCAAATTATTTTACACCAACGGCCCTCAGATTAAAGAGCTAAATAATTACGATACTTTAAATGTTATATATAAAAATCAAATAATCTGTTCAAAAAGAAATTAATATGGATGCACCGGAAATAGTTGTAGGATTAGATATAGGAACCACTAAAATAGCCTGTTTAGTTGGTAGAAAAACTGATCATGGGAAAATTGAAATTTTAGGCATAGGAAAAGCCCCAAGTTTGGGAGTCTCTAGAGGAGTTGTGTCCAATATTGAAAAAACTGTTCAGTCGATAAGAGCGGCAGTAGAGGAGGCAGAAGCTAAATCAGGAATAGAAATAAAGGTTGTAAATGTGGGTATTGCTGGACAACACATTAAAAGTTTACAACATAGGGGAATGATTACAAGAGATTCTATAGAAGAGGAAATATCTCAAAAAGATGTAGATGAACTAATTGATGACATGTATAAGCTGGTTATGATGCCGGGAGAAGAGATTATTCATGTTTTACCACAAGAATATATTGTCGATAGACAACCAGGTATTAAAGATCCAATTGGAATGTCCGGAGTCCAGTTAGAGGCCAATTTTCATATTATTACTGGGCAAATGGCTGCTGCAAGAAATATCTTTAAGTGTGTTCACAAAGCAGGTCTTGAAGTTTCTGAATTAATTTTAGAGCCCTTGGCTTCTTCTTCAGCTGTAATTAGTGGCGAAGAAAAAGAGGCAGGTGTAGCTCTAGTTGATATTGGCGGTGGAACAACAGATATTGCAATTTTTCACGATGGCATAATAAGACATACGTCTGTTATTCCTTTTGGTGGAAATGTTATTACAGAGGATATTAAAGAAGGTTGTACAATAATGCAAAGACAGGCAGAATTGTTGAAGACAAAGTTTGGATCTGCTGTTACTCAAACAAGTCAAGAAAACGAAGTAGTCTGCATTCCAGGACTTAGAGGAAGAGATCCTAAAGAAATTTCAGTTACTAATTTAGCTAACATCATTAACGCAAGAATGTCTGAGATTTTAGAACATATCTATTTTGAAATTAAGAATTCTGGATATGAAAAGAAATTAATTGGCGGCATTGTAGTAACAGGAGGTGGGTCACAACTCAAGCATATGAATCAGTTAATAGAATTTACAACTGGGATGGACTCAAGAGTAGGTTACCCAAATGAACATTTAAGTTCTAACACCAATATTAATGTAACATCTCCGCTTTTTGCTACAGGTGTAGGTTTAGTTGCAAAAGGATTTGAACAATTTGAATTATTAAAGTCTAGAAATGAAAAAATTAATACAAGAATGCATTCCCAAAAAAACAAGGGAAGCTTTTTTGAGAAATTAAAAACATTTTTTGACGAAAAAGTAGATTAACAATAAAAACAAAATAATCATGATGAAATTTGATTTACCAAAAGAACAATCTTCCATTATTAAAGTAATTGGTGTTGGAGGAGGTGGTAGTAATGCAGTTAACCACATGTATCGACAAGGAATTAAAGGAGTTGACTTTGTTGTATGTAATACGGATCATCAAGCTTTAGATACAAGTCCAGTTCCAACTAAAATCCCTTTAGGGCAAAGTTTAACTGAGGGTAGAGGTGCAGGTTCTATTCCTGATGTTGGTAAAAATGCAGCCATTGAAAATTTAGAAGATGTAAATGAAATTCTAGCAAAAAATACTAAAATGATTTTTGTTACTGCTGGTATGGGCGGAGGAACAGGAACTGGTGCAGCTCCTGTAATTGCTCAAGCTGCAAAAGATATGGGAATTTTAACAGTAGGTATTGTAACCGTCCCATTTACTTTTGAAGGTAGAAAAAGAAGATCTCAGGCAGAGGAGGGTATCGATAAAATGAGAGAGGCTGTCGACACATTATTAGTTATTAATAATGACAAGTTAAGGGAAATGTTTGGTAATTTAACTCTAGTTAATGCCTTTGAAAACGCAGATGACGTTCTAGCCATTGCTGCTAAGGGAATTGCAGAAGTAATATCAGTAACTGGACAAATAAACGTAGACTTTAACGACGTTAACACCGTCATGAAAGATAGTGGTGTTGCTATTATGGGTTCTGCAGAGGCAGAAGGTGAAAATAGAGCAACTAAATGTGTTGAGAGCGCATTAAACTCTCCATTACTTAACGATAATAATATAGATGGAGCTAAGTATGTTCTTCTTAACATTACTTACGGTTCTCAAGCAGTTTTAATGGACGAAATTTCAGACATTACAGATTACATTCAACAAGAAGCAGGTAGTACTGCAGACGTTATTTGGGGACATGGATATGATGAATCTCTAGGTGATAAGTTATGTGTAACTATTATTGCAACAGGATTTAATACTCTTCCTCATACTGGACTTTCAATGAAAGCGCCAAAGAAAAATAAAATGCTTTTAGAAGAAGATGCCAACAATGAAATTATAAAAGAAGATGTTACTCCATCTTTTTCTGACACAGTTGAAGAAGTTAAAGAGGAAACTACAATAGTAGATCACGATTATGAAGATGAAATGACTAAATATGTTTTTAACGAAGACCAAGATCTAGACCATAGCACTAGTGACGAAACTTTAGAGCCTCAAGTAACAGAAAATACTACTATTCATCAACCAAAATTAGAGGATGATGGAAAAATTAGATTTTTGCTTGAGGACGATGAAAACTTAAATCCAGAAATGGATCTGCAAGATGAGAAGGAACCCACTCTTGAGAATTTAACTGTAGAAAACAATAATTCTGAAGACCAACCTCATACAAATGAAGATAAAACTTTGGAATCTAGAGAAGTATCACAAGAGAGAATAGAAAGAATCAGAAAAGCTACCGAAAAGCTTAGGTCTCCTTTGGGTTTAAATGAAATGGAAAGTGAACCTGCTTACAAAAGAAGAAATATTGACTTAAAGGATGTGAAATATTCTGACGACTCAAGTAGCTCAAAGTATACACTATGGGAAAACATTAACGATAGTGGGGAAAAAGAGTCTGGTCTAAGTGATAATAACAGTTTCTTACACGACAACGTAGACTAAATGGGTAATAGTATTGCAGACCAAATACCTGTAGATTTAAAAAATGCCATGCTTTCAAAGGCAAAGGTTGAAATAGCAACTTTAAGAGCTGTTAAATCTGCCTTTTTATTAGAAAACACTAAAGAAGGAAGTACAGGTGAGATATCAGACGAAGTAGCCTTACAGCTAATTTCAAAGTTATATAAGCAAAGAATGGATGCCCATGCTATATACATCGATCAAAAACGAGAAGATCTAGCTGAAGAAGAAGCGCAACAAGCTAAAATCTTGGAAAAATATTTACCAAAACAATTAACTGAAGAAGAAGTTCGTGAACAATTAAAGCTTATTGTAGCTCAAGTTGGTGCAACTTCAATGTCAGATATGGGGAAGGTTATGGGAATGGCCATGGGTAAATTAAAAGGGAAAGCAGATGGTGCTGTAATATCTAAATTAGTAAAGGAAGTTTTGAATTAAAATGGATTTTTTAGATCCTAAAATCGAGCAATACACTTTACAACATTGTGAACCTGAATCAGAATTACTATACGAATTAAACAGGCAAACACACTTGCAAATTCTTCAACCAAGAATGTTATCTGGACATCTTCAAGGTAGAATTCTCAGTTCTTACTCAAAAGCTTTAAGCCCCAATAATGTTTTAGAAATCGGTACTTACACCGGTTACAGTGCTTTATGTATGGCAGAAGGATTGAAAAAAAATGGAACTATTCATACAATTGATATTAATGAAGAGTTAACATCATTTACTCAGTCTTTTCTAAATAAATCAAAATTTAATAATCAGATTAAGTTACATGTTGGTAATGCTTTAGATCTTATTCCAACTCTAAAATTAGAATGGGATCTTGTTTTTATCGATGCCGATAAAGAAAATTATTCTAATTATTTTGATTTAGTTATTGATCGTGTTCGATCTGGGGGTTGGATTATTGCAGATAATGTTCTCTGGAGTGGTAAAGTTTTAAAACCTACTGATAGAAATGATCAAGAAACTGCTGCTTTAAAAGCTTTTAATCAGAAAGTTCATCAAGACCCAAGAGTAACTAATTTACTGTTGCCAGTTCGAGATGGTATGATGATTCTAATTAAGAAATGATATTTAATTAACTACCTATTCAAATTATATTATTTTTGCCTCAAATTAAACTTATTACAACATGAAATCTATAATTAAATTCCTATTTACCATTTTTCTAAGTATTAACATGCTATTTGTAAAAGCAGATGAAGGGATGTGGCTGCCCATGTTACTAGGTGAAGCTACCTATAAAAATATGGTAGAGTGTGGTATAAGATTAACTCCAGAACAAATTTATAATGCCAATAATTCAAGTTTAAAAGATGCTATTGTTGCTTTAGGTGGTGGATTTTGTACTGGGGAAATCATATCTAATCAAGGTCTTATGATGACCAATCACCACTGTGGTTTTGGAACTATTCAAGCGAATAGTACTACTGAAAATGATTATCTAACAGATGGGTTTTGGGCCATGACTAAGGAACAAGAAATTCCAGCAGATTTTGGTGTTTGGTTTTTAAACAATATTTCAGATGTTACAGACAAGGTTCTCCAAGGACTTAAAGATGACATGACTGAGAAAGAAAGAGATTCATTAATACGTGCAAATTCTAATTCATTAAAAACCTCTGCAAATGAGGGTAAAAGTAAAGAAGACTTTGCTGTACAGGTTAAATCTTTTTATTATGGAAACTTGTACTACATGTTTACCTACAATATTTATAATGACGTAAGATTGGTAGGAGCTCCACCAAGTTCAATCGGGAAATTTGGAGGTGATACTGATAATTGGATGTGGCCTAGACATACTGGTGATTTCACGATGTTTAGAGTATATGCTGATAAAGAAAATAATCCTTCTTCTTATAATGAGGAAAATCAACCACTTAAGCCTAAACATTCACTACCAGTTTCGATTGCTGGAGTTCAAGATGGAGATTATGCAATGATTATGGGCTATCCAGGTAGTACAGATCGCTTTCTAACATCCTGGGGTGTCAAAGAAGCTGTAGAAATTGAGCAACCAGCAAGAGTTAAAATCCGTAAGATTAAATTAGATATTATGGACGAACAAATGTCAAAAAGTCAGAAGGTTAGGATTCAATACGCCTCTAAATATGCTAGAGTTAGTAATTATTGGAAATATTTTATAGGCCAAAGTGAGCAACTGGTGAAAAACAAAGTATTTGATAAAAAGCAAAGCATAGAAAACTCTTTTTCACTTTGGTATCAAAAGAATAAACTTGATAAAACCTACTCTGAAGCTCTTCCATTAATTGAAAATGCTACAAAAAGTTCCTCAAAATACACCATACCAAAGGTTTATTTTCAAGAAGCTGTTGTAGGATCTGAATTGATTCTATTTATGTTAAGAAATTTAGGGCCAAGAACTCCAATTTATGGAGCTTTAAAATCTGGTGAGGGTATTAAAGAAGCAAAAGAAAACCTAATTGCAAAAGCTGAGGCTTACTATAAAGATTATAATGCTGTTATAGACGAAAACACTTTAGCGTCTGTTTTGTCACTATACGCAAACGATGTAGACAAAGAATTTCAACCAAATTTATTAATCAGTTTAAATGAAAAATATAAAGGGAACTTTAAAAATTTTGCTTCAAATTACTTTAAAAAAACTCCATTTAAATCATTGGAACTTTTTAAAGAGTGGGTTAACAACGATAAACTTTCTATTAAAGCAATTGAAAAGGATTTGGTTTATCAATTGCAAAATGAATTTTTAGATGTCTACAGATATAAAGTAATGGTTCCAAAATCTTCATTCGATACCGATTATAAAAAAGGTATGAGATTATTTGTTGATGGATTACAAAAAATGGGAATGAATAAAGCCTCAGATGCTAATTCTACTATGCGATTTACTTATGGAAATGTACTACCATACGATCCAGCTGATGCAGTTCATTATGACTTTTACACCACATTAGATGGAGTTATGCAGAAAGAAGTGATTACGGAAGATAAGAATCATGAATTTTATGTTCCTCAAAAATTAAAAGACTTATATGATTCTAAGGATTTTGGACCCTATGCTAGAAAAGAAGATGGAAAATTACCTGTCGGATTTTTATCTAATAACGACATAACTGGAGGAAACTCAGGAAGTCCTGTAATTAACTCACATGGTGAACTTATTGGTACTGCATTTGATGGTAACTGGGAAGCTATGAGTGGAGATATTTACTTTGAACCAAATATTCAAAGAACAATTTCTGTGGACATTAGATATTCCTTGTTTATAATTGATAAATATGCCGGAGCAAAACATTTAATTGATGAAATGAATGTTATTACAGAAAGGCACATTGATCCTGTAAAAGTAGCATCTACAGACCCAAAGCCTGTACCTGTTAAGAATTAAATTTTAACGATTCTTGAAATTCTTTAACTATTTTATTTCTTGCAGATTGAGCTGGGTTTATGTTCTTAGAAGCAATTAACTCGAAAATCTTAGCACTGTAGTCTAAAGATGAAGAAGTGCTCTTCAAACTGTTTTTAGCTACGTTAATAAGTTGAACAGTTTCATCTTTAGCATTTAATAATATTTGCCAAGATTTAGGATCTATAAATACCTGTTGTGACATGTTGTGCGTATACTCTTCTCTAATAATCTTAAGGAGGGCCATATGAAGTGATTCTATAGTCATCCCACTTTTATGTGTTCTTATGAGCATATTACTGGGATCTATTCTTTCTAAAAATAAAATGATTCTTTCATAGGCTTGAATTTGAAGTGGGAAAAATTTATTGTTTTTATCCGACCTTATTTTTGAATCAATTTGTTCAATGCTTTTATTATGGAAATGCTGAAGCATTAAATAGGTTGTTAGTAACATTCCTGCTAAAGGAATAACTAATGTTAATAGTTCTTTCATAGTTGTTATACGTATTAAACATATCATTTGTTTCAAAAGTGAATAACCTGTTTATTTCTTTTTAATTAATTTTTTTTCAAATTCTATAAATATTTAATTTTGGACGTATAAATATTTAATAATGGATAATACTTCAATTAGAGTTAATAAACTCTCTGAATCAGCAACAATAGCAATGGCTAGAAAGGCCCGGGAATTAAAATCTCAAGGAGAAGATATTATTAGCTTAAGTTTAGGAGAGCCTGATTTCAACACTCCTGATTTTATTAAAGAAGCTGCTGTTGAAGGAATTCATCAAAACTATTCGAAGTATATGCCTGTTAATGGATATCTTGATTTAAGGGAGTCTATTGTAGATAAATTTAAAAGAGACAACGGTATTCAATATAATGTTGATCAGATTGTGGTCTCTACAGGAGCTAAACAATCTATAGCAAATGTTGTTTTAAGTTGTGTTAATCCTGGAGACGAAGTAATTGTTCCAGCTCCCTATTGGGTGAGTTATGAGGAGATAATAAAAATGGCAGAAGGTGTTCCTGTTTTTATTGAAACTACCATTGAAAACGATTTTAAAATCTCGCCATCTCAACTTGAAAAAGCTGTTACTTCAAAAACAAAAATGATGATTTACAGTTCCCCTTGCAATCCATCGGGTAGTGTTTACTCAAAAGAGGAATTGAGATCTTTAGCTGATGTACTTGTACAATACCCCAATATAACAGTTCTAAGCGATGAGATATACGAACATATAAATTTCACAAATTCTTATTTTTCAATGGCTGCGTTTGATGATATGTATGATCAGGTTGTTACTGTAAATGGTGTTTCAAAATCATTCGCAATGACCGGATGGCGATTAGGATACATAGGCGCTCCAAATTGGTTAGCCAATGCTTGTACTAAAATTCAAGGTCAGTTCACATCTGGAACTTCTGGGATTTCTCAAAGAGCAGCAATTGCAGCAATATCAGCAAATCCTGATGTTGTTAACGAGATGAAATCTGCTTTTTTAAAGAGAAGAGATTTTGTTCTTAATGCATTAAGTAATATTCCTGGAATTAAAATTAACGAACCAAAAGGTGCTTTTTATGTATTTCCTGACGTTAGTTTCTTTTTCAATAAGTCATTTGGAAAATATAACATTCAAAATGCTGATGACCTAACAATGTACATACTAGAAACAGCTAAGGTGGCTTTAGTAACCGGAAATGCTTTTGGGTCCCCTAATTGTCTAAGAATTTCTTATGCATCATCTTTAGATAATCTTAAACTAGCAATGGAAAGAATAGCTAGTTCGTTGAATGAATTAAAATAATTAAATTTCTGAATTAATTGCTTTTACAGGACTAATTTTAGAACTAATTATAGAAGGAAGAATCATTGCAATAAAACAGAACAAAAAAGAAATTACGTTAATGCTTACAATACCAAATATTGGATAAGCCATGGGGACTTTATCCAAATAGTAATTTTCTTGCGGTAATTCTAATAGTTCAAATTGGTTTTGGATGGTAATTATGAAAATTGCTAAAAAATTTCCAATTAAAAACCCAACTGACAAAAGCATACCACCATGATAAATGAAAATTCTTCGAAGTGAAAAATTCTTTATCCCTAAAGCCTTTAATATTCCTATCATTTTGGTTTTTTCTACTATTAGCACTAATAAAGCGCTAGACATATTGACCACCGCAACAACAATCATTAAAATTAGAATGATGTAAACATTTTGATAAATTAAGTTTAGCCAACTAAAAATTTCTTGATATTGCTCATCAATAGTGGTGACTTTAAATTCCGGGCCTAGTTTTTTTTTGAATTCACTTTTTATCTGGTTTCTATCCTCAAAATTTTCTAAATATAGTTCGATACCACCGCAAAAATATTTCCCACTTCCTTCAGTGTTATTAAAATTTATTTCTTTATCCTTCGAGGTGTAAATAATTGTCAGTGTATCGGGGATATTAATTAGCTTTTGATCTTTTGAGTTGTTTACCTCATAAGTTATGAGTTCTATGGTAGTATCTTTTTTTGTTGAAAATTGAAATTCATTATTTCTAACAATGGAGTTGTTGCCCCAATCAAATAAAAAACTTCCATTTTTAGAAATATTATTTACTGAAATAGATAAAAAGGAGGAATCGGCATTAAATTCTTTGGTGGTAGATAATGTTAACCCCCAATTATTTATTTTTTTTAATAATTTAATATCTACAAATCCAAATTTTGAATCTACTTTATCTAGTCCGGTTTCATATATAGCTCCTAAAATCATATTTCTTTGTCTAGGTTTACCATTGGATATAAAAAATGTAGAAACTTTGTCGTGAAGCTTAATATTAAGTTTCATACAGGTATTTCGAGATAAAACAATGGTATCGCTGGTTTTATTTATGATTTTTGGAAGGGCTCCTGTAGTTATGTATTTATTTAGAAATCGGTTATTTTGAAAATTTTCTAAACCTTTAAAAAGAACTCCTTCAACTTCATTATTTTCTTTTTTCGAACTTTTTTTTAATTGAATTATAGCTGATTTATAAGCATACTTTTCTAAACTATACTCATTATCAATAGATAAAATAGAATCGTTAAGTAGGTTAATAGGACTAGTCTCGTTATTATTACTTTGAAACATGGATTCAATCTGAATATGACTTCCAAAACTTAATAGTTTATTTTTAACTTGATTTTGAAAACCTGTTGCAATGCTAATGGTTAGTACGATTACACATACGCCCAGAGCCACACCAAGTATAGATATAAGTACTATAGGTCTGGAGAAGTTTTTAGAATGCTTTTCTTTTTTAAGCATTCTTTGGGCTAGATACAATTCAAAGTTCAAATTTTCGTTAATTTGTATTAATGTATATTAAGTACAAACATCAGCATTTTAAAGAATATTTTAACTTAAGTAGCTACTTATTATTATTTTTTTTACTGAAATCATTTTCTCTAGTTTCACAATTAGATGTAGTTGTTGGTGCTGAAAGAACAGAATTCTATTTGGAAAATTTGATGAATCAAAGAGTTGGACTGGTCGCTAATCAAACTTCAAAAATCAAAAATGAACACTTAGTAGATGTTCTTCTTAATGAGGGTGTTAATGTCATTAAAGTTTTTTCTCCAGAACATGGTTTCAGAGGCAAATCGGATGCAGGTGAAAAGGTGAAAGATGAAATTGATCTTCAGACGGGTCTTCCTATTTATTCTTTATATGGCAAAACTAAACGAAAACCATCCAAGGAAATATTAAAAGATATTGATATTGTTATTTTTGACTTACAAGATGTAGGTGTTCGTTTTTATACTTACATAAGTAGTCTTCACTATGTGATGGAGGCCTGTGCAGAAAATAATGTAAAGTTATTGGTTTTAGATCGTCCAAATCCAAATGGATTTTATGTTGATGGACCAATTTTAGATTTAAAATTTAGATCATTTGTGGGAATGCACCCAATACCAGTTGTTCATGGAATGACTATTGGGGAATATGCTCAAATGATCAACGGTGAAAAGTGGTTAAACAATCAGATTATATGTTCTTTAAAAGTAATTCCTTGTTTAAATTACAATCACAAAACCAGATATAATTTACCAATTCCTCCATCTCCTAATCTTCCAAATATGAGAAGCATTTATTTGTACCCATCTTTGTGTTTCTTTGAGGGAACTAATGTAAGCGTAGGCAGAGGAACAGATTATCCATTTCAAATATTTGGTGCTCCTTATTTTACAGAAACTGGTTTTAGTTTTATACCAAAATCTACTTACGGTGCAAAAAACCCAAAACATAAATTAGTTACTTGTTTTGGAAGTGATCTAAGAGCTTTACCTATAGATAGTTTACGTAAAATCAATAAACTGGACTTAAATTGGTTGGTGAACAGTTATAAATCTTCTAATGAATCGGAAGATTTTTTTAATAAAAATAATTTTTTTAACCTTTTAGCAGGTTCTGACAAGCTGATGAATTTAGTTAAAGGTGGAGCAAATGCTCTGCACATATCAGAAACCTACCAAACCTCATTGAATGATTTTAAAGTTGTTAGAAAAAAATACTTGTTATATGAGGACTTTGAATAGTTAAACTACAAAAATGAGAGAATTTAAAAATATAGGTATTATTGGTGCAGGATCTATGGGTATTGGAATTGCCCAAGTGGCTTCTACAGCAGGTTGTAAAGTTTTTCTATATGATAATAGCATTGATTCAGCTAAAAAATCTTTAAATAATTTAGAAAAAATTCTTAGCCGACTAATTGTAAAACAAAGAATTACAGAACTACAAAAGCAACAAATTCTTCAGAATATCAAAATAGTAAGTTCGTTAAATGATTTTAAAAATGTTGAACTAGTTATAGAAGCTATCATCGAAGATTTGTCAATTAAGAAAGAGCTTTTTAGAAAACTAGAAGCTATTGTTACACCGAATTGTATAATTGGAAGCAATACATCATCTTTATCTATAACTGATTTAGGTTCTGTGTTTAAAGACCCAACAAGATTTATAGGAATTCACTTTTTCAATCCTGCACCATTGATGCCACTTGTAGAGGTGGTTCCAGCTCTTCAAACCAATAAGAATTTGTCTTTAGAAATTAAAAAATTACTTCAACAATGGAAAAAGTTACCAGTTATTGCTAAAGATACTCCTGGGTTCATAGTTAATAGAGTTGCACGACCATTTTATAGTGAGGCCTTACGGATTTACGAAGAACAAATTGCAGATTTTTCTACCATTGATCATGCAATGAAAGAAGTAGGAGGCTTTAAAATGGGACCTTTCGAATTAATGGATTTTATTGGAAACGATGTAAATTATGCAGTAACTGTTTCTGTTTTTAAGTCTTTTTATTATGACCCAAAATATAAACCCTCATTAACTCAAAAACAATACAAAGAAGCAGGTTGGCTAGGAAGAAAAACTTTAAAGGGGTATTACGATTACAACAATTCTGTGAATCATAATCCAAGTAATGACGATGCTTTATTAAATAAAATATTTGAAAGAATATTAGCGTTATTAATTAACGATGCAGTTGATGCCCTTTATCTAGGTGTTGCAAGTAAAGAAGACATTGATTTAGCAGTTACTAAAGGAGTGAACTATCCAAAAGGTTTATTAGCCTGGGGTGAAGAAAAGACCTTTAATTGGGTAATGAACACTCTAGACGATCTTTATGCTACTTACCATGAAGATAGATACAGGTGTTCTGCTCATTTAAGGAAATTAGCTAGCAAAGGCTTGTAGCTATAAATTTTCATTTAGTAAATTCATCAAAATATACAAAGTAGGGATAGTTATCATAAAGGCATCCATCCTATCTAGCATGCCTCCATGCCCAGGAATAAATTTTCCTGAATCTTTCACATTTGCCATTCTTTTGTAATAAGATTCAACAAAGTCACCGGCAGAAGCTGTAAATGGTATCACAATACTATAAATGAGTAGTAAGTGTAAAGGAAAATAATCAAAATATAATTGAATGAAGTAAACAGATATAACCGAAAATAAAAGTCCACCAGCAAATCCTTCCCATGATTTTTTAGGAGATATTTTAGGTAGAATTTTATTTTTACCAAATTTTGAACCTGTTAAGTAAGCAAAAGTATCAAACACCCAAGTTAAAATAAACATGATTAAAATAGGAGATGGATTAAAATTAGATGTAGGATAATTATGATCTGAAAACCCGAAAAGTTGAACGATACAAAATGGTGTTATAACATATAAAAGTGCAATTAATTTGCTCTTTCCTTTTCTAAGTTTCCACATTTCATATAATGAGATTAGACCCATCACAAGAAACAGGAAGATAAAAGTAATTTCAGAGTAACTTGTAAAACTCCAAAGGACTACGACATATACTAATCCAGATATTCCCCTTTTATAAATATCTTTCATTTACAAAATTTTGATTAGTGATATTATACCATATAGTTTAAGCAGATTTCTTGGTCTTTGTTTTGGTATTTGTAGCTGTTTTTTTTGCTGAGCTGGTCTTTGTAATAGCTGTTTTCTTTGTTTTTACAGTTGAAGCCTTAGTTTTTTTTGTGACTGTTTCCGTTTCTTCTTTTTGAAATGGTCTTTTGCCAAATATTTCTTCTAAATCTTCTTTGAAAATAACCTCAGTTTCAAGCAATTTATTTGATAACTGATGAAGTTTGTCTTCATGTTTCTTTAAAATAGCTTTAGCTCTAGCGTATTGTGTATCGATTATTTTTTTGATTTCTTGGTCAATAATTTTCGCGGTCTCTTCAGAATATGGTTTGGTGAAACCATACCCTTGATTTTGTGAGTCATAATAAGAAACATTACCTATTTTTTCGTCTAATCCGTATATAGTAACCATGGCCATTGCTTGTTTAGTTACTTTTTCTAAATCACTTAAAGCTCCTGTCGAAATTTTATTAAAAATAATTGATTCAGCAGCTCTTCCACCCAGTGCAGAACACATTTCATCTAAAATTTGCTCGGTAGTTGTTAATGATCTCTCTTCAGGTAGATACCATGCTGCACCCAAACTTCTTCCTCTTGGAACTATAGTTACTTTAACCAAAGGATTAGCATGCTCCAACATCCAACTTACAGTTGCATGTCCTGCTTCATGATAGGCAATAGTTTTCTTTTCCTGTTTTGTAATAATTTTATTTTTCTTTTCTAACCCACCAATTATACGGTCAACAGCATCCAGAAAATCTTGTTTTTGAACACTGGTCTTTTTCTTTCTTGCAGCAATTAAGGCTGCTTCGTTACAAATATTTGCAATATCGGCACCACTGAATCCAGGAGTTTGTCTAGCAAGAAAATCTCGATCTAATTTTTTTTCTAGTTTGATGGGTTTTAAATGAACTTCAAAAATTTCTTTTCTTTCATTTAAATCTGGCATATCAACATAAATTTGTCTGTCAAATCTTCCGGCTCTCATCAATGCTCTGTCCAATACGTCTGCTCTGTTAGTTGCAGCTAACATTATTACCCCAGAATTAGTTCCAAATCCGTCCATCTCTGTTAACAATTGATTCAAAGTATTTTCCCTTTCATCATTTGATCCCATGTTTGGGTTTTTCCCTCTTGCTCTACCTATGGCATCAATTTCATCAATAAATATTATACATGGAGATTTTTCCTTTGCTTGTTTAAATAAATCTCTTACTCTTGAAGCACCAACACCAACAAACATTTCTACAAAGTCAGAACCTGACAATGAAAAGAAAGGCACTTTAGCTTCTCCAGCAACAGCCTTTGCAATTAATGTTTTACCTGTACCTGGAGGTCCTACAAGTAATGCGCCTTTTGGAATTTTAGCTCCTAATGCTGTGTATTTTTTTGGGTTTTTAAGAAAATCAACTATTTCTTTCACCTCTTCTTTGGCCTCTTCTAATCCTGCGACATTATCAAAAGTAACATTGGTTGATTTACCTTGACCAAACATCTGAGCCTTAGATTTACCAATATTAAATAATTGGCCACCAGATCCACCTGCACCTCCAGAAACTCTACGCATAATAAAGGACCATACTGCTATCATAATTCCAAAAAAGATTATCCACCCAAGTATATCTTTTCCGAAGTTATCTTCTTCAACATAATCGTACATCAGTGTTTTATTGCTGTACGCATACTCTTTTTGTGCTTCATCTAGAAAAGTTGAAAAGGTCTCATTATTAGGGATATTAAATGCGTAATGAGGTCCATTATTTGGCCCTCCGAAAACACTTTTTTCAGGAATGTTCTTGTCTTTGTGAGGGGCTTGTGTTAATTGTTCATTATAGATATAAACTCTTGCTTCTCTTTTATTTATGACTTCTACTTTTCTGACTTGTTTATTTTTAATAAAGGATTTAAACTCAGAATAATTTGATTTTATAATACCACTATTAACAGGATTGAATAAATTGATAGAAATTAAAATGACTGCTACGATACCATATATCCAATAGAAATTAAATTTCGGTAAGTTTCCTTTAATCTTCTTTTTTTTATTTGTCATTTCTTTATTTTAAGATTGATATTCTTTTTTTGGTGCATCACCCCAAAGGTCTTCTAATTTGTAAATAGATCTTGTGTCTTTATAAAAAATATGTGCAATTACATTTACATAATCCATAAGAATCCATTCACTATTTCCTTTTCCTTCTTCTTTCCAAGGTTTCTCTTTCAAATCTTTTACGCATTTTTTATAAACAGCTCTATTAATACCCTCAATATGTGTTGCTGAGTCTCCGTGACCTATAACGAAATAATCACAAATAGATCCATCAATGTTTCTCATATCCAAGCAAACGACATCTTTTGCTTTTCCATCTAGGAGTCCTTCGATTATAGTATCTCTGAGTAACATTTAATTTGAATTGGTTTAATTGTACGAATAAAACATGTGCAAAAATAGTTAATTATGGCTAATCATTTGATTTGTTGAATTGTTTATCGTTTATTTAAAATAAATGAACAATAGAATTACGTGTAATCAAATAATTAAACTAAGTTCTGTCGATTCTACAAACAATTATGCTGCCAAACTTGTTAGGCAGACAAAAACCCCATTTGGATCGGTAATTATGGCAGACTTTCAAACTAACGGTAAGGGTCAAAGAGCTAACACATGGATTTCTGATAATTCTAAAAATTTATTATTTAGCATATATGAAGATAGTTCGTTCTTAAATCCAAGCACTTTTTTTTACTTAAGTAAAATAACTGCTTTATCAATTAGAGAATTTATTTTAGAAGAGTCCAATGTGAAAGCTGTAATTAAATGGCCTAATGATGTATTGGTAGAAAATAAAAAAATAGCAGGAATACTTATTGAAAATCAATGGCGAAATAATAATTTGATTTCTTCAATAATTGGTATAGGTATTAATATTAATCAAGTTGTATTTCCATATAGTATTGTTGCTTCAAGTTTGAAAAAAATTACAACTAAAGATTTTGAGTTAAGACCTTTATTAAATAATTATTTAGAGATCTTTAGTAAGTGGTTGAAATTGCTAAAAAATAGAGATTTTGATCTCATAAACGATCAATACCATAGGCATTTATTTAATTATAATTCCTGGTCCAACTATCATAAATCTGGAGAAAATTTTAAAGCGAAATTATTGGGGGTTAATGAATCAGGATTATTGATTCTACAGCTAGAAGATGGAAGCGAAAAATTATTCGATATAAAACAAATTACTCAGTTAATATAGCTTTCTCAATACTATTTGCCATATAATTAAAAAGTTCATTAAGAGGTTTTCCTACGATTACTTTGAGCATTGGACTCACATCAGCTTTTGAAGTTATTTGAGCTGTGCATGTTTCAGGTTTTAAACTTTGTATATCAATAATAATATTAAAATTAAACGGTGATTTTTTTTCACTTTTTAAATGTATTTTATTTTTTGAAACCGCTTCTTTTTTGATATCCAACACGTAAGTATTTTGAATGCTAAAAGTGCAAAAATCTTTATTTGATTCCCAGTTTTTTATTTTGTCCTTTGGAAAAAGATTGATGTAGTTATTTAAATCAGATAAATATTCAATGCATTTTGAGGAATTTAAATTAACCTCTATTTTTTCGCTAACAATTTCAAGCATTTGGATTCCAATTTGCAGGAGCATTTCTCCATTGGTTAAGGGTTTCTAAATCTTTTTCGGATATGTACTTTTTCTCCAAAGCAGTGTCGATTAACACATTGTAATCTGATAGGGTGCTAAATATGCAAGATTCAGATTTAAAATTGTCAATGGAAGTTTGAAACCCATAAGTGAAAATAGCTCCTAACCCTATGACATTAACGCCATAGTCTCTTAAATCTCTAACTGCTTTTAAACTGCTTTTTCCTGATGAGATTAAATCTTCTATTACAAAAACGTCATCTGTTTTCTTTAAATCTCCCTCGATATTGTTCTTCATTCCGTGTGCTTTTGCTGAAGATCGCACATAGCAAAATGGAACTTGAAGCTCTTCTGCAACTAATGCTCCAATGGCAATCCCACCCGTTGCTACACCTGCAATGCATGATGGAGAATAATTATTCCTAATTAAAGAAACAAATTCATTTTTTATGAAACTTCTAATATCTGGATGGCCTAATATTTTTCTGTTGTCACAATAAATAGGAGATTTCCAGCCAGATGCCCAATTAAAGGGATTGGTTGGCTGTAATTTAACTGCATTGATTTTTAAAAGAAATTCAGCTACTTTAGCTGAGTTATTTATTGAGTTAACCATCAGACAAATGTATAAAGTTTTTGATAGTAAATCCCAGATAATTTTTTCTCAAAATAAAATAGGTAGTTCTTCTATAGTTGTCAAAGAGGTCTCAGATTTAGAACATCATAATTCCAATGGTTATTTTCATTTTAATCATGTTTCTTTAGACCCTTTAAAAAGTATGCAACAATGGTTTTCGAAATATCAATTTATTGACGCTTCAGGTGGCTTGGTTGAGTGTGAAAAAGATTTTTTGTGGATTTTAAGAAATGGAATTTGGGATTTACCAAAAGGAAAATTAGAAAAAGGGGAGGACTTTAAAACTGCTGGTATTAGAGAGGTTCAAGAAGAATGTGGTTTAGATAAAAATCTTTCAATTATTGATTTATTACATAT
This sequence comes from Flavobacteriales bacterium, assembly GCA_029251405.1. Lineage (GTDB taxonomy): Bacteria > Bacteroidota > Bacteroidia > Flavobacteriales_D > Parvicellaceae > MED-G20. The sequence continues at coordinate 74,180 of JAQXDK010000007.1, forward strand.
TTCTTTCCATACCTATGTTCAGAATTCTACATGTTTTTTAAAAAGAACACATTGGTATAAGATGAAATATTTTGGTAATAAAAAACTCACTCCTCAAATAGAAGAAGGGATCGAATATGTTAAGTGGCTTAATTTTGAAAATTCTGCAATAAAGGCAAAAAAATCTTTTGGCTCTATTGGAGACGTATGGACTTCGTTTTTGAAAACTTAATTTCTACTTCCAATATTGTATTGTCTTTTAGGATTTAATTTTTTTTGAATATTAAAAAATAATTTATCGATACTTTGGTCATTATAAAGTGAAATTGGTGGAAGGGAAGGGAATTGATAAATAAATCCCTTGGGGTCAATTAATAAGTGAGTGGGAAGATGGTCTAGATTTAAATAAGAAATAATTTCTTCTTTATTTACTGGAAAACAAATGGGCCATGAATTAAAATCATTATTTGCAAGAAATTTTTTTAATTCAGAAACTTGATCATTTAAATTAACGGACAAAAAATTGATAAAAGAGTATTTTTTAGAAAATTGGTTAATAACCTCCATTTCATGTAAACTATTATTATTCCAAGTAGCAAAAAAATTTAAGTAAGTATATTTTCCTTTTAAATTTTCAATAGAAATTTCCAATTGATTGGTGTCAATGAATTTAAAGTTGGGAAATGCTGCACCTTTAGAAAGTTTGGTAAGTTCTAATATGCAGTTTGATGCAATAATTCTGTGCTGTTCCCATTTGCTATTATCACTTATCTCTATTAAAAAACTTAGAATAGTTTCCGTATTGTAATCAATAGAATTGAAACCATCATACAGGCCTTTAATAATAGCAAGTTCAGCAAGTTTTGGATTGATGAAAAATCTAGAATCTTTAGTTACTTCAAGAAGTTTATTAAAGCTTCCAAAATTATTAACTGCAAATTTTATTTTTTCGTTAAAACCTACATTACCTATACTGAATACATCGCTATAGAAAATATTGAAAAATTGCATGTATGCGTCATTTTTATAATTAATCTCATTATTCTTTAGGTAGTTTTCATAGAGATAGCTTTTATAGTATTCTCCTTTACTTTGATGTGCTAATTGTTCTAATAAGGCAATTTCATATCTTATATAATTGTGTAAAAATTTAATGGGGAAACGGTCATATCTTTTGGCTAAAAGAACTTTAAAATTATTGAGGCTATCTTGAAATTCTCTGTTGTGTTTCGCCATCCTAATAATTTTGGAGGTGTCGCCGTAAAGGAAAAAATCTACTTGAAGATTGAAATCTAAAATCAAATTATTTATATCAGAAGATTCAATATTTATAAATAGCAATTGAACCTTTGATTTTTTTAAGGATGCTTCATCGATTAAAGTGTCTTTAGGAAAGTATAAATTGTAGTGCGTTGTTGCAGTGTCTAGATACAACATGCCATGTGATCTTCCAATGTGTAATTCTGTGAGTTCTATTTGATGTGCGTCAAAATTGAGTTTGGCAAACCCGTCACCGTTGATGGTTTGTTGATCAATTATTTGATATTGATTGCTGACATAATCAATTTTTTTCTTCCAGGTAATGGTTTGATTTTTGTAATCTGGAGCTGAGATGTTAACGACTGTTCCATATATAAATTGGGAATTTAAAATTAACGATAGAACAATAATTGTTCCTATTCTAGTCATTGATGGGGATATTAACGGCATTTGGAATTAAACTGTTAATGTCTCCATTGTTGATGAAAATTTGCCTAACAATTGAAGAAGATATCATACCGTATTTATTGCTAGCTAGTAAAAATATGGTTTCTATCTCTTTATTCATCAGTGAATTAGTTTCGGCAATTTGTTTTTCGTACTCAAAATCAATTGTAGATCTTAAGCCTCTGAAAATAAAACTAGCATTTTCCTTTTTAGCAAAGTCAACAGTTAAACCATCGTATTTTTTTACTAAAATGTTTTGGTGAGAATCAAATGTTTTTTTCACCCATTCTTCTCTAATTGCAACATCGAATTGATGTTTTTTGTTAGAATTACTCCCAATTCCAATAACAAGTGAGTCTACTAATTTTGCAGCTTTCAAAATAATGTATTCGTGACCAACTGTGATAGGGTCAAACGATCCTGGAAATATGCCTATTTTTAGTTTTTCCATTAGTATTTAAAAAATGAAAAGTTAACGCTACCGTATTTTCTCTTTTCTATAAAGTTAGGATATTCTCCGAAATTAATCTTTTTCCCATGTTCCATAATTAGCCATCCGTTTTTTCGAAGTAGTTTTTTTTCTAAAATCACTTCAGGAATTTTCTGTAAATTATTTAAATCATAAGGTGGGTCTGCAAATATTAAATCATAACTTTCTTGTTCTTGTTTTTCCAAAAATTTCCAAGCATTAATTTTCACTGTTTTAATACTCATAGAAAGCTTGTTGGCATTAAATCTTATGGATTTTACAGAATTTGCTTGATTGTCGACACAGGTTACTATTTTAGCTCCTCTTGAACTGAATTCATAAGCAATTCCTCCAGAACCCGAAAAAAGGTCTAAAACTTCTAAATCTTCAAACTCAATACGATTTTCCAGTATACTGAACAGGGCTTCTTTTGCAGTGCTTGTTGTAGGTCGAGCTTTTATACTTTTATCGTTAGGAATGTAAATAGATTTATATTTTCCTGAAATAATTCTCATTTTAATGATTGTTAAAATCAGTTTCTTTATAGATGTTGATTTTTGTTTGAGGTAATATTTCTTTGATTTTAGACAATAAAATTTGATTTTCTATCCCCATATAATCAAGATGAAAAGGTTCTTGAGTGAGTTGTGATTCTTTGACAACGCTCAAGAAATAGTATAATAGATCATCTGTATTTTCGAAGTTGAATCTATTAAGTAGTGTGAGCTTATTTTTAACGTACGAACTAATGTAGATTATCCTTTCTCCAACAAAGACTTTTATTTGATTTTTGTTTTCCTTGAAAAATGATATTGATTCAGCGAAATGTTTTAGGTTTACATTGGGTATTTTAGATAGAATCTTTTTTTGAAGTTCTTTGGAAATAGCCCAATATATATATGAATCAATATGTGGTTTTTCACTTTTTAGAAAGGTAGTGGATGGGGAGTTGTTAAAAACCTCTTTTTTTTGATTTTCAGAAATGTGGTCCCAAATTTCAATAGGAATAATAGAAAAATCTGGATTGTCTATGTATACATTATTGATTTTACTAATAGCTTCAAAATTTCCAAAATCTAGTTTTTTCCAAAATCTAGTTTCACTAATCTCAAAAAATTGATTTTCAAAAAAATATATGTTTTTGGTTTCTTGTCCCAAGGGTTTGGATTTTATTTCCAATTCCCATTTGTTTTAACTTCGGTTAGAGAACCTGTTATAAGAGTGTCTCTTTCGTGAAGTGGATCGTAAGGATTTGGATCAAATGCTGTAAAAACTGGTGTTCCAACTTTTGAGAAAAGATAGAAGTAGTCTTGTGTATTATTTGTGAAATCTGGGTAGGATAACTGTTCGTTTTTATAAAATTCAAATGATATTTTATTACTATCTATTAATCGGTTAGCTACCATAGCTTTAAAATTATCAATTTCAAGATGAGGGCTTGAAAATTCATCGTCTTTAATGATTAGATCTTTAACAACATAAAATGGTTCAAATAGTTCAGGGTTGTATAGTGAAGGTTGAAGATTGTAGGATAAAACATCTTCTAAGTCTGTCCAAAAAGCTTCTGAAGGTCTTGATACAACATCTTTCATTGTAAATGTGATTTCCATTTCCACTTCGTCTCTTAAAACTAGGAAATGCAATGTGTCTGTCAAATTTTCTTTAAGAGCTACTAAAAAATCTGATGATTTATTATGTGTAACAGAATTTAAAGAAACAATGTTGTCGCCAATTTTGAAATTAGGCATTTGAGGTATGGAGTCTTTTACAATTAATCCAATAATATCTTTGTTGTAATAGGCTTTGTCGTTGCCATTAAAGTCGATAAGATAGGAAGAGACAAACTCATATTTTTTTCCTTTTCTCTGCATTAAGACTTCGTAGGTAAGATCATCACTAGATTCCAAAACATCGGCAAATAAGCTAAACTTTTTATCGGTTGACATAGGGACTATGTTAAATTTCTCTATATCAAATTCAAAAAACCTGTTATTTATTGAATCAATATTAATTTTAAATAATTTGACTAAGACATTCTCCCAACTGGTGTCTTTAGTTAGTAGTCCACATTTTAATGCTTCTTTTTCATCATAAGATTCAATTTGAATATAGTCTACAATGGGGTCGTAGCCTAGAATTTCAGCATGTTCGGGTGTTATTTTGTAATCTGGAACAATACCTTTTGTGCTTATTGAATAAACACTGTCTTGAATAAGAAACCTTTTAAGCTCATTAAAATTATCGCTGTACCATCCGTATTTTTTCTTGTACTCTAACTGAATAATTTCTATATCTCTTAAGCCTTGCTTAATGTTGTCATCGATTTTCTTTTTTAACTCAATTTGTGCAATGGTTGTTGAAATAGAAGAGTAGGTAGAATAGCCTAAAATTATACAGCTTACAAGCATGACAACTAAAACTATTAAATGTGTATTTTTTGTTATGATTTCTTTAATGTAGAGTACTGTTACAACGCCCATGAGTAAAACAACAAATGCTCCTAGTGTGAAGATCCCAGATTGGCTAGTAGATCCAGTCCCGCTAAAAAAAGCTGTGTTTAGCAACATTAATCCTATTAAAATAACAAGTGCTGGGAAAATATATTTTTTGATTAGAAGGCTTCGTTCTTCCATGGATTTATTTTTTGCTACAAATCTAATATTTTTTTCAAACTGCTATTGATTTATAAGGAACTAAAAAGTGTGATACTTCGCGTCATTTAATCGATTTTTTATTCTGAATTAAGATTTTATATTAAAATATTATTTTACTAAATTTTTTTAATATAAAATTATATCTCGAATGACTTGGTGTTTTATCTTATTTGTTTTAATTCGTATATTTGAATTGATAATAAAATTATGAAAAAAGACATATTAAGAAAAGGATTCGAATTAATTTCTCTTTCCCGTTCAATGAGTGATCTTTTTGAAAAAGAAAAAAATACAACTTCCAAGTATGTTCATGCTACCTCTAAAGGTCATGAAATAATTCAAATTGCTGTTGGGTTACAGTTGCTAAATTGCGATTTTATTTACCCTTATTACAGAGACGATTCAATGCTTCTGTCAATTGGACTTCAACCCTATGATTTGATGTTACAATTATTATCTAAATCCAATGATCCATTTTCAGGAGGTAAAACTTATTACTCACACCCTAGTTTAAATGATTCTAACTTTCCTAAAATTCCACATCAATCGTCTGCAACTGGAATGCAAGCAATACCTGCAACGGGTGCAGCCTTGGGTTTGAAGTACAAAGAGTTGGTAGGGTTGTCAAATGGTGATGAGTTTCCTCCAGTTGTAATTTGTTCTTTAGGAGATGCCTCTTGTACCGAAGGTGAAGTTTCTGAAGCTTTCCAGATGGCTGTTTTAAAAAAGCTACCCATCATATATGTCGTACAAGATAATGAATGGGATATTTCAGCAAAATCTGAAGAGACTAGAGCTCAAGATATTTCTCATTTTGCTAGAGGATTTAAAGGCCTTCAAACTCTTACAATTGATGGAACAGATTTTCAAGAATCATATGATGCTTTTGGTAAAGCGTTAGAAATTACTCGTAAAAGAGTGGGTCCTGTTCTAGTTCATGCCAAGGTACCACTTCTAAACCATCACACTTCTGGAGTTCGTATGGAATGGTATAGGGACGATTTAGAAGAACAATTATTAAGAGATCCACTTCCAAAATTAACTCAGCTACTTCTTGAGAATGGTTTCACCAACAAAGAATTAACTGACATTTCAAAAAATTCTCAAAAACTTGTTCAACAACACTATTCCAGAGCATTGAACGATAAAGACCCTGGTGTCGAGGAACTTCATCAAAATATATTTGCCCCTACAAATGTAACTAAGGAATTAGGAAAAAGAGCACCTGATGACAGAGAGCCAACTGTTATGGTTGACTCAGCTCTTTTTGCGATACGTGAATTGCTAGAATCGGATCCAAAATGTCTTTTATATGGGCAAGATGTTGGTGGTAGATTAGGAGGAGTATTTAGAGAAGCTGCAACGTTAGCCCAACAATTTGGAGATCACAGAGTTTTTAATACTCCAATTCAAGAAGCCTTCATCATTGGAAGTACTGCTGGAATGTCTGCTGTAGGTTTAAAGCCAATTGTTGAGGTTCAATTTGCCGACTACATTTGGCCAGGATTAAATCAATTATTTACAGAAATCAGCAGATCTTACTATTTGTCAAATGGCAAATGGCCAGTAAGTATGATACTGAGAGTACCCATTGGAGCTTACGGATCTGGAGGGCCCTACCATTCTTCAAGTATTGAATCTATAGTAACGAATATTATCGGTGTCAAAATATTGTATCCTTCAAATGGAGCAGACTTAAAAGGGCTAATAAAAGCTGCTTATTTAGACCCTAACCCAATTTTAATTTTAGAACACAAAGGGCTGTATTGGTCAAAAATTCCTGGAACAGAAGGTGCTAAAACTATTGAGCCTGATTCAGATTTTGTCATACCTATTGGTACTGCTCGAAAAGTATTAAAAGCAGAAAATTCTTTCATTCAATCTGGAAATTCTTTAGTTATTATCACATACGGAAGAGGGGTATATTGGTCCTTAGAAGCATCAAAAAATTTTAAAGGTCAAATTGAGATTTTAGATCTTCGTACATTGTCTCCGTTAGATGAAAATCAAATTTTTGAATCTTGTAAAATTCATAGTAAAGTTTTAATAGTAACAGAAGAACCCAGAGCATCTTCTTTTTCATTAGGACTGGCTGGAAGTATTCAGAAAAATTGTTTTGAATATTTAGATGCCCCCATAGAAGTTTTGGGATCAGAAAATACTCCAGCAATACCCTTGAATGAAAATTTAGAAGTTGCGTATTTACCCAATTCTGATAAAGTTAAAAACATTATTTACAAGCTCTTAAATTATTGATTTTAAGAATCAAAATTTTAATAACTTCGTTATTTATAATTACAAAATGACATATTTAAATCAAGAAATATTTGGTAATCCTATTGAAAAATGGCTAATAGCTTTAGGTATATTATTGGGATCCTTTGTTTTAGTCAAAGTAATTTATTGGATGTTTTCCAATATTTTTCAAAAAATTACTTCAAAAACTAAAAACAAATTAGACGATAAACTCTTAAGAACTTTACAAAAACCAATCACTTTTCTAATAATTGCATTAGCTTATTTGTATGCAGTTAAGTTTCTTCATTTTACTTCAAATACAGAATCCATATTATTAAATATAGCTTACTTATTCATAGCTGTAGTTTTAACTTCAATAATTTCTAGAATCATTGATGCTGTAATATCCGAAGTAGTATTGCCGTTTTCAGAAAAATCTGAAACTAGTTTTGATAATCATTTAATTCCAGTTATACAAAAGGCAGTAAGAGCAATCGTTTGGTCTTTGGGAATTGTAATTGGATTAGATAACATTGGCTTTGATATTACAGCAATGATCGCTGGTTTAGGAATAGGTGGTTTGGCTTTAGCCTTAGCAGCTCAAGATTCTGTTAAAAACATTTTTGCAGGGATTATGATTTTCTTAGATAAACCTTTTAAAATAAAAGATAGAATTAAAATTGATGGTCACGATGGAGTGGTTGAGGAAGTTGGACTAAGAAGTACTAGAATTAGAACTCTAGAAGGAAGAATAGTTACTATTCCGAATTGTACCTTCACAGATAATAGCGTAATAAATGTTACGTCACAGCCAGCATTAAAAGTCAGGATAAATTTAGGGTTGACTTACGATACTACTGAAGAAGACATGCAAAAAGCCATAGATATATTAAAAGATATTGTTAAAAATCAAGATGCAATAACTGATGATTATGCAGCTGGATTTAATGGATTTGGTGATTTTTCTTTGAATATTTTGTTTATGTATTATGTGAGACCCGAATCTCACTGGCTGAATACACAAACCTTGGTTAATAAAGAAGTTCTCAAAAGATTTAATGAGCAAGGGTTAGAATTTGCTTTTCCAACCCAAACCATATTTAAGAAAGAAATTTAATTAATACTTAAAAGCTCAACTTCGAAAATTAAAGTAGAGTAGGGTCCTATTTGCTGACCTGCACCCCTTTCACCGTATGCTAAATCATAAGGTACAAATAGTTTCCATTTAGATCCAACACTCATTAATTGTAGTGCTTCAGTCCACCCTTTTATAACTCCTCCAACTGGAAAGGAAGCCGGTTCCCCTCTGTCTACAGAACTGTCGAAAACAGTTCCGTCTATTAATGTTCCATGATAGTGTGTTGTAACATTGTCTTCTAGCTTGGGTTTTGGCCCTGTTCCTTCAGTTATGACGGTATATTGTAATCCACTTTCTAAAGTTGTAACACCTTCTTTCTTTCCGTTTTCTTCTAAAAATATTCTGCCTTCGTCTATTTTCTCTTCACTCATAGCAGATTGTTTTTTTGCAAAATAATTTTGGATTATCATTAATGCCTGGTCATTATTAATTTTAGGCTCTTTACCATTTATAACTTCCTTCATTCCAGAAAGAAAGTTTTCGATTTTTATGTCTTTGAATTGGGTATTTACATTTTCACCGATATTGACACCAAGACTGTAACTTACAGAATCAATTTCATTATTAAGAACAACTTCTTTAGGAGTTTCACTCTTACATGCTATAAAAAGTAAAAGGGACGATAATACTATAATATTTTTCATTTTAATTTATTTTAATTAATTCAACTTCGAAAACAAGAGTAGTGAAAGGACCTATCTGTGGACCTGCACCTCTTTCACCATACGCTAAATCGTAAGGAACAAATAATTTCCATTTAGATCCAACAGACATTAATTGAAGTGCTTCTGTCCATCCTTTAATAACTCCACTAACTGGAAATGTCGCAGGTTCTCCTCTGTCAACAGAGCTGTCAAAAACAGTTCCGTCTATAAGAGTGCCGTGATAATGAGTTGTTACTTGATCATTCAGTGATGGCTTGGGCCCCTCTCCGGTTTTTAAAATTTCATATTGTAAACCACTTTCAAGTGTAGTTACTTCATTTCTTTTAGCATTATCGATTAAAAACTTTTCACCTTCTTCAATTACAGATTCACTAGCTTTTGCTTGTTGTTTTTTAAAAAAGTCCTGAATTACTTTTTGTGCATCTGCTCCAGTAATTTTAGGTTCTTTTTTATTATCTAACACATCTTTGATCGCTGCTTCAAAGTTGTTGAGATCTATATCTGGAAATTGAGCTTTTATATTTTCTCCGATATTTACACCTAAACTGTAACTTACAGAGTCTATTTCATTTGTTATTTTTTGAGCTGACATTATTGTTGTAATTGATATTAATAAAATTATTAAGATGTTTTTATTCATGATTTAAATTTATTTAAAAGACATTAACCGCTTTTCTTTTGTGTTCTTTGAACTTTTTTAGCTACTTGATTGGACTTAATTTTAGGAGTTTGTTTAGTTGATTTTGGTTTGGATTTTATCTCCTTTTTCTTGGGTTTATCTTCAGACTTTGTTTTATCGTCATCCTCTTCATTTATCTTTAATTTCAACTTTTTAGTATCATGAAGAATATTGTACCACTGAAACAATTTTTTAATGTCTGAGTTATAAACTTGTTCTTTGTCGTAGTTAGGAACCAGTTCTTCCAACTTTTTCTGGAGTTTCTTAATATCTTCTTGGTGTGATATAGTTTTCTTTCCATCGTTAGATTCAAATATTTTTCTGTAAATATCTGAAAGTAATACTTCTTCTTCGTAAGTGTAAATGCTGATATCAGACAGTGCACTAATTTTGTTAGAATTAAAAATTGGAAATCTTTTTTTATCGATCACCGATTCAACAATAACGTTGTTTTTTGATTTTCCAACAACGCTAAAAAGTCCTGACTTACCTGAAATTGATATAATATCTTTTAAATCCATAATTTAATTATCGCGCAAATCTAATAATTATTCTATAACTAGCTTTATTGGTTTCAAATTTGATTTGTTTTTATCTCTCAACCAATATATTCCACTGCTAGCATTTATATTATTTATTTCAAATTCATTATTGATAGAATAGAATGTTTTAATAACCCTGCCACCCATGTCAAATATTTCTAAGTTAAAGGGTCCTTGGATGTTTTTAATTTTAACTATTGCACTATTTTTAAAAGGGTTGGGAGCTATATAAATTTGTCCATTAGTATTTTCAATGCTATTTATTGAAGAAGGTGTCGATTGAGTAACAAAAAAGCTTTTAATTAAACTGTAGCCAAAATCACCAGAACCTTGGCTTAAAATTACATTGTTTAAGTCTTTTAAAAGCCAATTTCCGTCTGTTCCACCATAATAAGAGGCACCAAGCCCATCCCCATATACATCGTTAAGTTTAAAAGTAAAGCATTCATTATCTTTCAAATATAAATCTTTAATTATTGTGGTATTGCTCTGAATTCCACCACCACTTGGATTACAATCGTAAGGTCCTTCGCTATACCAAATAGAGTCTTGACTATCTTTAATAGTCCAATTAGTTTCTAAGCAATAATCATCTAATAATAGTTCAAAAGTTAGTGGTGCAAAAATATCATTATTTACAGTTAGGTATAATATGTTAATGCTGTCACATCCGTTGACAGATTGTAAAGTATCACTGTAAACTCCCGAAGAGTCTATCGTGATTCCATTCCAAATATAGCTGCTGCAAGCACTGATACTATCTACGCTTAAATAACTTCCGTTTATGGTTAGGTGTAAAGAAGTAATACTGTCACAACCCAAAGCGCTAATAAGTGTATCTACATATACCCCAGTTTGAGAATAGCTATTACCATTCCAAATATAATTGTTGCAAACTGAAACAGTATCGTTAAAGAATACAGGACTATTGACGGTAAGAAATAAAGTAACAATACTATCACAACCTAAAATTGTTTGAAGGGTGTCTATGTAAGTTCCAGACTGAATATAAGTAACCCCATTCCAAACGTAATTGTTACAGTTTGTAATACTTTGTTGATTGTAAACTACTGAATTTATATTTAGATTTAATATAGTAATACTGTCACACCCATTTACTGAATTCAAAGTATCGTAATATATTCCAGATTGAGAATAGTTATTTCCATGCCATAAATAATTGGTACATGTTGTAATATTTTCCTGAGTAGATATACTGTTATTTAAAGTTAGAAATAGAGTGATAATACTATCGCAACCTGTATTTGTAGTTAGAGTGTCTATGTAAGTTCCAGACTGATTATAAGTTATTCCATTCCAGAGATAATTATCACAACTAGATAATGTTTCACTGTATGAAATTGATGGATTCAAAGTAAGGCTAAGAGTTACAATACTATCACACCCTGAATTAGAAGGTAGCGTGTCTACATAGGTCCCAGATTGTAAATAGTTGTTTCCATTCCAGTTAAAAGAACCACAAGCTGTTATGCTTTCTGATGAGTAAATTATCGGAATAATATTCAGACTTAAGGTATTAATACTGTCACAGCTACCAGCAACCAAAATAGTGTCTGTATAATTACCAGTTTGGTTGTAGATATTTCCGTTCCAGTTGTAATTAATACAAGAAGTAATATTTACTGAATTATAAACATAGTTAGATATAGTCAGATTCAGAACCAGAATACTATCGCATCCATTGGTGTTTTGTAATGTGTCGTAGTAAGTTCCACTCTGAGAGTAATTAGTTCCATTCCAATTATAATTGTTGCAAGTAGAAATATTTTCCTGATAGTTTCCTCCACTATCTATGATTAAGTTAAGTGTTAGAATACTATCACAACCACTTATAGTTTGTAGAGTTTTAGTATAAGTTCCTGATTGAGAATAAGTAGTTCCATTCCAGCTGTAATTATTGCAAGCAGTTATATTTTCTTGAGAAGTACTACTACTATTTATAGTTAGATTTAAGGCTGCAATACTGTCACACCCATTAGTCGATTGTAAAGTGTCAATGTAAATTCCAGATTGAAAATAGTTATTTCCACCCCAAAGATAGTTGTCACATGAAGTAATATTTTCCTGAGAATTAGTTGGACTATTTACTGTTAAATTTAGAGTAACAATACTATCACAACCTGCAGAATTTGTTAAAGTGTAAGTTGCAGTATTATTACTTAACGTATATGTAATTCCATCGATCCAAGTAATGCTGTCACAAGAAGAAATAACATCAATCCCATTTAAATTTTGGTTAATGGTTAGATTTAGGGTGACAATACTATCACAACCTGAGGAGTTTGTTAAAGTATAGGTTGCAGTATTATTGCTTGATGTATATGTAATTCCATCGATCCAAGTAATGCTGTTACATGACGAAATAACATCAATCCCATTTAAATTTTGGTTGATGGTTAAATTTAGGGTGACAATACTATCACAACCTGAGGAGTTTGTTAAAGTGTAAGTTGCAGAATTATTGCTTGTGGTATACGTAATTCCATCGATCCAAGTAACGCTATTGCAAGAGGAAATAATATCTGTTCCACTAGAATTAGGAATTAAATTTATAGTAATATTATCTATTGAAGAACAACCATTTCCATCTGCCGCAGTAACAGTGTAAGTATTTGTGGAAGTAGGTATAAATCCATTTCCATTTGTAATATTGTTATCCCAAGTATAATTAATATTACTTCCTCCCACATTTATAGTGCCCACCATTCCAGCATGAAACTCACATATGTAGTAATAAGTTCCAGCGGTATTTGGTGACCAAGTTATTATTCCCGAAGAAGTACCGTTATTGGCAACAGAAACTGCATTAGCAGTGCCGGTAGTTGCAGCAGTTTTTATTAAAAATGGATGTCCTGGAGAATTAACGTTAAAAGTAAGTGTATCTCCAAGTGAAATATTTATGGTAGGATCGTTTCCAGAAAAAGCACCTGAAAATACATAGTCTGATGCTCCTAATGCACTAACTCCAATCACATAGTTTTGACCGCTAGTTGCATTTAGTGTTGTACTAGTCCCATCACAAATAGTCTGGTCTAATCCAGCATTTACATTTGGGTTGTTATTTACTGATATAAAATCGGTTTTGGTTTCGCTGTTGCTTCCAGTACTGTTACTAATCGTAAGAGAGACATCATAAGTTCCACTACTGGAATAGGTATGAGAAGGATTTTGTATTGTCGAAGTTGTTCCATCTCCAAAATTCCATACCCAAGAGGTTGGATTTCCTGCAGAAGCATCGTTGAAAGTAACAGCGTCTGCTAAACAGATATTTACATTATTTGCTGCGAAATCAGCACTTAATGTAGCAGTAGGCTGACTGATGACCAATTGATAATCTTCAGCTTGTGCATAGAATGGGTTATAACAAGCGTCTGTTATATTTCCTGTTACTGACGTTAATTCACTTATAATTCTAAACCTAAGAGGAGTGTTAGCCAATATATTTGTTCCATTTGAAATGGGTATTGTTAATGTGCCATTTCCAGTTGAAGTGTTAGTTCCATTTGCACCATTTAAGTTAGGAGGATTAGAACCAGAGAAAACTTCCTCATTTGGGTCTGAAAAATCTCCATCATTATTAAAATCTATAAATCCTTTGTAATCATGACCATTATACCATGTAGTTATTTCAAAAGTATAAGAGCTGTCATCTTCCAATGATATGGTTTTCAGACATTCTGTAGTAAAGTCAACATAACCTCCATCATTTTGGGTATTGGAACTTGAAGCAGAAAATTCATTAATAATTGTAAAGTTCATGATGCCTCCATATCCCCCGCTAGTTGCTGTTGCAGAACTTTGTGGTACGCAATTAGCATTAGCAATCATACCAGAAATATTTAGGGGACTTTCGTCTCCCTTTGAAAAAATTAGACTTTGACCACTAGTTGCTAACATTGCTCTAGATCTAATTTTTTGATCGTTAGTTAGTCTGTCTTGGCAAGAGGCATATGACATAAAGTTTTTAGCTGTATTATCTCCAAAAGTGGCTCCAGTACAATCATTTAAAAGCCCTGACTTACACTGGCTAGTATATCTTTTATGAGGTTCTGTATCTGTACAACCATCGCTATCTACACCAACAGTAACATCACCTGGGCAAGCATCACCAATACCGTCATTGTCAGCATCACCATCTCCCTTGAAAGTATGGTGGAGATGTAAATAATGACCAATTTCATGGACTACGGTAGAATTATCTCTAGGAGCATTTAAATTAAAAGTAGGTTGACTGTTATTAGGGTCGTAACCAAAAACGGTAGCCATCATTATCGACCCCTCATAGGCAGAACCAGTAAAAAAATTAGCATATCCTTGAATTCCAAAACCACCGTTATTATTTTCAATTTCACTTACAATCCAAATATTGAAATACTCTGTTTCATTCCATCTACTTAAATTTTTAAGAGTAGTTTCATCAGCTTCTCCACCGTCTCCATAATAATCTACTCCTCCAGTGGAATAGTTGAGAACTCCACTTGCATTGATTCTATTAATACCACTATGTGCATTACAATTAGGATCTTGCTGAGCTAATGCGAATTCAATCTGAAAATCTACGGGGCTATTGGTGGTTTGCCCTCTGTAAACATCATTTAAATTAGTGATGGCACTTTGAATTTGGGCATCAGAAATATTAGTTCCTACTCCAATATTTTCACCTAAGTGAAGTACGTGAACTACGACAGGAATAGTGTAGATGCCGCTTGACGACCTAGCTTGGGGATTAGATAGATATGTGGATGCACTTGATTCAGAAAATTGAATAAGCTCTTGATATTTTGTGTTTTGCATCAATGTATGATGCTTGTGATCAAATCCACAAGATTTTAAACTGTTTATCTGAGAGTTAACAGTTAAACTAATCAAAATAAATAAAAAAAATAAAACGAATGGATTGAAATTTTTAGTCATCTTATAAAGTTATTGATTAAATCTGTTAGAATGATTATGTTAAGAAAATTTATAAACTACAAAGTATTAACTTCTTATATAGTTTGGAATATCATCTAGATATTTCATTTTTTTTGAGAGTAAATCTATGTGGATACAATATGTTTTATTTCCGTTGGTAATAATTAAATAATTGGCTCCAAGCTTGTATTGATAACTTAAAACTTGATTTAAAGCAGATTCATCTATTTTTACATTTTTTGATTTGCATTCTACAATTATATTAGGTTTGCCATCATTGTTATAAATCAGTAAATCAAACCTTTTGTTAAGTCCGTTAACATCAATTTTTTTTTCAACTGCTATTAAACTTTTAGGGTATTTCTTCTCGTAATGTAAATATTTCCAAAATTGTTGTCGGACAAGTTCTTCGGGAGTTGATTTGATCCACTTTTTTCTCAATTCATCGAATAAATATTCTTTTGAATTAATTAACTTAGTTTTTGAAGAATAGTAATCACTCATATTTTATAACTATCAAAATTGAATTTTAAAGAAATAATCAAATCTATTGAGAATAAAAATTATCAACCAATTTACTTTCTTAATGGAGAAAATACATATTTCATTGATAAAATTTCCGATAAGTTATTGAATTCTGTTCTTGAAGAATCCGAAAAAGATTTTAATGAAACTATTTTTTACGGCAAAGACGCTTCTGTAGATATGATTTTAGACGTATGTAAGCGTTATCCAGTGATGTCCACCCATCAGTTAGTAGTAGTAAAAGAAGCGCAACATTTATCAAGAAATTTATCTCATTTTGAAAGCTATATTAAAGCTCCTGTACCGAGTACTATTTTAGTATTTTGTTACAAAGGAAAAAAAATTGACAAAAGAAAATCAGTTGGTAAATTATTGTCTAAGAACAAATTCGTTTTAGATTTTGAGCCTATAAAAGAGTATCAATTACCAGATTGGATAATCAACTGTGCCAATGAAAATAAAATAAAATTTGATTCTCAGGCTGTTGTCCTTTTTGCAGAGTTTTTAGGTAATAATTTATCAGAGATAGAAAAAAATATTCAAAAACTTAAGCTTTTAATTAAAGATTCGAATTCTGTTGATGTTGATATGATCCAAAAACATATTGGGTTTTCTAAAGAATATAATCTATTTGAATTAACTGATGCTATTGCTGCTATGAATGTCAAGAAGGCTGGGTTTATTGCTTTTCATTTTGGACAAAACAATAAAAAACATCCAATAGTAGTAACGATATCTCATTTGTATGGTTTTTTCACCAAACTAATGAAATTCCATTTTTATAAAGATACTATGAACGATAATCAAATTTCAGCTAAGATTGGTGTTCATCCCTTTTTTTTAAAACAGTACAAGCAAGCAGCCTCATTTTACTCCAAAACAAAATTAGCTCAAATATTATCTCACCTCAGACATTATGATTTAATGAGTAAGGGAGTGATAGTTCCAAATATTTCCGAAGAAGAAATACTAAAGGAAATGATTTTTAAAATAATGCATTAACTATAATAAATGATTGATTTAAGAAGTGATACAGTTACTAAGCCATCTAAAAAAATGATGCAATTTATGATGGAAGCTAATGTAGGAGACGATGTTTTTCAAGATGATCCAACTGTTAACTTATTTGAACAAAAAACTGCCAATATGTTTGGTAAAGAGGCAGGATTGTTTTGTCCTTCTGGGACAATGACTAATCAAATTGCACTTATGGTCTATTTAAAACCTGGTGACGAAGTTATTTGCAGCAGCGAAGCTCATATTTATAATTATGAGGGAGGTGGGATTGCAAGAAATTCTGGTGCTTCAGTTCGGCTTATTAATAGAGAAAGCGGTATTTTATATTTAAATGAAATTATTGATAATATCAATCCAGATGATATTCACTATCCTAAAACAAAACTAGTAGCTTTAGAAAATACAGTAAACAGAGGAGGTGGAATTTGTTATCCTATTGAAGAAATCGAAAAAATTTCTAACTATTGTCAATCAGAAAAAATGCCTTTGCATTTAGATGGAGCTAGGCTCTTTAATGCTCTTGTAAAAACGGAAGTAAGTGCATACAAAATGGGCTCCCATTTCGACTCGATTTCTCTATGTTTTTCAAAAGGATTGGGAACCCCTGTAGGTTCGGTATTAGTAGGCTCTAAAGATTTTATCCATAGTGCTAGAAGAGTAAGAAAAGTACTTGGGGGAGGAATGAGACAATCTGGGATTTTAGCTGCTGCAGGAATCTATGCCCTTGAAAACAATATTCAACGTTTATCAACCGACCATCTGCATGCAAAAGTATTGGAAGAGTCTTTAGCTAAGTGTTCTTGGATTGAAAAGGTTTTAAAAGTTGAAACTAATATTGTTGTAGCTTATCTAAAGGATGAATATTTAGCTTCAGAATTTATTCAAAAATTATCGGATTGTGGGGTATTAGCAATACCGTTTGGGAAAGGCAGGATTAGAATGGTTACCCACTTAGATATTTCTGAAAAAGACGTAGAAAAAGTGGTAGAATCACTTAAATTTTAAAATATATTTTGCAGTATTATTTACAGCCTCTTCAATCGATTTAAACTCAAAATTAAGAGCCTTTTTAATTTTGTCGTTTAAATATTCATTTTTTTGGCTTGAGGTTTTTACAGTCTCTTTAGTTAGCTGAGGATTTTTTCCTGTAAAAAAACATTTTACGGCTTCAAGCTTACACGCAAATTTTAATAATTCTTGTGAAGCTAATTTTTGAGGTACTTTAACTTTTAAGTTTTCAGCAATTAATTTAAATACTTTCTGGTAAGAAATATTTTCACCAACCACAATATATCTTTCTGCATTACAGGTTGACTTTGTCAGCTCGATAATAGACCTTGACACATCTCTTACATCTACAAAACCATTACTTCCAGAAGGGAAATGGGAAACTCCTGAATGTATTTTTTTAAATAAAGAGGTGCTAGATCTGTTCCAAATTGAAGGGCCAATTATAATCCCTGGGTTAGTAATTACCGCATTTAGACCTTCTTGAATTCCTCTCCAAACTTCGTTTTCAGCTTTAAATTTTGAAATTGCATAATAGCTATTATCGCTTCCGTTTACCCAACTATTTTTTTCTGTGTAAGAACTGTTTCCTTTTCTTCCAATTGCAGCAACAGAGCTTATGAATCCAAGTTTTTTTACTTTGTTGTCTAGACAAGCGTTGACAATATTTGAAGTTCCTTTAACATTAATATTGTGCATTTTAACTCTTTGTTTTTTTGAGAAACTTACTATTGCTGCACAATGATATACATGATCGACGTCCCTAATGTGTTGATAAACTTGGGAGACATCTTCCAGATCCATTTCTACCCAATTTATTTTTTTTAGAAGTGATTTTTGGTGGTAAAATTCAAACAATTTTTCAATGGTTTCAAAGCTTGAATTTTTTGTATGAGTCGCTTTTACGATCTCATTTTTTTTTAAAAGGTCTAGTACAATATGCATACCAACCAATCCAGTAGCTCCAGTTACAAGGTTTGTCATTTAATTATAATAATATTTAAAATTTAGATTTAAATTTATTTGAAACAAATATATTTGTTAATTATCAATAATATGAATAGAAAGTGAATTTTGTAGAAGAGCTTAAATGGAGAGGCATGATCCATGACTTAATGCCTGGGATTGAAGAACAATTTTCTAAAGAACTAACTTCAGCTTACATAGGTTTTGATCCTACTGGGGATTCTCTTCACATTGGAAGTCTTGTCCAAATTATGATATTGATTCATCTACAAAATTCTGGTCACAAGCCTATTGTTTTAGTGGGTGGTGCAACGGGAATGGTTGGTGATCCATCGGGTAAATCATCAGAAAGAAATTTACTTGATGAAAAAACTTTAAATTATAATGTTTCTAGTATCAAATCTCAGTTAGAAAAGTTTTTAGATTTTGATTGTGGTGAAAAATCAGCTGAATTAGTTAATAATTACGATTGGTTTAAAGATTTTAATATTTTGAATTTCATTCGCGATATTGGAAAGCACATACCAGTTAATTACATGATGTCCAAAGAATCTGTGAAAACTCGTTTGCAAACAGGAATGTCCTTTACGGAATTCACATATCAGTTAATTCAAGGGTATGATTTTTATTGGCTCCATAAAAATAAAAATTGTAAAGTCCAATTAGGAGGTTCTGATCAGTGGGGGAATATTGTTACAGGAACAGAGTTAATTAGAAGAAAGGGTGGAGGAGATGCTTTTGCATGTACAACTCCACTTATTAAAAAGGCAGACGGAACTAAGTTTGGTAAAACAGAAGATGGCAATGTCTGGTTGGATAAAAATAAAACATCTCCATATAAGTTTTATCAATATTGGATTAATTCATCGGATGAAGACGCTTCTAACTACATTAGAATATTTACACTTAAGTCTAAAAATGAAATAGAGTCAATAGAGCAAGAACATGCAAAAGCTCCTCATTTGAGACTTTTACAAAAAACTTTAGCTGAAGATATTACTGTAAGAGTACACTCTGAAGAAGACTTGAATTCAGCAATTACTGCATCAGCAATTTTATTTAAAAAAGGTCCAGATGCTGTAGACGATTTAAAAAGTATGAGTATCCAAGTTTTTGAAGATGTCTTTGAAGGAGTCCCAAAAGCAGAATTAAAACATTCTGAAATTAATGACGGTTTAACAATTATTGACGCTTTAGCTGGTAAAACTAATTTTTTAAAATCTCAAGGTGAAGCCAAAAGAGCTTTGAAAGAGAATTCCATAAGTGTTAACAAGGAAAAAGTTAATGAAGATAAGATTTTGAGCGGCTCAGATCTTATTAATAATAGATATATTTTGATACAAAGAGGTAAAAAAAATTATTTTGTAATCTATTTTAATTAAAAGATAATAAGTTACAACCTCTCACTTCAGAATTGTCAAACCTCCCTAAAATTTCAAATTCATTTTTTTCATTTTTTTTACCAATGTCTTGTGTTTCAATAAATGAACAACTGTAAATATTTGCAAGGTCAATAATATTTACACCTCCACTTGAAAAATTATTTTTATAATTAAAAGGGTCCTCAAAATCTCTTATTAAGACTTTCATCCAAGGTGGGGTCGAAAATATACCATTTCCATTAGAATACGCTTGAGATAGTAATTCTGTCATTCCATATTCGCTGTGTATGGTTTCTACGTTAAATGATGTAACTAGTTTTTTATGTAATTCTTTTCTTATAATTTCTTTACGTCTCCCTTTCATACCTCCAGTTTCCATTACCGTCCAGTTTTTCAAATCTAAAGACCCTTTTTCAGCCATTTCTAGCAGCGCATAACTTACGCCAACAAGCAGAACTTTTTCATTTTTTAGCTCATTGGATAACGTTTTAAATTTTTCAAAGTCAAGGTCTATATACCTGCTTTTAGAGTTACCTTTTTTGATTAAATCATTGATCATGTAAATTAAAGAGCTGTCTCCTTGCTCTAAATAGGATGGTAACAATGCTAAGATTGTCCAATCTTTAGGAACATTATAAAATTTTTTAAAGCCATTTATAAATGACTTTTCATATAAACCTAAGCTGTGTACATGGTGTTGGCTTCTACTTTTGTTAGTTGTACCACTACTTTTAAAAGTCTTTTCAATGAAAAGATTGTGTGAAATTACCTTTTTCGATTTAAAGAATTGAATAGGTAAAAATGGAATCTCTTTCCAGTGGGAGATTTTGCTGCTATTTGTTTTTACCAAGTCAACATAATTTTTATAAATCTTGGAGTGTGTATATTGAAAATTAAATACTTCAAGGGCCACTGAATTAAATTCAGTTTCATTTTTAATTTCAAATATTTTTTTTGGTAGACTCAAAACAAAAGTAAATAATGTAATTTTATATAATGATTTCTTTAAGTCCAAAAATAGCTATTGTTTTTTTATCATTGTGTCTATTTTCATGTTTAAAACCAGTTACCTATCCAAACGAACCTGAAATCGAGTATGTTAGTTTTGAAACTAGCTCAGACTCCGGAAAAATAACTTTTTCTTTTACGGACGGTGATGGTAACATTGGTTTGGAGCAGGAAGATGTAGCTCCTCCTTATGAACCTGGAAGCTTTTATTATTATAATTTGTACATAACTTGTTACGAGCTTATGGGTGGACAATGGTCAGTAGCCACAGTTGACCCTCAAGGAAATAATTCATTGATTGCAGATTCTATAGTCTTTAATTATAGAATTGAAAATATATCTAATGCAGGTCAAAATAAAGCATTAAGAGGTGAAATTGAGGTGATTTTAGAACCCTTTTATTTTAATCCTTACTCCAATCATTCTGACAGTATAAGGTATTCTATATTATTAATAGATCGCTCTTTAAATCATAGTAATTTAATTTACAGTCCTACCATAGTTCGTTGATAATTAGTTATGATTAAACCTCTTTATATATTCAGTTTATTGGTTTTTTTTCTCAGCTCATGTAATGTCTCCAAACCCACTAACTATTCCTTTGAAGCCACTAAAAATTCATTACACCCTCAATTTTTAGTTTATCACCATTCTAATGACTTATCTGAATTATACTTTAAGGTTAATTCTGAAGACTTACTCTATTCAAGAAAAAATATTTCAGAACCTTTTAGTGCTCAACTTTTATTAGAGTATATCATTTACAAAAAAAATTATAAGGAAATTCTAGATTCTGGATCATTTACAATGATGGATAAGTATCTCGACAATAAAAAACCTGAAATAGATACAAACTTTCATTTCAAATTTCTTTTTAGTGAACTAGGTAATATAGATGTCAAAATAACAGATGTTAATAGATCTAGAAGTTATTTTGAAACGATTACAATCGATAAATTAAAAGTTTCTAACCGACAATTTTTCATTTTAAAAGACTCCAGTGAAAATATTATTTTTAATAATTATTTTAATAGTGGACAGACTGTTTTTATAGAAAGTGATTTTAATAAAAATAATTTATTTGCAACAAATAACAATACTATTTTCCCACTATCACCTCCACCATTTAGTAAATCTCAACAGCCAATTTTCCCTAAAAAAACATCTTCCTCTCACCAATTATCATTTAAAAATAATAGACTTTCTTTTACCACACCTGAGCGGGGTTTTATTTTTTTTCAATTAGACACCTTGACAGATTTAGGCTTTACTCTCTTTAATTTTCGACCTAATTACCCTAAATTAACGGATCCAAGATCCCTAATTGCTCCACTAAGATATTTAACTACTAATCAAGAGTACAACCAAATACTTGCTAAAAAAAATCCTAAACTTGCTGTTGATCAATATTGGCTTTCTAAAGCAGCCTCAAAGGAAAGAGCCAGAACCTTAATAAGAACCTATTATTCTAGAATTGAGCTGGCTAATAAATTATTTACGTGTCATTTAGAAGGTTGGAAAACAGATAGAGGATTAATAAGTGTTATTTTTGGTGCACCAAGTTATGTTTCTCAAAATAAAAATGTAGAAATATGGAATTATGGTGATGACAATAATGTTAATTCCTTAAAATTTGTATTTGACAGAAAGGTAAATCCCTTTTCAAATAATGATTTTGCATTAAAAAGAAATTATTCATTTAAGAACCCATGGTATAGAGCTGTGGAAAGTTGGAGAAATGGAAAAGTATATATAATACAATGAAAAAAAGAGATCAAGAAGATATAACCTTTGGCATAAGATCGGTGATAGAGGCTATTAAAGAGGGTAAAACAATTAATAAAATTTTACTACAAAAAGGTTTAACTGGGGAATTAGTTAAAGAAATGATGGTATTGGTGCAGAAAGAAAATATTGTTGTTCAAAAAGTGCCTGTTCAAAAACTGAATCACATGGTGAAAAGAAATCACCAAGGTGTTATTGCGATGGTATCTCCAGTAGCCTATCATTCTATAGATTGGATGGTTCAACAAGTTTATGAAAAAGGAGAGGATCCTTTTATCTTAATTTTAGATAGGGTTAAAGATGTTAGAAACTTTGGTGCTATTGCAAGGACTGCTGAGTGCCTTGGGGTTCATGCAATAGTAATTCCTAATAAGGATGCAGCCTTAATAACAAATGATGCTATTAAAACATCAGCTGGTGCATTATTTAAAATTCCTGTTTGCAAGGTTACAAGTCTAAGTTCTGCTGTAGATTTTCTCAAAGGATGTGGCCTTAATATATTTGCTTGTACAGAAAAATCGGATACTTTAATAAATAAGCTTGAAAGTGCGGGTCCAAAAGCTTTAATTATGGGCAGTGAGGAGGATGGTGTCGATCAAAAGTTATTAAAGATGACAGATGTTAATTTTAAAATTCCAATGTCTGGGACTATCGCTTCTTTAAATGTTTCGGTTGCCTGTGGAATTGCTATTCATAAATTAATGAGTAAGTAAAATATTTATAAATAACTACATTTAGTTTAAATTGATATTTATTATTTTAAATAACAATCTTTAATACCTAAATAATTCTAAAATATACCAAGAAATATGAGTAACCAAATGAAACAAAAAATAGAAGAATTAGATAAGCTTTTACTATCTGAAAAAATTGCCCTATTTCTATTAATAGTTACTGAAGAATCAGATGGTAACTTAAATGAAGAGGAATTTAAATTTGTTGAAAACAACCTTGTGATACAAGAATCCAAAACAACAGATATAGTTAAGCACCCTAGTTTATTGCAAATCATTGATATTACTTCAAAGACAACTGTAATTAGTGATGCGGAAATAAAACAATATGGCAAACAAATATTAGAAACGCATTTAAGTAAAAGTCAATTTGATAAGTTTAAAAATTGGTTTTTCCGAAATTGGTATACTTATTTTGAAGAACATGAAATTAATTTTAAGGATTTTTTTGGTACTGAAATAATTCCTTATTATGAACCTATATTTAGTTCTTTAAATATCACATTTAAAAAGTGGATATATTCGTTATTAACAGAGTTACTCAAGGTCGAGGACGCAGGGGAGAAAAATAACCAAAATAAACAAGGTTGGGCTCAAGGTCTTCCTGGTGACATAGGTCTTGGAGATGTCAAAATTAAATTTACTGGTGTTAAAACAGTAAATTATGAAAACGGATCAAGTTATACCGGAGATTTTGTAAACGACTTATACCAAGGAAAAGGAACTCTTACTTGGAATAATGGGAATAATTATCAGGGAGATTTTGTAAACGGTGAATGTCATGGTAAAGGAAAATTCAGTTGGATTAACGGTGAAAAATATGAAGGTGACTACGAAAATAATGAGATAAATGGGAATGGGATTTATTACTGGCCAAATGGAGATAAATATGAGGGTAATTTCTATTATTCTGATAGGGACGGAGAAGGTGTTTATACTTGCTTTAATGGAGATAAATATAAAGGTGTTTTTGAAATGGGGGAAATTTCTGGCGAAGGAACATATTTTTGGAACGATGGGAATTCCGTTAAACTTACTGAAAAGAATTTTGGAGAAACAGAATCTGATAGTCTTATTAAATTAATTGAATCTCGGTTATCACAAAATGACAACTCAGAAGATGAGTTATTTCTTAAGTTATCTTTTCATCCAAAAGTTGATTCTTCAGACTTGTTAGAGGTAGTCCTTAAAAACAATATAAATTCTAAATTATTTAAGGCTCTTATAAAGAGAGAAATTTTAAATAAAGAAGTTAAAGAGATTGTTGATCTT
>JAQXDK010000013.1 GCA_029251405.1 Flavobacteriales bacterium
CAATCTTGGCCAATTTGACTGGTATATTCAAACTCGAGTTGTACAACTTCTCCTAAAAAAGCCGATAAATCAACTGTTACATTCTGCCAAGGGGCTGAACTGGATGTTTGTTGTTGCCCAGATAATGTATAAACTGTTGTATAACCTAGGCTACTTGAGCCTACTTTTACATTAAGAGTCCCCATTTTAGCTCCGTAGGCGTGAAAATAAAATGATAGTTCTGAAGAATCAGATGTTGTTAAGTCTATAGCAGGTGAGTACATTGATCCATGGTAGGGTACCGAATGATAGTCCCCAGGAATTGATGTTTCGTAATAACGATATTTACTTCCAGATTGAGCACCGTTAGGTCCTGTTCCAACACTGGGTGTTGCTCCAGAATGCCTAACCCATTTATCATATTGAACGGTAAAACTAAGATTTCCACCCCAATAATTAATAGATTCAAAATCTTCTTCAAATGCTGGAGATGCTGGAAGTTGAGTTAATGTCGGATTAACCCAAAAGGAAAAAGTAAATTCATTATTTGGAAAAGACAAAAGATCATCGTCATTTACTAAAATATAATCATCAATGCCATCAAAATTGAATGCAGAAGATGAGTTTCCAAAGCGGTCCTCGGTTAAAACAGCGCCGTTAACGGTTCCATTTAAATTGTTTCCACTTGAATCGTTAGCATTTCCACTGAATGGCCAGTAGCCAACAAGTCCATTGGTGGGTATTTGCGATAGTGATGAGTTGCTAATTACAATTATTACGATTACAAAAAGAAGTTTTAGTTTATAATGCATTTTGTATTAATAGATTTAAATCTGAATTATTTTATGGATGAAACAAAAATAGAATTAACATCTAAGATTAAATTTAACAATTGGTAAAAACATCAAATTATTTATAAGACGCTCTTATTCTACTCAAGCTTTGTTGAGTAATTCCTAGATAGTATGCAATATGGTGGTTTAAAACATATTTTTCAATTTCAGGATGTTGTTTTAAAAAGATTTTGTATCTATCCAATGATGTTAGCTGTAATTGGTTTAAAATTCTTTTTTGTAAGCTGACAAAATTCCGTTCTAAGTTTTTTATTTATGAACATGAAATTATGTTTTCCTCTTTTTTTCATAAAACTATTTAGCTGGTGATTGAATATATCTCGCAGATATTTTTCTTTTTTGTAACTAATGTATTAGCTAAGCTCAGTAATATGAGTTTGGTAAGGAAGTGTTATGTTGCTTCGCTTTTGAAGCTACTGAATTATCAGTTTTTGTGTTTCTATTAAAATTTCAGAACAATAGTTATAATTAAAAAGCAACTAAAATAGATAAGAGAATGTTATTATAGATTATTCCCTATCAATTAAAAATTCATCAAACTTTTCTTTAGTACTTGAAAAGGATAGTTGTTCTCTAAGTTGATACATCTTTTCTGGATTCTCCGAATATTTGTACATATACTTTAGCATTTCAAGCTTATCACTATCCATACTAAAAACAGTGATCATTTTTTTAAACTGATCTATAGATAAACAATTTTTTGAAATTTGATTTTTAGCCATTTCTTTTTTGTCATCTGAAAATGATTTTGCTTCAACTGTATTCATAATATGAAGGAATTTAGATTCTTCCGTAATACATGGAACATCTATAACTTCAACTATTTCAATTTCTTCTACTTTTTCTTGCTCTTTTTTTGATTCTTCCATTCTTCTACTAGCTTCCTTTATTCGGTTATAAGCAGTTTGATCTCCTGCTTTTAGAGGCATTGCTTTTTCA
The DNA here is from genome assembly GCA_029251405.1 of Flavobacteriales bacterium. Lineage (GTDB taxonomy): Bacteria > Bacteroidota > Bacteroidia > Flavobacteriales_D > Parvicellaceae > MED-G20. The sequence goes on from JAQXDK010000013.1 coordinate 1,773, forward strand.
TAAGAGATTATAGCTTCATTAAACAGATTGTATGCAAGTAAATGATCTCCTTGTTGTATTAATGATTCATGTCTAATATTATTCTCTTTTTTTTCATTATTTATTTTGGAAAATTCACTTTGCCATTTAACAGCATCTTTAATTTTAATGTTTGGTAAAGTATTTTCAGGTTTTAATTCCATAGCCTGCTGATATGTTTTTATTGCATCCTCAAATTTATTTACTGTTAAAAACATATCTCCTTTGTCAATTAGAAGATCAAACTTATTGTTTTCGTCTTTTTCAACATTTAATTTTTGATTGTTCTGAAAAGTTAACAGTTCGTCCTTGGCCTCAGTATCTCTAAAAAGTTTTATGGCATTAGAAAAAGACGAAAATGAGTCATAAATATTAATGAAGTTATTTTTATCAATAATATTTGGATATGCTGCAGAACATAATTTATATTTTTCTTGATCATTATTTAAATAAAAACAAGCATCCTGAAGTTGCTTGGTCGTTGCATGCGTATTGGAAAAATATTTTAGAGCATTGTTAAACCTTGCTTGTTGATTGTTGGTTGTTTGTATGGTTATAATCGTATTTGAAAACACGTCTGTATTGGACCATGAAATATTTTGGGCACAAAAATCTTGTACAAAAGTTATAGCAAAAAGTATAATTGTAATTTTTATTTTCTTCATTTTTTTATTTTTTCTGATCTCAGTCTACTTAGACTCTGTTGGGTAATCCCTAAATAAGATGCAATATGATAATTTAAAGCATATTTTTCTATGTTAGGATATTGTTTTAGAAATAAAAGATATCTATCTAATGAAGAGAGTTGAAGCTGATTTAATATTCTTGTCTGTAAGCTAACAATGTGACGTTGTAAGTTTTTTCTATGAAGAGATTCTAATTCTGAGAACCTAGAAAAAATATTTTCAAGACCGTCTTCTATTGACGATTCTATAACAATAGAGTCAGTTACACATTCTACTACTTGAGAAGCTTTTGCATTATTGAAAATAGCTATATAATCACTAATCCAATTATCTTTTAGAGCAAATTGAAGTGTATGCTCTTTACCTTTATTATCGAAGACAAATGACCTGAGACATCCTTCTACTACAAAATAGGTCTTTGTAACTGATTGATTTTCTAAAATTAATGTGCTTCCCTTTGTATAATTTCTAACTCTACAAACAGACTTTGTAAATTCTTTAGCTTCTTTACTTAAAGCTATCCTCTTAGAAATGTAATTGAATAATTGCTTCATAAAATTAAAGTCTAAATTAAACACTAAAATAAATACTAAACAACAGATATAGAGTTAATATTTTATAATTTGTTGAATTTTTATAATCAATATATTTAATTCAAAGATTTAGCAATTTAATTATTGATTAGTAATTCCAAATCAAATCATTAAATTTTGGTGGAATAGTTATAATATATTTTACATTTAATAATATTTTGTAATAATGATCAAAAAACTTTTTTTACTCAAACTTCTTATTTTTCAAATCATATTTATTTCTTGTCAAAAACATCAAATTAAATGGGTAAAAGAAGATTATACTAAATATAATCATAATACTTTTAAAAAAATAGATCAAATTTATGATACAATTAACACAGAAAATATTAATTATAAATTGTTAAATGCTGCTATTTTTTACTTGACAAATAAGCAGAGAGTTAAGTACAAAAGAAAACCTTTTATTTATTCTGCTTCTTTAGAAAAGGCTGCTCAAGAACATTCTCAAGACATGGTTAAATACAATTTTTATTCTCACACCAGCAAAGTGAAAGGAAAGAAAACCATGTCTAATAGACTAAATTTAGTTGGAATTTCTAATGCCTACATGGCAGAAAATATAAATAATTTCCCTACCCTTAATCCCACATATTTTAATGTTGCAAAGGGTTTGGTTGATGGTTGGATGAATTCTAAAGGACATAAAGCAAATATTTTGAATAAAGAATATGTTTATTTGGGCTGCGGAACTTTTTACTATTACGATAGTAAATGGCCAAATTATTTCAATTTAAAATCCACACAAAATTTTTCTTCTAAAATGGGAGAATAATTTTAATCTTTTTTTTCAAAGTACCTATATCTATTCAGTAAGTTTTAATTAAGTTTAAATATGATTTTAAAACAAATTTTAATAGATGACATAAAAATTAATTTTAAAAAAAGTAATAGAGCCAAAAACATTTCAATTAGAATTAAATCTAAAGACGGTGTAACAGTAATCATACCAAGATTATCATCCATTAAAACCGCTGAAAAATTTGTGCATCAAAAATTAAATTGGATTAAAAAACATTATGAAAAAATCCAAAAATCTCTAGCATCAAACACTGTATTTGATACAAACACCAATTATTCAACCAAATTTCATTTAGTGAAAATTACATTGTCCTCTAACATGTTTTCGTTCAACATGACCAATGAAGTAGTGAATATAAATTTCCCATTAAAAACCATGCTCCACTCAGAAGAAGTTCAAAATAAAATACAAACCCTTATTATTGATGTTTACAGATACGAAGCAAAAAAATATTTACCAAAACAAACACAACTTTTAGCTAATCGAACCAATCTTAAATTTCAAAATATTTCTGTTAGAAACACCAAAACCAGATGGGGGAGTTGTTCCTATAATAACAATATAAGTTTATCGTTACACTTAATGAGACTTCCTAATCATCTTATAGACTATGTCATATTTCATGAATTAGCTCATACACTGGTCAAGAATCACAGTCATGAATTTTGGAATACGCTTGAGAGTTTATGTCCAGACTCTAAAAAACTAGACAAAGAATTAAAGAACTATGACCTTGAAATTTTTTAATTGGAATAATATCCTTTTAGTAGAAGTCCAGCACTTGAAGGGTTAGTAGCCAAAGGAACATCATGAACATCACAAAGTCTCATAAGCATAGATATATCTGGTTCGTGAGGATGTTTTTCTAATGGGTCTCGAAAGAAAATAACCATATTACAACTCCCGTCTGCTACTCTAGAAGCAATTTGTGCATCACCTCCTAATGGACCTGAGAGTAGAGGAGTGACCTCAAAACCTGCTTTTGAAACTTTTTTGCCTGTTGTTCCTGTAGAAATTAGTTGAATTTCGTTTTTATGAAGTACGTCAGCTTGTTCATTTAAAAACTGAACCATCTCAGCTTTTTTACCGTCATGTGCTATAATTGCTATTACCATTTACATCTATTTATAATTCATAAAATTAATATTCTTATCGAATAATAATTTAAAATAAATGTTAACTAATACTAAATAATACCTGCTCCTTGACGAATTATTTGAGGTTCGTTTTTAGTACAATCTATAACAGTAGAAGCAACATTTTTTCCATAACCACAATCAATAACAGCATCTACATCATTTTCGTAATTTTCAAAAATTATTTTAGGGTCAGTTGTGTATTCGACTATTTCATCCTGATCATTAACACTTGAACAAATTAGTGGATGACTAATTTCTTGTGCTAATTTTTTTATAAAATTATGATCGGGCACTCTTATACCAACTTCTTTTTTATTAGTACCAAATACTTTTGAAACAGAATTTGTTGCGTTTAATATAAATGTGAATGGTCCTGGAAGACTGTTTTTCATCAACCTAAAAATATTTCTGTCAATAGATTTTGTGTAAGTTGATATATCTCCTAAATCTTTACAAATCAATGAGAAGTTAGCTTTTTTAAGCTTGACGTTCTTAATTTTAGCCAGTCTATTAATTGCCTTTTTACTTTTTATACTAGCTGCAAATGTATAAATGGTGTCAGTAGGAATTACAATTAATCCGTCATTTTCAAGAATATTTTTGATTTTAAGAATTTTTCTTAAGTCAGGATTTTCTGAAACAACTTCAATAATCATGATTGTTTACCCATTGACTTTCTTGAAATCGGCTAAAAATTTAGCCAATCCAATGTCGGTGAGTGGATGGTTTAGTAGAGCAGTAATGGCACTTAATGGTCCAGTCATTACATCTGCTCCAATTTCAGCACATTGAATGATGTGCATTGGATGTCTTACAGATGCAGCAAGAATTTCAGTATCAAACATGTAATTATCATAGATATCTCTTATTTGTGCAATTAAATCCATTCCATCAGTGCTAACATCGTCTAATCTTCCTATAAAAGGGGAAACATAAGTGGCACCTGCTTTAGCTGCTAAAAGAGCTTGTCCCGCAGAAAAAATCAATGTGCAATTAGTTTTTATTCCATTATCAGAAAAATATTTTATGGCCTTTATTCCATCCTTAATTATAGGTACTTTTACAACAATATTAGAATGTAGTTTTGCCAAAGCTTCACCTTCTCTTATCATACCTTCAAAGTCAGTTGATATGACTTCTGCACTTACATCTCCATCGACAATTTCACAAATCTTTTTATAGTGATTAATGATATTTTCGTTTCCAGAAATACCTTCCTTAGCCATAAGTGAGGGATTGGTTGTTACTCCGTCAAGAATACCTAAGTCTTGAGCCTCTTGAATCATTTCTAAATTTGCTGTATCTATAAAAAATTTCATTTTAAATATTTGTTTTAATTTTCGTGAAAATAATGATATTTAAAAAGTTCTCTCTATAATTTTGTTAGTAGTTGCTAACAATTAATTAGAATAAAGAACGCATTCACATTGACATGTGTTTTTAAACTGAATACATTGGAAGGACTTATTGCATTCTTCTTTCCATATTTTGCCCAAATTTTCTACTTTTTTTAGTCCAAATTTCAGATTTAGATTATTTGCAGGAATTTGATTATCAACTTTCCATGCATAAGCAACTAATTTATCTTTAGGATTTACAATGTTTTTAAAGAAATACTCAAGAAACAAAGTTCCAATTTTTTTTCTCTGCCATTTATTATCTACTGCAATACAATCAATAACAGTTTTATTTTTACTTATTATGTAAGTGAAAAAACCAACAATTTCATCTTCATTTAAAGCAATTACTATGATAAGATTTTTTTCTAGAAAATAATTCTTAGAATGATAATGAATTCCAAATAAGTTGTTAGAAATATGTAGACATTGGGATATTTCAATGTCGTTAATTAACTTTTTTTCTTCTATCCTAATTGGATTCACAAATAAAAGATACAAAAAAAGGGCAAGCTACTCATATCGCACCGCTACAACCGTTTACCCTTGCTATGTTCCCATCCTGGGGGATTCAACAGGAGCTGGTCGTATGAGACTTGCCCACTGCAAATGTAAAATATTATTTATTAATCTGGTAAATTTTTGTGATAATTACTCCCAACAATAGTTCCGTAAACAAATCCTGTAAGTTCTGAACCAAATAGTGGGGTATTGCTACTCTTAGAATTGTTGTTTTCTATATTGTAAGTCCATTTTTTTGAAGGATTAAATAATGTAACATCTACTTTATGTCCAATCTCAATTATAGGTACTTCACATTGTAAAATTGTTCTTGGGTTTATGGACATGCATTGAATAATCTTTTCCAATCCTAAATAATCTTTTAAGTGAGTCATTGCAAGTGGAAAGCAAACTTGAGTTCCAATTATCCCAAAAGGGGACTCACTAAACTCAACTTCATTAATCTCGTTTTCGTGAGGTTGATGGTTAGAAGTAATTACATCAATTACACCATTTTTAACTCCTTCTAAAAGTGCATTTCTATCGTTTATTGTTCTAAAAGGAGGTAGTGTTTTAAAACTGTTGTCAAACTCATTTAATTGACCATCGTCGAAAAGTAAATGAAATATGGAAGTACCACAGCTAATATTATTTTGGTACTTTTTAGCATTAGCTAATGCGTCTACACTATTTTTAGAGCTTATTATATTAAAATGTAACCTACTCATATGGTATTGATTAATTAATAAATCTCTATTAATCATAATTTCTTCAGAAAGACCAGGAATTCCTTCAAGTCCAATTTTTGTAGAAATAATGCCTTCATTCATTTGACCATTTGGAGAAATACTTTTATCAAATGGAAAAGAAATAATTAAACCGTTAAAGTTTTTAGCATATAATAAAGCTCTTGAGAAAAGACCTGCATGCATTACAGGTTCTGTGTTATCCGTAAAGGCAAGAGCTCCAGAAGTAAACATATCATACATTTCAGATAATTGCTCTCCCTTGAGCCCCTTTGATATTGCTCCATAAGGAACAACATTTAATCCAAATTCGTTAGAAGAATTTATGCAAAATAGAATATCACTTTTCTTATCCCTTGCTGGTTCTTTTGTGGGTTGAAGCCCTACACCAGTAAATCCACCAGAAATAGAAGATTGTATTCCAGAATGGAGCGTTTCTTTTTGTTCATTACCTGGTTCAGGAAAATTTACAGAAAAATCAAATAAACCAGGACATATAAATAAATTCTCTTTCTTGATAATTTCTACATTATCAATATTGATTTTGTCTTTTATATCAATAATGACTCCGTCTTTAATAAGAATATCTTTTTTAAGTTTATTGTATTTAGAATTGGGATCTATAATTGATACGCCCTTAATTAAAATGGAGGAAATCATGCTGTTTTTTTAATGATTATCATTTCTAAAATTAGAAATATTATAGCTAAAAGAATAAAATATTTCCAATATTGTGTTGTTTTATAATCCTGAGAAACAATGTTTTGGTACTTATGGTTAGCAATACTCCAAAGTTTTAAGGATTTCTCTAATCCAAAATTTTTAACAGTAGTATTAATTTCATCTTCTAAAACAAAATTCATTATGGATTCATTTTTCACTCCATTTACAGATATTACATCTATTAAACTATCATTTTTAAGAATGAAATAGTGTCCAACATCTTCTATTTGATTTTCTAAGAAGACTTTAGAAGCGTCTTCATTTTGAGAAATATTTGGGAAAAAAGACAAGGTTGGTTGTTTTAGACTATTCACAATTTTAACATCACCTTTTTGTTGAACTTTGGTACTTAAATTAACAAAGTTTAGGTTGTCGACTGTAAACTGTTTTAAGATGTCTTTTGATGATTCTTCTTTTATTCTTAACATCACTGGAACAAAAAGCGCGTGTTTTTTTAAATTAGATATTTTGGTGTTAAGATTAGAAGTAAATAAATAAATATTTTTGTTAAAAGTTTTAAATTTTAGCAGAAGTGGATCTCCATTGGTTAAACTTATTAGATTTTGATAATTTCTTAACATATTAAAATGAATATGAGATTTAAAAAATGGCAAATCAATATTTTTATTTTTCTTAGAAAAAATATTTTTAAAATACATTAAATCCATCGACGAAAAATCAAGTTCTACATTTGAACTGTCAAGTGAAACGGCATTAATTTTAAAAAGCTTAAATAAATTTAGGTAACTAGAGTAGTTGGTAAGATCAGGGAAAATTAAGAGATTTTTATTGGTCGATTTTAGTATATTATCCAATAGTTTTTCATCTAAAAATTTTAGCTCGTTTAGGATAAGTAAATCTGCTTTTAGATCGTACTCATTGTAGCCGTTTTTTAAATCAACGTCTAAATATTTAGTTTTTTCAACGCTCCTAAAAAGTCCATCTAAATATGTATTTGAATTGTTTTTCCCGTTATGAATATTTACAACTTTATATTCCTCATTTAAATTGTAAGAAAAGTAGTACAAGTCGTCATTTTTAATACAATTCATTTCGTTTGAAACAAGTGTTATTAATCCAGTCTTAATTCCTTTAGAGTTCACTGCAAATAAGAATGTTACTTCTTTACATTCTAATGATTTAATTTTATTATAAGATTGATTTAGAACTTCTCCAGAATTGATATTTAATTTAATCTGAAAATCTACTTCGTTTTCTGAATGATTAGTAATTCTCACTTTAAGTGTTTCATTTTCATTTATCTTTCTATTACTTTCAGTAAACCATACGGAATCAATAGAGATGTTCTGTTTTTGATCAGAATCATATTTCAAGATGTTAATTCGGTCATTTTTGGTAACATCTATCTCTTTTAAATTGAACATATTTCGTTGTAAGTCTGTCAGTATAAATGATTGGATTGATTGCTTTTTGAATTGCTCTTTTTGAATTTCTGTTATTTCTTGAAATGTTAAACTATTGGGGTAGTACTGAGTTTTAATAACATCTTCTATCAACTCGCTTTTGTTGATACTGAATTGCTTGTTGCTTTTTAAATTGTTAGTGGTGTAAAAAAATTGGGTTTTTTCTGGCAAATCATTAACTATGTTAATTATATCAACCTTAGCAGCTTCTAGTAAAGATTGGTTGTTTTTGATTCTACTCATCGAAAAAGAATTGTCTAAATAGATTCCAATCTTACTTTGATTTTGATCGTTAGTGATTTTATTTGCTTTTCTATAGGGTAAGCAAAAAGCAAAAATGACAGAAGATAAGATCATCATCCTAGAAATCAGTACTAAGAGATTCTTAAGCTGAGATCTCTTCTTAGTTTTTTCTTCAATATTTTTAAATAAAGTTATATCAGAAAAGTAAATTGTTTCGTGCTTTTGATAGTTGAATAAGTGAATAAATATTGGAACAATATTTAAAAGCAATGCCCAGAGAAAATCAGGATATAATAGGCTCATTAAAAAACAAAATTAATTAATTAAACGGAACTTTTGATTTTATTTTCGATTCCTAGTCCGAATAAAGCAAAATCATATTTCACTGGATCTTCTGGATCTAATTTTAAAAGTGCTTTATCGAGCTCTACCACCGCTTTATGATCGTTTTGTTTTCTTTTAATTAAATTATAAGATCTTGCTGTTCTTCCGCTATGAATATCAAGCGGACATGAAAGAAAAGATGTGGAAATATCCTTCCACAACCCAAAATCAACCTTGTTATTATCTCTTCTCACCATCCATCTTAAGAACATATTTATTCTTTTAGCTGCTGAACCATTTAATGGATTAGCTACATGTTTTTGGGTTCTTATTCCAGAAAATTCTACAGGTATAAAACATTTTCTAAAATAATTAATGGCTTGATCAGCCTTATTACTTATTTTGAAACCATCAGTAAAAACTTTTTCCAGACCTCCTTGATTCCTATAAATTTCTTGCGTTCTAAGAATAAAAAAATGTAAGTCAAAGCAATTGAATGTTCTGTGCTTAAATTTTTTTAAACAGTTAATTTCACTCTCCTTATAATTCATTACAAACTCAAAAGGTTGATGATTCATTATTTTTAAAAGATGTAAACCATTATTTATTATGGACTTTCTATTACCCCAAGAAATTGTAGCTATTAAAAGCCCTATTATTTCAATATCTATTTTTCTAGAAAACTGGTGAACTATTGAGATGGGGTCATTCTCAATAAATTCATACGTATTATATTTCAATGCGTAGTAATCTAGCTCTTCTTTAATTTCTTTTTTAGTCAATTATTTAATGGTTTTTGTAATTCTAACCATACTACCATTTCATAAATGATTTAGTTATCTTTCGACCGTCTTTTGAAAGCATTATGAAATAAATTCCTGAAGGTAATTTTTCTGTAGATAGTGTAATTGTTTTTTTATTTAGTTGTGAATTAAACAAAAGTTCACCAAAAGAATTGTATAAATTTATTTTAAGATTTTTAAAATTAGGTGCATCACAACTTATGTTTACTAATGATGAAGATGGATTAGGATAGAGTTCAAAATCTAGTTCTGATATACTTTGAATCACAGTTGGAGCATTTATTCCTTCAAATACTTTAACGTTATCTAAGTAAATGTTATTTCCACCTCGGTTTGTAGTTTCAAATTTTATTAAGATGTTTTCATTAGCAAAAGATGATAAATCTACAGTATCATTTCTCCAGTGTGTAAAATATTCTGGTGTAAAATTATATGAAAACGTGTCTAAAGTACTTAATACATCTCCATGTTTTTCATAAATTAAATAATCATAAGATTCTCCACAATTGGTAGAAACAAATATTTTTAAAGTATCAATAAATAAAGCATTTGAGATTCTTTTTTGGTAAGCTAAATCAAAAGTTAATGAATAGTTAGTAAATCCATTTAAGTTAATTTTTGGAGAAATGAGTCCATCTTTCTGACTATTTCTAGGAGCGTAAGAAAATAGTTGGACTGTTGCAGATTTATGGCTCCATTGTAAACCGCTTGTAGAATCAATTTCCCAAGTTTTGTCTAGATTTTGATTTTCAATAATCCAATTAGCATCAACTGTTTCGTATTCAAAGTCCTCAATGAATGGAAGAGACGTTATTTCTTTTATTTTAGAAAACCTAGTAATAGTACTGTTATTTACATAATCTATTTCATTAAATCCCTGTCCCAATTTCGCTATTACTTGAATTTCAATTAAACCTGAACTTAAGTTAGATATTAAAGGTAATGTAAAACTAGAACTAGAGTTTGAACCAATGTTTCCACTCCAAAATAGCGTATTTACGCTGTCTCCGTTTACTTTTAATTCAAATTCAATATTGTTGATAGTGGAGTCACTATGATTAGAAAAATATACAGTTGGCTCAAAAGAACTCAAACAAGTATATTTTTTATAATTGGGTATGGTAACTGAGTCTAAATGAATGTCGTAAGTTAAACTATTTGGGGCTACAGGAATGTTAGTCTGACTTAATAATTGATAAGCTGCAAAAACATCTATCATTCCCATACCATAGGTATTGTCTTCTCCAGTAGTGCCTAAGTCAATTGCCGAAAGATATAGAGCTCTTAATAGATCTTCACCAGATAAATACGGAAATGCTTCTTTAAGTAGCAATACCGCTCCAGAAACGTGAGGTGCTGCCATGCTGGTTCCAGAAATTGTATTGTAACTATTTTGATCCCATGCTGACCTAACATTTTGTCCAGGAGCAACAACTTCAGGATGTATTGAAAGTGATGTGCTACCAGGACATTGAGTAGGGCCTCTAGTAGAGAAATTAGAAATAGAGTAAGGAAAGGCAGTATTCCCATTTACACTTCCCACACAAAAGGTATTAACCTCAGACGTGTTTATTCTTTGTGGAGAGTTAACTGTTGAGTTATTGGGTCCTGAATTTCCTCCTGAAAATATATTAGCTATTCCTACTGCTTCAATTGCATTCATTAAATTCACTACAAATCCACCACAGTGTATGGTATCATTCCCATCGTACCAACGCCAACTATTGTTGATAACATCTGGTATATCACTTGTGGTTGCTGTATCATCGTCTGGGTTTAATGCCCATTCAAATGCTTCGATCATATTTACAATTGGAGGTAGTCCTTGAACAGTAGATGTCACAAAATCATTTGCAATCCAATAAGATCCAAATGCAACACCGATAGTATCGTTAGTTGATTTTACAAGTCCAGCAATAGTTCCAAGTGTATGGGTTCCGTGATTTTGGATAGATCCATTTGGAAAATCATTAAAATACCCAATCCAACTTTGTTTCAGGGGATATCTTTCTCCTATAAAGCGATCATTAAAAGCTGGATGACTTGGCCAAACACCTGTATCGTAGTTATACACTAATCTTCCTCTACCCGTATAGCCTAAATTCCACATTGCTGGTGCATTTATAGCAACTAATCCATTCTCCACACCATTAGGTGTTCTGTAGTTATTTGATGAAATATTAAATTCAGGATGAGGGATAAATTGACTTTCTTCAATTTCAATGGAATTAATAGTAGAAATTTCATATAATTCTCTAATGTTATTTAAATCCACAAGAGCAAATACAATATTTACGATCCAAAAAGATCGGTATTCACAAGAAGGGCAGGAGTTGCTATTTAAGAAATCTAGAACAGGTTTTTGAGACTTATTGGATTGTTGTAAAAGCAGCTTATTTATAATTTTTGACCTCTTATCTAAAGGAGTGTATTCAGCTTTAAATTGCTGATTAATTTGAAAACAATCTATGTTTTCATTAAACTCTATTCGAATTGGAATTAATTTTCCTGGATTTTTCTCTGTCCAATTTGTAAATTTATCAATATTAAATCCTTGATTATAAGCACTTAAGGTAGGTAATATAATAATCAAAAATAAATATATATTTTTCATAAATTATATAATTCTTGGAAAGTTAGATGGGTTATTTTCACTCATTATTGCATAAATAGCTTCTACAATATCATTGATACTTGGCTTAGAAAAATAATCACCATCAGTACCATAGGCAGGTCTATGATCTTTTGCACTTAAAGTTACTGGCTGAGAATCTAAATGAAAATAGCCTTTCTGTTTATTTATTACTTGATCCATCATATACGCAGTTGCTCCTCCAGGAACATCTTCATCAATAAATATAATCTTATTAGTTTTGGATAAAGATTTAACTATTTCTTTGTTTACATCAAATGGTATAAGTGTTTGAACATCAATTAGTTCACATGATATATTTAATTGTTCTAGTTCTTTGCTAGCTTCAATACATAAATTGAAAGTAGAACCATAGCTTACAACAGTAACATCGTTTCCTTTTTTAACGATTTCAGGAATTCCAATTGGGGTTGTGAATTCACCATAATTAGAAGGTTCATTTTCTTTAATCCTATATCCATTTAAACATTCAATAACTAAAGCAGGATCATCAGACTTCATGAGGGTATTATAAAAACCAGCTGCCTTGGTCATATTTCGAGGCACACAGACAACAATACCCTTTAACAGATTAATTATTCCACCTAAAGGTGATCCCGCATGCCAAATGCCCTCTAACCTATGTCCACGAGTTCTAATAATTAGAGGACATTTTTGAGTCCCTTTTGTTCTGTAAGATAATGTAGCTAAGTCGTCACTCATTATTTGTATGCAGTAGAGTAGGTAATCCAAATATTGTATTTCAGCTATGGGTCTTAAACCTCTTAGAGCTAATCCAATTCCTTGACCGATTATTGTTGTTTCTCTAATACCAGTATCAAAAACTCTTATCTCTCCAAATTCTTCTTGAAGCCCTTCCATGACTTGATTTACACCACCAATTATCCCAGTATCTTCCCCAAAAGTTAAAAGTTCTGGATACTGTTCAAAAAGTTTTTTGAAATTATTTCTAAGTATTATTCTCCCATCTACATTTGAATCAGAAGGAATAGGATTTACAACGTTAGTATTTTGAGATAAAGAACTGTTTTCAGTATAAAGATTGGAATTGTAGTTTCCAAATTGAATTTCTTGTTGTTTTTTGAACCATTCGATAGCAGCATCTTTAGCTGCATTTTTTTCTTTTCTAGTAATTATTAAGGTCTTCCTAAAACTTGAAAAGACTTCTTTTTTAATCGGTTCTTTTATTTTTTTTAGTTTTTCAAGAATTTTTGATAGTTCATTTTTTTCAGAACTATTTATCATAATTTTCTCTAAATGAATGCAGCATTCATTCTGCAATAATTTATTAGGTTCCAAAAATTCTTTCCAAGCCAATTTTGCTTGTTCTTTGACTTCTTTTTTTGCAGATTGCTCAATTTCATTTAAAGTATCTATATCTGCAATTGGATGATTCGTAGCATTATTAGAGCTCATAATCCAATCTTTAAACTGTTTTACGCAGTCAAATTCAATTTCCCATTCCAATCTATCTTTGGACTTATATCGTTCGTGAGAGCCAGAAGTTGAGTGGCCTTGAGGTTGAGTGATTTCTTCAACATGTACCAATGAAGGTTTGTGATGCTCTCTTGAAAAATTTACTGCTTTTTTGTAAGTTGAAAAGAGTTCTGAATAATTCCAGCCTTTACATTTAAATATCTTAAATCCATTTGAATTATTATCAATCTCAAATCCTGACAATGCTTCAGATATACTTTCTTTGGTAGTCTGGTATTTTTTTGGAACGGAAATACCATAACCATCGTCCCAAACAGACATAACAACAGGAACTTCTAATACTGCAGCAGCATTTATAGATTCCCAAAAGACACCTTCAGAAGTACTTGCATCCCCAATAGTACCAAATGCTACTTCATTGCCATTATTTGAAAATTTTTCAAAATTTTTCAAATCCTTATTATTTCTGTAAATCTTAGAAGCCAATCCAAGACCTACTAATCTTGGCATTTGTGCTGCAGTACAAGATATGTCAGACGAGGAATTTTTTTTATTAGAAAGGTTTAGCCAATTGCCATCTTTATCAATTGTTTTAGTAGAGAAATGTCCTCCCATTTGTCTTCCACCAGAATTGGGTTCTTTTTCGATGTCTGTATGGGCATATAATCCAGCAAAAAATTGTTTTACGGTCAACTCATCAATCGCCATCATAAATGTTTGGTCTCTATAATAACCCGATCTAAAATCACCATTTTTAAAGAACTTAGACATCACAAGTTGTGCTAATTCTTTACCATCACCAAAAATTCCAAATTTTGCTTTCCCAGTTAAAACTTCTTTTCTTCCTAACAAAGAAGCCTCTCTACTAATACAGATAAGTCTGTAGTCGTTTAAAATTTCCTTAATAAAATCACTTTTATTTACTTTTTGATTGGATAAAGTAGTTGGTTCTAGCATAGAATTTTAGATTACTGCAAAATTAATACTATTAAACGAATTAAAAAGCTGTAGTTAAATAATATAATTCTTTAACCATATTTTCACTGTGAAATATATAACAATCCATAATTTATTGTTAATGAATAATACCTATATTTGAGCCCTCAATTTAGTTATATTAAATGAAATTATTAGAAGGAAAAACAGCTATTATCACAGGAGCTAGCCGTGGTATTGGTCGAGGAGTTGCATTAGTTTTTGCTCAATATGGAGCAAATGTTGCATTTACCTACAGCTCATCTGTAGATGCTGCAAATGAGTTAGAAAAAGAACTTAATTCTCAAGGAATTAAAGCAAAAGGTTTTCAAAGTAATGCCGCTAACTTTGACGAATCCCAACAACTTGCAGCTGACGTGCTGGATCAGTTTGGTTCTATTGATATTCTAATTAATAATGCAGGAATAACTAAGGATAATTTGTTAATGCGAATGGGTGAAGAAGATTTTGATAAGGTTATTGAAATCAACCTTAAATCAGTTTTTAATATGACAAAAGCTGTTCAAAAGACCATGCTTAAACAGAGAAAAGGTTCAATCATAAACATGAGTTCTGTAGTTGGAGTCAAAGGTAACGCAGGTCAAACTAATTATGCAGCATCAAAAGCAGGAATTATAGGTTTTTCGAAGTCTGTTGCTCTTGAGTTAGGTTCAAGAAATATTAGGAGTAATGTAATTGCACCAGGATTTATTGAAACAGAGATGACCGCTAAATTAGACGATAAAAAGGTAGCAGAATGGAGAAGTGCTATTCCTCTAAAAAGAGGAGGATCTCCAGAAGATATTGCTAACGCGTGTGTGTTTTTAGCTAGTGATTTAAGTGCTTATGTTACTGGACAGACTTTAAATGTTGATGGTGGAATGTTAACATAATACTACAACTTGAATCAGCTTCATTTTGATTTCCCTACCTATATTTTTTTCATTTTTATTGTAATTGGTTTTTTTCTAACCTGGTTATTTTACAAAAGAGATGAAAACCAAGACTATTTATCTAAAAAAGTAATTTATTTACTTTTTGTCCTTAGGTTCTTAACTTTTATTTTTCTTGCTTTTCTAATTATGAATCCAAAGCTTACAAAATCCCAAAAGGTTTTAGAAAAACCTATTTTAGTATTCGCTCAAGACAATTCAAAAAGTATCATTGCCAATGCTGACTCTACATATTTCAAAGATTTTTTTAAAGACTCAATTTTTAAAAAGCTTTCATATTTAAATAACCAATACGATGTAAGAACTATTGGTTTTGGGGAGGAAATAACCATGGATAGTGTATTTGATTTTGATAATGATGAAACAAATTTTGAAAAATTATATGATTATTTAAATAATAAATTCCATTCTGTAAATTTTACAGATCTCGTGATTGTGTCGGATGGAATTGTAAACAGTGGAGTAGACTTACCTTATTTAAATTTGTCTCCGAATATTTCTGTAAACTCAATTTTAATTGGAGATACAAACCAATACCATGACCTTATTGTGAAATCTATTAAAAATAATAAATATGCACTATCAGGAAATAAATATCCAATTGAAATTTCAATTTATAGCAATGCAAATTTTAAAAATGTTGAAGTCCATCTAAATTCAAAAAACAAATTATTGGAAAAGAAATATGTAAAAAACCTTAAAAAAGGGCTTACTAAATTTACATTTATTCAAAATGCTAATGAAAAGGGATATAAAAGGTTTAATATTTCTGTAAAGTCTAATTCAATTGAAAAAAACATTTCAAATAACAACGGGAATACTACTGTTGAGGTTATAGATTATTCACAGAAAATTTTGATTTTATCATCTTCAATTCATCCTGACATAAGTGCTCTAAATTGGGCATTAGAAGATCAATTAAAATCAAAAATTACAACAAGTACTATTGAAAAATTTGATAGAAAAATAAGTGAATTTGACTTACTGATTTTTTACAAACCTTCTGAAAGTTCCGATTTAATGGATGTTCTTGAAAAGAGTAGAAGTCAAAATATTCCATCTTTATCTATTTTGGGTAATAATTTAGAGGGTGAAAAAATTGATTACTCTCTTTTAGGATTGAAAAACAGTAATTTCAAAGGCCAAAACGAGGTTTCAGCAATTTTAAACGATGAGTTTAATTCTTTTGGTCTGGAAAAGGATTGGAGAAGTATTTTTTCTTCATTTCCGCCGCTTTCTATTCCCTTTTCGGTAGAATACAAACTATTAAAAAATTCAAATATTTTATTAAATCAGTCTATTAACGGCATTGAAATAGATGCTCCTCTATTATATTTTTTTAATAGTGATAATACCAAGCATGGTGTTCTTATTGGTGAAGGAATTTGGAAATGGAAGATGTACGAGTTCAATCAAAATAATAATGCCGTGAATTTTAAAAAATTCGTCAAAAAAATAGTACAGTATTTAAAGAAAATAGAAAATAAAACAAGACTAAATGTATCAATAGATAATGAGAATTTCATTAACCGTCCTGTGAGTGTATACGCAGAATATTACAATGAATTGATGGAGTTAAATAACGATGTTGAATTAGTTTTTTCTTACGAGAAAGAGGATGAAAAATTTTCTAAAACGTTAATATCAAAAGACAAATATTACGAATTAAATTTGGATGGTCTTTCAATTGGAGAATATAGTTATGCTGTAGCTGTAAAGAGCTCTAATAATATTTTTAAAAAAGGCACGTTTTCTGTTGTTAAATCTCAAAAAGAAATTAATAGCACTGTCGCAAATCATTTAAAAATTAGAAATCTTAACAACAAAGGCAAGAGCTACTATTTAAATCAAATTAATGATTTAATTAATCAATTAAAAAATTTAGGAGAATTGAAACAAAAGAGTCACTTTGAACTAAAAGAAAAAGCTCTTATAAACAATAAATGGTTGTTAATTTTATTGTTGTTTCCAATAGTTGAGTGGGTGGTTCGTAAAAACCAAGGACTTAAGTAGATGTAGTTTAGTATAAGTCCTCATCTAGTTCTTCAAATTTATTTAAATCGTCTTCGTTATATTCGTTTAGAATATCTTCTATTTCGTTAGTTTTAGAAGTATTTACGTCATTAGATACTTCATCATTTACATTTCCAATATTGGGTGTGTAGTTCCCTAATTCGTGCAGCACTGCTACTATGTCGTTATTGTTTATATTGGACTCTTTAAGAATTTCAACATAAAATATATTCATATTTAGAAAATCATTTACATATAGAAATTTGAAATTTCCCTCCTCAAAAACAGCTTTTAGTAACGTAGCCTCCATGAATTTAATAGTATTTTCATTTTCAAAATTCATGTTCATTAAAGTAATTTCTTCTCCTTTATCCCATTGATCGTTACTGTAATAAAATGATGACATTTCTAATTCATCTAAGTTGAATTTAGTAATTAAAAAATCATGTATGTTTTTAAAACTACAATCTTTATTAATATTAAAATCTACAAAAATATCTTCTTGCGTGTCCGCAACTATTCTAATATTTAACGCGTTATTACTCATGTATTCCAAGTTCTTTAGATTTTATAATCATGTAGGCTTTAGCTTCTTTGTAGTTGTTTTTTATTTCACCATCTAAAATAGCATTTTTAATCATTTCTTTTAAAACACCTACTTCTTTGCATGGCTTAAGATTAAATGTTGTCATAATTTCTTTACCATCTATTGGAGGCTGCCAATTTTTTATTTTATCTCTTTTCTCAACATCTATTAATTTTTCTTTAACAGTCTGAAATCTTTTTAAGTACTTAATTTTTTTTTCTTTATTCTTAGAAGTTATATCTGATTTACAAAGAGACATCAAGTCGTCCAAGTCTTTCCCAGCGTCAAACAATAACCTTCTTAAAGCAGAATCTGTAATACTACTGTTGGTAAGAGAAATTGGTCTTAAATGAAGTAAAACTAATTTTTGTACGTATTTCATTTTATCATCCAATGGAAGTTTTAAATTCCTAAAAATAGTGGGTACCATTCTTGCTCCTTTATCTTCATGACCATGAAAAGTCCATCCTTGTTTCTTATTAAACCTCTTAGTGCTTGGTTTTGCAATATCGTGTAAAAGAGCTGCCCATCTTAACCATAATTTATTTTTACTGAATGGTAATAGATTTTCCAAGACTTGTAGAGTATGATAAAAATTATCTTTATGGCCCTTCCCATCTATTACATCTATACCTTTCAATAGTTGAAATTCTGGAAATATGATTTTTAATAATCCAGATTTTTCAAGTAATTTAAAACCTATTGAAGGATGATTACTTAAGATAATTTTATTTAATTCTTCGGTAATTCTTTCTTGAGCAACAATTTTAATTCTTTCTATATTTTCACAAATTGCCTTGAATGTATTTTCCTCTATCTGAAAGTTTAGTTGAGAAGCAAATCTAATGGCTCTCATCATTCTTAAAGGATCGTCTGTAAATGTAATTACTGGGTTAAGAGGTGTTTTTAATAATTGGTTATTCAAATCGCTTAATCCACCAAATGGATCAGTAAAATCACCATAAGTTGAGTTATTTAACGAAATTGCGAGAGCATTTATAGTGAAATCTCTTCTGTTTTGATCCTCTTCAATAGTACCGTTTTCTACAATAGGATTTCTAGAGTCTGATCGATAACTCTCTTTTCTTGCGCCAACAAACTGAATTTCTAAATCATTTACCATAATCATGGCAGTTCCAAAATTTTTAAAAACTTTAACAGAGCTTGTTTTTAATTCTTTGGCAATTTTTTCAGCCAACTCTATACCGCTACCTAAAGTAACAATATCTATATCCTTAGTACTACGTTTTAAAATTTGATCACGAACAAATCCTCCAATAACATAAGCTTCTTGATTCATTTGGCCAGCAATGGAAGATATGGTTCTAAAAATAGAATTTGGTTTTAAAAATTGGATATGTTTATCTTCTAAGGTATTCAATTTGACCGTTATTTATTTTTATAATTGATGATGGATTCCCTGTAGATTCAACCTCAAAATTAAGAATTACATCTACTGAATTTAATAAATCAGAAGAAATTTTGTCAAAACTTTTAGCAAAAGGCTCTCCACTTATATTTGCAGATGTAGAAATCAAAGGTTTATCTATCATTTCCATTATTTCTTTAAGGTTTGATAGTGGAGTTACTCTAAATGCTATTTCATTATTGTTATTTGCTAAATAATAATATGGTTTCTTGCAATTGGGATATATGATAGTATGGTCGCTTTTATTTTCTTTGATTAAATTAAATAATTCTTCATCAATTGGATCTACATAGTTATCTATTTTAGAAAAATCGTCAATAATATTTATAAAAGGAGCATCTTTTTTTCTTTTTTTTAACTTATAAATTTTATCTACACTTTTTGGATTGGTTGATATACATCCTATTGCCCAAATAGTTTCAGTTGGATAGATCATTAATCCACCATTGTTAAGTATTTCAGAAATGGATTCTAAGTTATTATTACTTAATTCAGAGTAAATTTTTGTAAACATTATTAAGCTGATTAGAAAGTGTTTTTGGTTCAAAATTTCTAGCATGTTCTAAACCCATCTTAGACATGGTTTTTCTAAGTTCGGTATTAACTAAACATTCTTCTATTTGAAATGCAAATTCTTCAATATTATTAGGATCTACATATTTACTATGAGCTCCTCCTGCTTCACTAAAACAGCTGCCTTTACTGCTTATTACTGGAGTCCCACTGCACAAAGACTCTAAAATTGGTATTCCAAAACCTTCAAAAATTGAAGGAAAAACAAATAACGATGCGAGTTTATAAATCACAGGTAATTCTTCAATAGAGACATCGTTTAAAAATATGATTTTATTAATATCAAATTTCAATTTCTTAGCTTGAATTTTAATAAAGTTCATGTAAGCTGTTTTTCTGCCAATTACAACAAGAGGAATATCAGTTTTCATAACATGAAGTGCATTAACAACTGCTATTAAATTTTTTCTTGTTTCAATAGTCCCAACATTTAACAAAAAACTACTTGGAAGATTGAATTTCTTTTTAATTCTAGACATTTCATCAGTAGAGTGATTTTTTCTAAAGTTTTTGTGACAACTTTGGTAGATAACTTTGATTCTTTCAGGTGGAATTTTGTAAAATTCTATAATGTCTTTTTTAGTTTGCTCACTAATAGCAATCGTTAAATCACAATGTTTAACAGCGTACTTATACTTGGTATTATATACTTTCCTGTCAATGGTTCTGTAATTTCTAGGAAATCTTTTAAAAATTAAGTCATGAATAGTAACAACGTAGGGAATGTTTTTATTTTTTATTCTAGGTATTTCATTGCTTAAACCATGGTATAAATCTATTTCATTTTTAATAATTGATTTTTCCATATTTATGGTTCTCCAAAGTCCCTTAAAAGTTTTATTGAGTTTATTTTCTGGAAAAATTGAACTTACATTTTGGTGCTCAAGTAAGAATTCAAGTCTGGGACTGTCAATATCTTTTGGAGCAAATAATGCATATTTATTTTCTGGATAATCTGTGATTAAATTTTCTATTAAATCTCTGCTGTAATTTCCTAACCCTGTAAAATTTTGATATGCTCTCTTAGCATCGAAACCTATTTTCATCGAACAATAATATCTAAAATTTATAACTAAACTGTTATTTCGTGTTCTCTTAAAACTTGATTCAAAGATGTTTTAAGATCAGTACTTTGTTTTCTCTCACCAATTATAAGTGCACATGGAACTTGATAAGTACCACTTTTAAATTTCTTATTGTAAGATCCAGGAATAACAACTTTTCTTTCTGGAACATGCCCTCTGTACTCAACAGGATTGTCATTAGTAACATCAATAATTTTTGTAGACTTTGTTATCACAACATTGGCTCCTAAAACTGCCTCTTTTCCTATTCTTGCTCCTTCAACTACAATACATCGAGATCCAATAAAGGCGTTATCTTCGATAATAACTGGTGCAGCTTGTAAAGGTTCTAAAACACCTCCAATACCAACACCACCACTCAAATGAACATTTTTACCTATTTGAGCACAGGAACCAACAGTTGCCCAAGTATCTACCATAGTGCCAGAATCTACATAAGCACCAATATTAATGTAAGATGGCATCATAATAACGTTACCTCCTATGTAAGAGCCGTATCTAGCTATAGCATGAGGAACAACTCGTATGTTTTTTGCAGCATATTTTGATTTAAGTTTCATTTTATCGTGAAACTCAAAAGGACCGGTTTCAATAGTTTCCATTTTTCTAATTGGAAAATACAATACGACTGCTTTTTTTATCCATTCATGAGTGGTCCAATTATCATTTATTTTTTCGGCAACTCTTATTTCCCCGCTATCCAATAAATCAATAACTTTTTCGATGGCTTTAATGCTATTGGTTTCTTTTAATAAAGATCTGTCTTCCCAAGTGTCATTTATAATGTTTTCCAAATTCATAAAACAAATATCATAATAAATTTAATGGTATATTTATATAACCTAATTATTTATCCATAGTATCTATATTGATTGAATTGTTAAAACTGTATGAGTTCGTTATTGTTTTTAATATATTTTTCTTTTTTTTCTTACTTAATATTCAAGATTAAACTAGAAAAATATAAGTTTTTTAATCGCAAATATTTACTCTCCATCTTTATAATAAAAATTGCAGTTGGGATATCTTTAAATTTCCTTTATTCAAACTATTACAAAGAAAAAGGAAAGGCGGACATATATAAATATTATGATGATAGTAAGTTTATTTACAATTCTTTATGGGAAAATCCCCAACATTTTTTTCAATTAATTAGTGGTTATAAAAATGACGATATTGATCTAAACATTTATCTAGACAGCACTATGAACTGGAAGTATCAAACTTCTAACTTTAAAGAAATTACCAATACTTCTAATATTACGCTATCCAACCATCGCACAGTAACTAAGTTTAATGCCTTGGTTAGAATCTTTTCATTTGGAAATATTAATATTCACGTCCTATTTATGTCCTTTATTTCTTTGTTGGGTTGTTTGTTGATATTTAAAGCCTATTACAAATTTATTGACGAAACTAATCTAAAATTATTCATTCCCATAGTATTCTTAACCCCTTCAGTTTTAGTCTGGTCATCTGGTATTTTAAAGGAAGGTTTAATAATTTTTGGTTTTGGTGTTTTCATATATGCAATGGTGAATTTGTCAAAGAATATTTATAAGTATATATTTTGGATAGCGTTATCGATTTTATTAATTTCTTTCACAAAATACTATTTAGTATTAATATTAATCCCTCCAACAATTCTATATTTAACACCTTTTAAAAGTAAAATTTTAATAGTATTAAAATATAGTCTTTTCATACTATCTTTCTTATTTGTATTTAATTCGTTCAACTCTGTAAGTACTTTATTATTTGAAAAAATTAAGACCAAAAGATCCGAACAAATTAGAACTTCAATTGGAGGGTTTTACTACATACAAATTAATAAAGATAATTTTCAAAGAATTGTAAGGTTTGAAGAAGAATTGAATACAATAGGAAATTCTTCAGATCCAAAAAATAATTCATTATTCCTCAATGCTGAAAAGGGGTTGAAATATCAAGTGTATGATGGTGGATTAAATAAAGAATTTTTAAAAACAAATTCAAAATACAGATATTATTTTTTAGATGCTTTTAATAAAGCAGGTAGTTATTACATTTTACCTGAATTGAATGAAACAACACTAGGCTTAACAAATTCTAGTTTCAAGGCATTAATTAATGTTTTCAGCAAACCTTTTAACTTCTTGAAGGGCTCATTACTTTTAAGACTAGGATCCTTAGAAAATTTAATTATTATTTGCCTAATATGTTTTTTATTTTTCAAAAGAAAACTAAAAATATCCAACTTAAATCTTCTACTATTCAATATCTTATTTATCTCTCTTTTGTATGTGGTCATAGGGCTAACCATACCTGTTATTGGAGGTCTGGTAAGATATAAAATGATGGGATTACTTTTACTTCTAATTTCTCTATTAATGACATTCAAAGAAAAAAAAACTGAATATTAAATTATGGATAAAATTTTAGCAATAGACTATGGATTAAAAAGGACAGGTTTTGCTTATGCTGAAAAACCTCTAAATATCGCGATGGGACTTTGCACCGTTCCAACTAATGAAATCTATGTTTTTTTAGATAAATATCTAATAGATAATACAGTTGTTAAAATTATCATTGGGGAACCTAAATCATTAAATGGAAGAGAAACAAACTCTAGTGAAATTGTTAAGAATTTCCACAAAAAAATAACTAAAAAATATAATTATATTTCAATTGAATTGTACGACGAGCGGTTTACTTCTAAAATGGCTAAAAGTATAATGATAGCAAGTGGAATTAATAAAAATAAAAGAAAAAACAAAGACACTGTCGATAAAATTTCTGCTATAATTATCTTACAAGATTATTTAAAATCAATAGAAATTTAAAGATCTTCAAATACATAAATCACTTCATCTTTTTTCTTCATTAAATAATGTTCTCTTGCAAATTTTTCAAGAGCAATTTTACTGGTTGTGAGTTGTTTTGTTTTTTCTTTAATTAGAGAAATTTCTTTGATTTTTTTTCTATTTTCTATTTTTAGAGATTTCAACTCATTTTTCATTTTAAATAGTTTAAAAATAGTAGTATCATCAATAATTAGAAGGGTAAATATTAGAATAATTGCAGAGTAAAAATATCTATTCTTTAATATGCTAAGTGTTTTCACATTACAATTTTAAATAAAGTTAACGACTATCGAAATGTAACTTTATATCTTTATGAACATTATAATGTTGGTCTTGTTTATACCCAAATTATTATGACATTATAACAAATTCAAGAATGTTTTGTGGTTCCTTAAGACATATTGTCATAATTTTCCCAGTATAATGAAATGGCATATTGTTTGCCTTAATTGAGTAAAATTAATAAAATGCAAAAAGGATCTATTAACGTACAAAGTGAAAATATTTTTCCAATCATTAAAAAATTTCTTTATTCAGATACTGAAATCTTTTTAAGAGAATTGGTCTCAAATGCAGTTGATGCATCTCAAAAATTAATGACATTATCTGCTGCAGGTGAAGTGAAACAAGAAGTTGGAAAATTAAAAGTAGAGGTGATATTAGATGTGAAAAAGAAGACTTTAACAATCAGAGACCACGGTATCGGAATGACTCAAGATGAGGTGAACAAATACATTAATGAAGTTGCATTTTCTGGTGCAGAAGAGTTCTTAGAACAATATAAAGATAAAGATCCCAAATCTATTATCGGTCACTTCGGTTTAGGTTTCTATTCCTCTTTTATGGTTTCGTCTAAGGTTCAAATTCAGACACTCTCTTATAAAGAGGGGTCTAAAGCTGTACAATGGGAGTCCAATGGTGATCCAACTTATGAATTAAAAGAAATTAAAAAAGCAACTCGAGGTACAGACATCATTCTTCATATAGATAAAGATTCTAAAGAATTTTTAGAAGAAAACAGAATTTCTGGTATTCTAAACAAGTACTGTAAATTTTTACCTGTTGATATTGAATTTGGAACTAAACAAGAACAAATTGACGACCCTAAAGGTAAAAAAGACAAAGATGGTAATATTGAAAAAGTAAGTGTTGATGTACCTAATATTGTAAACAATACACACCCTGCTTGGATCAAAAAACCAGTAGATCTTAAACCAGAAGACTACAAATCATTTTATAATGAGCTATATCCATTTACTGAAGAGCCTTTATTTCACATTCACTTAAACGTCGATTATCCATTTAACTTAACAGGAATTCTGTATTTCCCAAAGCTTAAAAATCAGATTGAAATACAAAAAAATAAAATTCAATTATATAGCAATCAGGTTTTCATAACCGACTCTGTTGAAAATATTGTTCCTGAATTTTTAACACTCCTTCATGGAGTTATAGATTCTCCAGACATTCCTTTAAATGTTTCAAGATCATATTTGCAGAGTGATAGCAATGTTAGAAAAATCTCTAATCATATTACAAAAAAAGTAGCTGATAAATTAGCTGGTATGTTTAAAAAAGATAGAAAAGATTTTGAGAACAAATGGGACGATATTAACGTTTTTATTCAGTATGGAATTTTGACTGATGAAAAATTTAATGAAAAAGCTAAAGCATTTAGCATGGTTAAAAATGCTAAAAACGAATATTTCACAGTTGATGAATACAAAGAAAAAGTTAAAGTTGCCCAAACTGATAAAAATGATAAGTTGGTATTCTTGTATACTCACGATAAAGATGAACATCATTCCTTAATTGAAACGGCACATTCTAAGGGCTATGATGTACTTTTAATGGATGGACCATTGTCATCTCACTACATCTCAAAAGCTGAACAGGATTTAGGAGTTTCTTTTGCAAGAGTAGATGCAGATACAATTGACAAAATTATTGCAAAAGACGAAAACATACCTTCTAAGCTATCTAAAGAGCAAGAAGATTTATTAAAACCTATTTTTGAAGCTATTGCTGAAAAAGATAAATACACCGTACAAGTCGAAAGTTTAAGTGAATCTGAAAAGCCAGTTCTAATTACTCAAAGTGAATTCATGAGAAGAATGAAAGAACAACAAGCCGTTGGTGGAGGTGGAGGTATGAATATGATGGGTGTCATGCCAGAAATGTATAATTTAGTTGTAAATGCAAACCATCCTTTAATCATGAAGATTATTGAATCGAAAGGCAAAAAACAAAAAAATCTAGCTAAACAATCTTTAGACCTAGCCCTATTATCTCACGGAATGTTAAAAGGGAAAGATTTAACTGATTTTGTTGATAGAAGTTTTGATTTAATATAAGGTGTCAATAGGAATTGGAGGTTTAATAGGAGGAATACTTGGCTTTTTTGCTACAAGAAGTTTTTTTGGTGCCTTCCTAGGTTATTTTATTGGATCCACATTTGATAGGTTTAATTCCAATAATGTAAATACCAATAGTTTTAGGAATTCAAACAGATCTACTTCCTATGACGCTAGTTATTATTCACAACGACTTACACAAAGTGATTTTGCTACAGCTCTTTTAGTCTTATCTGCTGCTGTCATGAAAGCAGATGGTAAAATATTGAAATCGGAACTGGATTATGTAAAGCAGTTTTTCAAACAGCAATTTTCTGCCCACATATCTGCTAAATACATTAGAGATTTTAAAGATATTTTAAGAAAAGATTTTGTTTTAAGCGATGTGTGTCAAACTATTAATGGCAGCATGCCCATTAGACAAAGATCCTTATTGATACAGTATTTGTTTGGTATTGCTCAAGCTGACGGTTTAGTTTCAGATTCTGAAATGAAAGTCATCCGAAAAATAGCTTCTTACTTCAGGATTTCTAATGTTGAATTTGAACAAATAAAATCACTTTTTTATAAAGATGTTTCTAGTTTCTATAAAGTATTGGGTATCGAAGAATCGGCAACAAATGACGAGATAAAAAAAGCTTATAGAAAGATGGCTGTAAAACACCATCCAGATAAATTCAGTCAACTAGGAGAAGAACAACAGATAGCTGCAAAAAATAAGTTTCAAAAAATTCAAGAAGCCTACGAGCATATTAAAAAAGAAAGAGCTATTAAATAGATGAAAGATCTATATGATATCTTTTTAAAGCATTTTTGGATTTTACTATTTGTTTTATTTATTTGGACTATTCATTTATTAAATAATAATTTTCATTTAAATTTATTTGAACTTGGTATATTACCAAGAACTATTGATGGATTGCCTGGAATATTTTTTGCACCACTTATTCATTCTGCTTCTGACCACAATCATATAATTAACAACACTGTACCTTTTTTAATACTTTGCTGGGCTCTTTTTTATTTTTATCATCCAATATCTTGGAGAGTTTTATTCTTCTCTTGGATTTTCACTGGGGTATTTGTCTGGATTTTTGGTAGAAGCTCCTATCACATTGGTTTAAGCGGTGTTATCTACAGTTTATTGTTTTTTATTTTCTTTAGTGGTGTCTTTAGAACAGATACTAGATTATTAACTGTTGCTATGCTAGTTGTTTTTATCTACGGTAGTATGGTTTGGGGAATTTTTCCTTACGATTGGAAAATAAGTTATGAAAGCCATCTTTCGGGAGCTCTTACAGGTTTTATACTTTCCATTATTTTTAAAAAACATAAGGCTACTTTTAAACTACCTAAAACACAGTGGGAAATAGAGGAGGAGTTGGGTATTGAAAATAACGATTTAGATGGTATCTGGGATGAAGAAATTAAAGAATGATTTATTTTTCTTTGTTTTGTTTTTTCTTCTTAGACTCAACATTAACTAGGATTTTCTCTTTTTTAGAATCTAAATCAATTTTAATTAAATCACCTTCCTTAACGTTTTTTTGAATAATTTCTTCTGCTAAAGGGTCTTCAATGTATTTTTGTATGGCTCTATTTAGTGGTCTTGCTCCATATTTTTCATCATAACCTTTATCTGCTACAAATATTTTCGCTTTTTTGGTAAGTTCAACTTTAAATCCTAAAGAATTAATTCTTTTAAATAATTTATCTAATTCAATATCAATTATTTTAACGATATCATCTTTAATAAGAGAGTTAAATATGACTACATCATCAATTCTATTAAGAAATTCTGGAGCAAATGATTTTTTTAATGCATTTTGTATAACACTTTTAGTGTTATTTTGATCATTTTCAGTTCTGTTTTTAGTTCCAAATCCAACACCAGCACCAAAATCTTGTAATTGACGAGCTCCGATATTAGAAGTCATAATGATTATGGTGTTTTTAAAATCTATATTTCTTCCTAAACTATCAGTCATTTTACCATCGTCTAAAGCTTGTAAAAGTAAATTAAAAACATCTGGGTGGGCTTTTTCAATCTCGTCAAGTAATATGATTGAATAAGGTTTTCTTCTTACTTTTTCCGTAAGTTGCCCTCCTTCTTCGTATCCAACATATCCTGGAGGTGCTCCTATAAGTCTTGATACTGCAAATTTTTCCATGTATTCACTCATGTCTATTCTTATCAAAGCTTCTTCACTGTCAAATAAGTATTTTGCGAGCACTTTACAAAGTTGTGTTTTACCAACTCCGGTTGGTCCTAGAAAAATAAATGATCCAACTGGCTTGTTTGGATCTTTTAATCCAGCTCTGTTTCTTTGAATGGCTTTAACTACTTTAGTAATCGCTTCATTTTGTCCAATTACTGTGTTATTCATGGAGTCAACCATTTTCATAAGTTTACCGCTTTCCTTTTCAGCAACTTTTTGAACTGGAATACCAGTCATCATGGCAACAACTTCTGCAACATCTTCTTCAGAAACCTTTTGGCGATGAGTTTTACTTTCATCTTCCCATTTTTTCTTTGCTGTCTCTAGTTCTTCGTTTAGTTTTCTTTCTGTATCTCTTAATCGAGCAGCTTCTTCATATTGTTGACTTCTTACAACTTGATTTTTTAATTCTTTAACGTCTTCAATTTTCTTTTCTACATCTATTATAGATTCTGGAACATTTATGTTGGTTATGTGAACTCTTGATCCAACTTCATCTAAGGCATCAATAGCTTTATCAGGTAAATGTCTGTCAGAAATATATCTTTCTGTTAAATACACGCAAGATTTTATAGCATCTTCAGTGTAAGTTACATTGTGGTGATCTTCGTATTTTTCTTTAATATTATTTAGTATTTGTAACGTTTCATCCACAGAAGTTGGCTCAACAATTACCTTTTGAAAACGTCTTTCCAAAGCACCATCTTTTTCAATAAATTGTCGGTATTCATCTAATGTAGTAGCTCCGATACACTGAATTTCTCCTCTAGCTAAAGCTGGTTTAAACATATTAGAAGCATCTAAGGAACCTGAGGCGCCACCTGCACCTACAATTGTATGAATTTCGTCAATAAACAATATAATATCAGGTGATTTTTCCAACTCGTTCATCACGGCTTTCATTCTTTCTTCAAACTGACCTCTGTATTTAGTTCCAGCTACAAGGGAAGCGAGGTCTAAAGAAATTATCCTTTTATTGAAAAGAACTCTAGAGACTTTTCTTTGTGTTATTCTAAGAGCTAAACCTTCAGCAATGGCAGATTTACCAACACCTGGTTCACCAATTAGTAAGGGGTTGTTTTTTTTTCTTCTGGAAAGAATTTGCGACACTCTTTCTATTTCTTTTTCTCTACCTACAATAGGATCTAGTTTATCGTCTTCAGCAAATTTAGTTAAATCTCTACCAAAATTGTCTAAAACTGGTGTCTTAGATTTGCTATTTGAAGGTTTTTTTGAAGAACTGGAAAAACTGTCTTGTTTTTCATCGTCATTTTCACTAGTCGATTCTGGAATTTTTGATTCTGGTAAAGTATCTTGTTGGTATCCAGAGTCCATCATGATATCTAATTCTTCTTTTACAGATTCGTAGTTTAAATTATACTCTTTCAATAACGAAGAAGCTATGTTGTTATCTTCTTTTAATATAGAAAGTAATAAATGCTCTGTTCCTATCATATTACTTTTAAATAATTTGGCCTCTAGATAGGTAATTTTAAGAACTTTTTCAGCTTGTTTTAATAAAGGTATGTTGCCGGAGTTTTTTATTTCTGATAATTGTCCTGAATCTAATTTTGATTCCAATTTTTTTCTAAGGTCTTTAGAACTAACTCCAGATGATGTAATCATTTTCATCGCAACTCCTTCACCCTCTCTAATAATACCCAATAAGAGATGTTCTACTCCAATATAATCGTGACCCAATCTTAGTGCTTCTTCTCGGCTGTAACTAATTACTTCTTTAACTCTGGGTGAAAATTTAGCGTCCATATATTCCAAATTTAGTATTGTTTTTAATATTTAAAGCAACTGTTTCAAATATAATCAACAACAAAATTGTTAATTGTTCATAATATTTCTATTTCGCACACATCTTTGTGGATAAAACTTCACTAATTAAGGTAATTTTATCACTAAAGAAATGATACTTTCGTGGTATTAAATTTATTTGATTAAAAATCTGATTTTATGAGTGAAAAAAGCGGTGAAAGAATAGTACCTGTAAGTATTGAAGATGAAATGAAAACAGCATACATTGATTATTCAATGTCTGTAATAGTATCTAGAGCACTACCTGACGTAAGAGACGGATTAAAACCTGTTCACAGAAGAGTGTTATTTGGAATGCAAGAATTAGGAGTTAGGTCAAATAGTTCTTTTAGAAAATCTGCAAGAATTGTTGGTGATGTTTTAGGAAAATACCATCCTCATGGTGACTCTTCAGTATATGATACCATGGTCAGAATGGCCCAACATTGGTCTTTAAGATATCCTTTAGTAGACGGCCAAGGTAATTTCGGATCTGTTGATGGTGACAGTCCTGCAGCAATGAGGTATACAGAAGCAAGGTTGAAAAAAGCTGCTGAAGAATTATTATCAGATTTAGATAAAGATACAGTAGACTTTTCAGCAAACTTTGACGATTCGCTAACTGAACCAACCGTATTACCTACAAGAATACCTAACTTATTAGTTAACGGATCTTCAGGTATAGCCGTTGGTATGGCAACTAATATGGCTCCCCACAATTTATCAGAAGTAATTGATGGGACGATCGCTTACATCAACAATAGAGATATTGATGTTGATGGATTAATGGAATTTATAAAAGCTCCAGATTTTCCAACGGGTGGTACAATTTATGGTTATGAGGGCGTTAAAAATGCCTTTCATGAAGGAAGAGGTAGAATTGTAATGAGAGCAAAAGCTACCATCGAAGAAATTAGAGAAAATAGAGAGGCAATAATCGTTACAGAAATACCTTACCAAGTTAATAAAGCAGACATGATTCAAAAAACTGCTTCGTTAGTTAATGAAGGTAAGGTTGAAGGTATTTCTGAAATTAGAGACGAATCTGATAGAAAGGGTATGCGTATAGTTTATGAAATTAAACGTGATGCAATACCAAACGTAGTTTTAAATAAATTATTTAAATACACTTCTTTACAGACCTCATTTTCAGTAAATAACATTGCACTTGTAAAAGGCAGGCCAGTTGTTTTAAACCTAAAAGATTTAATTATTCATTTTGTAGATCACAGACATGAAGTTGTAATTAGAAGAGCAAAGTTTGAACTGAGAAAAGCAGAAGACCGTGCTCACATCTTGGAGGGGTTAATCATAGCATCTGATAATATAGATGAAGTTATTGCTCTAATTAGAGGTTCAAAAAGCCCTGATGAAGCAAGAGAAAAATTAATGAAAAAATTCAAGCTTAGTGAGGTGCAATCAAAAGCTATAGTTGAAATGAGGCTAAGACAGCTTACTGGTTTAGAACAAAACAAGTTAAGAGCAGAGTACGATGAGTTATTAAAAATTATTGAAGATCTTAAGGATATACTAGACAAGGAATCTCGTAGAATGGAAATCATAAAAACAGAACTTCTTGAGGTTAAAGATAAATATGGTGATGAAAGAAGGTCTATAATTGAATATTCTGCAAATGAAATGAGAATAGAAGACTTGATTCCAAACGAAGAAGTTGCCATTACTATTTCTCATGCTGGTTACATTAAAAGAACCAGTCTAAACGAATATAAAGTTCAAAACAGAGGTGGAGTTGGATCAAAAGGTTCTGCTACTAGAGATAAAGATTTTTTACAGGAATTATTTGTTGCAACCAATCACAATTGGCTTTTAATATTTACTGAGAAAGGGAAATGTTTTTGGATGAGAATATTTGAAGTTCCAGAAGGAAACAAGGCTGCAAAGGGAAGAGCTATTCAAAACCTAATTAATATTGAGCAAGATGATAAGGTGAAAGCATACGTCGTTGTAAAGGATATTAAAGATGAAGAATACACCTCCAATAATTATATAATCATGTGCACCAAAAAAGGGGTGATTAAAAAAACAAGTTTGGAAGCATATTCGAGACCAAGAACCAACGGTATAAACGCCATTGGTATTAGAGAAGGAGATGAATTATTAGAAGCAAAACTAACAAATGGTGAAAGTGAAATTTTGATGGCTATAAATTCAGGTAGAGCAATTAGATTCAATGAATCCAAAGTTCGATCAATGGGTAGAACTGCCTCTGGAGTTAGAGGAATAACCTTAGGAGCAACTGATGAAGTAATTGGTATGGTATGTGCTCAAGATTTCTCAAGAACAATCATGGTAGTATCTGAAAATGGATATGGGAAAAGAACTTTATTGAATGATCCTGAGACAAACGAACCAATTTACAGAGTAACTAACAGAGGAGGTAAGGGAGTGAAAACTTTAAATGTAACTGAAAAAACAGGTAATTTAATTGCCATTAAGTCAGTTACAGACGAAGATGATTTAATGATTATCAATAAATCGGGTTTAACAATAAGAATGCACGTTGCTGACATAAGGACTCAAGGTAGAGCAACACAAGGAGTAAAATTGATTAATTTAAAAGGAAAAGATCAAATAGCAGCAGTTGCTAAAGTTGAAAAGGACGATGAAGAGCATGAAGCTAATGAATCTGATACCGAAACAAACGAAAATATAACTAACGATTAATACAACTTTCATGAAGAAACTTCAAATTATTGGGCTTGTAAGCTTATTTATGTTACAAAATCCTGCTTTTGGGCAAAAGCTACAGCTGACAGAAGCAGCTACAGAATTTAGAAATAATTATAATGGTTCTTGGGTATCTATTCCAGATTCCACTTTAAGATCTCTGCAGATTTCTAAAAATAAACCGGTTCTTTTGAAAGCAAAAAATGCAATTGATGAATCTTTCAATAAACAATTAACCAGTCCTTTTACCAAACCTAAAGATGAAACTAAAATGTACTTTTATCGTGGTGCTGTTTACTTAGACTTATGGACTATGTCGAATTACGATGTTGAAATTTCTAAACAATTAGGCAGTTTAACCGAAGAAGAGATGAATGAAATTACATTTGGATCTTTTATTAAATGTTTAGAATTAGATGTAAAAAACCAATGGAAATCTGACATTAGATCAAAGGTAAATACCTACAGAAATCTTTCAATAAATAGTGGAGTAGATTATTTTCAAAAAAGTAATTTTAACAATGCATTTAATTCTTTTAAAATGGCTTTTGAAATGTATAAGGTTTTAAACCTAACTGACACTTTAGCTATTATAAACGCTGCTCTATCTGCTGAAAAGATGAAAAGTTTCGATGATGCTTATAATTATTATAAAATGTGTGCAGATTTAGATTATGGTAAAGGAGCAGAAATGTATCAATCCATGATAAGAGTTCTTAACTCTGATGAAAATAAGGATGAAGAAAAAATACTAAATGTAATTGCTGAAGGAAAGAATAAATTCCCTAAGGATTATGTCTTAAATATTGAAGAATTTAATTATTGGTACGCCAAAGGAGATAATGAGAAAGCACAACAGGCTCTAGAAAACGCAATTGAATCCGATCCTACAAATAAAATACTTCATTTTAATGTTGGTGTAACTTACGATAATATTTCTAATAAATATCACAAAGAAAACAAGCATGATGTAGCTTTTACATATATGAGTAAAGCAATAAGTGGATATAAAAAAGCTCTTGAGTTAGATGATAAATATGTAGATGCTTTTTACAATTTGGGAGCTCTATATTATAATCAATCAATCACAACAAAATCAGTTGCTGGAGATTATTCAGGAGAGAAATACGATTCTGAGATGAAAAGAGCTGATGAAATGCTAAAGAAAGCCATACCGTTGCTGGAAAGAGTATTGATTTTATCACCGTCTGATAAATCGACGCTAACAGTTCTAAAAAGTTTATATTTTAATTTAGACGACATGGATAACTACAAAAGAATTAAAACTAAAATTGATTCTTTATAAATTATTTATTCTCCTATGGTCTTTAAAGGAAATCTTAGGAAAATGTATTCTATTTTAAATGAGGAAGTTTCTTACACTTTACCATTTTATAACTTAACAGAACCTAATACACAGTTAGAATTAAATCAACTTATAGGATCTACTATAAGAATCAATTTTTCAGGTGTCATAAATTGTTCAGTCACAGGAAAGAAAATTCGCAAAACTTATGGTGATGGAATGTCCTACGATGCTTTTAGGTCGTCTCCTTTAGCAGTAGAAAGTATTATAAGACCCGAACTAAGTAAAATTCATGAAGGGGTTGCTTTAAGAGATTACGATTGGGAAATGAAACATCATATGCAACCTCATGTTGTATACCTATCCAAAACAGCGGGTAATAAAGTTGGTGTAACTAAAGATTCTCAAATTCCTACAAGGTGGATAGATCAAGGAGCTTCAGAGGCTTTAATCATCGCAAGAACTCCATATAGGCAAGCTGCAGGTTTAATAGAAATAGAGCTTAAAAAGTATATTAGTGATAAAACTAATTGGAGAAAAATGCTTCAAAACGAACTAAATGAAGAATCTTTAGAAGTGCTACGAAACGAATTAGCTTATAAATTGAATAGTGATTTAAAACAATACATAGTTTTGGACGAAAATGTTCAAAAAATAAATTTTCCAGTTATTAGATATCCAGCTAAAGTGAAATCCACAAACTTAGATAAGGTTTCATATATTGAGGAGAAATTAGTTGGCATTAAAGGACAATATTTAATTTTTGATAACGATACTGTTTTTAATGTAAGAAGGCATTCTGGATATTTAATTGAATTTACGTATTGAAATAATTAAATTCTTACAACTATATTCATTTAACTTTTTATATATTTAAGAAAATATTTGATTATGTCCTACCTAGTAAAACTTCAAAACTTTTTCATGAAAAACGATCCAGATCGTCTTTACCTAGCCAAAAGAATTGCTAGATCTTTTAGAAATGATGAAGACACTGTTTTAAATAGGCTAGAAGAAATTTACGCTAAGGGTGGACCAAAAAAACTAAAAGTTAAAGAAATTACTGCCCCAACTAAAAATGACAGTTCAAATTCATCTAAAAAACATGAAAATGTTTCAAATGACGAACTAAAAAACAATCTTGATGACATACAACCTCAAAAAAGTAAAAAGAAATTATTTATTGTATTAGGTATTGTCTTGTCATTAGCTGGTGGCGGAATTGGTTTTTTCATGTCAATGGATAGCACTCCCAATCAAGAAACTGTTAAAACACACACTTCCGATTCAACTCATGTAGAAAAATCTATAGAAGAAATAGAAGCAGAAATTGATCAAGCTGCAAAAGATTCTGTTGCCAAAGATTTAATAGAAGCTGGTGAAGTATTAGAAATTCTACATTAACTCACTAGGGGTTGATTTTGTGAGGATCTTCATTAATTAGATCTATTTGATCTTTTACATATTCGATTTTTAAAGAAATAGCATAAAGCAGTTTATCTTTTTTTTGTAACCACACTTGTGAATCTTTCCAAGAATCCGCACTTCTTGCAAAATGAAAAAGTAAATCGAATCCATTTTTTTTCAACCAAATTAATGCGGCATCTTTTCCTTCAATTCCTTCGATAGTTGCTAAAAGATGTGCGTATTTATTGTCTATTAACCATTTCCTAGATTTTCTTTCATTTAGTAAAGCGTAACAAAAAAAACCAAGTTCCTTGTGGGCACTTCTCATTAAAAAATCTCTAATTTCTAAATTACCACCAATTGCTTCTCGCCAAGCAATTAGTATTTTATCAGGATAATTTAATGGATTTAAAATTATATTATTTGGCTTTTTGTTACTCATTAATTTTTAAGCCTTGAATCATGATTTGGATAATCTCCTGAGCTGCTTTAGAAATTATAGTACCAGGACCAAATACAGCTGCTACACCCATATTAAATAAAGTTTCATAATCCTTTTTTGGGACAACCCCTCCAACAATAACCATGACGTCATCTCTTTTTAAATTCTTTAATTCATTAAAAAGTTCTGGTATTAAACTTAAGTGTCCTGCAGCTAAAGAAGAAACTCCAATAATATGAACATCATTTTCTACAGCACTTTTAGCAACTTCTTTTGGAGTTTGAAATAAAGGTCCAATATCCACATCAAAACCTATATCTGCAAAAGATGTGGCAACTACTTTTGCACCTCTATCGTGACCGTCCTGACCCATCTTTGAAACCATAATACGTGGTCTTCTTCCAACAATAGACTCAAATTCTTCAGCTAATCCAATTGCCTTTATATATTCTTTATCATCCATAATTTCAGTTGAATATACACCAGAAATTGTCTTTATACTAGCTTTATATCTACCAAATTCTTTTTCTAATGCATTGGATATTTCGCCTAAAGTTGCTCTTTCTCTCGCTGCCTGAACAGCCAACTCTAATAAATTTCCAGTATCATTTTTAGCAGCCTTGGTTAAATTTAATAACGATTCATTTACATTTTCAGAATTACGATTAAGCTTTATTTTTTTTAGTCTATTGATTTGATTTAGTTTGACTTTTTCATTATCGATTACTAAAGTGTCAATATCTCTATCTTCAGAAGATAAATAAGCGTTAAGGCCGATAATTTTTTCTTTGCCGCTATCAATATTAGCTTGTCTTTTTGCTGCAGCCTGTTCAATTTTCATTTTTGGAATACCTAATTCTATTGCTTTTATCATCCCACCTTGAT
Organism: Flavobacteriales bacterium; assembly: GCA_029251405.1. Classification (GTDB taxonomy): domain Bacteria; phylum Bacteroidota; class Bacteroidia; order Flavobacteriales_D; family Parvicellaceae; genus MED-G20. Next base: position 38,826 of record JAQXDK010000013.1, read on the forward strand.
TTTCAACTTCTTCTATAAGATTCCAAGATTTTTGAACTAAATTATTGGTTAATTTTTCTAAATAGAGTGATCCTCCTAGTGGATCTATAGAATTACAAATATTGGTTTCATTTTGAATAAATAATTGTGTGTTTCTTGCAATTTTTGCAGCATTTTCGCTTGGTAAAGCAATAGCTTCGTCTAATGAATTGGTATGAAGCGATTGAGTTCCCCCTAAAACAGCAGCCATAGCTTCTATGTAAGTTCTCGAAACATTGTTGTAAGGATCTTTCTCAGATAGACTCCATCCAGAAGTCTGACAATGTGCTCTTAACATCATAGATTTAGGGTTCTGAGGATTAAATTTCTTTACAATTTTTGCCCATAGGATTCTACCTGCTCTCATTTTTGCAATTTCTTCAATATGGTTCATTCCAATTCCCCAAAAAAATGATAATCTTGGTGCAAAATCATCAATTTTCATGCCCACTTCTATACCTTTTTTTATGTATTCTAAACCATTAGCTAACGTATAAGCTAGTTCAATTTCTGCATTAGCTCCAGCTTCATGCATATGATATCCAGATATACTTATTGGATTAAATTTGGGCATTTTTAGTGAAGTATATTTGAAAATATCTCCTATAATTCTCATACTTTCCTTTGGAGGATATATATAAGTATTTCTAACCATAAACTCTTTAAGAATGTCATTTTGAATGGTTCCTGAAAGTTGATTTATAGAAACACCTTGCTCTTGAGCAGCAACAATATAAAATGCCATTATAGGTAAAACAGCACCGTTCATTGTCATTGAAACAGACATTTTATCTAAAGGTATTTTATCAAATAAAATCTTCATGTCCTCTACAGTATCTATTGCTACACCAGCTTTGCCTACATCTGCAGCAACTCTAGGGTGGTCGGAGTCATATCCTCTATGGGTAGCTAGATCGAAAGCTACTGACAAACCTTTTTGACCTGCTTTGAGATTACTTCTGTAAAACTTATTGGACTTTTCTGCAGTAGAAAATCCTGCATATTGTCTTATAGTCCATGGTCTTGTTAAATACATAGTAGAGTAGGGACCTTTTAGAAATGGAGGAATGCCAGCGTGAAATTTTTCATGACCATAGTTACTGCCACTATTTGCAACAGTTTCTAATTCTATGTTTTCAAAAGATTTCCTACTCATTTAATAAAATTAGAAAATTGATTAGTCTTTAATAATTGTAATAACCCATTTTGAGTTTCAATACTTTTAAACAGACTCCAAGATTTATGAGCCATTTTAGATGCCATTTCTTCTATTACATGTGCCCCTTCAGACATGTGATTGTTTAGATAACTTTCTTCTGTTAATATAAGAGGAATATTAACAATTATTTTCTTCCAATATTCATCATTACTTTCTATTAAGTCGTCTGATAATTCAAATGAATTTGCACCACCTAATAATGAGGCCATACCGATACTAGTTATAGACATTAGTCTAAAATCAAATTCTTTATTTTGTAATATTTCTGGGCTGATTACGGTCTCTATTTCTATATTAATATTTAGTTGGTGAGCATTTGAAATACGATGTATTAATGTTCTTATAGCTATAATTTTTGAAACAGATTCTAGATAACTGTTATTAATTGCAATGGAAACAATAAACCGCGGAGGTATTTCTATTTTCTTAGACTTATGGAATTCAATAATTTCATTCAAATGAGCAGCTGTAACCGCTATTTCAAGTCCATAATTATTCAAATAAGATTCGTGTGATGTGCAGTCGACATAAATACAATTTAAATTTGGGTTATTTAATGTTTTTTTAAAGTTTAAGTAAGAATCTAACTGAACTTTTAGTTGGTGGTCATCGTAATTTTCTAACATATCTTCTAAAGGATCCATTCTAAGAGTTCCGCTAGCAATAGATATTCCCCAATTATTCCAAAGTTGTAAATCATTACCATTCCACTTTGGACTTAATTTAATGTGATTGTTAATTATATCACACATCACATTTTTAAATATTGTTTTTTCAAATTTTATTCCACTTAAATAAATACTATTTACCCCATTATTTAAGCGATTTAAAATAGCTTTATTTAAGTTCTTTTGTGATGAGAACTTCCATCTTATTTCCTTAAGAATTTCATTTCTAGATATATTTAATGAATTTACGTTTTTAGAAAACGGATTGATATTTCCGTAGTCTGTTTTAAATATAAAATCTTCCTTAACTTTAGTTTTAAAATCTTTTAAAACTTTTTGTTCCCATTCTTTGGGATTAGTTACAACAAAATCAGACCAAAAACTCATTTATTTTAAATATACATATCAATCATTAATAAATTGATTTATTTTATTTTTAATACTATTCAATACATTTTCTTTCATATTGTTTTTTACCCAAATATAATCTTGATCTTTTTTAAACCAAGTCATTTGTCTTTTAGCATATTTTTTAGTGTTAATTTTAATTTGATTAATAGCTGTTTCTTTATTTATTCCACCCTTTAAGTATTCAAAAACTTCTTTATAACCAACGGTGTTTAAGGAATTTAAATGTTTTTTGGATGACAAATTCTTAACTTCTTCAATTAAGCCACTTTCTATCATATGATCCACTCTAACGTTAATATTTTCTATCAATTGATTTTGATCTAAATGTAATAGAAATTTTAAAGTTTTAAAGTTTCTTTTTTTTGGAGCATTGGAAAGAAAAGAAGAATAAGGTTTTCCAGAAATTAAAGAGACTTCTAAAGCTCTAATAATTCTTTGAGGATTTAAAATGTCAATTTTATTATAATGAGATGGGTCTAGTTTGTAGAGTTGTTCTTGAATATGTTTAATTCCATATTCTTTAAAATCTAAATTCAATTTTGATCTAACTTCTTTATTTTTAGGTAGATGATCTAAACCTTTACATACTGCATCAATATACATTCCTGAACCCCCAACTAAAAAAGCTATTTTATTTACCTTAAAATACTCTTTAAGTTCAGCAATTAATTCTTTTTCATAATCTCCTGCAGAATAAGGTTCAGTAATAGATTTATTATTGATGAAAAAATGATTTACTTCATTAAGTTCAATTAAAGAAGGTTTTGCAGTACCAATATTTAATTCTTTATAGAACTGTCTACTATCACATGAGAAAATACTCGATTTGTACTCCTTTGCAAGTTGTATTGATAAATTAGTTTTTCCAACTGCAGTTGGTCCAGCAATAATGATTAATAATGATTTATTTTTATCCATTATTATTAATTAACAAAATAAATTAAATATTTAATCAAAGTAATCATTAACTTTTGAATAGGTATGATTAAATTTGTGTATGAGTAAAAACTTATTAATACTTGATTTTGGTTCTCAATATACACAATTGATTGCAAGAAGAGTTAGAGAATTAAATGTATATTGTGAAATTCACCCTTACAACAAAATTCCAAGTAATTTTAAATTTAATTCTGTAATTCTTTCTGGAAGCCCCTGCTCGGTTAATCAAGTTGATGCACCATGTCCAGATTTAAATTCTTTAAATCCTTCCGTTCCGATACTTGGAATATGTTATGGCGCCCAATACTTAGTTAAAAATGAAGGTGGTTTAGTAGAAGCATCTAAAACCAGAGAATACGGTAGAGCCAATTTATCTTTTATTGATAATAATGATTTGTTATTTCAAGACGTAAAGTCCAATTCTCAAGTATGGATGTCTCATGGAGATACTATTAAGAATTTAGCTTCAAATATGCAGAATATCGCAAGTACTATCGATGTTGAAAATGCTGCTTTTAAAATTATAGATAAAACCATTTACGGTATTCAGTTTCATCCTGAAGTTTTTCACTCAGAAGATGGTTTGAAAATAATTAAAAATTTTGTAATTGGTATTTCAAATTGTACTCCAAATTGGACACCCGATTCCTTTGTAGACACTACTATTAAAAATATAAAAAGTACTGTAGAAAATCAGAAAGTAGTTTTAGGACTATCTGGTGGTGTGGATTCAAGTGTTGCTGCAATTCTTTTACATCGATCTATAGGAGAAAATCTACATTGTATTTTTGTAGATAATGGTCTTTTAAGAAAAGATGAATTTGACGAAGTTTTGAAGCAGTATGAATCTCTTGGTTTAAATATTAAAGGAGTTAATGCAAAGCATGATTTTTACAAAGCTTTAAAAGGACTAACAGATCCTGAAGAAAAAAGAAAAGCAATTGGAAAAACATTTATTGAAGTATTTGATAAAGAAGCAAATGCAATTAAGGATGTAAATTGGCTAGCTCAAGGGACAATTTATCCAGACATTATTGAATCTGTTTCTGTAAATGGACCCTCGGTAACAATTAAATCTCACCACAACGTTGGCGGATTACCTGATTACATGAAGCTTAAAATAATTGAACCTCTTAAATCTCTATTTAAAGATGAAGTTAGAAGAGTTGGGCAATCTTTGGATTTACCTGCCAATATTTTAAACAGACATCCTTTTCCAGGTCCTGGACTAGGAATTAGAATTTTAGGAGAAGTAACAGCTGAAAAGGTTCATATACTTCAACAAGTAGATCATATATTTATAAATGGTCTCAAAGAATTTAATCTTTATGAAAATGTTTGGCAAGCCGGAGCCATATTTTTACCAATTCAGTCTGTTGGGGTTATGGGCGATGAACGCACCTATGAAAATGCAGTTGCCTTAAGAGCAGTTTCTTCAACGGATGGAATGACAGCAGACTGGTGCCATTTACCCTATGATTTTTTATCAAAAGTTTCGAATAGAATAATTAATAATGTAAAGGGTATTAATAGAGTTACTTATGATATAAGTTCAAAACCTCCTGCAACTATAGAATGGGAATAATTAAATATACTAATATAATATTGATGTCACTTTGCCTATTTTTAGGTGAATCTTCTATTTACTCTCAAGATTCTTCAGCCATTAATTTTAAAGCTCACGAGGTTACAAAAGGTGAAACCAGTTATGGAATTGCAAAAAAATACCAAATAAACTTGAATGATTTTTTTAACGCTAATCCTCAGGCGGCTAACGGTTTAAGTAAAGGAGAAATTGTGAAAATTCCAATTCCCATTTTCTTCAATAATGATTCTATTGTTAAAAAGCATGTAGTAAAACAAGGTGAAACTTTGTGGACTATAGCTAAAATTTATGGTGTCCAATTTTCATCAATCAAATCATTTAATCTCCTAAACACCAATGAATTATTTAAAGATCAGGTTCTTTTAATACCTAATATAATAGCAGACACGATTAATGAAATAAAACCCTTAGTTAAGCATGTAGATCATCCTTTACTTAAAGTTTGTGATACACTTGTTTTACATAAAGTAAAGAAAAAAGAAACTCTGTATTCTATATCCAAAAATTACGGTATTCCTTTAGATAAAATAATTAAAAATAATATCTTCCTAGAAAACGAAGGATTAAAAAAAGGACAAGAACTAAAAATTATTTATAGAATAAAAGATTGCATTGAAGACTCTATCCAAACCATCCCTAAAAAATTATTCAGGGATTCTAATTCAGTAAAAGACAATGTCCTGAATATTTCTCTATTGGCCCCTTTCTTTTTCAAAGAATCGGATTCTATTGTTAAAAACTGTCCTGAAGATTCAAAATGTGAACTCAATAAATTAGCTGTAAAATCATTTTCCTTATATAACGGTATAAAAATAGCACTAAACGAATTAAAAAAAGAGGGATATAACTTAGAATTAACTATTTACGATACACGTTTTGACACGAGTATTGTTAAAGATATTCTTGAGGATTCTACATTTAAAAATACAGACCTTATAATAGGTCCTATTTATTCTAAAAATGTAAAGCTACTTAGAAAATATTCAAAAGGCTTTCACATTCCACTAATACCGCTTTTTAATATTCCAAGTCAAGCTCTTTTTAACTACCCAGATATCTACAAACACAAAGCGTCAAGATCTACTCAATCTAAGGAAATGGCTAATTATTTGAAAGTTCATAATACGGACGATAATATATTATTAATTGCAGATATTGACGATAGAAAAAGTAAAGTATACGAGTCCATTTTTACTGATAGTTATAATGATTCAATATTAGTTAATGATTCTTTAGTTGCTCAACCAGACTCAATATTTCCATTGTTTTTAAAAAGAGGAGATGAGTGGGAGGAACTGCATTCAAAACTATCGAAAAGAAAGAATAATTTAATAGTAGTTTGCTCTAATCAAATTCCATTTTTAACCTACGCATTTAATCAATTAATAGAATTTTCTAATTCACAAAATCATTATAAATCTAAATATACCATTTTTGGTTTTGAAGAACTTTATAGAATGAATACCATTGATGTAAAGTATAAAAATAAATTTAATTTACATTTCACATCTGTTGGTTTAACAAACTACGATTCTAAAGAAGTTGTAAAGTTTATAGATCACTATAAAAGTGTTTTTTCTTCAGAACCAACACAGTTAGCGTTTGATGGATATGACATAACACAATCTATTATTCTGAGATTATTTCCTAAAGAAAATATAGATAACTATTTTTTTAAAGGATTAAAAACAGATGTTGATTTTAATAAAATAGATATTAATAGTGGATCAGAAAATACCATTATAAAATTCTACAAACTCTCCTACTACAACCTAATAGAACTTTCAGAAAATTGAAAAAAATACTATTATTTTTCTTATTGGTTGTTAGTATATCCATTTTATATTTCACCAAACCATTAATCTCGTTATACTTTTCAAAAGACAAAAAAGAGATCATATCAGAAGAGGAAAGAATTGTTTTAACTCTAAAAAAGGATTTACTTTTTGAAGAATTAGGAACCCTTTTAATTAAAAAAAAATTAATAAATAATTCAAAAAATATTGACGGATTAATTTCATACAAAGGATTTTCTAAGGAATATTTAAAACGTGGAAAATATACTTTTTATAAAAGTTGGTCCACTAATAAATTAGTTAATCAGTTGTATATTATGAGAAAGCAAAATATAATTGATTTATATATACCATCTTCAAGAAATCTAGAATTAATTGTTAGAAAAATTAACAGTCAACTGACCATTGATACACTAAAACTATTGGATTTATTTAAAGATCCTGATCTAGCTAAGAAATATGGTTTTACAAACAGTAATTTTAGAACTTTTATAATACCCAATACTTATGAGGTATATTCCTCATTAGATGAAAATGGAATTATTGAATTAATTAGAAAAGAATACAAAAAATTCTGGAATCTAAAAAGAATTAAAAAGGCCAATGACTTAGGCTTATCTCAATCAGAGGTAACCATACTTGCTTCAATTGTTCAAATGGAACAGCAAATTAAATTTGATGAACATTCTAAAATTGCAGGATTGTACATTAACAGGTTAAAAAGAGGAATGAAATTGCAAGCAGATCCAACCGTTAAATATGCCTTAAATAAACCCAACTTAAAAAGACTCTATTATTCTCATCTTAAAGAAGACTCACCTTACAATACTTACATGTATAAAGGATTGCCTCCAGGTCCGATTTGTATACCTGATTCTAGGGTGATTGATGCTGTATTGAATCATTCTAAACACAATTATATTTTTATGTGTGCTGAACCCTCTTACTCAGGTTATCATAACTTTTCCTCAACTAATAAAGAACACGAGAAATTCAAAAAACTATATACAGATTGGTTAGCTAAAGAAGGTATTCGATAAGCTAATTATAAAATAAGTAAGCGTAGATGAAAAACATGTAAGAGCTACAATTTTCAACTGTCCATCTAAGTTTCTTAAATTACTTTCATTTTTAACCATTACAAGATGTTTTATCAAAACAAACAAAGGAATGGCACCTAGTATATATATTAATGAAGTATATGCCAAGAGAATTGAAAATGAAGAAACTGCTAATAAAATTAGAAAAAAATGATAATTTTTAGCCCTTTTAACCCCAATTTTCACTACTAAAGTTACCTTGTTATTTGATTTATCATTATGGTAATCTCTCATATTATTAAGATTTAAAACACTGCAACTTAAAAATCCTGTAAATAGCGAGGCTGGTAGTGTAATCCAATTAAATGAATGAGTGAATATGTAATAACTACCTATAACTCCAATTAATCCGAAGAATATGAATACTGAGAAATCCCCATAAGCTTTATAACCGTAAGCAGACTTGCCAACAGTATACTTAATTGCTGCTGTAATTGCACCAATTCCAAGACAAAGAAAAATCAAGATATTAAAAAAGTTATCTGGAAAAGCACTAAAAGTGAGGACAGAACCAAAAATAAAAGATAAAAATCCAAAAATTATTATAGCAAATTTCATTTGATTTTTTGAAATTTTACCAGATTCAACCATTCTTGGTTCACCAATTCTATTTTTATCTGCACCTTTAATAGCATCTCCATAATCATTAGCAAAATTGGAAAGGATTTGTAATAAAAGGGTAGTGGTAAGAGTAAGAAAAAGAAGTTTAAAAGAAATGGTGTTTTGTGCTATTACAGCTAAAGCTGCAGAAATCAATATGCATGAAAAAGCAAGAGGTAATGTTCTTAGTCTAGCTGCTTTTATCCAATATTTGATGTTCACATTATAAATGTATTATCTTTTTCTTTCTGCTGGATTGCTATGTTGCTTTTTTCTTTCCGATTGTATTTTTTTAAACTCTTTTGCTGATTGGTAGTATTTAGCTACTTTTTGAATAGAAAGAATTTCTTTGAATTTTTCATGATATTTTATTTTAATATCCATTAAATCTTTTCCCATTTTCAGCTTAGAATCAAGAATTTCTTCTAACTCATAGTCAGACAATTCTAAATATTTTTTATTGATAAGAATCATTTTACCGTGAGCATTCTTACTTTTAAGAGCTTTTATTTCATTTTCCATTTCATTATAAACAGCCCAAAAATGTTTAGATTCTTCAACAGTAAGCTCTATTTTTGAAGTGTAAAATGCAATTTTCTGCGAATCTAAGTTAGTTTTACCTTTTGATGCTTGAGCATAAATTGATTGTTGAGATAGACAGAATATAATTATAAAACATAATTTACAGGTAATTTTCATAGTTGATGAGTTAACAAATTTATAATTCAATTTATTTTCTTTTAAGTACTTTATGTACAGCTTTTATTATGTCAGATGAATGAAGTCCGTATTTTTTCATTAAGTCTGAAGGTTTACCACTTTCTCCAAACTTATCATTAACAGCTACAAACTCGATAGGAAGTGGTTGGTTAGTAGCTAGTAATTGAGCTATCGATTCTCCCATTCCACCTGCTATTTGATGTTCTTCAGCTGTAACTACACATTTTGTTTTAGCTACTGACCTCAAAATACTTTCATTATCCAACGGCTTAATAGTATGGATATTTATTAATTCGACAGAAAGTCCCTCATTGGCTAAAGCTTGTGCAGCTTCTACCGCTTCCCAAACTAAATGACCAGTTGCGAAAATTGAGACATCTGTTCCTTCTTGGAGCATTAAAGCTTTTCCAATTTCAAAAGGAGTATCTTCTGGGATGAAAATTGGAACCTTAGGTCGTCCAAATCTTAAGTAAACAGGGCCTTTATGATCAGCAATAGCTATAGTAGCAGCTTTTGTCTGGTTGTAATCACAAGGATTTATAACAGTCATTCCTGGTAACATCTTCATCATTCCAATATCTTCCAATACTTGATGAGTTGCTCCGTCTTCACCCAAAGTTAGTCCAGCATGAGAAGCACATATTTTTACATTTTTATTAGAATAAGCTATTGATTGTCTTACTTGATCATAAACTCTACTTGTAGAAAAGTTTGCAAAAGTACCAGTAAACGGTATTTTTCCACCGATGGTCATTCCTGCTGCAATACCCATCATATTAGCTTCTGCAATTCCAACTTGAAAAAATCTATCAGGAAATCGATCTTTAAAATCATTCATTTTTAAGGATCCCGTTAAATCTGCGCAAAGAGCTACTACGTCAGGGTTATCTTTTCCCAGTTGTGATAGTCCGGCTCCAAACCCAGATCTTGTATCACTATTTCCTAAAATTTCGATTTTCATTTTTATAGTTTAAAATTTATGTTCTGTGCTGATGTTATTTTAAAATCTTTTAAAATAGTATGTGCAATACTATTAGATCTATTACTTCTAAAACAAATAAAATAATTACCGGGCTGGATATTTAAATTTTCAATAGATCTTTCTTCATTAAAATCATAGACCCAAATATTTTTCCCCTTGTCTTTTAAAAAAAGGGCAGCTGGACCATCCGATTTATTAACTTGAATAGAACCATATAGAGGAATTACTATATCGGTCATTTTACTTTGGTTGATTTTTACATCTTTAAATTTGATTCTTGGAATTGACAATACCTCTAAATCATAACTACCTACAAGATATTGTTTATTAGTATTCATTTTTTGGACATTTAAAATAGAGTTTTGATTTGTACTTTTCACAATACAATTAATTCCATTATAAGGATTATCGTTTCCACTTATTCTTAAGTTTAACTTACCTAGAGGAGATTTAATATTGATTACGGTATGTTTACCAGGTATTAATTTAATGCTGTCTAAAACAACTTCTGGAACACTATGGACTACAACTTTGTAAGTATACAAAGGGTCTAAAGATAAAGTATCAGGATTCTGAAACCTATTTAAAGTGTGCATGTATGTATGCATTAATTTACCATTATAAGAATTATACAAACTCATGGATAAATTTGTTTCTTTAGGAAGGTTATTAATATTATTAAGATTGATTTGTGCAGTTGTATTGTTTAGAGCCTGGCTTATGACAAATTTCAGTACACTTTTGAAAGCATCTTCATTTTCAGCACTTAAAAACTCTCCTACGCATTCAAATTGGCTTAAGTAAGAAGTGTCCAGGCCAAGACCGATTACAAATGGTTTGAGTTTAATATTTTTTTCTTTTAGCGCTATGGCAACTGCACAAGGATCTTCATCACATGCTTCTATTCCGTCTGTTATTAAAATGATAATATTTCGGCAATCATCACATGGAGGAAAATCTTCAGCAGAATATTCTAAAGATCTTGCTATTGGAGTTGTTCCTTTTGGTTCTAATCTTCTAATTTCATTGATGATTTTTTGATAATTATCATTAGCACTAGCGAAAGGAACTTCTAATTTAGTATCTGAGCAGTCTTGTTTTCCTGGTAGAATTTTACTTTGATGACCATATATTCTGAGAGCTAATTCAACATTCTCTAATCCTCTCAAACTGTCCATGGTTTGAGTCATTAGCCTTTTGGCAATTGCTATTTTACTACTTTTTTCCCATTGCGCATTCATACTGTTAGAGCCGTCAAAAATGAAAAGTATCCTTATTTTACCGTCATTTTCCTGGCCAAGCATAATACTTGAAAAAAAACCAAGACATAAAAAAATGAATATTTTAAAATATTTAATCATCCAATTCCTGTTTGTAAAAATGGATCATATTAATAATCACCTAAAGTTTCTTTGTTTTGACTTAAAGCATCTTGAAGCTGCTCATCATTTGGAGCAACCCCATGCCATTTATGAGAACCCATCATAAAATCCACTCCATTACCCATTTCAGTAGTCATAATAATCATAACAGGTTTATCTTTACCTGTAAGTTCTTTAGCTTTCTCTAAAGTTTTGTATACTTCTTTAATATTATTACCATTACAAGATAAAGTAACCCAACCGAAAGCTTTCCACTTTTCTTCTAAATTTCCAAGAGAAATAACATCATCAACATCACCATCAATTTGTCTTCCGTTGTAGTCAATCGTAGAAATTAGGTTGTCAATTTTTTTTGCAGATGCATAAAGTGCAGCTTCCCAAATTTGACCTTCTTGTAACTCGCCGTCTCCATGAAGAGTAAATACTAAACTTGGATCGTTGTTTAATTTTTTTGTTGTTGCTGCTCCAATAGCCACACTAAGTCCTTGTCCTAAAGAACCACTAGCAATTCTAACACCAGGTAAACCTTCGTGTGTTGTAGGGTGTCCTTGCAGACGAGAATCAATTTTTCTAAAAGTACTTAGTTCTTCGATAGGAAAATATCCAGTTCTTGCTAAAGTCGCATAATATACTGGGGAAATATGTCCATTTGAAAGAAAAAATAAATCTTCCCCTTTTCCATCCATAGAAAAATCCGTGTTGTGATTTAAAAAGCTATTAAAAAGCACTGTAAAATACTCGACACATCCTAAAGACCCTCCAGGGTGACCTGAATTTTGCGCATTTACCATTCTTACTATATCTCTTCTTATTTGAGTAGCAAATTCTATTAAATAATCTTCTTTCATTAATTTATTTTATAAAACAAAAATAAGCATATAGTTATTGTACTAATGCAGTGTTAACAACTTTCAGTAACTATTTTAAAATAATTAATTTAAAATAAATCGTATTTTCGGTTTTTTATGAAAATAATTTTACCATTTTTTTTAATAATTAGTTTTGTTTCTTTTGGTCAAGATATTGATAATCAAATTATTGACTTCTTTAAAAAGAAAGAAAACCAACTATTTGTAAATACGCACGGTTATTATTTTATAGATGTTCCTAATGAAAAATCATATAACAATAGGGTTTCTGGGTCACTATCAAATATTGATACTTCTAATTTAGATTTCAAAAATATTGATGTTCAATTTGACTATGATCAATACAAATATTATTTATTATCAGATTTAAATATTCTAATGGTATTAAAATCAATCAAACATCTTAAAGAAGAAATTGATTCCAAATGAGAAAATTAATTTGTACTGTTAATGTTATCTTTTGTTTCATTACTTTTAAAAGTTGGTCACAACCACTTGTTCAAGTAAACGATACTGATTGGACATCTTCCACTGTAAATGGTGCTTGTAATTGTTCCAACGATTTTAACAACGGTTCATTTTTAAACTTTTTTGATACTGGAGGTTCATCTGGATCTTACAACTCAAATGAAAATGAAGTAATTACCTTATGTCCAGACGCTACAGGTTCTAAAATGGTGGCAGTTTTCGGGATAAATGCTGGATATACATTAAATATTCACTACACCGATACGCTTTATATTTATGATGGAAATTCTGTAAATTCACCTTTATTAGCTGCTATTAATGATAGTACTTATCCTAATGGAGTAAATATTCCAGCTTCTTGGAGTAATGTATCAGGTTGTTTGACTTTTAAATTTGTGAGTGATGCTGTTTCAGAAGGAACAGGCTGGGATGCCAATTTATCTTGTGCGAATTTAATTCAACCTTTTAGCAATCACATAAGCGCTTATATTACTGGTAATGCAATTGGAGGAACTGACACACTAAATGACCTTTATCCTATAGACACTGGATATGTAGATATTTGTTTCGGAGATGTTATTGAGTTTGTTGCTGAACCGTATTTCCCCTACGAGCCTGGTGGTGATTCTGCAGCACTTAGTGGAGGTGGTTACATGCAGTCGAATAACTACACAGTAACTTGGGAATTAAGTAATGGAACATCTTTAAATACCAATTCATTTCTTTTTACACCAACTTCAAGAAATGGATACTTTTTAACTTTGAAAATTGAAGATTCTCTAGGACAATTTCAATATAGTTTTTGTAAAATAAGAGTATCTACAGAGCCAAGTTTCGCTACATGTGCACCTGCACAATCACCAATTTGTTTGGGGAGATCTACACAACTTTTTGGAGGAGTTACTGGTGCTGATACTGTTGGTGTTGACCCCATTTCTACAAACTTTCCAATCGGTGGTGTTTTTGGATCTCAAACATATCTTCCTGATGGATCAGGAATTAATTATACTACTACCATAAATATTTCTGGTTTTACACCTGGAACAACTATTCAAAACCCAACTGATATTGATAAAATGTGTGTTAAAATTGAGCATTCATATTTAGGAGATTTAGAGATGATGTTAACTTGTCCAAATGGTCAAAACGTCAATATTTTCAACAGCTACTCTAGTAGTGGTTTATTTCCTGGTGGATTTGGAGGAGGAAGTACTTTTTTAGGTGGAGCATTTGATAATAATACTGGAAATATTGGATATTGCGAAGAATATTGTTTCTCTAACGATGGCTCATCACTACCGCCTTGGGTCAATGGTTACAACACAACAGCAGCTACTGGACCAAGTATTGGTCAGATGGTTGTTCCTGGACAATATAATCCAGAACAAAACTATGTTCCTGCATTGCAAGGTTGTCCAATTAATGGAACGTGGACTTTAACAGTAAGAGATAATATTGGAATAGACGATGGATATATTTGCGAATGGGGTATTTATTTCAACAGTACTTTACATCCTAACAGTGAAACTTATGCACCACTTATTACATCTCATAACTGGTTGCCCGATAGCACAATAATATCAAGTGAAGACACCAATATCATCGTGCAACCTAATTCATTAGGACCTTCGAGTTACACCTTTGTAGTTGAAGACGAATACGGTTGTTCGTACGATACTGTTATTACTGTGCAAACAGTCCAAGGTGGTTCCATCATTGGTGATACTACAACATGTGACGATTTTTTCGAATATTCAACAAATTATTTACCACCTGTTGGAGGAAATTGGTTGTATTACAGTGACGACGGAAATATTACATTCGATCCTAACAACAATGTTGCGAATCCTACAATAACAGTTTCGAGCCCAGGAATTTATTATATGGGGCTACATGATGTTTTTTGTAATGATACTTTATTGCATACCATAGAATTTAAAGAATTACCAGAACCTTATACTTTTAACTTAGATACATTTTGTATTGGTGAAGATATTTTAAAAGTGATTGACAACACCAAAAGTGAATTTACTTATGAATGGATAAATGACTTAGATAGTCTAATTTCTTCCGGAGATTCTCTTATTCTAAATAGTAATAATTATACTATTGGGGAGCATGAAATTAATCTTAGAGTTTCCAATGAATGTGGAGAAGAAATAACAACCAATCAGCTAATAATTGAAAAATGTGAAATCCCCAATGTTATTACTCCAAATGGTGACGGTGTAAATGATTATTTCTACACACACTTTGCTGCTATTTATGATGATGTTAATCTAATTGTTTATAACAGATGGGGCAATATTGTATTTGAATCATTTGGTTACAATAATAATTGGAATGGTGTGAATAAAAATGGAAATTCTCTTTCACAAGGCTCTTATTATTTTTTTATTACGTTTGACGAGGGACGAGAAAAAAATCAAGGAATCCTTCAAATTATAAATTCTAATTAGCAACTAAATAAATTTTTATAAATGGCTCTTAAATGTGGTATCGTTGGTTTACCAAATGTTGGAAAATCTACACTCTTCAACTGTCTTTCAAATGCAAAAGCACAATCCGCAAATTTCCCTTTCTGTACAATAGAACCTAATGTTGGAACTATTACAGTTCCTGATAGTAGGTTAAATAAACTAGAAATTCTTGTAAAACCTGAAAAAGTTGTTCCAACTACAATTGAAATTGTCGATATAGCAGGTTTAGTAAAAGGTGCTCACAAAGGAGAAGGTTTAGGTAATCAGTTTTTAGCTAATATTCGTGAAGTAGATGCAATTATACATGTACTTAGATGTTTTGACAATGATAATGTAATTCATGTAGATGGAAAAGTAGACCCTGTTGCTGACAAAGAAATCATTGATTTAGAGCTTCAACTTAAAGATTTAGAAACATTAGAAAAAAGAATCGGTGCAATTGAAAGAAAAGCTAAGTCTGGTGATAAAGAAGCAAACAAAGTGTTCTCAGTCTATGAAAGTGCTAAAAACCACCTAAGCTCTGGAAATTCAATAAGATCTTTAGAATTAGATGATAGTTTATTTAAATATTTAGAGGAATTGCAATTAATAACTGCCAAACCTGTAATGTATGTTTGTAATGTAGATGAAAAATCTGTTGTTGATGGTAATAAACATGTAAACGATTTAAAGTCAGCTATTTTAAATGAAGATTCAGAAACACTTATACTTGGTGCCGCTATAGAAGCTGATATTGCTGAATTAACAGACTATGAAGAAAGAAAATTATTTTTGGATGATTTGGGATTAAAAGAGGCAGGTGTAAGTAAACTTATAAAAAAAGCTTACCAGCTTTTAAAGTTACAAACCTATTTTACTGCTGGGGAAAAAGAAGTAAGAGCTTGGACTATTAAAAGAGGAATGACTGCTCCACAGGCAGCTGGAGTAATTCACACTGATTTTGAAAAAGGTTTCATTAAAGCAGAAGTTATTAAGTACGATGACTTTGTTGAATATGGATCAGAAAATGATGTTAAGGAAGCTGGGAAATTAATGATTCAAGGAAAGGAATATGTCTTGAGTGATGGAGATATTATGCATTTTAGGTTTAATGTTTGAGCAATAAACTCAATAAAAATATGTTTTTACAGTAATGAAATATTTTTCCCTCTTAATTTTAGTACTATTTTATCTTTTAGGATCTTCTCAACAACAAATACAATATTCCATATTAAATAATAATTGTGCAGCAAGAAATTCTTCGTTAGGTGGTTATCCAATTGGGGTCATTGACGAAGATCCTTCACTTTCAATTTTTTTACCATCAAACCTATCAAAATTAAGCGTTAATAAATTAGTTATTAATTATAACAATCATTTTGCAGATTCTGATTTTGGAATGATCAATTACAATTTTCTTATAAAAAAAAATAGTGTTTTTTCAGCTACATTGTTTTATAATAATTATGGGAGTTTTGAATATTATGATGCTTCTGGTAATTCTTACGGAAATAGTTTCAAAGCTGCGGATTGGGTTTTCCAAATAGGCCATTCTAGAAAACTATATGAAAATTTTCAAATAGGATTGAATTTCAAAGTAATTAACTCAAGATTAGAAGTTTACAATTCTATTGCCTTGGCTTCTGACATCAGCTTAACTTATTTCAATGATGAAAAAAGAATTGGAGGCTATTTTTTATTGAGTAATATTGGAACATCAATAACAAATTATAGTTCATTTTCAAATGGTAAGTTACCAGCTAACTCAATAATTAGTTTTAACACTAAACTGAAATATGCTCCAGTACGATTTCATTTAACTTATAATCACTTAAATAAGTGGGATATATCTTCCACTAAGACAAATAGTAATTCCTTTAGTTTTAATGAATTTTCAAAACAATTTTTTAATCATTTTATCATAGCCTCTGAATTTTTATTTTCTGATAATTTTAATTTTAGATTTGGATACGATCTTTTATCAAGAAATGAGCTCCAACCACAATCAAGACCAGGAACGACAGGGATTTCGTGGGGAATAGGTTTAAAAATAAAAGATTTTAAAATAAATTATTCTAATTCCAAGTATCATTTTGCTGGAATTTCAAATAACCTAACTATTATTAAAAGCTTACGGTTTTTTAAACCAAAAGATTTGAGTCCTCAATAGGAGTTAAGTCTTTAAAATTATGAATTTCTCTATCTAATAAATGAGATGGCGAAATATTTTGTAAAGCTCTAAAAATAATAGCTTTTCTGTTGGGATAATCAATTTCCCACTCATTCAAAAGTGCCTTTACTTTCTTTCTTTGTAGGTTTGTTTGTGATCCGCAAAGTGTGCAAGGGATTATTGGGAAATCCATTAGTTTAGAATAAACTTCGATTTCAGATTCTTTACAATATGAAAGAGGTCTAAGCACCATTAAATCTCCACTATCAATTAAATATTTTGGTGGCATTGCTTCCATTTTACCACTAAAAAAAAGATTTAAGAAATAAGTTTCAATAATATCATCCATGTGATGACCTAAAGCAATTTTATTACACTTTAATTCTCTAGCAAAATCATATAAGGTCCCTCTTCTAAGTCTAGAACATAAACTGCACATAGTTTTACCTTCAGGGATTTTTTCTTTTACAATACTGTAGGTATCCTTCTCAATAATTTTGTAATTCACCTTTAATGCACTTAAATATTTGGGTAAAACTTCTTCTGGAAAACCAGGTTGTTTTTGATCCATATTAACAGCTATAAAATTGAAATTGGTTTTACCATATTTTTGGAAATGAATCATCATATCTAACATCGTGTAACTGTCTTTTCCTCCAGATATACAAACCATAATACTGTCGCCATCTTCAATCATTGAAAAGTCATCAATAGCTTTTTTAGTTGCGTTAATTATTTTTTTTCTTGATTTTAATAGCTCTTTTTTATCCTTCACCTTACAAAGAAAATAATAAAACTTAATTAGGTACTTTATTAAAAAACATTTCTCTAAAAATTACTAATTATTATATTTGATGAAAATATAAACATGGACTCAAATACTTTAATAGATTTAGAAAATAATTTCGGTGCACATAATTACCATCCTTTACCTGTTGTCTTAGATAGAGGAGAGGGTGTATTTGTATGGGATTCAGAAGGTAAAAAGTATTTTGATTTTTTATCTGCTTATTCAGCAGTAAACCAAGGACATTGTCACCCAAAAATTATTGAGGCTTTAGTAAATCAAGCTTCCAAATTAACTTTAACAAGTAGAGCATTTTTCAACAGCCAATTGGGACCTTATGAAAAGTTTATTTGCGAGCTATTTAATTATGATAAAGTATTGCCTATGAATACAGGCGTTGAAGGTGGTGAAACTGCTAACAAACTTGCAAGAAAATGGGGATATCTTAAAAAGAATATTCCAGAAAATAAAGCAAGAATTATTTTTGCTAAAGGTAACTTTTGGGGAAGAACACTTGCTGCTATTTCTTCTTCTGATGATCCGCTATCTTATGAAGGGTTTGGACCTTACATGCCTGGATACGATTTAATTCCTTATAATGATTTAGATGCTTTAGAAAATGAACTTAAAGATTCTAATGTTGCCGCTTTTATGGTTGAACCAATTCAAGGAGAAGCAGGAGTCGTTGTTCCAGACGAAGGTTATTTAAAAGGAGTTAGAGAGTTGTGTACTAAATATAATGTATTATTTATAGCAGATGAAGTTCAAACTGGAATTGGAAGAACTGGTAAATTATTAGCAACTGACTATGAAAATGCCAAACCAGATATATTAATTCTAGGAAAAGCATTGTCTGGTGGAGTGTTCCCTGTATCCGCTGTATTAGCCAACAATGAAGTCATGATGTGTATTAAACCAGGTGAACATGGATCTACATTTGGTGGCAATCCATTAGCTTGTGTTGTTGCAAAGGCAGCTTTAGATGTAATAATAGATGAAAAACTTTCAGAAAATGCTTTTGAGTTGGGTAATTATTTCAGGAGTGAACTTAATAAATTTATTGAAAAATCTGATTTAGTTAAGTTAGTTAGGGGGAAAGGATTGTTAAATGCTATTGTGATTAATGATTTAGAAACTAGTGAGACAGCATGGAATCTTTGTGTAGAAATGAAAAATAACGGATTATTAGCAAAACCAACTCATGGGAATATTATAAGATTTGCTCCTCCACTCACCATTACCAAAGAGCAATTAAAAACATGTACTGAAATTATTACAAACACTGTAGAGAACTATAGTGCTTCTTAGGAATTTAGCATTACTGGCATAACCAGCATAAGAATATCTTCACCTTCATCACTATTATCAGGTATTAATATTCCAGCTCTATTGGGTGCACTTAGTTCAAAAATAACATTATCAGAGTCTATATTTTGTAACATCTCATTTAAAAATCTAGAATTAAATCCTATTTCCATAGACTCTCCCTCATAAGAACAAGTTAGCCTTTCGTTAGCTTCATTGGAAAAATCAACATCTTCTGCGCTTATATTTAATTCACTTCCATTTATTTTAAGTCTTACTTGATGAGTTGTTTTATTGGCAAAGATACTTACACGTTTTATAGATTGTGAAAAAGCATTTCTATCAACTGTGAGCCTATTTGGGTTCTCTTTGGGAATAACAGCTTCATAGTTTGGATATTTTCCGTCTACAAGTCTACAAACCAATAGAATATCATTAAATGCTATACTAGCGTTGGATTCATTATATTGGATGGTCACATCCCCGTCATAACTTTGAAGTAATCCTTTCAATAAATTCATAGGCTTTTTAGGAACAATGAATGCTGATGGGGTAGCAGACTTTACATCGTTTCTCTTGTATCTTACTAGTTTGTGAGCATCAGTTGCAACAAAAGTTAGATGGTCTTCAGAAAGTTGAATAAAGATTCCACTCATAACAGGTCTTAAATCGTCATTTCCAGAAGCGAATATTGTCTTTTCAATAGCTCTTTGAAAAATAAAACTACTTATTGAAACAGTAGATGGAGCTTCAATTATTGGAGATTTCGGGAATTCTTCACCATTGAAGCCACTTAATTTATACTTTCCGTAATCAGAAGAAATTTCAACACCCATCTTATCGTCGATAGAGAAGGTTAGAGGGTGATTGGGAAAAGTTTTCAAAATATCTAAAAGCATTTTTGCTGGTATAGCTACACTTCCTTCACTTTTAGCATCAATAGCTATTGTAGAAGTCATAGTAGACTCTAGATCGGAACAAGAAATTGTTAAATTTTGATCCTTAATTTCAAATAGAAAATTATCTAATATTGGTAGAGTATTAGAACTATTTAATACACCTCCAATAGCTTGTAATTGTTTTAACAATACTTGACTAGAAACTATAAACTTCATATATATTCAAATTAGATCATAAATATCTGAATTGTATTAATAATAAACTATTAGAATTAATCTTATTTATTAACACCTAATTAATAATATCATCTTGTAAAGAATGACAATGGTTTAAAGAGAATTTCCCAATTAAAATATTGTGCTCTTAGTAATTCATTATTATTATTGACTCTAATATATCCATATTCAGCATCCCAACCATTGGGAGCATTTTCATCTTTTATTCTCCAAAAATCAACGTACGTAGATTGATTATCAACATCTAACAAATTAAAAGATATAAATGGATCAGAATTAAATATTGAATCCATTATATTTTGATTTTCAAACATAATTTTATTGTAGGAAATATTGTTGAAATGTGTTAAATAATGCTTAACCTGAGAAGAATCATATTTTTTAATTTTTTCATTTTTAAAGTTTAAAAGAACAACATTGTTATTAGAATTTGAAATTGTAAAAGTTTCTTTACGATTTTGATAAAAATTAGTTGTTATTTTTTGAACACTTTTTGGGTTTTTATAAGAGAATATTCTAGGTGATCTCCACGCTTTCCAGTCTGTGAAAAATCTTACATCTAAAGTCCCATACATTCCTGGCTTATAGGTAATGTAGGGTTTTTCACCTTTTTCATCGTCTAGCTCTAAAAGCATGTAAGTCCCGGTGTGGTCTTGAGTTGGAGAACCGATATACCAAGATTTGTAAGGCAAATTTCTATCTAAAAATATGTCAACTTTTTTATGTCTTACTGAAAGTCTGTTAATTACAGTATTAAATGCCGATTTAGGGACGTCTTGTTTCACTCTAATTCTATAAAAAGTTTCCATTAATAAATCCACGCTAGGTTGACTTGCTTTAAAATCAGATCCTGCTATCATCCAAGTTCTGGAACTATTATCCCTAGTAATTAATATCTCGTCTCCCTCTGTATTAGATATTCTGAATTTAGAAATACTAGCAGTATCTTTAATTGCAAAATTTTTAAATATTTCAGTGTTTTTAGGATTTTCACATTGAAGACAAATGCTAACAGAAATAAATAAAATTAGAATACAGAAATAGGTGTTTTTATTTAACATATTTATTTTTTCTAAAATATTGATTGAGTAGACCAAATACTATTATGAAAAGCAGGGGAAGAAGTATGTTTATTACTTGCCAGGTCTGTTTTTCATTAAATATTTCTTTTTTCAATAATCTTGGCATATTCATTTTAGATCTAAGTGGAATTAATTCGCTTTGTCCTAATAATTCATCTACTAAATTTTGGAAAAACATACTGTTTCCATATCTAGGAAAAAATTCAGGTGTCCCATAATCTGCACTTTCAAATGATAATAAAACAGGTTTAATTTGATCACTAATTTTAAGAAAATCATTTCTTATTAAATCACCATCTCCAATAAAAATCATTTTAGTTGGTACACTTGTTTCTTTAAATTTAACCAACGGATTACCAATAAATTTTTGAAATTCTTTACTTACAGCTCTATTTTGATAATTAGATTTGAAAACACCTTCAAAAAGCCATCCACATACTGGAGGTTTTGCTTCATTTTCGAAATTTTTAGGGTTGTAATTATAAAGATTTTGATAATTCACTGATGTTTGTCTCAATATTTTGTAATCTAATGAGGACTTTAGAAGTGCCGTCTTTAAAGTAGCATTATCACCTACAGTATCTATGGAACAAACGTATCTTGTTTTTACCGGACCTACATTTCTAAGGTATTTTGAAGGCTCGTCTAAATATAATAGTGGATAGAAATACCAATTAGGTATTCTTCCAAGACCATCTTCTCTAATTTTTGGAGAACATCTACTGTCATTTATCATGTTTACGTTAAATCTAGCTCCATATTTAAAAAGAAATTGTTGTAATCCGTGATCAACTGCACTAGCATAAGTTATGTTGGTATCTTGGAGAATTGCTTCATTTACATCAAGCATATCTACTAACCATATGATAGTACCACCATTCATTATATATTGATCAATTATAAAAAGTTCTTTTTCTGAAAATTTAGATCTTGGCTTTGCAACTATTAGCAAATCTGTTTTTTCAAGAACATTAAGATCTTCACTTACTTTGGAGGGATCTTCAAGAAAATTAGAAATGATTTTGTTTTGGAGATATTTTTTAATGTATCTCTTTGTATTTTTATTGGGGTTATTAAGTTCATCAAAAATGGGGAACCCTCTTTTTCTTATAAAGATACTGTCAATAGAATTAGTTATTAAAGAATCGTATTTAGAATTTGATAAGTCAATTGATTCATTGTAAAATTTTGTTTTCAATTGCTTAATTCTAAGAGTATCAACATCGTAATATTTAATAAGTTGGTCTCTAATAATCCATGCATC
This sequence comes from Flavobacteriales bacterium, assembly GCA_029251405.1. Lineage (GTDB taxonomy): Bacteria > Bacteroidota > Bacteroidia > Flavobacteriales_D > Parvicellaceae > MED-G20. Next base: position 61,807 of record JAQXDK010000013.1, read on the forward strand.
AGCGTTGTCTATTTCTCCATGTCCTCTAAGAAATTTAATTTTTTTAGAATTGGGTTTTATAAGATTGTTTAGACCTAGAATAATATTGTATTCCAATTGATCGTTAAATTGGTTTATTATTGCTTGTGATATGGGAAACTTTCCTTTTTGGAGCAATTGTACGGGGGTAAACTGATCTCCCATTCTGAGGATTATTCCACTCCAAATTCTAACAACTTCTTGTTTACTATCTCTAGATATTAAAATGTCTGTAAAGTCTATACCGTCTTTAAAAACTTGGTTTTTAAATTCTTTTGCTAACTCTGGATCTTCATCTAAATCAATATAATTTATTTGGAAATTTTCACCACCATAGGCTTTAAACTCGTCTAATTTCTCATTAAGTGATTTTTTTAATCTTTCAATTTCAGCTGGATAATCGCCAACTAAATAGACATCAGCAGTTATTATTTCAGAAAGATTTGATAAAGTTTCTTTAGAATTTTCAGATAAAGAATGGATTTTATCTTTGGATAAATCAAATCTGAAAAATGCAGTACTTGAAAATATATTAACCAAAAATATTAAAAGGATAACCAATATTAAATTTAACAAACTACTGTATCGATTGTAAAAGGACATCATTAGTTAGGTTTTAATACAGTTTTTGTAAGGAACAAAGCCAAAAATATTAAAGAAATAAAATAAATAAGGTCTCTTGAATCAATAATTCCTCTGTGTAAAGCATTGAAATGATCTAACATACTGAGTTTTATTAAATAATAGTCTAATGGATTTCCAACAAAAACAGCAATATATGAGATACCTAAATAAATAAAGAAATTAAAAAAAAGGCCTAGTAAAAAAGCTATTACTTGATTTTTCGAAAGACTGGATGCAAAAACACCAATAGCTACAAAAGTTATACTTAATAAGATGAGACCTAAATAACCTCCAACAGTGGTAGGATGGTCTATGTTACCTACTATTTCTCCCATTTGATAAACACTTATGTAGTAAATCAAAGTAGGTAATATGGTAATTATAGCTAAAAAACTTGCGGCTAAAAATTTTGAAAAAATAATTTGAAAAATAGAAATCGGTTGGGTCATTAAAATTTCTAAAGTGCCAGTTTTTTTTTCTTCAGCAAAACATCTCATTGTAAAAGCGGGAAAAAGAAACATCAAAATTCCAGGTGCTTGACTGAAAAAAGTTTGTAAACTGGATTCACCCATATCAATAATGTTATTACTACCTGGGAAAATCCAAACAAAAAAACCAGAACTTATTAAAAATACTGCCATTGCAGTGTAGCCAATAATAGAACCTAGGTACGATCTTATTTCTTTTAAAAATAATGCTTTCATAATCGAAAAAACATAAGATTTTAAATTTAGATTTCGAATATAATTCTATTAATATTAGAAAATAATATTTTTAATTAAAAAGAATTAACAAAACCTATTGAGAAACTTCAATATATTTGTTAAATGAAAGTAGATTTATCTATTGTAGTACCCCTATATAATGAATCAGAATCTTTGGAAGAACTAAGTTCGTGGATTGCTAAAGTTCTTGATAAATCTAGTCTTAATTATGAAATTATTTTTATTGATGATGGGAGCAATGATAATTCTTGGGAGATCATAAAAACGTTACAACTTGATAACGCTAAAATTAAAGGTGTCTCTTTTAGGAGAAATTATGGAAAGTCAGCTGCTTTGAATGTTGGGTTCAGTATAGCTATTGGAGATGTTGTGGTAACCATGGATGCTGATTTACAAGATTCTCCAGATGAGTTACCAGAACTTTACAAAATGATAAAAAATGACGGTTTTGACATTGTCTCTGGGTGGAAGAAAAATAGAAAAGATCCTCTTTCTAAAACAATACCGACAAAACTTTACAATAGTGTAACTAGATGGGTTTCTGGAATTAAACTGCACGACATGAATTGTGGACTGAAAGCCTATAAAAATGAAGTGGTTAAAAATATTGAGGTATATGGTGAAATGCATCGTTATATTCCTTTAATTGCCAAATGGGCAGGCTTTCAAAATATAACTGAAAAGGTAGTACAGCATCAAGCTAGAAAATTTGGAGTAACTAAGTTTGGATTAGAAAGATTTGTATTTGGATTTTTAGATTTATTTAGCATCACTTTTATTGGTAAATATGGTAAAAGACCAATGCATCTATTCGGCACCCTAGGAACTTTAGTATTTGTAATTGGTTTTATGTTTCTTTTTTACATTGGAATTGACAAAGTTTTCTTTAATAAAGGAGCAAAGTTAATTGCCAATAGAACAGAGTTTTATATTGCATTAACTTCTATTATTATTGGTGTTCAATTCTTTTTAGCTGGATTTATTGGTGAAATGCTTTCAAGAACTTCTCCAAACAGGAATTCATATCATATTAAGGAAAAATTAAATATAAATGAGTAAAATCATTATTGTTGGTCCTGCTTCTCCTTTGAGAGGAGGGATATCGGATTTTAATGAAGCTCTAGCAAAATCATTAATTGAAAAGGGTAACGATGTTGAAATTGTTTCATTTTCTTTGCAGTATCCCAAAATTCTTTTTCCTGGAAAAACTCAAAAAAGAGTCCATATTGACAGTACTATTTCTTATAAAATTTCATCTACAATAAATTCAATTAATCCACTTAGTTGGATAAAGTCAGCTAATTATATAAAATCATTTCAACCAGATATAGTATTTATAAGATTTTGGATGCCATTTTTTGCCCCTTGCTTAGGTGTTATAGCTTCAATACTTAGAAAGAATAAGTTAAAGGTTTTTGGAATTGTTGATAATGCAATTGCTCACGAGAAAAGACTTTTAGATAATCAGTTAGTAAATTTTTTTCTTAAAAAATGTAAATCACATGTAACCTTAAGTCAAAAAGTTAAAGAAGACATATTATCGATCAATTCTAAAGCAATAGTAAAAGCATTATTTCATCCAATATACAATACTTATAAACCGTTAGTTGATAGAAAAAAAGCATTAGAAGTCCTGAATATGGAAGATGGAAAATATGTTCTTTTCTTTGGTTTGGTTAGAAAATACAAAGGTTTAGACTTAATTATCAACGCCATGGCTGATGAAAACATCCAAAAGAAAGATATAAAATTAATTGTGGCTGGAGAGTTTTATGAAACAGAAGAAAAATATCAAAAGATAATTAAGGAGCTGAATTTAAAAAACATTATTATTCACAATGAATTTATTGGTGATGATAAAGTTCCATATTTTTTCTCAGTTAGTAATTTAGTAGTGCTTCCTTATAAATCAGCCACTCAAAGTGGAGTTTCGCAATTAGCCATGCATTACAATAAACCTATGTTAGCGACTAATGTTGGGGGATTATCAGAATGCATTACGCATGAAAAAGACGGTTACATCGCTTCTGCTGATTACAGACAATTAAGTAGGTATATTATTGAATACTTTTCAAATGATAAAAATGAAGATGAAATGAGTAAGGCACTTTCCTTAAAAAAGAAAGACTATTCTTGGAACAGTTTCACTAATGAAATTCTTAAATTATAAAAAAAGGAGCCTGCGCTCCTTTTTAGATTTTAGTGTTACAAATTAATTATTCAGCAATAATAAGTCATTACTAATAATTTCAAAAACATATTTTTTAACTCCATTGTCATCTTCGTAATTTCTATAGTTTAAAGAACCTTCAACATATATTTCTTGTCCTTTTACAATATGTTTTTCAGCTATTTCTGCTTTTTTCCCCCAAAATAGCACAGGATGCCACTGTGTATCTTTAATTTTTTCACCGTCTTTATTGGTGTAAGTGTTATTGGTCGCTATAGATAATTTAACAAATTTTTTACCATTCTTTGTTAGTTCTAACTCAGGGTCATTTCCCACGTTACCAATTAATTGTACTTTATTTCTCATGTTTTTCATATGTGTTGATTTTAGTTTAACAAATGTTGTCGTTGATTCGACGATGCAAATTAAAATCAAGAAAAAAATAAGAATCGTATTTTAAATACTTAATATTCGTTTATATATGTTTATAAGTGTTTTAAAATAACTATTAAGTTGTAAAACATATAGTTATACCTTTTTCTTTTTCCATCTTTTATGAGTCCATAACCAGAATGGAGGAGCATTATTTATATCTAATTCTAATAATTTAGCAAAATTAGAAATTATATTACCATAAATTTCTTTATTGGGACTATCGGTTATTAATTTATATTCCACTTCATAACAACCTCTTTTCATTTTATTAATACTTACGTATATAACAGGCCAGTTAAAATCCTTAGCATATTTCTCTGCACCATATAAAAATGCACTTTCCTGATTGAGGAAATTTATCCAGAGTGCTTTTTTGGCATTAGAAGGGCTTTGGTCTGATCCAAAAATAATTGCTCTAGGACGATCACTAACATTAGTAAAATACTCTTTTGTAGTTTTCATTGGAATCATTTTAAGACCAAATTTTTCTCTAGACTTCCTCATTTTATTATCAAAGAACTTATTTGATAAAGGTTTATATATTGCATAAATATCATGCTTAAAAACTAAAGGCATTCTTTGAGCTGTCAGTTCCCAATTATTATAATGTCCTCCTATTAATATTACATTTTGCCCATTATCCGCATATTTATCGACTAACTCCTGATTTTTTATTCTAATTTTTTTCTCTGATTGGTCTTTTGAAATAGTAAAACCTTTGAAACTTTCTACCAGTAAATCACAGAAATGCTTGTAAAAATTTTGTTCTACAATTAATAATTCTTCTGAAGATTTTTCCGGAAAAGATTTCTTTAAATTCTCTCTAACTATTTTTCGTCTGTATTTTAGAAGTTTGTATAAAATAGGATAGAAGAAACTAGAAATTAGATAAAGTAACTTATTAGGTAAATAAGAAATGGGTAAAATAAAAACGTAGTAAAAAATATTATTCATCAATCTTTATATGGTTATTTTTATGTGTTAACTATATTTAGTTTTAATTATTACCAACAGTTAGTAAATATTGAGCAAATTAATAATTATAGACAACTACGATTCATTCACTTACAATTTAGTTCACTATTTGGAACCTTATTGTAAAGAAATAACAGTTTTTAGAAATGACGATATTAACTATCAAAAAATTTCAAACTCTCATAAAATATTGTTATCTCCGGGACCTGGTTTGCCAAAAGAAAACAAAGAACTTATAAATGTTATAGATAGGTTTCACCTAACCAATAATATTTTAGGAATTTGCCTTGGTTATCAAGCATTAGGTGAATATTTTGGAGCCAAATTATATAATTTACCAGTGGTAAGACACGGTATCCAAACTAAGCTTAAGGTATTGGATCATGAACAACTTTTTAAAAATTTACCCGGTAGTTTTTTAATCGGTCACTATCATTCTTGGATAATTAAAGAAATTCCTAAACAATTGAAAATTTGCGCTATTGATTATGAAAAAAATGCAATGGCTTTTAGACATCTTTATTTGAATATTTATGGTATTCAATTCCATCCGGAAAGTATTTTGACCGAACATGGTCAAGAAATATTGAAAAACTGGATCAATAGTTAAAAAAAAACAATAAAGTCTCTTACTTTAAGAATGTAAAATTACTTTTGTAAAACTTACTTAAAATAATGGAAATTTCAAAAACATATGACCCATCAATTTCAGAAGATAAATGGTATAAAAAATGGCTTTCTGAAGGTTTGTTTAAATCACAACCTGACGATAGAGAATCTTACACCATTGTAATACCACCTCCAAATGTTACGGGAGTATTGCACATGGGACATATGCTTAATAACACCATCCAAGATGTTCTAGTTAGAAGAGCTCGAATGTTTGGTAAAAATGCATGTTGGGTCCCGGGAACAGATCATGCTTCAATAGCAACAGAAGCAAAAGTTGTTCAAAAACTACGTAAGGAAGGTATTAAAAAAGGGGATTTATCTAGAGAAGAATTTTTAAAACATGCCTGGGATTGGACTGAAAAGCACGGAGGAGTTATTTTGAGTCAATTAAAAAAGCTAGGAGCATCCTGCGATTGGGACAGAACTAGCTTCACCATGGACAAAGACTATTATGATAGTGTTTTAAAAGTATTTTGTGACTTACATGATAAGGGTTTAATTTATCGTGGAGAAAGAATGATCAATTGGGATCCATCTGCAAAAACAGCTCTTAGCGACGAAGAAGTTTTCTACAAAGAAGTAAACTCAAAATTATATTACGTAAGGTATAAAGTTGATGGTTCCGATGATGAATGGATTCAAGTAGCAACAACCAGACCTGAAACTATTTTAGGAGATACTGCAATATGTATAAATCCTAAGGATCATCGTTACAGTCATTTAAAAGGTAAGAAAGCAGTTGTTCCTTTAATAAATAGAACCATTCCTATCATATTTGATGAATATGTTGACATGGAATTTGGTACTGGTTGTCTTAAAATTACTCCTGCACATGATCCTAATGATTATGAGTTAGGAAAAAAACACAACTTAGAAGTCATAAATATTTTAGATGCATCTGGTAAACTTAACAAAAACGCCCAACTACACATTGGAGAAGATAGGTTTGATGTAAGAAAATCTATTTCAGTAGAATTAGAGGAGTCAGGGTATTTAATTAAAATGGAAGACCATATAAATAAAATAGGTTTTTCTGAGAGAACAGATGCTGTAATAGAACCTAGACTTTCCTTACAATGGTTTTGTTCTATGAAAGAATTAAGCATTCCTGCACTAGATAATGTAATGAACGATACTGTACAATTCCATCCATCTAAATTTAAAAACACCTATAGACATTGGATGGAGAATATAAGAGATTGGTGCATCTCAAGACAACTTTGGTGGGGACATCAAATACCTGCCTATTTTTATGGAGAAGGTAAAGATGATTTTGTAGTGGCACCAACGAAAGAATTGGCTTTAGAAAAGCTTAATAAATCCTCTGATACTAAATATTCTATAAACGATTTAAAACAAGATGAAGATGTGATGGATACATGGTTTTCATCATGGATTTGGCCAATCGCTGTTTTTAATGGCTTTTCAGGAGACAAAAAAGAATTGGACTATTATTTTCCTACTAATGATTTAGTTACAGCTCCAGAAATTATGTTTTTTTGGGTAGCGAGAATGATTATTTCTGGTTATGAATATGAAAATAAACCTCCTTTTAAAAATGTTTACTTCACAGGCATTGTTAGAGATCAACTGGGAAGAAAAATGTCAAAATCTCTTGGTAACAGTCCTGACCCTTTAGATTTGATTAAAAAATATGGAGCAGATGGAGTAAGAGTTGGTATGTTGCTTTCATCACCAGCTGGAAACGATCTTTTATTTGACAGTAGTTTGTGTGAACAAGGAAGAAATTTCACTAATAAAGTTTGGAATTCGTTTAGACTTATTAGTTCATGGACTGTTAGCGAAGAAATTGAACAAGCAGAATCGTCTATAGTTGCTTTAAAATGGATTGAATCTAAGATTTCAGAAAACATTGATAAAATTAATGCATCATATGATAAATTCAGAATTTCTGAAGCCTTGATGATTACCTACAAAACCATTTGGGATGACTATTGTTCTTGGTTTTTAGAAATGATTAAACCTGACTATCAACAACCAATTGATGTATTAACCTATAATTCCGTTGTAAATATTTTAGAAATTTTACTAAAAATTGTCCATCCGTTTACGCCATTTATCGCTGAAGAAATTTGGCAACAGCTTAAAAATAGAAATAACACTTACATTGTAAATGCTCAATGGCCTAAAGATTTAATTAAAGAATCTTTAATTCTGGAAGAATTTAATCATTTTCAAGAAACTGTTATGAGTTTAAGAAACCTTAGAAAAGAGAATAACATTTCAAATAAAGTTGTATTAGACTTAAAAATAAAAGTAAATAATTCTTGGTCTAAAAGTTTTGATACTCTGTTAATCAAATTATGTAATTTATCTACTCTTGAATTCTGTGAAAACACTATAAATGGTTCTTATTCATTTATTGTAAATAACAATGAGTTTTTTGTTCCATTTACAGACACAATTGATGTAGAAGCTGAAAGCATAAATATTAAAATTGAAATTGAAAAGAAAAAAAGCTTTTTGGAAAGTGTTCTAAAAAAACTCAATAATTCAAGATTTGTTGAAAATGCACCAAAAAACGTTGTAGATCTAGAATTAAAGAAAAAAGATGATGCTGCAAAACAAATTAATATATTAGAAGAAAGGTTGAAAAACCTAAACTCATAATGTATGGTTTTCTAAAATGAAAAATATTTTATTTCTTTCTTCATGGTTTCCAAGTAAGGTTCATTCCACACTGGGGAATTTTGTTAAATACCATGCTCATTCAGCAGCAAAATTTAATAATATATACGTTCTTTACATTGTAGCAGATGATACTTTAAAAAACTACAAATTAGAATCTTTTAAAGAAGAAAATTTATTAATAACCATTGTCTATTTTAAAAGAGGCATTTTTAAATACTTTAATTATTGGAACGCATTCTTAAAAGGACTTCACTTTTTAATGAAGGAAAAAGCCATTGAATTTGATTTGGTACATATGAACATTATGCATCCGGGTATATGGCAAGCATTGTATCTTTATTATAAACATCAACTTCCATTTATAGTGTCTGAAAATTGGCACGGGTTTCAAGATTTGTCCAGATATAAACTAAGCCGTTTACAATATTTTTTAATAAAAAAAGGCTTTAAAAAATCTAATTTCATTTGTCCCGTATCAATACAATTGCAAGATTGTATGAAAAAAGCAGGTTATTCTGCTAGTTATAAAATTATTCCTAATGTAGTTAATACCAATACTTTTAAAATTGGAGAAAAAAAAACATTGAATTCTTTTACATTTTTACACGTTTCAACACTTGAAGACTCGATAAAAAATGTTTCTGGAATTATTGATGCTTTTGATAAAGTGGACATACCCAATGCGTTTCTTAAAATAATTGGTGACGGACCTACCCATTGGATTTCAGAAAAAGTAAACAATTTAAAACTATCCAATTCAATTATTGTAAAAGGTAAAATGAATCACAAAGACATTTCAAAAGAAATGCAAATGGCAAATGCTTTTGTTTTGTTTAGTAATATTGAAAATCTACCTCTTGTTTTAATTGAGTCCATGGCTTGTGGAACTCCATTTATAGCTAGTAACGTTGGTGGTGTTGCAGAACTGCATAATGATGATGTTGGAGTTTTAGTTGAATCTGGTAATTCCAAAGAATTAACTTTACAAATGGAATTATTATATAGTAATTATAAAAAATACGATGCTAAAATAATAAGACAACATGCAATAAATCATTATTCAGAAGAAGTAGTAGGTAAACAATTTAATGATTTATATATTGAAATTCTTTAATACAAACTAAAAATTAGTTCATGTCAGACGATAAGAAAATTATATTTTCCATGGTTAAGGTTAGTAAACAAACACCACAAGGGAAACAGATAATAAAAGATATACACTTGTCTTTTTATTACGGAGCAAAAATTGGAATTTTAGGATTAAATGGTGCAGGGAAATCTACAGTTATGAAAATTATAGCTGGTTTAGATAAAAGCTATCAAGGCGACGTTGTATTTTCTCCAGGATATAAAGTTGGATACTTAGCTCAGGAACCAATTTTAGACGAATCAAAAACTGTAAAAGAGATTGTTCAAGAGGGAGTGCAGGAAACAGTTGATCTGTTAAAAAAATATGATGACATTAATAATCAATTCATGGATGAGCAGATCATTAACGATCCTGATAAAATGAATAAACTGATTGAACAACAAGGAAAAGTGCAAGAGCAAATAGACCAAATAGATGCTTGGAACTTGGATTCTAAGCTGGAATTAGCAATGGATGCCTTGAGAACTCCAAGTGGAGAGTCTTCAATTAAAAATCTTTCTGGAGGAGAAAGAAGAAGGGTTGCACTTTGCAGATTACTTCTTCAACAACCCGATATTTTATTATTAGATGAACCTACTAACCATTTAGATGCTGAATCTGTTCATTGGTTAGAGCAGCATCTACAAAATTACAAAGGAACTGTAATCGCAGTTACCCACGATAGATACTTTCTTGACAATGTAGCTGGTTGGATTTTAGAATTAGATAGAGGACAAGGAATACCTTTTAAGGGAAACTACAGTTCTTGGCTTGAACAAAAGTCCAAAAGACTAGCACAAGAAGAAAAAACAGAAAGTAAAAGAAAAAAAGCTTTAGATAGAGAATTGGAATGGGTAAAAAAAGGACAAAAGGGAAGACAATCTAAAGGAAAAGCGAGATTGAATAGTTATAATGATTTAATGAATCAATCAATTAAAGAGAAAGAAACAAAAATTGAAATTCCTATTCCAAATGGCCCAAGACTTGGAAATGATGTAATTCAAGCAGTTAATGTATCTAAAGGTTATGATAATAAATTGCTCTATGAGAATTTAAATTTCAATTTACCACCAGCTGGAATTGTAGGAATAATTGGTCCTAATGGAGCCGGAAAAACAACTCTTTTTAAAATGATCATGAAAGAGGAAAATGTTGATAGTGGGGAATTTAAAGTAGGACAAACAGTGAAAATTGGTTATGTAGATCAAAGACATAAATCAATTGATGAAAATAAATCTGTTTATGAAGTCATTAGTGAAGGTAATGAAGTAATAGAAATTGGTGGTCAGAGTATCAATTCCAGAGCCTATGTCTCTAAATTTAATTTTAATGGTGCTGACCAACAGAAAAAAGTTGGAATTCTTTCTGGTGGAGAAAGAAACCGTTTGCACCTTGCAATGACACTTAAAATCGAAGCCAATGTGCTATTATTAGACGAACCTACCAATGATATAGATGTAAATACGTTAAGAGCTCTAGAAGAAGGAATAGAGAGTTTTGCGGGATGTGCAGTAGTAATATCTCATGACAGATGGTTTTTAGATAGAATATGTACACATATATTAGCATTCGAAGGTAATTCCGATGTCTACTTTTTCGAAGGTGGATATTCAGAATATGAAGAAAATAGAAAGAAGAGATTGGGTAATGATATTATACCAACAAGAATTAAGTATAAAAAATTAACTAGATAAATACATATAAAATGAAAAAAGCAATAATTAATACAAATAAAGGAGAAATGGAAGTAGAGTTTTATGAAAAAGACGCTCCTAAAACAGTGAAAAACTTTATTGAGTTAATTGAAAAAGAATATTACGATGGTTTAACATTTCATAGAGTAATTCCAGATTTTGTTATTCAAGGTGGATGCCCACAAGGAACTGGTGTAGGTGGGCCAGGATATTCAATTGATTGTGAGTTAGACGGAGACAATCAATTCCACGACACAGGTGTTCTTTCAATGGCTCATGCAGGTAGAAATACTGGAGGATCGCAATTTTTTATTTGTCATAGCAGAAATAACACATCACATTTAGATAGAAACCATACTTGTTTTGGTAAAGTAGTGAAAGGAATAGAAGTAATTAATCTTATTGCTGAAGGAGATAAAATTAATACCATAAAAATTACAGAATAAATATTTGAAAAAAAAATCATTTATTATTGAAGGGAATTCATCAACAGAATCACCTATTTCATGTGACTATTCATATGCTAATAGTCAATCAAAATTGGTGGTGTTTTGTCATGGTTTTAAAGGTTTTAAGGACTGGGGATGTTGGAATCTAGTAGCTAAACATTTTGTAAACGAAGGATTTAATTTTTTAAAATTTAATTTTTCCCATAATGGAACTACTTTAACAAAACCCTTGGAAATAACTGATTTTGAATCTTTTAGCGAAAATAATTATTCAATTGAGGTTCAAGATGTAGATCGAGTAATAAAGTATCTATCAGCTCCTGAAAATAATTTTATTTTTGATGAATTATTTATGATTGGTCATAGCAGAGGAGGAGGAATTGCCTGTTTAGCTAGTCAACACCATAATTTTTCTAAATTAATTACATGGGCAGGAGTTGCCGATTTCGGGGAGAGATTTCCTTCAAATAATGAACTTCTTTTATGGAAAAAAAATAAAGTTAGATATATTCTAAATAACAGAACTGGGGAAAAATATCCTCAAAAATACCAATTCTATGAAAATTTCGTTAGTAACAATGTTGTTCTTAATATATCAAATGCTTTAAAAGCATTTAAAGGAAATTTATTGGTTTGTTTTGCAGTACTTGATCAAGTTCTTCCTAAAGAATATGCTCAGAGAATGAGTTCACAAGTCAAAGGATCAATAATGAAATCTATCAGAACCAATCATACATTTGGATCTAAACACCCTTGGAATAAAGACTTCTTACCTCCAGCACTCTTAGAATTGTGCAATAAAACTATTTCGTTTTTAAACGACTGATGATTCAACTATTTACTGTATAAAAAATAAATGCTGCAAATGCTGCTCCAATAAAAGGTCCTACAACCGGTACTAAAGCATATTTCCAATCAGGATTTTTATTTTTTTTTCTGGGCAGTAGAGCGTAGATTAATCTCGGACCAAAATCTCGTGCGGGATTAATGGCGTACCCAGTAGTTCCGCCCAAAGACATACCAATTACTATAACTAAAATACCAACAGGTAAAGCTTCTAAGGAACCTAAACCAAAATTGGTCACAGTAGAGTTAGTAATTTCAATATTTGGGTTGGCTATAAATAAAATTCCAAATACCAACATAAAAGTACCCATAGCTTCAGAAAAAATATTGTTTTTATAATTTCTAATCGCTGGTGATGTGCAAAAAGTAGATTTTATTGTGTTTTCATCTTCCGTTATTTTGTAATGGTCTATATAAAATATGTAGGTCAATAATGATCCTAACATAGCTCCTAAAAGTTGAGATACAAAATAACCAAAAACTAAATTCCAAGAAAATTTACCAACTAGTGCTAATCCAAGAGTCACTGCAGGGTTCAAGTGTGCTCCACTGTAACTCGAAGTAATAAATACAGCAACAAATACAGCAAAACCCCATGCAAATGTTATTAATAAAATAGGGGACTGTTGATAACCATATGTTTTTTTTAAACTGACGTTAGCGACAACACCATTTCCTATAAATAAAAGAATAGCTGTTCCAATAAACTCTGCTATAAATGCCTTAATTTCCATGGATATAAAATTTAGTCTAAATTAATGTTTTAATATGCTTATTCCAGTTTAAAAGTAATTCTTGTTTGCTTTCTTTTGGTTGGAAAGTATCATTTTTTTTATTGAGTTTTTTTAAATCCTCCAAAGAACTCCAATATCCAGAACCTAGACCAGACATAAAAGCCACTCCAAGAGCTGTACACTCGGTAACCATTGGTCTAATAACTTCTTTTTGAAGAAGATCGGACTGTATTTGCATTAATAAATTATTATTAGATGCTCCTCCATCAACTTTCAATGAAGAAAATTTAATATTTGCATCCTTTTCCATAGAAAGGATAATCTCGTAAGTTCTTATTGCTATTGATTCTAATGCAGCTCTTGCAATATGACCTTTAGATGTATTCCTAGTTATTCCAAAAATAGCACCCTTCACATCGGGATTCCAATAAGGAGCACCCAATCCTGTAAGTGCAGGTATTAATGTAAGGCCACCATTTGTTGTTTCAGATTCTGCAAGTAGTTCAATTTCGTAAGCTTTAGAAATAATACCCAATCCATCTCTTAACCATTGAATTAAAGACCCTGCAATAAATACACTTCCTTCAATAGCATAATTAGTAGTACCGTTTATTTGGTAAGCAACGGTAGTCAACATCTTATTACTTGATTTAACAATTTGAGATCCTGTATTCATCATTGAAAAACATCCTGTACCATATGTGTTTTTAACATCACCTTTATTGAAGCACATTTGTCCGAATAATGCTGACTGTTGGTCTCCAGCAATTGCAGTAATAGGTATTTCTTGACCTAAAATACCATCGTTAATATGGGCTATAAATTCTGAATTTGATACAATTTTTGGAAGAATATTATAAGGAATATTAAGAATATTTAGAAGTTCTTGATCCCATTCTAGACTATGGATATTAAAAAGGAGTGTTCTACTTGCGTTGGTAACATCTGTTACATGAACCTCTCCGCAAGTTAAATTCCATATTAGCCAAGAATCAATAGTACCAAATGCTAGTTGATTAGCTTTTGCAAGTTGAAATAATTTGGGATCATTTTCTAAAATCCATTTTATTTTTGTTCCTGAAAAGTAAGGGTCTAACAGCAGTCCTGTTTTATCAGTAAACTTTTGCTCTAAATTTTTACTTTTTAAATCATCGCAATAATCTGCCGTTCTTCTGTCTTGCCATACAATAGCATTGTAAACAGGTAAACCAGTATTTTTATTCCAAATCACCGTAGTTTCTCTTTGATTCGTTATTCCAACGGATTGGATCATATTGGCATTAATATTGGTTTTTTTCAGAACATCCTTAATGGCTCTTAATTGAGTATTCCAAATTTCCATTGGGTCATGTTCTACCCATCCATTTTTAGGAAAAAATTGTTGGAATTCATATTGTGATATTCCTATTATTTCACCTAAAATATTAACAACTACTGCTCTTGAACTGCTGGTGCCAGCATCAATAGAAAGAATGTATTTATTCATGATTACAAGATAAAAGAAAGACCATTACTAAGGAAATAAAAGTATTTAAAATAGAAAGATTTTTTCATAGATGTAAATTTATTGGCAAATAGATTATATATTTACCTTTTAATGAAATCTACCGAGATTCTAAATAGCCTCCAAGTATCTCTTACTATTAAAAGGCTTTGTTCACAACTCATTGAAAACCATCATACTTTTTCTAAATCTGTACTTATAGGTCTACAGCCTAATGGTATTTATCTTGCTAATAGACTTAAAACTGATTTGCAAAAATCCATAAATAAAGAAGTTCAAACAGGTTCTTTAGATATTACTTTTTTTAGGGACGATTTTAGAAGAAAAGAAAAGCCACTGATTCCAAGCGTAACCAATATAGATTTTTCCATAGAGAATAAGAAAGTTATTCTTGTAGATGATGTGTTTTTCACCGGAAGAACCGTGAGATCAGCGTTAGACGCAATTATGACATTTGGGAGACCTTCTTCTGTTGAGTTTCTAACGTTAATTGAAAGAAGATTTGTTCAGAACATACCTATTAAAGCAGATTATATTGGAAAATCTATAGATACCATTAAAGAAGAAAAAGTTTCTGTTTTATGGAAGGAACAACATGGTAAAGATCAAATTTTATTGAATTCACCTATTTTAACATGAAAGATTTAAGCACATCACACTTACTTGGAATTAAAGATTTAAATCAAAATGATATTGAAATAATTTTTAATACTGCCGATAGCTTCAAAGAGGTAATTAATAGACCCATCAAAAAAGTTCCAACCTTAAGAGACGTTACCATTGCTAATTTATTTTTTGAAAATAGTACAAGAACTAAATTATCTTTTGAATTGGCTCAAAAAAGATTATCCGCAGATATAATTAATTTTTCTGCAGGAAGTTCAAGTGTTAAAAAAGGAGAAACATTAATTGACACAGCCAATAATATTTTATCAATGAAAGTTGATATGTTGGTAATGAGACATCCTAATTCAGGTGCTGCAAAATTTTTATCAGAAAAAACAAATACAGTAATAATAAATGCTGGTGACGGTACACACGAACATCCTACACAAGCATTATTAGATACTTATTCAATTAGAGAGAAATTAGGAAATGTGGAAGGTAGAAAAGTCGCGTTAATTGGAGACATTAAACATTCAAGAGTTGCACTTTCTAATATTTTTGCTCTTAAAAAACTTGGCGCTCAAGTAATGGTTTGTGGACCTACGACATTAATTCCAAAATATATCAATGAACTGGGTGTGTTAGTAGAAAATAATCTTGAAAAAGCTTTAAAATGGTGTGATGTTGCTAATATGCTTAGAATTCAACTAGAAAGACAAGACATTCAATATTTTCCGTCTTTGAGAGAATACACCTATCAATTCCAACTTAATAGAGAAATTCTAAACAAAATTCAAAAACCAATCACTATTCTACATCCAGGCCCTGTAAACAGGGGTATTGAAATAACTTCAGAAATAGCTGATTCAGAGCATTCATTAATATTGAATCAAGTAGAAAATGGAGTAGCAATTCGTATGGCTATCATTTACCTGTTAGCTGGTTCTATTAATCGAAGTTAATTATTCAAAGAATTATGCTATTTTTGTTTAAAAAGAAATCAATTGAACTTTAAAGTAGAAAATAATAAAAATCACATCCTAATAAGATGCAATATTGAGAAACTAGACGCTATAGTCTCTCCAGAATTAAAAGCAATATTTCTACATCATTCAAATGATGGAATCAAAAACTTTATTGTCGATTTATCGAAAGTTATTTATTGTGACTCTAGTGGATTGAGTTCTTTATTAGTTGGTAATAGGATTCTTAAGGAAAAAGAAGGACTTCTTATCATTTTTGGATTAAACCCAATGGTAGAAAAAATAATTAATATTTCTCAATTAGATACAGTACTTAACATTTACGACAACGAAAACAATGCTTTAAAAAATATAAAATGAAAAATTTAATTATTCTTCTATTCCTAATTTTAACTACTGGTATTGCTCAAGCGCAATGTGTTCCAGATATCATTTATGCAGACTCAACATTTGGAGTCTGGCCTACACCGCAAACAAATTTTGCTTCAGGCGAAGTAGGAGTTCCTTACGATGAAGTAGTTAATTTCAAAGTGCCTAGAGATGCTGGAGATGTTGACCCAGCTGCTGCAGGTAATTACATCGATTCTATTGTACTGAGTTCCATAACTAACATTCCTCCAGGACTAAGTTTTGCTTGTGACAATCCAACTTGCTCTTGGAACTACGATTCCCTAGGTTGCGCTTCCATAAGTGGAGTTCCAACAGCTAATGGAACTTACCAAATTTCTTTAGATGCTACTATTTGGACCCAGATATTTTTCACCCCATTTCCAATTCCTTACAGTTTTGACGGTTACGTAATTAACATAGGAAATACAGGAATTAACATTATTAACTTGGATGAAGCTGTTTTAGAATTACAAAATGCGATTCCAAACCCTTCAAATGAAACAACTAAAATTCAGTTTATCAGTAATGATTCAGAGACAATATCTTTTGAGATAATAAATCTTCTTGGAGAAACTATATCTTTCAGCAAGATGACTTCACAAAGAGGTGTTAATGATATACATCTAAATACATCAGAATTTTCAGAAGGAATTTATATTTATTCCATTTCCAACGGAAGAATAAAATCATCAAAAAGATTAGTTGTCAATCACTAAAAGTATTTTGATTTCTATCATATGAAGTTTGAATTAACTATCCTTGGTTGTGGAGGTGCGATTCCAACTTTGGAAAGGAAACCAACAGCTCAATATCTAAATATCCAGGACAGACATTTCTTAATTGATTGTGGTGAAGGGACTCAAATTCAGTTAAGGAAATACAACTGTAAATTTTCTAAAATCGACCATATCTTCATAAGTCACCTTCATGGGGACCACTTCTTAGGTTTATTTGGATATTTATCTACTTTAAGTTTACTAGGGCGTACCAACTGTATTTATATTTATGCTCCAAAAGATTTGAAAATTCTATTGCTTTCTCACCACGAAATAATTGGAAAAAAATTGAATTTTGATATAAAATTCATCGAACTAAACTTTACAAAATCTGAACTTATTTTCGAAGATTCTATACTAGAAATCACTTCTTTCCCAGTTTTTCACTCTGTGCCATGTTGTGGCTTTATTTTTAAGGAAAAACCATCAAAAAGAAGAATAATAAAAGAAAAAATTAAGGAATTAGGATTAAGTATTGAAGCCATTAAAAAATTAAAAAACAGAGAAAACTTTGCAATTGACGGCAGTTATATAAAGTATGAAGATGTTACAACTACAGGACATCGTTCAAGATCCTATGCTTACTGCGCAGATACATCATTTAATAATAAAATTATTCCTTTTGTCGAGAATGTTGATTTACTCTATCATGAGGCTACATTTTTAGAAACACAATTAGATAAAGCAGTAAAAACAAGACATTCAACAGCAGCTCAAGCTGCAACTATTGCTTTAAATGCACATGTTAAACAGCTCTTAATTGGACATTTTTCTGCTCGTTACAAAAAAGCAGATGAATTTATTAAAGAAGCTAAAAAAGTGTTTAAAAATACTGTAGCTTGTTACGATGGATATTTTCATGAAATTAAAAAATAGAAATTGAAACAGCTAAGACTAAAAATAACTGCAGACGGTTCATCAACTATTTATAATGAAAAAATAGATGAAAATTATCATTCTATCCATGGAGCATTACAGGAATCAATGCATGTTTTTATTGATAAAGGATTATTAAACAGCTTAAATAAAACTTTCAAAAATGAGAATCTTAAAATTTTAGAAATTGGGTGGGGTACTGGACTTAATTGTGCTTTGACTTATTTCAATAGTACAGACTCTAAGATAAAGATTGAATACCATGGAATTGAACCATTTCCAGTTGCAGATAATCTTATAGCAAAATTAAATTTCAGTTTCAATAATTCAGAGCAGGAATTTTTTAAAGCTTTGCATCAGCTCAGTTGGAATAAAAATCATTTTATAAATTCTTCTTTCAGTTTAACTAAGCATGAATCAACTTTTGAAAATTTCAATTCTTTGGAACAATTTGACTTAATATATTTTGATGCATTTGCTCCTAGAAAACAACCTGAATTATGGCTGAAGAATATTTTTGAAAAAATTTATGGCTTATTAAGAGCAGACGGTTCTTTAGTAACTTATTGTGCAAAGGGGCAAGTTAGAAGAGATTTAGAAGCTGTTGGGTTATCTGTTGAAAGACTAGATGGACCTACAGGAAAAAGAGAAATGATTAGAGCAACAAAAAACATTTAATATGATATGATTTTTAGCTACACTATTATTATAATTCTAATAACCTCTTTAATTTCTATAGGTTCATTTAACAATATAGATTTAAAAGAAAAATTAATATTTTCTCCTTATCAATATTCCAAAAATAAAAAATGGTGGATTGTTCTAAGTCATGGTTTTATTCATGCAGATTTTCTGCATCTATTTTTCAATATGTATGTCTTGTACATATTCGGTCCAGCATTAGAGTATTTTTTTATAAACTCATCAGAAATTGGAGGATTTTATTACGTAGGATTTTACTTATTGGGAATTATTTTTTCTACACTTCCATCAATTATAAAAAACCACAATAATCCAAACTACAGAAGTCTTGGCGCATCTGGTGCCGTTTCATCTGTTGTATTTGCATATATTATTATTTATCCTTTAAGAGAATTAGGTTTAATACTTATACCAGGTTTATTTTTACCAGGGTTTATTTTTGGAGTTTTGTATTTAATAGCCGAGCATTATCTAAGTAAAAAACAATATTCTAATATTGCACATGATGCACACATAAGTGGTTCTTTATTTGGAGTTTTTTTCATCATAATTTACGATTATAATAACCTATTGATCTTTATTCAAAAAATCATCTTTTACTTTCAAAATTTCTAAATGTACCATGAATAAAATAAATTTTAATGGAGAATTAGTTAGTGAAGAGAAAATTCTATTTAATAAAACAAAAAGAGCTTTTAATTATGGAGACGGTTTCTTTGAAACTATAAGAATTGTTAATGGAAAACCCATTTTTATCGAAAGACATTTTAAAAGAATAGTAATAGGTTTAAAACATCTAAAAATTAATTATTCAAAAAAGTTTAATCTTAACTTTTTATCTGATAATATAAGCGAACTAATAAATATCAATAATATAAAAAGTGGTGGTAAAATTAAAGTTTATATTTTCAGAAGTGGGATGGGTACCTATAAACCTTCAACCAACGATATTTGTTTTATAATTGAATCTTTAAAAGTTGAAAATAATTTATACAAGTTAAATCATAAAGGTTTCCTAGTTGATGTATTTAAAGATTATAAAAAACAAATTAATTATTTATCTTCTTTTAAGTCGTCCAGCTCATTACTTTATGTATTGGCCTCATTGCACACAATTGATAATCATTTAGATGACTCCTTAATTTTAAATGAGAATAATGAAATTATTGAATCATCAAACTCTAATATTTTTATTCTATTAGACAATAAAATAATAACTCCACCACTAAACAGTGGATGTATTTCGGGTATTATGAGAATTGAATTGATGAATATTATCAATGATATTGGCTTTACAGTTTTGGAAAGAAAGATTGTTACAGATGACTTATTAAATTCAAAAGAAATATTTTTAAGTAATGTAGTAAGTGGTATTAATTGGGTAGGAGGGTATAAGCAAATTAGATATTACAATACCCTTAGCAAGAAGATAATTAAGGAACTGAATAAAAAATTAGTTATCGGTAGGATTTAGTGGGAAATTGGCTATTGCTTTCATTTTACCACCTCTTTTCTTCAAAATATCTTTCCAAAGGTTATCTGAGTCAGTCTTAAAAATGTCTTCATTAATTAATTCTAATGCAATCCATGAATTGGATTTAAATTCTGTAGCTAACTGACCTTCCGTCCAACCTGCATATCCAAGAAAGAACTTAATTTTTGTAACATCAATGATTCCCATATTGATGAATTCAATAATTTGATTGAAGTCTCCACTTGTCCAAATATTATCACTAATCTGAGTTGAATCCTCTATTAAATCTCCTAATTGATGTAAATAAAATAAATTTGTAGAATTTACTGGGCCACCGTAATAAATATTAATTTTTTTAAGTTCAATTTCTGGAACAATATCATCTAAAAAAATTTCAAGCTTATTGTTTAAAATAAATCCATAAGATCCTTTTTTATTGTGTTCACACATGAAAACAACAGATCTACCAAAATAGTCGTCTTCCATAAAAGGTTCTGCAAGAATTAAATTCCCTTTTTGGGGGTTTAAATTATTGATTTTATTAAGGTCAGATAATGGAAATTTCATTATCATAAAACTAATAAAAAAATATCAAAAATCAATTAGTGAATAGCGGATCTCCATGGTAGCTCTGAAGAAACCTTAGCTTCTCTTTCTAATATTATTTCTGTTCTTTTATCAACTTCATTTGAATCAAAATATATTTTAGCCATCTTAATAAATGAATCTATATGCTCTAATTCTTGAAGATGTAAATTGTTGTAAAACTTGGCAATTTTTGCATCATTAACTACTTGACTAATCAATTTAAACCTCTCTGAACCACGAAGTTCAGCTATTGAAGCAATGATCAGCCTGTCCATAAATAATTCATCAGAATCAGATCTAATGATGGACATTAAACCTTTTATATAAGGATCTTTCTGAAATACACCGTTTAGTTGATGTCCTCTGTATCTAATAAGTTGATAAACTTGTTTGAAGTGGAGAAGTTCTTCTACTGAGATCTGAATTAAATCATCTATAATTTCAGTTCTATTTGGGTATTTAGCGATGAGTGATAAGCACATATTAGCAACTTTTCTTTCAGCATCTGCGTGATCTTGTAAAAATGAATCTATATCCTTAACAGCATTTTCTGCCCATTCTATAGGTGTTTTGTATTTTAATTCCATTTAAATTCTTTTCCAAAAATAAGGTGTAAATATTAAACAAACTGTAAATAATTCCAATCTTCCCATAAGCATTAACAAACATAAAACCCATTTGCCAACAGCAGGTATTTGATCAAAAGAGTAGGAGGGGCCGACATTTGCAATTCCAGGACCTACATTTCCAACTGCTGACGCTACTGCACTGATAGCAGTTAAAAAGTCCAAACCTAGAGCAGCTAAAAATATAGAACCGATAGTAAAAATAAAAAGATAGAGAAATATGAAAGCTAACAAGTTGTAAATAATTTGATTTGATATTGCAGAGCCATTTAATAAAACTGGGATAACTGCTTTTGGATGTAATCTTCTTTTAAATTCTAACAAACTATTTTTAATTAAAATAATAATTCTAACAATTTTAATTCCACCACTTGTACTTCCTGCAGAGGCACCTGAAAATAAAAATAAAAAGAAAATAAAGGTCATGAAATAACCCCAAGTAGTGTAATCTGCAGTAGCAAAGCCAGTGGTTGTAATAATTGAAACTACTTGGAAACTTATATTTCTGAATGAATTTAGCAAAGTTGTATGGTTGGTGTAGGAATGAAAGAAAGTAAGAGCAAAAACTACCATTGTTAATGAGGTGATATACCATTTAAACTCATCGTTATTAAATATTTTTTTGAATTTTAATTTAATACCAAAATAAATTAGAGTGAAATTAGTTCCAGCTAGAAACATAAATACAACAATAACAGCTTCTACCCAAGGATTTTGAAAAGCAGCTATGCTAGCCTGTTTTGTTGAAAAACCACCTGTTGAAGTAGTGGTTAACGAATGATTTATAGCATCAAAAAAGTCCAATCCCAAGAACATTAAAACAATAGTTTCTAATGTTGTTAGACCTAAATAAATAATCCATAATCGTTTAGCTGTTTCTTTTATTCTAGGATGAATCTTGTCCTTAGTTGGTCCAGGTGCTTCTGCTATAAACAATTCCATTCCACCAATCCCTAAAAGAGGCAATATAGCAATCGTTAGGACTATTATACCCATACCTCCAATCCATTGTGTCATGCTTCTCCAAAACAAAATACTTTTAGGTAGAGATTCTATATCATTTAAGATGGTAGAACCAGTAGTAGTAAAACCAGACATTGTTTCAAAAAACGCATTGGTTAGTGTTGGAATACTTCCTGATAAAAGGTAGGGTAAGCTGCCAAAAACTGTCATAAATAGCCAACCTAAAACTACAATAAGATATCCATCTCTTTTTTTAATTTCTGAATTTTTGTCTTTTTTGGTTGCAATCCTCATTAAAAACCCTGCAGATATGGTAATACCACTACAGATAATAAATATCAACGGTAAATTATTTTCTAAATCATATAAAATAGAAAATGGAACACATGTCAACATCAATAATCCGTTCAAAAGTAGAAGGGTTCCTACTACATAAGTAATTACGGATCTATTAAATAGGCCCTTTATTTTATTGGAAGAATTTTTCAATTTCTTTAATAGATTCTGTTAATGAAAATACAATTGTTTTATCATTTTCCATAAGTTGAAAATCACCGAAGGGAATAATAGGAACTCCATCTCTAATAACACCAGCAATGTTAGAATTTGGAGGGAAATTTAATTTATTAATAGATTTTTTAGTGATTTTAGTATTTGCTTTTACTACAAATTCAATTATTTCAGCATTGGTTCCATGAAGGTTAGCTACAGAAGAAACATTTCCTTTTCTCACAAATTTAAATATCTTATCAGCAGCTATAATTTTTTTATTAATTATGGTGTCAACACCAATAGATTGAGAAAGGTTAATGTAGTCGAAATTTTCAATTCTTGCGATGGTTTTTTTTATACCGTGATTTTTCCCAACCAATGAAGTCATTACATTCATTTCTGAATTTGCAGTTACAGAAATTAATGCATCCATTTCCGCTAAACCTTCTTCTTCTAACGTCTTTACATCGTGACCGTTAATATTAATTACAAGTGTTTTTTTAAGTAAACTTGCAATCTGTTCGCATTTAAATTTATCTTTTTCTATTAAGGTAACTCTATGATTTTTTTCAAGCAAGCTTGCTATATTTAGACCTATCTTACTTCCACCAATAATCATAACATCGTTAATCTGGATATTAGTTTTACCACATAGTTTAATAATAACTTCAATGGATTCCTTCTGCGAAATAAAATAAACAATATCATTTTCTTTTAAAACTGTATCTCCGTCAACCATTAAAGTGAAATCGTCTCTATGAAGTGCAAGAGGTTTAAAACTTAAATTAGGATTTAATTCTGCACTTTCACGAACAGATTTGTCATTTAAAACAGAATTTTTGGATAGAGATATCCCAAATACGGTCAGCTTTCCATTTTCAAATTCAATATCATCAGTAAATGCAGCTTGATTAATTAATCTATCTATTTCTAATGTTGCTAAATGAGTAGGAGAGATTAAGGTGTCAATTCCTAAATCGATGTAAAAATGTTCTTTATTTTCTTTTACAATATTCTCATCGTTTATTCTTGCAATAGTATGTTTAGCACCAAGTCTTTTACCTAGAATACAAATAAGCATATTGGTTTCCTCACTAGAGGTTACTGCAATAAGTAAATCAGAGGAACTTATGAGTTTTCGATCCATTAATTCAACAGACTTTGCATCACCAGTAATAGTAAAAACATCCGTTTGTGAAGAGACAGCACTCAATCTTTCTTCGTTCTCGTCTATGAGATAAATATCATGAGATTCTGAGGACAGTAACTTGGCAAGATGGGAACCCACATCACCAGCTCCAGCTATAATGATCTTCATTCGTTAAATTTTAAACAAATATATAAGTCTTTAATTATAGTTTGAAAGTAATTTGTTTTTTTACTTTTGTCGTAAATTAAATATATGTCAGATATAAAATTTGGAACAGACGGCTGGAGAGCCATTATTGCTAAAGACTTTACTGTTGCAAACGTATCTAGAGTAGCCTATGCAACAGCTGAATGGACTGTTAAAAATTTTAAAAAACCATCGATTGTAATTGGTCATGATTGTCGATTTGGTGGAAAACTGTTTGTTGAAACTGCTGTGAAAGTTTTTGTATCCAAAGGAATTAAAGTCCATATGGCAGAAAACTTTATATCAACCCCTATGATCTCATTAGGTGTTAAAGAATTGAAAGCTTCTCTAGGTGTAGTGATTACTGCAAGTCATAATCCGCCAGATTACAACGGTTACAAACTTAAAGGTGCTTTCGGTGGTCCTCTTAGTACAGAAAAAGTGGAAGAGGTTGAGAGTTTGATTCCATCTGAAGATAAAATTTATTTAAATCAAATTGATATTGAAAATCAAATAGCAAAAGGAAATGTCAAAATTATAGATTTGGAGAAAATGTATATTGACAGAGTGAAATCTTCGTTTGATTTAGAGGCAATTAAAAATTCTGGTTTAAATTTTGCTTACGATGCTATGTTTGGAGCTGGACAGAATGTCATGAAAAAATTATTTCCTGAAATGACTTTTCTTCATTGTGATCACAACCCTTCATTTAATAACCAAGCACCAGAGCCGATTGATAAAAATCTTAGAGAATTTTCTAAATTAATAGAAAAGTCAGAAAATATTGCCGCTGGTCTTGCTACTGACGGAGATGCTGATCGCATAGGACTTTACAATTCAAAAGGTGAGTTTATTGATTCTCATCACATTATACTTTTACTTCTTTTGTATTTATATAAATATAAAAACATGAGTGGTAAAGTGGTAGTTGCAGCATCAACAACTCCAAGAGTTGTGAAATTAGCAGAAAAATGGGGGCTGGAAAATGATACTGTTAAAGTCGGCTTTAAATATATCGCAAGTCAAATGGCTACAGAAGATGTTCTTATTGGAGGTGAAGAATCTGGAGGGATTGCTATTAAAGGACATATTCCAGAAAGAGACGGTATATGGATGGGCTTGGTATTATTTGAATACATGGCTAAATCAGGAAAAACATTAGATGAATTAATCGCCGAAGTTTATGAACTGGTTGGGGAATTCAAATATTGTAGAGATGATTTACATCTAAATGAAGAACTAAAAAATAGTATTGTTAAAAAATGTAAGAAAGATGAATTTAAATCATTTGGAGATTATAAAGTTGAGAAAACTGATAAAACAGATGGTTTTAAATTTATTTTAAACGAAGATGAATGGCTAATGATTCGACCATCAGGTACAGAACCTGTATTAAGATGTTACGCTGAGTCTAAAAATCTTGAAGGAGCTCAAGCAATATTAAAAGCTTGTAAAGCTACTATAGGTGTAGCATAATTCAATATCCGTAAATGTTTTGTTTTTCTGGATATTTAACAGAATAAGTAAAGACCTTTTCTATCTTTTCATTAGGGTTCAAGTGTATATTCCATAGTAGTCTACCATTTGATTTGGTGTAATTGGCTTCTGAGTTCTCGATAACTTGCACATCGATATTCTTCTTTGTCGAAACTGGAATTTGATCTAAAAGAACCAAGTCAACGGCCTTATTTTTATTATTTTCAAGTGTTATTTTAAAAGATTTTTCAATCTTAATATTATCACCTATTGTTGTTTCAGAACTCAACTTAGTTTCCAATTTTCTTTCAGAAATTATCGAAATATCTCTATTTAAGGACAAGTCAATTATTTTTTTAGTAGAATATGGATCAAAATAAGAACTTCCAACTGAGTTACCTTCAAAATAAATTTGGGCATTTCCAGCTAGTAAATTTTTATTTTTTAATTTTTCAAAATGACACATTAAAAATACATCTTTATCAATTTTAGGATAGCAGTAGTAATCATACTCTGCTTGAGTATTAAATTTTTGTATCTCTATAAAAATAGGCTCCTTTTGTGAGGGAATGGAATAGGGGATGGAAATATCATATTTTATCTGTGTGCCGCTGTAATCTACACTAGTGAAAGAAGCACTACTCGTAGAAGATTCTTGAACTTCATCATCATCCTTAGAAGCCATAGATTTAATTTGCATTGACGCAGGTCTATTTCCGCGAAAATTATTTTTAGAATTATTAGAAGATATATATTGAGTATTGAAAGAAGGTGCAGTATTAGATTTATTTAAAAGACCCGTAGAAAGTGATAATTTAACTTCAGACCAAACTTCATTGGTGTTTTGAAAAACTTTTGCTTTATATGTTAAAATTAAGGGATCGTTAATTTTATCTGCCCTTACATCATAGCAAGGTAACCAACCAGCTTGAAGAGTGTTGTAACTCAGCTCAAAATTAAATTCTCCTGATTTTAAACTCGTAGTCTGAACAATTAATTCACAGGATTGGTTTTTAACAGTATTTCTAATTGATTTAATTTGATGTTCAATATTATTTTTAATGTTATTTAATTCTGATATTCTTTTTTGTGTTTGTGAAATATTAGTTTGTATTTCTTTAATGTTTTCTTTAAAATAATCTGCTAAATCCATGAGGTCTTCTACAATAAATTCTCTAGATGTCTTTAGAACAGATTTGTTTTGATCCAACAAATCTTTTTCTTCTTTGAATACTTCTAAATTAATTTTAGTTAGTCTTATTTTTTCATTTATTTTGCTTAAACTATCTTCAAAATACCCCACTTGACTGTTATTTTCTAGACTAAGGAAGTTGTTTTGTTTACTTACAGAATTTATGATAACGTCCTTGGAGAAAACTCTAAATTGTATGGATTCACTTAATAATTTAGAAGATAAATTCGATATAAGAATTTTATTGGCGCCTTTGTTTAGAACTACTTTTCCTATTCTGTTAATGGAGGCTCCATTATTAAAAATAGTGATGTTGCTAATTTCTGAGGGAGTGCTTATAATCCTATTATCAGATTGTGAGAAAAAATCAACAATTGAAAAACTGAAAAATATAAAGCTAACAAGTAATAATATTTTTTTCATTTTTATTTTTTACAAACTTAACCCAAAATTAATGCCAAAATTTAATAATCATTAACTTAGCATTATGAATCTTCCTTTAATTTTAATTACCAATGACGACGGTTATGCTTCAAAAGGAATCAACTCGCTTTTAAATGCGGTGAAAGAAATTGGAGAGATTTTATTTATAGCTCCTGATAGTCCTCAATCTGGAATGGGTCATGCCATTACGGTGAATAATCCTGTTAGATGTAAAAAAACAAACTTCTTTAAAGGTGTAAACGCTTATACATGTTCAGGTACTCCAGTAGACTGTGTTAAAATGGGTATACATTTACTTAAAGGTAGAAAACCTGATGTAATTCTTTCTGGTATTAATCACGGATCTAATGTAAGTACTAATATTTTATATTCTGGAACAATGGCTGCTGCTGTAGAAGGTGCTATGGAAGGAATACCAAGTGTCGGATTTTCTTTAACAGATTTCAGTGAAAATGCGGATTTTTCTTACGCAGAACAAGTTGTTGCATTCATCACAAAAAAGATTCTTAAAAATGGATTAAAAAAAGGAACATGCTTAAATGTGAATATTCCAAATGTTCTGGAAAGTGACATTAAAGGAATAAAGATTTGTAAACAGGGGAATGCATTTTGGGAAGATAGTTTTGAAAATAGAAAAGATCCAATGGGGAAGGACTACTATTGGCTTACAGGTTCTTTTGCTTCTAAAGAAACAGATACCGAAACAGATATTCACTACTTAAATAATAATTATGTAACAGTAGTTCCTTGTCAATATGATATGACTTGTCATACTTCTGTAAATGAATTAAAAAATTGGATATCATGAAAAATAAAAAATTATACCATAAAATCAATCATGTTAAAATTGGCTTTATAACGGGATTAGTTCTACCAATACTGGGTTTTTTCATTGGGTTTCTTGCAAAAGGAGGAGATTTATCTTTATCAACTTTTTGGCAAATATTTACCCAAAACCATGAATTAGTTACCAATTCAGGACTTAAAGGTATTTATCAAGATACTAGACAGAGTACTTTAATGTTCTGTCTCTTAGCCAATATGTTAGCTTTCTATTTTTCATTTTTTCTTTATAAAATAGATCGATTTTCTAGAGGATTGGTAAGTATAACTTTAATACTTGCTGCTATTTCATTTCTTTTTATTTACTAATGAAGTACTATATTATAGCTGGTGAAGCTTCTGGCGATTTGTACGGAGCAAATCTGGTAAAAGAAATCAAAAAAAAGGATCAAAATGCTGAAATCAGAGCATGGGGTGGTGATTTGATGCATAGGGAAGGAGTAGAATTAGTAAAACACTACAAAACTCACAATTATATGGGGTTTTTAGAGGTTGTTCTAAACTTGAAAACAATCTTAAATAATATTAAATTTTGTAAAGAAGATGTGAAAGATTTTAATCCAGATGCGCTCATACTTATTGACTTTCCTGGATTCAATATGCGTATAGCTAAGTTTTTTTATAAAAGTAAGTTTCCTGTTCTGTATTATATTGCTCCTCAAGCTTGGGCATGGCGAGAGAAAAGGGTAGAAGCCATTAGTAAATATGTGACTCAACTTTATGTTATACTTCCATTTGAAAAAGAATTCTTTTACAAACATGGAATCGCTACTAAATATTTTGGACATCCATTATTAGAACATGTAAATAATTTTAAAAAAAATAAAAGAATTAGTAAAAAGGAATTCTTTAAGAAAAATAATCTAGATATTAATAAGCCTATAATCTCTTTGATTCCTGGAAGTAGAAAACAAGAAATTATAAAAAAGTTACCGATTATGATAGGTGCAGCTGCTTCGTATTGCAACGAATACAATGTAGTTGTAGCAGGAATGAAAAACTTAAGAGAGCAGTACAATATTCATATTAATAACCCTTTGATTAATGTGATCTATGATGATACCTATAATTTATTAAATAATTCAAAAATTGCTTTAGTTACTTCTGGAACTGCAACATTAGAAACTGCTTTTTTTGAAGTCCCTCAAGTAGTTTGCTATAAAACTAGCTGGATTTCCTATCGTATTGCTAAATCTTTTATAA
>JAQXDK010000038.1 GCA_029251405.1 Flavobacteriales bacterium
AAAAAATTAGCATCTTACTTCTATTATTTTTATTTTGGTTTAGTTTATTTAACATCTTCACTTGTTCTTTGGTTGCCTATTTTTTTATTTGTAAGAGGGAAAAAAAAATATAAAGTTGCAAAACAAATCAGGACCTTTTGGGCGAAATTTTTGACCACTCTAATTGGTATTAAAATTGATGTTAAATATGAATCTTCTGTAATTGAAAAACAGAATTATATAATTTGTGCAAATCATAAATCTTATTTAGACATAATTTTAATGTATTTAATAATAAATAAAGATTTTGCATTCTTAGGTAAATCAGAAATTTTAAAATGGCCTGTTATCAATATTTTTTTTAAAAGAGGTGTTGACATCCCAGTTTATCGTGGAAGTAAAACTAGATCTCATGAGTGTTTAGAATTAGCTGAAAAAGAAATAAAAAGGGGAAGAAGTGTCGTTATTTTTCCAGAAGGCGGTTGGGACAAAACAGGAAAAAATATGAGAAGTTTTAAAAATGGTGCTTTTCAACTTGCGATAGATACAAAATGTCCAATATTGCCAATCACTTTTAAAAATAATTATGATTTATTTACAGATCATAAGGACATTACTGGTACAGCTAAGCCAGGTAAAGCAAAAGTAGTAGTTCATAATTCAATAGCTGTAGCAAACTTAAATAGAGAAGATTTAGTAAATTTGAAAGATCAAACTTTTCAAATAATCAATAAAGAACTTAATTGTGAAAATTAATAAAGATGTAATTTCCAAGCTTGCTAGATTATCAAAATTGAAATTTAACGACGATGAATCTAAATTAATTTCAAATGATTTATCTAAAATGTTGAAGTTCATTAATCAATTGAACGATTTAGAAACCAAAGATATCGATCCGCTGATTCACATGAATGAAGAGTTAAACAACTGGAGAGAAGATGAAATAGACGATGTACTTAGTCAAGCAGAAGCATTAACTAACAGCCCGGTAAAAGATGGAACATATTTCAAACTACCTAAAGTTTTAGATAAAAGTTAACAGTACTCGTTAAAAGCAGCTGTGAGATTCTCAGCAATTAATTCAGCAGGTTGTCCTTCTATATGGTGTCTTTCAATGAAATGAACCAATTTACCATCTTTAAATAAAGCCATACTTGGAGAAGACGATGGATAAGGCAAACAATACTTTCTTACTTGATTAGTAGCTTCGTTATGAAATCCAGCAAAAACTGTAAGAATTTTGTTAGGTTTTTTGGTGTTTTCTATAGCAATTTTAGCTGCAGGTCTTGCATTTCTAGCTGCACATCCACATACGGAGTTAATGACAACTAATTGTGTTCCTTCTTTGGTATTTAAATGGTTGTCAACTTCATCTGCAGAAGTTAATTCTTTAAAACCTTTTGATGTTAAATCTTCTCTGAATGGAGCTACTACTTCTGGTGGGTACATATAATTAATTTTTAATAAAAGTATTGATTAATATGAGATGTGTTTATTATTAAATGTTAAAGTTCTTAAAAAACTATCTTTTTTTTGAGAAAAAATCTTTCAGTATCTCACTGCATTCATTCTCTAATACCGAACTAATGATCTTTGTTTTTGGATGAATAATATTTTTAGAAACGTGTGAAAACCCTCTTTTTCTATCTTCTGCGCCATAAACAATGGCACCTATTCTTGTCCAAAAAGCAGCTCCAGCACACATGACACAGGGTTCTAAAGTCACATATAATGTGCACTCGTTTAAATATTTGTTTTGAATAAAATTACTTGCTGCGGTCAAAGCTTGCATTTCTGCATGAGCAGTAAAATCAATTAATTTTTCGCATAGATTGTGCCCCTTTGCAATAATTTTATCTTGAAATACTATCACACACCCAACTGGAACCTCATCGTTTTGGTAAGCGATTTCAGCTTGAATAAATGCTTTACGCATATAATACTCGTGATTATTTATATTCATTTAACAGTTGAATTTTAAAATTAAAACAAATTTTCAATAAATTTGAAATATAAATATTAACGAATTTAAATATATAAATTATGCCTTTTGAATTACCCCAATTAGATTACAGTCACGACGCATTAGCGCCACATATTGATAAAAGAACAATGGAAATCCACCATGGAAAACACCATGCTGGATACACTGCTAAATTGAACGCTGCAGTTGAAGGAACTGACCTTGAAGCCAAATCAATTGATGAATTAATGACTTCACTTGATATGAGTAATGGTGCATTGAGAAATAACGGAGGAGGTTTTTACAACCATTCATTATTTTGGAAGGTAATGTCACCAAACGGAGGAGGGCAACCTTCAGGAGGTTTAGCAGATGCGATTAATAGAGATTTTGGTTCTTTTGATTCATTTAAAGACGCTTTTTCTAAAGCTGCTGCTACACAATTTGGCTCTGGCTGGGCTTGGCTTTGTGTCCAGGAAAGCGGAAAATTAGAAGTATGCGCTACACCAAACCAAGATAATCCCGTTATGCCTGGTGTCGGCTGTGGTGGTCGTCCAATTTTAGGAATTGATGTTTGGGAACATGCATATTATTTAAATTATCAAAATAGAAGACCAGATTATATAGAAGCGTTTTTCAATGTTGTTTCTTGGGAAGAAGTTCAAAAAAGATTTGAGAACTAAATTTTCTAAAATTAAAATTGATAAAAGCCACTTTATGTGGCTTTTTTTATGGTTTTAAAAAAAGCATTTAATAGTATTGAACCAACAACAATTAGGGACCCAAAGTAAAAGTTAATATTCATTAATTCAGAGTCTTTAAAAATTAAAAGTGCAAATATTATCGCATATATCGGCTCTAAATTAACCGATAAATTAACGGTATATGCAGAAATAAATTTCATCACATATACGCCCAATAAAAACGCAAATGAAGTGCAAATCACCCCAAGTATTAACAGCCAATAGAACTGCTCAAGATTTAAACTTAACTCCTTAATAACAATAGATTTATTTAATAAAAATATACTGGAGATGATTAAAAAACCGAAAAAAAGCTCGTAAAAAGAAATTACAGAAGATTTATTTTCTTTAACTAAAACGCTGTTAATTACCGAGAAAAATGCAGCTAGTAAAGCAGAGGTTAATGCAAAAATCACTGCTTTTAAATATTCTGGGTGCTCATTATAATTTAAATCATTAACAATAATAGAAATACCTACAATAACCAAAAGTCCAGTGAGGAGTTCTTTAAAATCAAATGTTTTTTTGTAGACAATCCATTCCGCAAAAGAGGTGAAAAATGCTGTAGTAGACATAAATACAAGCGCAATGGATACGTTAGATAAGGCAATAGCTTCAAAAAAAAAGTACCAGTGTAATGCTATCAAACCTCCATTGCCAAAAAATTTCAATAATGTTAGTTTATTAAGTCTTAACTTTTCTTTTTTTAGAATAAGAAACAAAAGCAAAGTTGCCCATGCAATAAGCATTCTCCAGAAGACTATTTCATTGGAAGTAAGCCCACTTAAGTTAAGTGTTTTACCAATTATTCCAGTAAATCCCCAAATTAGAATAGTAAAGTGAAGAACAAAATGATATTTATATTTATTTAACAAGTAAAATTCTTAATAGACAGTTATTTTAAAAACGAATAATTTTTTATAATATGTATAAAACATCTAAATTCCACAAAACTACATAAGTTTATCTAAGAAGATTTGCTTTTAAATTATTTAATTGTAGGAAATTCTTTAACTTAGACGAATATTTTTTCCAGATATGAACTCTATCAGTAAAGTTATTTACGGGCTTTTAATTTTTTTAGCAATATTCTCGTGCAAAAAAAATGAAACGGTAGATTTATCCACTTTACAAACCTTTCATAATTTAGCAATACCTCTTGTTAGTGCAGAAATTGATGTACAAGATATGTTAGAAGGAGATACTGGAGATATTATTAGTACTGGCGTCAATGGAGAATTATTTTTAGCATATGTGACGCCAACAACCACAATTAACGCATCAGAAATTGTGAATTTACCAGATCAGAATTTTTCATCTACAATTTCACTTCCAAATATACCTCCATTTTCATACCCCATCCCTTCTTTTTCAGTCAACCATACTTTTCAAGATACTACAACAAATACGCTTTCATTTCCAAATGGTGAAGAGCTGGATTCAATATTTTTTTCTCAAGG
Source organism: Flavobacteriales bacterium (assembly GCA_029251405.1). Lineage (GTDB taxonomy): Bacteria > Bacteroidota > Bacteroidia > Flavobacteriales_D > Parvicellaceae > MED-G20. The sequence continues at coordinate 4,146 of JAQXDK010000038.1, forward strand.
AATTTTAACAATTTCAATTACCAACAACCTTAGTCACGAAGTTGAATTAAATTTAACCATTCCTTCTTTAGTAAATGCTTTTGGTGGTTCTTACAACGACATTTTAGTAGCAAATGCTAACAATACCGCGTTGACACAAGTTAATTTAAGTAATTACACTTTTGACCTCACAAAAGGGGGTAACGGATTTAACGAGATGGTTGTAGAATTAGAGGTGACTATTACAGGATCGGGAAATCCTTTGTATGCTTCTGATGACATAAGTTTTTCTTTTTCAATGGACAACCTAGAATTTGAAACTATTTATGGAGACTTAAAATACCAACAATTTGATTTAGGTGAAGTGCCATTGGAAATAGATATTTTTAAAAATTCAGAGCAAGCAGTAGATTTTTTATTAACGAATCCAGAGATAACACACACCATTGAAAATAGTTTTGGATTTTCACCTAAAATGGGAATGTTGCAAATGTATTATGAAGATTTACAAGGTGTATTTATTGATGATATCACTTACGATTCTGCTTCTTCTGGAAATAACCAGCCAGCACCTTTTTATTTCCCAACGATCCAGCAACCGCAATCTCCAGGAACATCAGTTACGTCTGTGGTTTCTATGAATGCTGACAATAGTAGTATAGATTCATTAATCAATGCAACTCCTAAACAAATTATTAGTAATCCAGTAGTAGCAATTAACGATCCAAATACTGCTGTATCTAACAGTAATTTCATTTCAAATTCTAGTGAAATTTCAGTAACCACAGAAATAACACTTCCTTTAGAAGGATATGCTGGAGGATGGGTAATGGGAGATACTATTCCTTTTGATTTTAAAGTAGATGAATTATTCAGTTCTGAAACAGAAATCAATGAAGCTGTAATAAAATTTGTGACTACTAATGGGTGGCCGTTAGAAGTAACCTTTACCCTGCAATTATTGGACAGTAATTTTAATGTACTATCTTCTATTGCTGACTCTACCGTTGTAATACAATCAGGTTTATTAGATCCTGTTGGGAAAGTAGTATCTCCTACAATTAAAGTTACCAATTTAGCATGTGACAGCGGTTGCGTTGATAATTTGAATGAAACTAGAAACGTAATATTATTAGTAACAGCTAATACTGCAGACTTTAACAACCAACAATCCATTAAGATTTACAATGATTATAAGTTAGGTCTGTCGATGGCTTTATTAATCTCAGGGAGGATGTTCTGATGAGAAAACTAATCTTCATATTGCCCCTTATTTTATTTACAAGAATTGTAGCGCAGCAAGATTTTATTCTTTATCATATGCCTTCTATTCCTCAGATTACTCAGGTTGATCCAGCATCTTTTCCAGATTCTAAATTAGATATTGGCCTTCCAATTATCTCCAGTGTTTACGGCTCTATGTTTAATACTGGGTTTTCGATGGGCGATATTTTTACTAAAAATGCTAACGGTTTTATGATGCCAGATGTAGATAATGCCATTTCGAAAATGTCGAGTGAAAATTTCTTCATTTTAAACGGTAGTACTGATTTATTTTTCATGGGGTTTAAAAGTGGAGATAATTTCTTTTCTTTCAATGTGACCGAGAAATTGGATTTTACATTTAACTATCCAAAAGATTTAATAATCATGGCAATGGAGGGTAATGGGAATAACCTACTTGGGAAAAGAGCAGCTTTTGATGGTTTAGGTTTTGATTTTACTCACTGGAGAGAATATGCAGTTCATTGGGTGCACGACGTACATCATAAATTTTCTTACGGTGCGAGACTGAAGTACTTATATGGTATGGAAAATTTCACAACCGATGTTAGTTACATGGGGATTACAACAGATCAAAATACTCATGCTCTAACATTTGATATGAATTTTGATTTTAGAACAGCAGGCTTGCCAATGGTTATGATTGATGGAGACATTCCTAGTATTGGTGCAATTAATACAGACAGTTCACTAATGATGGAGCAAGCGGGTTTAGATGGTACTAACATAAATAATTATCTTTTTAATAGAAATAATCATGGATTGGGTCTAGACTTTGGTTTCAACTATCACCTGAACGATAAGGTTCTATTGGAGGCTTCAGTTTTAGATTTGGGTTTCATTAACTGGAATAGTTACACTGCTAACTCAGAATTAGCTGCTTGGGACTATACTTACGATGGTATTGATAATCCAATTTCTTTATTTGGAGATGGAACTAGTGTAGATTTCTTGAAAGGTGTTTTGGAAGACTCTGTTGAAGAATCTTTAAAAAATAATTACCAATATTCTAATCCAAGTTACAGCACAACTTTAAGAACTAAGATATATGCTTCTGTAGAATATATTGTTGACCATAATAATTTTGTATCGCTTAGCTTTTATTCTTCATTTGTAAGAAAGCGTTGGAGAAGAGGTTTGGGTATTGCATATAATTACCATCTTGGTAATTTCTTATCTGCCACTGCAAGTTATTCTATTTATAACAGAAGTTATACAAATTTGGGTGCAGGTTTGTCTTTAAACCTAGGCCCTTTTGAAATATATTTTTTAACTGACAACATTTTGGCTTTTGGTGTTTTAAATCCAAACGAAAACTTTCTGTCAAATAATGCATCTTCTAGTCTTAATATCGACACCAAAAAGGTCAGAAATGGACAATTCCATTTTGGGATTAATTTAACATTTGGTAGAGATAAAAAAGAAAAACCTGGATCCGAGACTGATGAAAATAGAGCTAAAGCTGTTTCTACCGAACCTGCTGAGGACGGTAGTAATTCTAATAAATCTGGGTCAGGAACGTCGACCACTAAGACAGTTCTTCCTACAGGGAAATCAACATCTTCTAAACCCACTAAAACGGACTACAACTCTAAAGGCAATTCAAAACAAAAATCAAAATCTGAGAAAGCAAATAAATCTTCATCAAAATCTGATTACAGTAAGAAATCAGAAAAAAAGAAAAACAAACGAAAAGGAGAATTAAAAACAAAGGTTCAACAATCTGCACCTAAAGGAAGTACTTACAGAAAGGTTTCCAATAAATTATAGAATTTTTTCCAGTCTAATAATTATTGTTCTATCAATATTGTGTGGTTTTACAAAAAGGTATTTAAATTGATTTTCAACTTCAATTTCCTCCAAATAATGGTCCTTTTTAAAGGCTTCCAACATTATTTTAGATTCAAATCTCTTCATTTTCTTTTTACTATTTCCATATCCAATAACAGACACGGTGTCTAAGTGAAAATTCCTCATAGTCAAAAATAGAGCACTATCTTTCATTCTGAATTTTGCTTTAAGTCCCATATTTGAAAAATAATTGTTGTTAATCAAATCATAATCATAGGATGGTTCAAGACAAGTAAACTTGAAATTTGTGTCAATTTCAGGAATTAGATTCCTTATTTTTTTAGCATTATGGTTAATATAATTTATATCAAATTGATAATAACTAAACTCATTATTAATTAAATCAGCTAATGAATCAGTCTCATGTTTATATTTTTTAATTATATGATTCACATAATTTTGGTCAGATATTATTTGCAAGTAATCCTTATAACGAACCATAAATTTTTTATTATTAAAAAATTGTTTAGTTAGGAATTCCCAATAATAGCAACTGGTATCAGATTGAGAATATCCATATAGAACATCTTCAAATCCTTCATAAATCCCAGAGTAACAGTCATAAGCGATAAATTCTAATTTATTAGTTATTGGATTCAAAAATATTCTTTGGTTATGCCAGTGATTAGAATGTCGAATCTTCCCAAGGTCATTTAATGCATACATTAACGCGGTTTTTTTAATGTCGAAAATATTTTCCAAGGGTTCTTTAAATAATCTATATTTTTCCATTTTAGTTTTACCTTTTGCAAAAAGCTCTTTCAGAATATCAGATTCATAAATTTTCTTTTGGTTGAAAGGAATAATTTCAGCAGCTGCTAAAAATGGATAAGAAACTTTAGACTTACTATTATGCTTTCTCACTTCCCATAACCCTTTTTCATTAAATTTTAGGATAGGTGTATTTGGAAAGCCATAAGCTGAAATTAACTTTTCATCAAAGTGCTCTTCAAAAGCATAAATACCTAGATTTTCATTATTTATGGAGGCGGAAATAAATTCATATTTGGGAGTTAATATATCCTCGTCCTCAAATATCTTATGAAATAGCCATTCTTTTAAGAAGGATCTAGTCGTAGGGTGTTGAATAGAGAATTTACGAATACCTTTAAAATCAAAACCTTCATCAATTTTTATTCTAAAAGACCATTTATTTGATTCTAAATGATCTATCCAATCGCCTTTAAGACGAATTTTTATTGGAATTGTTTTATCTCTATAGGTCATTTTCCCTTTAAAATATTTTTTTTGTGCTTCACCAATAACTCCACACTTTAAGGCTTCTTCTCTAAGTTTCTTAAGTTTTTTTAAATCTTTTGCTTTTAAGTGAATGTCTATATGTTCATTCGGTATTTTTCTTTTTTCAGATTCGGGGATTAAACTAATTTTTAAATTATCATAATAGGCAGGCTTTTCATTGGGGTTATGTATATAAAACTTAATAGAATTGTAATCTTTTTTCAATAAATAACTTACAGTTACTAAATTCCAACCTTCGTCTGCTGTTAAATCCCTGTTTAAAGTAACTGATTTGAACTTTTTATCTTGGTCTACCAGCTTAAACCTACCCTTTGAAAAATTGGATTTTTCTAGAACTGAAACGAAAATTTGTTGACCTTTCTTTAGGTTTTTAAAAGTATAATTTATACCAAAGGGATTTTTCTTTAATATTTTGATAGAATATTTTCCAGACTTAGAATAGTCTGTAGATCTATTATTATTTATTACAACATTGCTGTTTTTTTTTTTTTT
>JAQXDK010000045.1 GCA_029251405.1 Flavobacteriales bacterium
TATAACTTGATAAATCAACATTAACTAATGTCCAAGGGTCAGATCCCGAAGTTTGCTGCTGACCTGTAACAGAATACTCTGTAGTAAATGGACCTGAAGAACTCGTACTTACTCCAACATTTAATGTGCCGATATTGGCACCATAAGCGTGTAGATAAAAACTTAATTGGGCAGAAGAGGCACTACTCAAATCAAGAGCCTGCGATACAATCGAGCCATTTTGGGATGCGGCTCCTGATGTTTCAAAGTAAAAATAATAGGAACCCGATTGAGCGCTGTTAGGACCTGTACCAGAAGAATTGGTAGGAGAACTGAAAATACACCAAGAACCATTTGTAGTTGCGTCAGGAAGAGTATTAATATCTCCTGACCAACCTGTTGCATTGTCACAATCACTCGAAAAAACAGTTACGGAACCAAGCTGAGGAATATCTATCCAAGGACCTGAGGAAGAATTGGTTGAATATTCCCATAGATAAGTCAAATTTGTACCACCTATTGGAGATGAGGTATTAGTTATGGCAGAGGGATCAAAACTATTATTGCATGTTGATTGTGCATTTCCGATAGAACCAGCGTCACTAGGGTTGGAACCAACTGTCATTTCCACGGCATCTGTATAAACAGCAGCAGAGGGATCACCACAGCGGTAATATCCTCTTCTATACCAGGTGGTTTGCGATATAGTGGATGGATCGTAAGTAGAATTGTTTGAACTTCCGATAGTAGTCCATGGACCAGAACTAGAGGAGGTGGAATATTGCCAAAAATAAGTTGCTGTTCCTCCACTACCACCAGAACCAGAAGAAATATTTGTTATAGTGTTAGGATTAAAACTTCCACAGCTGTTTTGAGGGTTTCCTATAGATCCTGAGCCTGTAGGTTCTGAGCATGAATTTGAGAGTGTTACAACTCTAAACCAATCTCCTGGTTTATTATTTTCGCATCCCATCTTAAATCTTTTATAAGAATTACTAATCTGGAACCAATCCTTACTATTACTTTGTGTATTCCATTGTGTATAATTACCCGGATTGCCCCCCGGTCTTCCGCCCGCTGGTTCGAACTCTCTTCCTACAGGAGCACCAGATGGATAGTAGCTGCTTGAATATTCAGAACTAGACCAATATTCGGTTTTAGATTGTATAAGATAAACTCCTATAATTTCACCTTGAAAATCAACATAGCCTGCATTACTTGTTGATTGGAAATCATTATTATCATTTAAATAACACATGTATACATTAACTGATGGGTCAGAACCATAGGATGTATAAGTAAAACCACTGCCAGAATAATCGAAAGCACCTATTTGGTTAATAACTGTTGATAGAAGAATACCTTGCTTTTCAATTGTTACTGTATTTTTACCACTTTGATAACCACAGCAATCATACGAAGTCGAACCATTGCCTCTACCATGAAATGCTTCTGCAGGAAGACTAGTATGTTTTTCATTCATATTGGAATTAGTGCCGGATATTCCATAGGGTGAAGTAAATTGACTATAAACACCTTGATTAATGATGAGAATAAGCGAAATAATAGATGAAATATATAAATAAAGTTTGCGCATTTGTTTTATTAACAACGCAAACTTAATAAAGGGTCGAAGCTTGTGAAGTCTTTGAGAAAAAATGAGTGGTTATTCAGTTGACTGAGTAATGAAAAATAACTAAAGTAGGCTTATTGAGTAGTATTTAAGTATTAATATTTTAAACTTATTAAATTACTTACTAAGTCTTCTTCCTTACTCAAATTTAGTTTTTTTCGAAGACGATATCTTCGACTTTCAACAGATCTTACTGATAATCCCATAATATCTGCTATCTCCTTAGTATTAAGGTTCATACGCAAGAAAGTACATAGCTTAAGGTCAGAAGTAGTAAGATCGACGTAAGTTCTTGTTAAATACTCAAGATAGCCGGGGTAAGCTGCATTAAACTGATCGGAATACAAATCTTCTTTACGTTTTTCTGAGAGGAGTCTATTAATTGATTTAATTAATGGAGAGAAGGAATTTCTATCTTTTTCGGACTTCAATAAAGAACTGTAATACTTTAAATCTTTTAATATATTAGATACCTGTTCGTTCTCCTGAACAATGTTGGTGGAAATAGCTGCTAGTTCTCTTTTTTTATGCTCTAACTCAGACTTAGCTATTTTTTCATTTTGAGATGAAATTATCATTTGCTTGTCTAGATATACTTTTCTTGACAAGAAATAAGCAGTAGCAAAACATAATATTAAAATAACAATAATTGAAATAAATACAATACGTGAATTTTTTTGCTTCTGTTCTTCTATTTCTCGTTTTTTTATAAGAATTTCATTTTTTGATTCTAACCCAGAAAGCAACTGACTTACTTGTACACTATACCTGTAATCTTTATTTTTCAATAATTCCCCCACAAATAATTCTATTTCTGAAGATAACCCCAATTTATTCAACGCTTTTATCTTTAATTCTAGAGCAATTTCTATTTGTTTTTGTAAGTTTTGTTCTTTTGATAACAATATGCACTCTTCAACTGCTTTTAAACAGTTTTCGTAATCTGCCAACCTATAGTAAACGTTAGCTTTTTTATTAATAAGGCTAGCCTTTTGAAAAGTAAACTCTCTGTAATATTTAGATGCAATATTATATGCCTCCAATGCTTGATTGTATCTTTTTTGATTAAAAAGATACTCTCCCTTATACTCGAAGCAATTCCCTAAATAGTTATCTAAAAGCTTGAATGTTAAATCATTAAAATCTTTAAATTTAACTGAGTTCTTTTCCTCTTGAATCATTCTATTAATGCTGTCGGTTTTAGCAAGGTATAAATCACCCTTATCTTGCATGTTCCATTTATAATATAACTCGCTGTAAGATTTAAAGGAATGAGCAATATCTACGGCGTTAAATTGATTCTTATACCTTAAATTATAAGCCTTGGTAATATTTCCTAAGGCAGCATTATAATCTTTAAGCTCTATTTGCACTAAAGCAATATTGTTATATGTAGTAGATAAGCCTCTAATTTTAGGTAATAAAGAATCTAATTGAGTAAAATATGTTTTACCAAGTTCATATCTCTCCATGGCTTTATTGTACTGACCTTGACTGAAAAATATATTTCCAATATTTATGGAAAGCCATGGAGCCTGCGTAGGCTCTGAGTTTGAAAAGGCGGTTCCTTGTCTTTTAATTAACTGAAACTCATACATGGCATCTTCTAAATAAGAAAGTGCTAAAACAGGAAGATCTTTTTTTAGATATAATTCACCTAATGTACTGTATAGGTAAAGTGTAAAAAGACTAGGGCCTAAGGGAATGTAATCTTCTAGAGAATTTAAACATATAGATATGGCTAAATTAGGATCTGAGTACTTTAGTTGGTAAATTTTTTGTTTTAGCTCAACATTTATTTCGTTTTTAAATATTTTAACAGAGTTTAATTTGGCTTTGGCTTGCGCAAGTACTTCAATACCACTCATGAGTAGCATTAACAATAGTGACAAAAATAAAAAATGTTTTTTCAACAGAGTAAACATACTCTAATATACAATAAAAAAAACAATAAATGAGTATTAAAATTAAAATATGTGTAGTTTAATTTCTTATCATTTTTAAATTGTAAAGAGATTTTAATGACTTTGATAAGAAAACAATACTAATCAATTTGCTGATGGTAAGATAAATTGACATACATTTGCATTTTATAATAATAAATTACAATGAATAAAGGAATAGTAAAATTTTACGATAACACCAAAAGATTTGGTTTTATTAAGGAGGATGGTTCAGAAAAAGAACATTTTGTACACTCTTCAGGCCTAATTGATGAAATTCAAGAAAACGATCAAGTTGAATTTGAATTGAAAGAAGGTAAAAAAGGTTTAAATGCAGTTAATGTAAAGGTTATTTAAACCAATTTTTAAACGACTTTAAAGCTCACTAACGTGAGCTTTTTTTTTATCCCATTTTTTCTTCCAACTCCATCCATCTCGACATTTTATTATCAATTGTATTCGTTAACTCTTCTAGTTCTTTACTCTTTTTCATCATCAAATCATAATCCATAGTAGTGTCTTTAAAAGATGCCTCTAAATTGCTTTTTTCTAACTCTAATTTACTTATTTGCTTTTCTAAGCTTTTATACTCCTTTTTCTCAGTAAAAGTAATGGTATGTTTGGTTTTTAAATTGTTATCTTTCTCTTCTTTCTTATTTGTTTTCAATTCTTTGCTTTGTTTATTTCTAAGCTCTGAATAACTGCAATAATGATCTTCAACAACTCCAGCTCCTTTAAAAACAAACAAATGATCGGTTAACTTATCCATAAAATAACGATCGTGAGATACTAGAATTAAACAGCCCTTAAATTCTAACAAAAACTCTTCTAACTTATTTAAAGTCAAAAGATCTAAGTCATTAGTAGGTTCATCAAGGATTAAAAAATTAGGGTTTTTCATTAGCACAGTCAACAAATAAAGTCTTCGCTTTTCACCACCACTCAACTTTGACACATAAGTATATTGCATTTGAGCATCAAACATGAAGTGCTCCAAGAGCTGAGAAGCTGAGATTTTACTTCCATTAGCCATCACTATCACATCTGCAATGTCTTTTAATACTTCTATAACCCTTTTGTCTTCTTTTAATACAATGCCTTTTTGATTAAAATAGCCATAAACTATTGTTTCTCCAATATTTATTTTTCCACTATCTGCCTCTTCTCTACGAGTAATAATATTTAAAAAAGTACTCTTGCCAACTCCGTTATCTCCAATAATACCAATACGTTCTCCATTTTTAAATACATAATCAAACCCACTTAAAATTTTTAAATCTCCATAAGATTTATATACTTTTTTGAGTTCTAAAATCTTGCCTCCAACCCTACTCATCTTTACTTCTAGCTTTAACTCCTGCTTTACCTTTTTAGAATTCGCTTTTTGCTTGATGTTATCAAAATTATCTACCCTTGCCTTTGACTTTGTAGTTCTTGCCTGAGGAGTCTTTCTAATCCATTCCAACTCTTTTTTCATCAATCTACCAGCCTTTGATATCTCAGTACTAAAATTAGCCTCACGCTCTGCTCTCTTTTGAAGAAAATAACTGTAATTACCCTTATGATGATATAATTTACCATCTTCCAGCTCCAATATATGATTACAAACCCTATCTAAAAAATAACGATCGTGAGTGATCATTAAAAGCGTTATATTCTGATTTTTTAAATACTCTTCCAACCATTCTATCATTTCAATATCTAAGTGGTTAGTAGGCTCGTCTAATAGCAACAACTCTGGTTTATCTAAAATAAGTAATGCTAACGATAATCTTTTTCGCTGACCACCCGATAGATCTTTTAAATTTTGGGTTAAATCCAGAATTTTAAAGCGCGTTAATATTTGATTTAATTCGTTATTAAAATTCCAGGCATTAGCCTTATCCATTAAATCTGAAGCCTCTTGAAAGCGCTGACTTGTTGCATCATTAAAATCAACAGTTTGTAATTCCAAAGCCTTGTCATAATCTCTAATTATTTGCATGACATCAGAATTGGAATTCTCTAAAAACTCTTTTACTGTGAACCCCTCATTAAAAAGCGGATCTTGTTCTAAATATCCTATTCTTATACCATTTCTTAAAGTTATTTTCCCAGATTCAGTTACGTCTTTACCTGCAATAATTTTAAGCATACTGCTTTTACCAGTCCCATTATTGGCAATTAACGCCATCTTATCTCCCTTACTTAAACCAAAAAATAAATCTTGAAAAAGTATTCTTTCCCCATAAGATTTACTGATATTTTCTACTGATAAATAGTTCATTGGATAAACATAATCATAATAAATTTCAAGAAAGAGTAATCAGTCTAAGAATGACATTAATTTTTGGTAATAATAAAGAGCTTTTTCTAACAAATTGTGCTGATTAGAAGGGATGTCATTTTCAAATTTTTCTGTATATGGACTGAAACCCTCGGAATTGTGCACATTACCATACCAATAGGGGGCCCAAACCCCATCTTCAACAATACCTCCCTTTTTCCAAGAAAGCATTTTAGAATCAAAAGAAATATTAAAAAAACCACACATATTAGTTAAAATTTCTTTTGGATTTTTCAATAGTTCTTCTGACGAAATTATTTTGAATTTTATACTTTTTTTCTTAAAACTACTTGCTAAAAGGTACTGCAGCTCGTATCCTAAATCGTCCATGGTAGGATTTTGAATTACTTTAGAAAAAGATATCATTGCACTTTGGGGATTTCTGGTTAAAATAATATTACTCCAACTATTAGCAAAACTTAGGTTGACTCCTTTTAAGTGATGCGTCATATTCTTTATAAATATAATTTTAAAGTCTTTTTTTAAAGAATTTATTTTGTTTAGAACTTCATCTAAGCTGGTGGGTTGACTTTCTAATATTTCTTTTTTCCCAGGATGATTGATTTTAGGATTGACATGCGTCAAATAATAAGCGTAAAAAGGTTCGTCAAGCACTTTTACATCCTTCCTTTGTGCAAATGAATACATCAAAGCAGTAGAAATATTTCTAGGACTGGCCCACAAACAAATTACTTGACTCATTTTATTTGAGATTCAATAAGTGTTTTGTAATACTTTTCTAAAGTCGCTGAGAATTCGTTATTTGAATTTTCCCCGATAGATTTCCCATCTATTGAAATTACAGGAGTTACACCAGCAAAGGTTCCAGTAACAAAAGCCTCGTCTGCTCCGTAGACATCAAACAAAGAAAAGTTAGTTTCTTTAACTTCAATATTATTCATTTTACAAACATCAATTATTTTTTGCCTTGTAATACCATTCATACAATATTGGGTAGTAGAAGTATAAACCACTTTATTTTTAATCATGAAGAAATTAGTAGCATTACAAGTTGCTACAAATCCATGAACATCTAACATTAGTGCTTCATCGGCACCAGCCTCAATAGCTTGAATTAATGCTTGAACTTCATGCAGCTTACTGTGGCAATTTAATTTAGGATCTAAATAATCTGGAGCACCTCTTCGAATTGTAGAAGTAAATAATTTAATGCCTTTATTCTTAGAACTGGGGTCAGCTAATTTATATTCTGGTATAATTACCAAATTAGGGCCAGAAATAGTTAGTCTAGGATCTTGAGATGGTGTTTTTTTAATACCTCTAGTTATCATCATTCTAACATGAACACCATCGGTCATCTTATTTTCCTTTAAAACAGAATTTATAATTTTAATGAGCTCTTGTTTTGAAAAAGACAACTTAATCCCTGTTGCCTTTGCTGCATTCCACAATCTAGACAAATGATCATCTATAAAAATTAAAGTTCCTTTAGCAAGTCTGACTGCCTCCCATACCCCATCTCCAACTAAATAACCACTATCAAAAACACTAATTTTAGCTTCAGCTCTTTTATGAAATTCTCCATTGATGTAAATTTTAATATCATTATTTCTAACATCATCTAAAGCATTGTGTGTACCGTGTATCATATTGTCTATTTATTACTACTTAAATATAAGTTTATTAAACAATTTTTCATCTAATAAAATTATCTAAATATCTTCGCCTTAATAAAATGAATACCCATTTTCAAAAAATATTTAACCATAACAAACCAGTAATAATAGCTGGTCCATGTAGCGCAGAATCTGAAAAACAAGTTTTAGCAACTGCTCATGAATTAAAAAAACATCCCCATTTAATATTTAGAGCAGGTATCTGGAAACCCAGAACAAGACCCAATAGTTTTGAAGGTGTTGGTGTAAAAGGTCTAAAATGGTTGCAAAAAGCTAAAGAAGAAACTGGACTCCAAACCACCACCGAAGTAGCTAAAGCAGCCCACGTAGAACTAGCGATCAAACACCAGATAGATGTGTTATGGATAGGTGCAAGAACTACTGGAAACCCATTTGCAGTTCAAGAAATTGCTGAAGCCCTTAAAGGAATAGATGTTCCCGTATTTGTTAAAAACCCCATTAACCCAGAACTTAACCTTTGGATAGGTGCAATTGAAAGATTAAAAGCTATTGGCATTCAAGACATAGCTGCTATCCACAGAGGATTTTTCGCTTATAAGAATTCAAAATACAGAAATACTCCACAGTGGCAAATCGCAATAGACATACAAAAAAAATTCCCAAATATGCCCATGATATGTGACCCCAGTCACATTACAGGAAAAAGAAATATGATTTTTGAAGTTGCTCAAAAAGCTATGGATATGAATTACGACGGATTAATGATAGAAACACATAAAGATCCTGAAAATGCACTTAGCGATAGTGAACAACAAATTACTCCAAAAGACCTGGAAACTATTCTCAACAAACTAGTTATTAGAAATCATAAAATTGAAGATAAAGACTTTAAATCTTCTTTACAGCAACTTAGGTTTCAAATAGACGACTTGGATATTGAATTATTAGATACCTTAAAAAGAAGAATGGAGTTGGTTCAAAAAATTGGTTCACACAAAAAAGAAAACAAAGTAACTATTCTTCAAAATGACCGATGGTCAGAAATGCTTAAAACCAGATCTAAATACGGAAAAGAGAACGGACTTAGCGAACAATTTGTACAGCAACTTTTAAAAGCTATTCATCAAGAATCTATAGACAAGCAAAACAACGTAATGAATAATAATGATGAAATATAACGTACTTCCAAACACCGACATTAAGGTTAGCAAAATATGTCTAGGCACCATGACCTATGGACGTCAAAACAGCGAAGACGATGGACATCAACAATTGAATTACGCCTTAGAAAAAGGCGTTAATTTTATAGATACTGCTGAAATGTATCCAGTTCCTGCAGAAGCTACTAGATACGGAAATACTGAAAGAATAATCGGCTCTTGGATTAAAAAATCTGGTAAAAGAAATGATATCGTTTTAGCTACTAAAATTGCAGGACCAGGAGACTACACCAAGCATATACGAACCACAGGCTTTTCAGAAAGTGCTCTAAATGAAGCAGTAGAAAATAGTTTAAAACGGTTACAGACCGATTTTATAGATTTGTACCAATTACATTGGCCAGATAGAAACACCAATAAATTTGGAGTTAGAGGTTTTAAACCCATGACTAACGAGAAATGGGAAGATAATTTTAAAGAAGTTCTTCATTCCTTAAACAAAATCATGAAATCTGGGAAAATTAGACACATTGGGCTCTCCAACGAAAACCCCTGGGGAATGATGCGATTTTTAGAAGAATCAAAAAATGATCTTCCAAGAATGATTACGATTCAAAACCCGTATTCACTTTTGAACAGACAATTTGAAGTTGGAAATGCTGAAGTTTCCATTAGAGAAAATGTTGGTCTACTCGCCTATTCACCACTTGGCTGCGGGGTTCTTTCTGGAAAATATATTCAGAAAAAAGATAAAGAAAATAGCAGGTTAAATTTATTCAAAAGGTTTGTCAGGTACAGCAGCAACCAGAGCACTGAAGCAACGAAAATGTATTTAGAAATTGCTCAAAGAAATGATATTTCACTTACTAAAATGGCACTTGCATTTATCAACCAACAGCCATTTGTTACCAGTAATATTATCGGGGCAACCAATCTATCACAGCTTCAAGAGAACATTGATTCAGTAGATGTAGAACTGAGTACTGATGTTTTAAAAGAAATAGATAGCGTTCACGAAACTATACCAGACCCCGCAACTTAATATCAAAACTTTTTGTTAGTTGAAAAATTAGTTTACTTTCGCGGAAAATTTTAATAATGGAATTCAATATTAAAGATATTCTAACAATTTTTATGGTATTATTTGCTGTCATTGACATTATTGGTAACATTCCCATAATTATTGATTTAAGACAAAAAGTTGGACAAATACAAAGTGAGAAAGCCAGTCTAATTGCAGGAATTATTTTAATAGTTTTTTTATTTATAGGTGAACAATTACTAAGTATAATAGGAATTGATGTCCATTCATTTGCCATAGCAGGATCGCTTATTATATTTTTTATTGCCCTGGAAATGATATTAGGTATCAAAATTTATAAAGACGAGAAAAACCCATTAAATGCTACAGTTTTCCCTTTAGCTTTTCCCTTAATTGCTGGACCTGGTAGTCTTACCACCCTGCTTTCCCTAAAAGCCGCTTACAGTAACACAAATATTATAATCGCAATATTTATTAATATGTTATTTATTTACATAGTTCTTAAGGGGTTCAATAAAATAGAAAAAATTATTGGTGAAAATGGTATTGGTATTATTAGGAAAATTTTCGGAGTAGTTCTTCTAGCCATTTCCATTAAATTATTTACGAGTAATATTAAATTTCTTCTGTAAAAACTTCTTTTATTAATATTTTTTATCTTTTTTAATATATATTTTTGGAATAATTCTTGTACTTTTATAGTAAACAAAATTGCTATGAAAACATTTAAATTACTGACTTACACATTTATTTTTTCTATTCTTTTCACCTCCTGCGCCATTGTAAGACCGGGTGAAGTAGGTGTTAGAAAATTTTTAGGAAGACTACGAGGAAATGTCATAAATCCAGGACCTGCATTTATCAATCCCTTTACAACTTCTTTAATTATTATACCTACAAGAACTGTAAACAGAGAGGTGAAACTAAATTTACCTTCTAAGGAAGGATTAAATGTAAACGCAGAAATTTCTATTCTCTACCACGTAAAACAAGAAAAGACTATTGATATTATAAACGAAGTTGGAGTTAATTTTGAAAGAGTTTTAATACTTAGCACCTTCAGATCTGCAGCTGCTGATGTTTGTGCCAAATTTTTTGCAAAAGATATGCATTCTGGTAAGAGAGCTGAAATTGAGTCAGAAATAAAAGTAAAGATGATTAAGCTATTAGAAAATAGAGGTTTTGTTATTGAAGCAGTACTTCTAAAAAGTATATCGCTTCCTTCTGGGCTGTATGCAGCTATTGAAGCAAAATTAAGAGCAGAACAACAAGCGCAGCAAATGGAATTTGTTTTACAGAGAGAAAAGAAAGAGGCGGACAGAAAGCGAATTGAGGCCGAAGGTATAAGAGACGCTCAAAGAATTATTAAAGAGGGTATCACACAAGGGAATATTGAATGGCGAAGTTTGGAAGTGCTAAAAGAAATTGCTACTTCTCCAAATGCAAAACTGATATTAACAGACGGTAAAACACCTGTATTAATTAATGGCGACGATTAATGGATTCTCACGTAATTGATTATAAAATACATGGTGACGACCTGCAAACAGTTGCGATTGAACTCGATCCTAATGAAACTGTAATTGCTGAAGCTGGCTCCATGAACTGGATGGATGGTGGAATTTCATTTGAAGCGAAAATGGGAGATGGTTCCGAAGTAAATAGCAGTTTTATGAACAAGCTATTTAGCGTTGGAAAAAGAGTTTTAACTGGTGAATCTATATTTTTAACTCATTTTACAAATATTGGAAGTGGGAAAAAAGAAGTAGCTTTTGCAGCCCCTTACCCAGGTTCCATTATTCCTATCGATTTAAAAGAGGTTAACGGAGAAATACTTTGTCAAAAAGATGCTTTTTTATGTGCTGCAATGGGAACTAATGTGTCTATTGCCTTTAATAAACGAATTGGAGCTGGTTTTTTTGGTGGTGAAGGATTTATTCTTCAAAAACTTAGAGGAAATGGATTGGCTTTTCTTCATGCCGGCGGTACGGTAGTTAAGAAAGAATTAAATAACGAGACCCTTCTTATAGATACTGGTTGCATTGTTGCTTTTACTAATAATCTAGACTATAATATAGAAAAAGCGGGGAATTTAAAATCCATGATTTTTGGTGGCGAAGGACTTTTTCTAGCTACAGTTAAAGGTACTGGAACAGTATATCTTCAAAGTTTACCTTTTTCTAGAATGGCAGATAGAATACTTCAAAATGCACCCAAAATGGGAGGCAAATCTAAAGGAGAAGGCTCAGTTTTAGGGGGATTGGGTAGAATGATCGACGGAGATAATTTTTAATCATTTTTGGATTCACTTACTCAAATTGTACTAGGAGCATCGGTTGGGGAAGCAGTTTTAGGAAAGAAAATTGGTAATAAAGCTATTTTGTGGGGAGCAATAGCTGGAACCCTTCCTGATTTAGATGTTTTACTTAGATATTTTACAGACGAAATATCAGCCACTCAAATGCATAGAGGTTTTTCACACTCTATTGTTTTTGCTATTTTAATAGCTCCTGTTTTAGGATGGATTGCCAAAAAAATACATTTTAAAATAAAACATGTATCGTTTAGAGATTGGACCAAGCTCTTTTTTTGGACTACTGTTACCCACCCATTATTAGATGCACATACAACATGGGGCACACAGTTTTTCTGGCCATTCGATTACCGTTTAGCGTACCAAAATATTTTTGTAGTTGATCCCATATATACCTTACCCTTTCTTGGATTTTTAATAGCAGCGATGAGATTAAAAAGAGAAAACCCCAAGAGATCTAAATTGAATAAAATAGGACTTTCTTTAAGTACTTCATACCTAATACTTACCTTAATATTTAAATGGATCTCTTTTAAGGAATTTAAAAAAGGATTACAAAATCAAAACATAGAATATGTTGAAATGGATACCAAACCGGCTCCCTTAAACTCAATACTTTGGTCGTCATTAATCGAAACTGACAACGGTTATAGAACTGCTTACTATTCTCTTTTCGACCAGCACGAAATAAGTTATTCTAAAGAGTTTGAAAAAAACCACCAATTAATAGATCCTTATTTAGATCAAGAAGTTGTTCAACAACTTATCGATATTTCGGCTGGATGGTATAGAATAGAAGAAAGAAATGGGAAATTACTTTTTTGGGACTTAAGATTTGGGCAAATGGGTATGGATGTAAACAAAGCTTCGTTTTTATGGTATTACGAACTTAATATTGATGAAACTGGAAACGTGACAGCCATTAAAAGACAACCACCAATTAAAAATTTCGAAATGGTTTTCCAAGAGCTTATTCATAGAATTAAAGGCAACTAAATCGTAACTGAATGGACTTTCTCACTGAAATAATAGGTACAGATACTAAAGCAATTCACAAAAAATTTAAAAAGAAAGAAATCATTCAAAAGCAAGGTGTTGTTTCAAAAAATGCTTTTTATGTGAAAAAAGGATTGATAAGAAGTTACTCTATTGATGAAAAAGGGAAAGAACATATATTTATGTTTGGTGCGGAAGACTGGATAATAGCAGACTTAGAATCGAATGTATTTAACAAACCTACTGAGCTCTGTATTGAAACAATTGAAGATAGTGAAATAGTTATTTTCACAATAGATGACTTTAATTATGCTGAATCGTCAAAAGAAAAACTTCAAAAAAACTCAAAATTATTGGCCAGAAGAATTGGATCTTTACAACGTAGAGTAATTCAATTAATGAGTTCTTCTGCCAAAGAGAGATATCAGATATTTTTAGAAACTTATCCTCTACTTCCAAACAGAGTGCCACAAAAAATGATAGCTTCCTATCTAGGGATTACCCCAGAAGCGCTAAGTAAAATAAGGGGAGAATCTTAATCAATTGCATTTCTTAATCTAGATTAATGGAGATGCACACTATTTATGTGAAATTTGTTTAAAATTTAAATTAAAACAATGAAAATCATTAAATATATTTCTGCATTGGCCTTTACATTGGTAGTTTTAGGGTTAAGTGCTCAAAACATAAACACTCAAAAGTCTTCTGTTGAATGGATTGGAAAAAAAATTGGTGGACAACACAATGGAAACATTCAACTGAAAAATGGTATGATTGATTATAAAAATAATCAAATACAATCTGGATCTTTCACCATCGATATGAATACCATAACTTGTACAGACCTAGAGGATGAAGGATATAATCAAAAACTAGTTGGACACTTAAAGTCTGATGATTTTTTTGGAGTAAACAAATACCCTACCGCGTCTTTTAAAGTAACTGAATCTTCTACATTTAAAAACGATAAAGCAAATGTTTCTGGTGATTTAACCATTAAAGGATTGACTCAAAAAATAACTTTTGAAGTATCAAAAAATAAAAATGTTTTTACAGCTACTTTAGATATTGACAGATCGAAGCACAATGTAAAATATGGCTCCAATTCATTTTTTGATAGTCTAGGAGATGCTGCAATAGACGATATCTTCAATTTAAAAATTAAATTAATAACTAACAACTAGTATATGAACACTGACCGACCTAAATGTGGATGCGGGAATACTGCAGATCCTGATGGATTTTGCGACGGATCTCACGCTAACAAGTAAATTAAAGCCCCTCGGGGCTTTTTTTGATCATTACCAGATTTACAGCTGTAAAAGGTTGTTCCTTTGTTTTAATTTTTTAACATCTTATTAAACATTATAAATTATCTTTGTACGATTTTAAAAAATGAAAGCAAGAAAGTTTATTGTATTTATAATTCTATTATTAGTAATAGGATTATTATTTATGGTTGGAAGCCTCAGCTACCAATCCGGCGTCAGTTATGGAGAAGCACATGCTGAAGAAATCAGATCTTCACAGATTAAAGATGTTAGTCCAGTACTTACAGAGAAATTTGCAAATATTCAGAAAGTAAAAAACGAATCTCATCCAGTAACTGTTGCAGGATCTGGAAGAGTTTTACCAGGAACAATTATTAATATATCCACTGAAGTTCAAGGAGTTTTAAACAGTCCTATTTCACTAAAGAAAGGCACTACCTTTTCCAAGGGGAATTTATTATTTAAGATTAGAGATATTGATGCAAAATTAATGTTGGCTGCTAGAAAAAGTGGTTACTTAAGTCTTTGGACATCTGTCCTACCCGACTTGGCCACAGACCACTCCGATAATTACGATAAATGGTATACTTTTTTTAATTCCATTACAGTTGACCAACCTCTTGAAGATTTCCCTTCTTTTTCCTCAGCTAGAGAAAAAAACTTTATAATTTCCAGAAATCTACTAGCAGAATACCTAAATATTAAAAGCGACGAATACAAACTAACCAAATACAACCAAATCGCCCCATTTAATGGATCTATTGTTGAATCTTACAGCGATCAAGGAGCTATTGTTAATCCTGGAAGTCCAGTGATACAAGTCATGAGAAATGATAAACTAGAAATTGAAATTCCAGTTCCAGTTAAGTACATGCAAAAAATTAAAGTGGGCAGTAAAGTAACTCTAAGTGAAAATAATGTGGAATTTGAGGGCATAGTTTTAAGAAAAGGTAATTTTATAAACGCCAACACTCAAAGTGTACCAGTATATGTAAAACCTGATGGCAATCATCCCTTGTATTATGGAATGTATGTGCAGGCCGTAATGGAGTTCGAAGATTCAGAGCTAGTAAGTAGAATTCCAAGAAAAGCCGTTTTTGGTAAAAATAAAATCTATGCATTTAATTTAGATAGCACCATAACGGAATTAGAAATAAATGTACGTTCAAGTGACGATAAATATTACTACGTTGATAATTTGAGAGATTCTCTTTTATTTGTCTCTCAACCACTTATTAATGCAAAACTGGACACGAAACTAACACCCGTTTTTCAATAACATGAAAAAACTTATTGCCTATTTTATCAAATTTCCAATTTGGGCTAATGCACTAATCGTAATTACTGGAATTGCTGGTGTTTTAAGTTTATTGATGATGCCCAAATCATTTTTTCCAGAGATGAATCCCAATAGGGTATTTATAACAGTTGCTTACCCGGGAGCATCTCCAAAAGAAGTTGAAGAAGGTATTACTACTAAAATTGAAGAATCACTAAATGGTATTCAGGGAGTTAAAGAAATTACATCAAAATCCTCCGAAAATCTGTCAAATATAACTGTAACAGGTGTTGAAGGTATTGACGTAGATAAAATGCTACAGGATGTGAAAAACTCTGTTGATGGAATTAGTCAGTTTCCATCAGGAGCTGAGAGACCGCTAGTATTTGCTCAAACTTCAAGAGGAATGGGAGGTCTTTCTAATGTAGTTGGGTTTTACTCTCTCTACGGAACAGATGATTTGTGGGAATTAAAAAAAATAGCTGAAAAAGTAGAACAAGACTTACTATCCTCCAAGGAAATAAGCCAAATTGATGTGGTTGGATACCCACCTGTTATCATCGCAGTAGATATTCGAGAAAATGATTTGCTAAAATACGGCCTCAGCTTTAACTACATATCAAATGTTATTAAATCTAGCAACATCGACCTTTCTGGAGGAAGCGTTAAAACAGACGACGAGGAAATAATTATTCGATCCATGAACAGATCAACAGATCCTGAAAAAGTTAAAGAAACTGTAATTTTTGCGCAACCAAATGGAGATTTAATTAAGCTAAAGGATATTGCAGATGTAAAACTTGACTTTTCAGAAATACCTCTTAAAAATTATGTCAATGGTAAAAGAGGAGTCAGTTTTATTGTGAAAAAAACTACGGATGAAGACTTGGATAAAATTGCTTCTGAAATGACAAATTACATTGAAGACTTCAATAAAAAACAAGAAAACTTTCAAATGAGGTCTTTATTTCAGTTTGCAGATTTATTAGACCAAAGGATTGACACCTTAAGTTATAACCTTGTCATTGGATTGTTTTTAGTTTGTTTTGTTTTGGGCTTGTTTTTAAGCCTTCGACTTTCTTTATGGGTTGCTTTTGGAATCCCGTTTTCTTTTATTGGGATGATTTCTTTTGGTATCATGTATGGAATGACTATCAATATGATTTCATTATTCGGAATGATACTAGTAGTAGGGATTTTAGTTGACGACGGAATTGTTATTGCAGAAAATATATATGCGCACTTTGAAAGAGGTAAATCCCCAATGAAAGCTGCACTAGATGGTACAACAGAAGTTATGAATGCCGTTTTTACATCTGTGTTAACTACTGTATTTGCATTTTCAACATTGCTATTTGTTGGAGGAGAAATGGAAATGATGCAAGAAATGGCTTTTAGCGTAATAGCCTGCTTGTTATTTTCTTTAGTTGAAGCTTTTTTAATTCTTCCATCCCACTTAGCAAGTAAGAAAATACTTAATCGTAACAATAAAAAGAATGGAAAACTAAGACATAAACTTGAAAAAGGAGTAAATATTGTTAGAGATAGTTATGGGAATTTATTAGAAAAAATACTTAAAAGACATCGTCTTCATGTATGGGGACCAATGGGATTTATTGGATTAGTAATTTTACTTTTTAATTTCGGATTTATTAGATGGACTTTTTTTCCAAGTATTCCCTTTGATAGTATCCTTGTAGAATTCACGTATCAACCGGGTGAAAGAGAAACAAGAACAGAAAAATTCCTATGGTATTGTGACTCTATAGTAGATGATTACAATAAGGAATTAATGACAAGATACAACGATACCATAATTACCTACAAAGCCATCAGTGTAGGAAGTACTGAAAATTTAGGGGAAGTTGGATCGCATGTTGGGTCTGTTAGAATATCTGTAAAGGAAAATGAACACATTTCTACCATAGACATGTCTAACGAATTGAAAAAGAAATTCCCAAAAGATTCAACCAGATTTTTAGAAAAATTTACGGTTGGTGGTCAGCAAAGATTTGGTAAAGCTGTATCTATTTCGCTTCAAAGTGAAAATGGAGATGACTTACAAAACGCTGCCAATTGGATGAAAGATCAACTAGGAAGTTTTCCAGAAGTTAAGAATGTTTTAGACAACAGTGGAATTGGAAATAGAGAGCTTCATTTAGAATTAAAAAATAAAGCCTATCTACTTGGATTGAATGAGTTGACAATTTCAAATCAAATTAGACAAGGTTTTTTCGGACAAGAAGTACAGAGGCTAATTAAAGGAAGAGACGAGGTTAAAATTTGGTTGCGATATCCTTTAAAAGACAGAAATTCTGTTGGAGATATTGAAAATACAAGAATTAAAACTGAAAATGGTCAGGAGTTTCCTTTAAGAGAGTTAGCAGATTACTCCATTAAAAGAGGTAAAATTAAAATCAACCATATTGACGGTAAAAAAGAAGTTAGAGTAGATGCATCACTAACAGACGCAGAACTTTCTGGACAAGTAAACTCACAGATAAAAAAAGAAATTTTACCTAAAATGTCGGAGCTTTTTCCCAACGTTGACTTCCAAATTAAAGGCCAAGCAGAAAGAGCAGCAGATTCAGGTATGAGGCTAGGTATTGCATTTTTAATTAGTATTATATTAATCATGGTTACCATTTCTTTAAACTTTAAATCTTTCTATCAAAGTAGACTTATCCTAATGGTTGTTCCAGTTGGAATTTTTAGTGCCTTGCTAGGACATGGAATTGTTGGAAAACCTTTTTCCACTTTAAGTGTTTGGGGAGTAGTTGCTTTAGTAGGCATTTTAGTTAACGATGCGGTTGTAATGCTGGACCAGTACAACAAAAACTTAGCATTGGGTATGGGCATGAAAGAAGCTGTCTTAAAAGCAGGGAAATCTAGGTTTAGAGCCATTATTTTAACTACCATTACGACTGTTGCTGGTCTTTACCCATTAATTTTAGAAGAAAGTTTTCAAGCTCAATTTTTAATACCTATGGCTATTTCTGTAGCATATGGTGTTTTATTTGGCACCCTAATACTTCTTATTTATTTCCCACCATTAATTTTATATTTTAACGATATAAAAAGAACTAAGAAATGGATTTGGGAAGGCGGAAAAATTGCTCCAACCTGGGATGAAGTAGAGCCAGTTATTGAAAATCTTAAAAGAGTTAAAGAGTTTGAAGAATAAATTACTTTTCATATTGTTTTTGGTTCCCTTCTTGGGCTTCTCACAAGACTCTCTAAGTCTAAGTAAAGCTATTGAGATTGGTTTACAAAAAAACTACGATATTAGGTTAACACAAAAAAATGTGGAAATCAATTCTCTATTTAATAATTGGGGAGAAGCGGGAAGACTTCCTCAGTTAAATGTTAATTTAGGTCAAAACAATTCTATTTCAGATCAAAGAAAAAATCCAATTTCGTTTGCTCCTTTCCTTTTCCAATCAAACGATGTTAGCGGGAATATAGCAATGAATTGGACTATTTTTAATGGATTTGGTGTCAAAGCAAATAAAATAAAACTAGAGCAACTCCAGCTTCAAAGTGAAAATACAGCAACTCTTGCAGTTGAAAATACTATTCACGGAATAATTTTAGCTTATTATCAATCCAAGATGCAAATGGAGCAACTAAAATTATTAGAAAATATTGTAAAACTAACAAGTGAAAAATATGCACAACAACTTATAAAAAGTAATATTGGAGTTGGTGTAAAATTTGACTTGCTTCAATACGAGGGTAATTTATACACTGATAGTTCCAACAAATACTTACAAGAATTAAATTTTAAAAATTCAGTTAGAAATCTTAATCTAATTATGGGAGAAGAAGTTGAAAAAAATTGGATTTTAAGTTCTGATATTAAACCTGAATTAACAAAAAAAGATTTAGCTGTTCTCAAAAAAGAAATGCTATCAAATAACACCAATATCAAAAATCAATTTATAAATATTGCATTAACTCAGCAAGATATTTCTATAGCTAAGTCTCAATTCTATCCAGTTATAAATTTCAGTGGTGGACTGAATTCTAGCTTTGGCCAACTGAGCACCAACGATGCAAATTCTCCAATTAGAAAAGCAGGAAGCAGAAATTTAAATTATTACGGAAACTTTACTTTAAACTTTAAAATTTATGACGGTGGAAAGGTTAAAAGAGGCATCAAGGCATTACAGATTCAGAATGAAGTGGATCAGTTACAAATGGCACAAATGACAGAACAATTAAATTTTGAATTGACCAATGCTTTTGAGCTCTATCAGACTAGAATAAAAATATTTGATTTGACACAAAAAGCATTTTTAGTTTCAAAAAATAATTTAGAAATAGCAAAATTAAAAGAACAAAGTGGTCTCATAAATTCCTTCAATTTTAGAGATATTGAAATGGCATTTCTAACCTCTGGAGTTGCTCTTTATCAAGCAAGTTACGACTTACTAGAATCCAATGCTACCCTACTTAAAATGTCGGGAAAAATAATTCAAAATAATTAGGTTTTTTTTAACCTAATAGTATGCGTGCATACTATATTTTTCTATATTTAGTTAAATATTTTTCATGAAACCTCAGGAAACAGTAGACTTTCATATTCGGTGGTCTTGGTATAATGTATCAAGAATGTATAACTCAAAAGCAAGTGAATTTGGGGGAAGTATGTCTATAGGTTATGCTTTATTGAATATTGATAAAGATGGCACACCTTCGACAAAATTGGGTCCCAAAATGGGAATGGAAGCAAGAAGTCTAACCAGAATGATAAAAACTTTAGAAAAAAATGGTTGGATAGAAAAAAAAGAGGACTTCAAAGATAAAAGAATGGTAAATCTTCATCTTACAGAAGAGGGTCAAAAGATGAGAAATAAGTCTAGAAATTATGTAATAGAATTCAATAAAAAAATTCAAGAAGAAATTAATTCAAATGATTTAAAAACATGTTTTAATGTTCTAAATAAGGTAAATAAGATAATTGATAGCAATAATATTTTTTAAAGTACTATGGTAAAAAACATAAAAAAAGTAGCTGTTTTAGGCTCTGGTATAATGGGTTCTGGAATCGCTTGTCATTTAGCTAATATAGGATTAGATGTTTTACTATTAGACATGGTTCCAATTGGCGAAGAAGAAAATAAGAAGAGCAGTATCAGAAATAGTATCGTTAACAATTCTTTGAAAAATTCCGTAAAATCAAAGCCTTCACCAATTTTCAATAAAGCTGTACTAAAGAATATTACTACAGGAAATTTTAGTGATGATTTTAAAAAAATAAAAAATTACGATTGGATTATTGAAGTAGTTGTAGAAAGACTTGATATTAAAAATATAATCTTTGAAAAAGTAGATTTATATCGTAAAAAAGGAGCTTTAATTTCTAGTAATACATCTGGAATTCCCATTAGTTCAATGCTGGAAAATAGATCTGACGATTTTAAAGCTCATTTTTTCGGAAGTCATTTTTTCAATCCCGCAAGATATTTAAACTTATTAGAACTCATTCCATCTCCATTCACTAAAGAAGAAATCATCAAATTCATGATGAATTTTGGTGAGAAAATATTAGGAAAAACTACTGTCTTATGTAAAGATACACCTGCTTTTATTGCTAACAGAATAGGTGTTTTTGCAATACAAGAGCTTTTTCATGTTGTAAAGCAAATGGAACTTTCTGTATCAGATGTAGATCTATTCACTGGCCCTATTATGGGAAGACCTAAGTCCGCTACCTTTAGAACATGTGACGTAGTAGGGTTAGACACCTTAATTCATGTTGCAAATGGTGTAAAATCAAATTGTCCAGAGGATGAAAGAAATAAAGTATTTCAATTACCAGATTTCATTGTAAGTATGAAAAAAAACAATTGGTTAGGAAGTAAATCTGGCCAAGGATTTTACAAAAAAACAATAGATGAAAACAGAAAGAAAAAGATACTAGAACTTGATTTAGTTAATCTAAAATATAAAGAATCAAAAAAATCAAAATACGAGACAATAGCCAAAGCAAAAAAAGTAGAAAAGCTCTCCAAAAGAATTCAAATTCTTTTTAATGGCGAAGATAAAGCTGGGGAGTTCTACAGAAAAATATTTGCTGGTATTTTCAGCTATTCCGCTTGTAGAACACCTGAAATATCAGACGACATCTATTCCATAGATCAAGCTATGAAAGCAGGGTTTGGTTGGGAAATGGGGCCTTTTGAATTGTGGGATGCAGTTGGTTTTCAATCTGGATTAAAATCCATATTAGCATCTAACTTAATAGTTCCAGATTGGATAAAGAATATTGCTGATAAAGAAAGTTTTTCGTTTTACAATTCCAATCAAGATGGGGAATTTTTTTACAATCATTCAAATACAACGTTTGATTTAATTCCTGGATTTGCAGATACTATTTCACTAAACTATTTAAGTCAAACTAATTTAGTTTGGAAAAATAAAGAAGCTTCTATCATTAATCTTGGAGATGGAATAATTAATGTGGCTTTTCACTCTAAAATGAATACCATTGGTAGTGAAATATTAGGTGCTCTTAATTATGCAATAGATTTATGTGAGGAAGGAAATTATAAGGGCATAGTTATTGCCAATGAAGGTGCAAATTTTTCTGCAGGAGCTAACGTGGGTATAATTTTTATGTTGGCAATGGAACAAGAATTTGAAGAGCTAGAGCTTGCTGTAAAGACATTTCAAAATACTACCATGCGACTGAGGTATTCACCTATTCCTATTGTTGCTGCTCCACATGGTTTGACACTTGGTGGTGGTTGTGAAATTTGTTTGCATGCAGATAAGGTAATTGCTCACGCAGAAACTTACATGGGATTGGTTGAATTTGGTGTAGGATTAATACCAGGTGGTGGTGGAACAAAAGAAATGGCTCTTAGATTTTCAGATGGATTACGTCCAGGAGACATTAGAATAAACAGATTTAGAGACAATTTTCTAACTATTGGTCAAGCCAAAGTATCTAGTTCTGCAAAAGAAGCTATGGATCTTGGTTTTTTAAGAACAGGAACAGACGAAGTAATAATTTCTAAAAGCAATCAAATTGTTTATGCTAAACATGCTTGTCTGCAAATGGTTGAAGAAGGATATATCCAAAAAAATATTAGAAAAGACATTTCGGTTTTGGGTCAAGAAGGTCTCGGAATTGTCTACGCAGGTGCCCACTCTATGATGTCTGGGAACTATATGTCTAAGCACGATCAGCTAATTTCTGAAAAATTAGGATATGTTCTTGCAGGAGGAGACCTGTCTCAAATCACTGAGGTATCTGAACAATATTTATTAGATATGGAACGAAAAGCTTTTATTGAATTGTGTAGTGAAAGAAAGACATTAGAAAGAATACAAAGCTTATTACAAACTGGTAAAATTTTAAGAAATTAAATTATGAAAACAGCGTATATTGTAGGTGGTTATAGATCAGCAGTTGGGAAATCATCCAAAGGAATTTTTCGTTTTACCAGACCTGACGAAATGGGAAAGCAAGTAATTCAGCATTTACTTAAAGATTTTCCTAATCTAGATACTAAAAGAATTGACGACGTAATTGTTGGAAATGCAACCCCTGAAGGAGAGCAAGGTCTCAACCTAGCAAGAATGATTTCTTTAATGGGACTGGAAACTGATAAAGTTCCTGGAATGACGGTTAACAGATATTGTTCTTCAGGACTTCAGAGTATTGCTCTTGCAAAATATCAAATAGAAGCAGGAGCAGCAGACTGCATCATAGCTGGTGGAGTTGAATGCATGTCCCCTATTCCATTTGGCGGATGGAGAATAGTTCCTCATCCAAAAGCAAGTAAAGAAAACCCAGAATGGTATTGGGGTATGGGACTTACCGCAGAGGCTGTTGCAGAAAAGTATAAAGTAAGCCGGTCTGCCCAAGATGAATTTGCTTTAAACTCTCATATTAAGGCCATTTCAGCAATAGAAAAAGGGAAATTTAAAGATGAAATTGCTCCTATTAAAGTCCATCATATCTTCTTAAACGATAACGAAAAAAGACAAGAACAAAAGTATAGCGTTAATATTGATGAAGGACCAAGAAAAAATTCAAATATAGAAGCACTTTCTAAATTACGTCCCGTATTTAAAAATGGTGGTACAGTAACTGCAGGTAATTCCTCTCAAACTTCAGATGGTGCAGCGTTCGTTATGGTGATGTCTGAAAGTATGGTTAAAGAACTGAACATTACTCCTATTGCTAGATTGATTTCATACAAAGTAATAGGTTTAGAGCCAAAAATAATGGGTGTTGGGCCTTTATACGCTATTCCTGAAGCCTTAAAAATGGCGGGATTAAAACTTAAAGACTTAGAACAAATTGAACTGAACGAAGCCTTTGCATCTCAATCTGTAGCAATTATTAAAGAACTAGGACTAAATCCTGAACTAGTTAATGTTAACGGAGGAGCTATTGCCCTTGGACATCCCTTAGGATGCACTGGAGCTAAACTAAGTGTACAGTTATTCAATGAAATGAGACGAAGAAAACAAAAAATAGGTGCCGTAACTATGTGCGTGGGAACTGGTCAAGGTGCATGTGGAATATTTGAACTTTTAAATTAAAATTAATGAAGATAGAGGAAGATAAGATTATTAAAGGAGGTGAATTTCTTGTAAAAGAAACGAAACCAGAAGATGTTTTTATTAGAGAGGAATTTGGGGAAGAACAAATGATGATGCTCAGTGCAACAGTTGAGTTTTCAGAAAAAGAGGTGAAGCCCCACTTAATGCGATTTGAAAATAAAGAGTATTCTTTAGTAGAAGAACTCATGCGTAAAGCAGGTAACTTAGGTCTATTAGCTATTAATGTTCCTGAAAAATATCAGGGATTGGGAATGGGTTTTAATACAGGAATGCTTATTTGTGAAGAAATATCCAGCTTATCTGGTTCTATTGCTACTGCATTCGGCGCTCATACTGGAATTGGAACACTACCCATTTTACTTTATGGAAATGAAGAGCAAAAAATGTATTATTTACCTAAAATCTCGTCTGGTGAATGGATGGCTTGCTACAACCTAACTGAACCGGATGCTGGATCCGACGCTAATTCGGGCAAAACAAAAGCAGTTCTTACAGAAGATGAGAAACACTATGAAATTACAGGTCAAAAAATATGGATTTCAAATGCAGGTTTTGCACATGTTTTTATTGTCTTTGCTCGAATAGAAAACGATAAAAATATAACAGCATTTGTGTTTGAAAAAGATAAAGTAGAAGGATTAACATTAAATCCTGAAGAACACAAACTGGGAATTAGATCATCATCTACAAGACAAGTTTTTTACAACAAAGTAAAAGTACCAACGTCTGCAATGTTGGGAAAACGAGAAGAAGGATTTAAAATAGCCATGAATGCTTTAAACGTAGGAAGAATAAAATTAGGTGTAGCAGTCACTGGAGCATCTAAAAGAATCATAAACTATGCTATTAATTACTCTAACGAACGTAAACAATTTAAAACTTCTATTTCTTCTTTCGGAGCTATTCAACATAAAATAGCAGAAATGGCTACTAAAATTTACGTAGCAGATGCTGCAAATTATAGAAGTGGACAAAATATAGAAAATCATATTAAAAGATTAGAAGAAAGTGGAATCGATTCTCAAAAAGCAAAGCTATTAGGAGTTCAAGAATATTCTATTGAATGTGCTATTTTAAAAGTATTCTGTTCAGAAGTCGTTCAGTATGTTTCAGATGAAGCAGTACAAATATATGGAGGTATGGGTTTTTCAGCAGAATCAGAAGTAGAAGCTGCTTACAGAGACGCTAGAATTTCTAGAATTTATGAAGGAACCAATGAAATAAATAGACTTCTAATTGTTAAAATGATTCTCAAAAAAGGAACTACTGGAGAAATAGATTTAATGTCGTCGGTGAAAAGAGTAGCTAAAGAATTACTAACACTACCCACTTTTGAAAATACTTCTAAGGGACTGTTTACAGAAGAGAAAAAGGTTCTTAATAATTTGAAAAAAGCTGTTCTTTTAGTTGCTGGATCTGTGTCTGAAAAATTAGGTAATAAAATAGCTACAGAACAAGAAGTCATGATGAATATTGCAGATATGATTATTGAAACTTACGTACTAGAATCTGCATTGTTAAAAACAGAAAAGTTAGTGATGAAAAATGGAGAAAAAAATACAACAGAACAAATTGCAATGTGTATAAATTTCCAACACCAATCTGTAGAAAAAATAAGTAAAAATGGGAAAGAAGCGCTATATGCTATTTCTGAAGGAGACGAACAAAAAATTCTACTTTTAGGACTAAAAAGATTTACAAAAATTAATGCTTCAAATCTTAAAGACAATAGAAGATTAATTGCTAAAAAACTTATTGAAACAAACAAATATTGCTTCTAAACTAAAAAACTAAAGTTGCTCCAAAGACCAAGTTTATTCCTTGGAAGGAGGCATACATATAGGAAGCATCAAAAGTATAATCATTTGGATTTTCTATTCCTATATTTTCATCAAAAGGATCAAAAGCTCTTAAGATGGAGTTATTAGGTGGAGTAAAATTGGTGAAATTTCTCACCCCAATATAAGTACTCCAACCACGATTTAAATTCTTGGTTATTTTCAAGTTATGAATGGTATAAGGACTTGAATATTCAGGTCTTACATCATTCTCTAGAACGGGTAATCTTATTGGACCGTAATTTGTTGCAGCATAGTTAATGTCTAAAGCTAATTTTTCAAAAGAATATACTGCGATCCATTTCACACTATACTTTTCCGCTAATAATTGTCTGTTTTTAATAGTTGATCCGTTACTTAATTCTTCAAAATTTGCAACATCCAAAAAGGTATTATTGACAGATAATTTAAGCGGAATATTTTTAAAATTAATAAGTAAATCTGCACTAAACCCCTTAGCTTCTGCATAACCACTTAAATTTTTATATATAATTTGATTATCGTTGGTCAGAAAATCAGGGATTATTTTATTTGAAAATCTAGAGTGAAAAACCGACGTTTCTAATAAAATATTTAATGTTTTATGAACCCATTTATTGCTCATAGAAAAATTAATGTTTTTGGATCTTTCTGGTCTTAGTTCCTCCAGAAAAACCACTTCTCTAGATCCTGTTAAAGCAGCATGATCTTCAGTAAATACATTAACTACTCTAAATCCATTTCCATATCCCAACCTAATGGAAGAATTTGTAATGAAATCCCATTGGTAATTGATTCTTGGAGAGTGAATAAACCCGTGTTTATCGTGATAATCAGTTCTCCAACCCATTAATAATCTGTGCTTATTATGGAGCTTATAATTATCCTGGATAAATGCCCCTGGAAGTAACCATATATCCGGGAAAAGAGTAGCTGGAGTATTATCATTGTAGTTATTGTATCGAAGGGCTAAACCACTTAGTAGTTGATGTTTATTTTGTATCTTTTGATGGTGCGTAAGCTGACTGAACCCTATTATCTGTTGTGCTTCGTATTGGGAAGTACCATACCAAGATTTTTGATCGTGCCAACTAAATGAAGTTTGCCACTTTAGCGATGGTAAAGATGGAAATAGGTAGAAAGAACTAGCCTCAACCCTATTAGTTAAAATAGATTCACCATAAACTGTATTTTTTCCTCTGTCAGCAGTTTGCCAATCCATTTCTCCACCCCATCTATTTTCATTTAAATATCTCAATGAAATATTTAAAGGATTCGCTCCATTCTTGCTAAAAAACTGAAACTTATTATAAATTGAATACCTATTTTTCAATGTTAAATCTGTAAAGTTATCCTCATTATTATCTATTGGGTTGTTGTATCGAAAAACATCAATAGCACTAAATGCTTTCCATCTTTTTTTATCCAAAAATTTTAGACTTAATGAAGTTTGCAATTCTCCCCAATTAGAAAAATTAATATCCACAGTTAATTTCGGAATACATTCCACACTTTTAGTAACAACATTGATCAGTCCTGCCATCGCTTCAGATCCGTAAACTGTTGATGCAGGACCTTTAATTACCTCCACTTGATCAATTAAACTTGTAGGAATCCCTTGAAGACCGTAAACTGTTGACAATCCTCCCATAATCGGCATTCCATCTAGAACAACCATTGAATAAGCACCTTCCATTCCATTTATATGGATGTCACCTGTGTTACAGACAGAACAATTTAGTTGTGGTCGTAATCCAGCAATTTGATTCGTAGCTTCAACTAAACTTGGAGACGGTACTGCATTTAAAAATTTTGATTTATAGACAGCTATTGGTATTGGACTTTCCTTTCTCTTTATTAATTCTAGAGTTCCACTGATAACCATTTCATTAAGCAAATCGTTATTTTCACTAAGTTTAAAAACAAGTGATTTCAAAATAGATTTAGGAGTTGTTTTAATTTCTAAATCTTTATATCCAACAGCGGATGCTTTTAAAATAGAAATTGGATTATTTAAGAAAATAATGAAATTGCCAATTGAATCAGCAACTACAGCTGATTTAGAATCTATATCTGTAATGTGTGCATATGGTAAAGGACGGTAACTTTCATCCAACACCTTACCCGAAACTCGGGTGTTTTGGGTGTATACAGTTAATTGATAAAATAATAGAATGGATAGATATAATATTTTTTTCATTGAGGCAAATCTAGTAAAAAAAATATATTTTTTAGTCTTGTCTAAAAATAATATTTATATTTACTAGAAATGAATTCACAATCAGAAGAAGATTATCTTAAAGCGCTTTACCATTTACAAAAAGAAACCAAGGAAGTTTCCACCAATTCTATTGCAGAATACTTAGAGATGAAGCCCTCCAGTGTTTCAGATATGTTGAAGAAACTAGCAGATAAAAAATACATATATTATGTTAAATACAAAGGTTCTTCGCTAAGTCAAAAAGGGAGGTTTATTGCACTTCAAATAATTAGAAAACACCGACTATGGGAAACTTTTTTAGTAGAAAAACTTGGTTTTGGATGGGGTCAAGTTCACACAATTGCTGAACAATTAGAACATATTAAGTCTGAAGATTTAACCGATAAATTAGATGCCTTTCTTGAATTCCCTAAATACGATCCTCACGGAGATCCCATTCCAAATAAAGAAGGAAGGATAGAAAAAATGAATCAAAAATTATTGATTGAACTTAAAGAATCTCAAAAAGGAATTATTACTGGAGTAAAAAAAGGAACGGCGAGTCTTCTTAGCTATTTGGATAAGGAAAATATTAAGTTAGGAGACGCAATTGAAGTTCAAGAAATTATTGAATTTGATGGAACTTACGTTGTTAAAATCAACAGTAGAAAGCTAACTTTTTCTGAAAAAATTTGTCAAAACCTTTTATTAGAAACTTATGATTGAATCTTTAAAAATATGGTTTATAGATCAAAATCCTATTTTACAAGCACTGTTAGCGGGGCTATTCACATGGGTTGTTACTGCTATTGGTTCGGGATTGGTTTTCTTTTTTAATTCGTCAAATAGAAAAGTATTAGACATATCTCTTGGTTTTACTGGAGGAGTGATGATTGCTGCTAGCTTTTGGTCTCTATTAGCACCTTCAATAGAATACGTGGAGATGCAAAAAGAATTAGGATTAACCAATATGCCTACATGGCTGGCTCCGACAATTGGATTTTTTTTAGGTGCATTATTCTTATTTGCCTTAGATAAAATCATACCACACTTGCACTTATTTGATAAAAAAAACCAAGCAGAAGGATTCAACACCAAATGGCAAAAGACCATTTTATTAGTTTTAGCCATTGCATTGCACAATATTCCAGAAGGTCTAGCTGTTGGAGTAGCTTTTGGAGCCATTGCTTCTCCAGAAATTGTCAATAATTTAAACATTGAAATATTTACTCTTGGATCTGCAGTAGCTTTAGCCATAGGTATTGGTATTCAGAATTTCCCCGAAGGTTTTGCAGTTTCTATGCCTCTAAGGAGACAAGGGATGAGTAAATTTAAATCTTGGCAGTGGGGGCAGCTATCGGCAATTGTAGAACCAATTTTTGCAGTTATTGGAGCAGCTATTGTAATGCAAGTACTTCCCATACTTCCCTATGCACTAGCATTTGCAGCAGGAGCTATGATTTTTATTGTTGTTGAGGAAGTTATTCCTGAAAGTCAAAAAGGGGGTAATACAGATTTAGCAACCATGGGTTTAATAGCTGGATTTATAGTTATGATGGCCCTGGATGTTGGCTTGGGTTAATCTGCCGTTAGATTAGTACTAAGTCTGTTAAATAATTTGATCCGATTTTTGAATTTAATTGCCCCAACAAAACTGTCTTTTGAAGAACCAATTCTTGTTTAAAAGCAGCACTAGAAAGTTGTAAAAATAATTTTTGATTTTTCACATAGGATTTTTTTACTTTTTTCATTAAAAATGGTCCCATTATTTCCTTGAACGAAAGTAAAATTTCTTGTTCTTGGAATTTTTTTCTAAGACCAGTCTGATCTATGAAGTCGTTCACAACGTTTTGTAATTTTTCTTCGTTTGCAGTCCTTTTTTTCATGCACTAAATTTTAAAAGAATTCCCTTCTTCAATCCAAAATAATTTACTTGGAATATTTAACTTTTTTAAAATATTTGGTATTTTTTCTTTGTTGGTATCTGTAATAAAAGTTTGTCCAAGTTTATTTTTCTCTATTAAAGATAAAATATAACCCACTCTATGATCGTCTAACTTGTCAAATATATCGTCTAACAACAGTACTGGTGTAATATTTTTTTTCAGTTTAATATATTCAAATTTAGCTAGTTTTAGGGCAATTAGGAAGGTTTTCTGCTGGCCCTGAGAACCAAATTTTTTAAGTGGATTTTCATTTATTGTAAAAAGGAAATCATCTCTGTGAACACCTGACGATGTGTGACCAATTATTTGATCTTTATTTCTGTTATTTATAAAAATATCCTTCATTGAGGATTCAATTAAAGATGAAAAATAATCGAGTGATACTTTTTCTTTGTTGGACGAAATATCTTTGTAATATTTATTAAAAATAGGAACAAACTCTTTTGTGAAATTTTCTCTGGATTTAAAAATAGAATTGGCAAGTTCTACCATTTGCTCGTCATATACATCAAGTAAATCGATGGATGTGTTTTTAGTTTTTAGGAATGAATTTCGCTGTTTTAGAAGCTTGTTATACTGCAAAAGGCTTAATAAATAATTCTTATCAAATTGCGCAATTAAAGCATCAAAAAACCTTCTCCTTGACTCACTACCATCTAGAATTAAATTAATATCATATGGGGTAATCATTACTACCGGAAAGAGACCAATATGATCTGCAAGTTTTTTATAAATTTTTTTATTTTTTTTAAATGTTTTCTTTTCACCTTTTTTTAGCCCACAATAGAGACTAATCTCTTCATCAAAATTAGAAATAGAGGCTTGAATTACGTAAAACGCCTCTTTAAACATGATATTTTGGCTATCTACAGAATTGAAAAAGCTTTTAGTATAACTTAAATGATATATGGCATCTAACAGATTAGTCTTGCCTTGGCCATTATCGCCAAGAAAACAATTTACTCTACTGGAAAGCTCTAAATCGACTTGAAAAATATTTTTAAAATTAACAAGAGAAAGCTTAGATATATACATAATGTAAAATTACAATATAAAAGATAGCTTTATAGTTTGTAAAAAAAACTATTTTTGCAAACTAATTAAATAAATCGAAAGATTTTATATTTGAATATAAATGGCTGAAGAAAAAAATAAAGTAGCATCAGAATCTGTAGAAAACAATTCTGAAAACACTGTAGTAAATGACAACTCTAATCAGGAAAATGTAACAGAAAACACACTTGAACTTATTCTTGGAGAAAAAGGTTTTGAATATTATTTAAACAATAAAAAGAAAGTTACATTATATGCAATAATTGTTGGAGGTTTAATTCTTGGATTATTAGCCTACAAATTAGTGTATGTTAAAATGTTGGTAGAACCAAAAGAAAAAGAAGCTTCAGAAGAATTATGGAAAGCTGAGTCTAAAGCTTTTGACGAAAATAACTGGGAAGCTTCTATTTATGGAGACAGCCTTGGATTTTTCAAAGGGTTTCAAGAGATATCCGAAGAATATTCAGGTCAAAAAGCCGGACAAATTGCTCAATATAATTTAGGGATTTCCTTTATAAATAATCGAGAATACGAAAACGCTATAATAGCTCTTAATAAAGTTAGTTTCAAGGATGAATTGCTAGGCACCATAACATTAGGTGCTATTGGTGACTCGTATTTACAGCTAGGATCCGTAAGTGATGCTTTAGAATATTATAAAAAAGCTTACAATAGAAGAGAAAATGATTTAACAAGTCCAATATATCTAATGAAAGCTGCATTGTGTCATGAAATTGAAGAAAATTACGAAGAGGCTATAATACTGTATGAGATGGTTTATAAAAATTATCCAAATAATAATAATTCTATTAATGCCGAAAAATACTCAGAATCTTTAAAACTTGGAAGTCCAGTTTTTAAATTTAAAAAAGACACTCTTTAGTAATGGCAACTAAGGGTAAAAATTTATCTTCAGAAGAAAAATTCATAGTTTCAAACCCTGAAAAAACAAGAATTGGTATTGTAGTTTCCGATTGGAATAAAAAAATAACCAACAGACTTCTAAACGGAGCTAAATCAGTGCTTGAAAAATCAGGTATTCCAATAGACAATATATTAGTAAAAAATGTCCCTGGCACCTTTGAATTACCACTTGGTGCTCAGTATTTATTAGATAAAAACTTAGTTGATGGTGTTATTTGCATTGGATGCGTAATTCAAGGAGAAACAAAGCATTTTGATTATGTTTGTCAAGGAGCTACCAACGGAATTATGGGCTTAGGTTTAAGATATAATAAACCAACTATTTTTTGTGTTTTAACAGATCAAAATGAACAACAGTCCATTGATAGATCTGGAGGTAAACACGGTAATAAAGGTACAGAAAGTGCTATTGCTTGTCTCAAAATGCTAGAACTTAAAACAAATATTTCTAAACCAGATTCTAAAATCGGATTTTAAGAACTTAATATCTTTTTAAGATTGGGTTTAAAATATAAATCTGATTTTAATACTTTTCCATCCGCTCTGTAAATTGGTTTTCCATTTTTATCCAGCTTACTCATGTTACTTCGTTGAATTTCTTCAAAAACATCTTGCATTTTATCTTGTAATCCATGCTTTAGAATAGTTCCACACAGAATATAGAGCATATCTCCAACCGCATCAGCAATTTCTGTCAGGTCACCTTCTTTAGCTGCTTCTAAATATTCTTCATTTTCTTCTTTCATAAGATTGTGTCTGAGCATATAATCATTTTCTGAAATCTTAGCTACAGGTGAATATTCGTTTTCTATACCAAATGATTCGTGGAACTTCTCAACAGCTGCTATACAATCGCTTAATTTTATTTTATTTTTCATACCCAAATTTAATCCTAGAAGTCATTAGACCACTCAAAATTTTTAAAAATTAGTTAACATATATTAACACGAGTATTTTTTTGATTTTTAAAAGAATCTTCATTTTTACTTTCGTTTAAAAATTAAAGAATGGAAAGTTTGGAAAATACTATCAATGATAAAAATGTTGACATCAGTAAAATTAATGAACTAATTCAGAAAGAAAGTGGTTTTATTGATTTACTAAACCTGGAAATAAAAAAAGTCATTATTGGACAACAACACATGATTGAAAGTTTATTAATAGGACTTCTATCTAATGGTCATATTCTTTTAGAAGGTGTCCCGGGATTAGCAAAGACATTGGCTATTAGCACTTTATCTAAAGTAATAAATGTAGATTTCAAGAGAGTACAATTCACACCAGATCTTCTTCCTGCAGATTTATTGGGAACCATGATTTACAATCAAAAAAAGGAAGAGTTTATCTCCAAAAAAGGCCCTCTTTTCTCTAACTTTATTTTAGCTGATGAAATTAACAGAGCTCCTGCAAAAGTTCAGAGTGCTCTTTTAGAGGCGATGCAAGAAAGACAAATTACTATTGGTGATAAAACCTATAAATTACCTGAGCCATTTTTGGTTATGGCAACTCAAAACCCAATTGAACAAGAAGGTACTTACCCACTACCAGAAGCGCAAGTAGACAGGTTTATGCTGAAAGTGGTTTTACCCTATCCATCCAGAGAAGAAGAACGACTGATTGTAAGAGCAAATGTATCTACCGAAGGGTTTCCAACTCCCAATAAAGTGGTCGACCCAAAAGAAATTATTAAGGCTAGAGATATTGTAAAGAAAATTTACATGGATGAAAAAATTGAAAAATATATTGTAGACATTGTCTATGCAACAAGAGAACCAGAACATTATCAACTAGACGAAATCAAACATTTTATTTCATTTGGCGGTTCTCCAAGAGCAAGTATCTCTTTAGCTAGTGCTGCAAAAGCCTATGCCTTCTTGAAAAAAAGAGGTTATGTAATACCTGAAGATGTAAGAGCGGTTTCTCAAGATGTGCTTAGACATAGAATTGGATTATCTTATGAAGCTGAAGCTGAAAATATCACTGCAGAAAATGTAATTACCACCATATTAAACAGAGTTGAAGTACCTTAATTAAATCTTTCTTTTGGAAACTAGTGAACTATTAAAAAAAGTAAGAAAAATTGAGATAAAGACGAAAGGTTTGTCCAAGCAGGTATTTTCTGGGGAATACCATTCGGCATTTAAAGGTAGGGGTATGGCCTTTTCGGAAGTTAGAAATTACATACCTGGAGATGAGATCAGAACTATAGATTGGAATGTTACTGCCCGATTTAATGAACCTTATGTAAAAGTATTTGAAGAGGAAAGAGAACTTACTGTAATGCTTATTGTAGATATTTCAGGGTCAGAAAGTTTCGGTTCTGATGATCTGCTCAAGCGTGAGTTTATTGCTGAAATAGGAGCTGTTTTAGCCTTTTCAGCCACTCAAAACAACGATAAAATAGGAGCCATTTTATTTTCAGATCAAATTGAATTATATATTCCTCCGAAAAAAGGTAGAAAACATATTTTAAGAATAATTAGAGAACTTATCGAGTTCAAGCCCAACTCTACTTTAACCAATGTAGGAGAAGTACTTCAAAATTTTAACAACCTCATTAAAAAAAGAGCCATAGCTTTTTTAATCTCGGATTTTCTAGAAAGTAAACTTGAAAATGCTCTTAAGATAACTGCTAAAAAACATGATTTAATAGCACTAAGAATATTTGACGCAAGAGAAAAAGAATTACCCGATACTGGAATGACTTTATTTTCAGACAGCGAAACAGGACAAAATAAATGGATAAATACAAGCAGTAAAAGTGTTAGAGATATCTACTACAACAATTTTCTTTCAAGAGAACATGGTATTTTAGAATCTTTCAAAAAATCTAAAGTTGACCATGCTAATATTTGTCTTCAGTCCGGTTATATTTATCCACTTATGAATTTATTTAAAAAGCGTTGAAAAAGTTTTTAATCATATTAATATTAATACCTTTTTCTTTTAAAAGCCAGTCTTTTGATTTTCAATCTATTTCCAAAAAAAAGAAACTTACTGTTGGTGAAGCTGTTGAAATTGATTTAAAATTAACTATTCCAGCTGATAAAATATACGACACTGTTTATTTTAAATTGTCAGAAAATGGAGATTCTCTATTGGATAATTGGGAACTATGGAACAAAAGTATACTTCAAAAATCTTCTATTGAAAATGAAACTGGAAATTTCTTAATCACATACTCTCAAAAAATTTCTGTTGCTAATTTTGATACAGGTCAATTTGTTTTCCCTTCTGCTTTGGCTTTTGTTGATTCTACAATTGCATATTCTAATTCCATAGAATTTTCAGTTTCATTGGATGAAATTGATGAAAAATCTTCCATAAAACAAGAAAAACCAATTAAAGAAATTACCATTTCCTGGTACGAATATGTTCTTTACTTTTTAAGCAAATACGCTTGGTGGATGCTAGGAATTGTAATTTCGATCCTGCTTTTGTTTATTATCATTAAAAGATTTAATAAAAAAACCAAAGAGACTATTTCAACTCCACCAATTCCAATTGAAATTACACTTCTAGAAACACTTTCTAAAATTGAAAAACAAAAATATTGGGAAAACGGATATTACAAGAAATATTACAGTGAGCTATCAAATATTCTTTGGAAATTTTTAGAATACAGATATCAAATCAAAACTTTTGAAAAAACAAGTTCAGAAATATTAGAAGCTTTAAAATGGAGTTCTTTACCAAAAAATTTCACTCCTTCTATTGAACGTTTTTTTGAAATTTCAGATGGAGTGAAATTTGCAAAACAATCCTCTTTAGAAAAAGATAACATTTCAGCAATTAAAACTATAAGAGATCTAATTGAGCTAGAAAGACAAGATTTAATTACAGAAATAAAAAGTCCTGAACATAATGAATAGCCTATTTCAGAAATATCAATTCAGTGACCCTTGGATTCTTTGGTTTCTACTATTAATACCAATATCTGTTATTATTTACTTCTTTTTATTTCAAAAAAAGAATGAACCTATGAAAATTTCAAGTCTGAACTTTTTTGAAGGGATTTCTGACAAATGGACAAGCAAATATCAACATCTTGGATTTGTTTTAAAATTAATCGCAATTGGTTCTTTAATAATTGCACTGGCAAGACCTCAAATACCTATTGAAGCGCATTCTGAAACTGAACTTTTTAAAGAAGGAATTGACATTGTGATATCCATGGATGCTTCAGGAAGCATGTTAGCAAAGGACTTTTCTCCAAATAGATTTGAAGCTTCTAAAGATTTAGCAAAAGAGTTTGTTAAAGACAGAGTAAACGACCGTGTTGGCTTGGTGATTTTTGAAGGAGAATCTTACACTCAATGTCCCCTAACATCTGATAGAGAAATACTAATTGAATTGATTGAATCTGTTGAACAAGGTGTTGTAGAACAAGGCACAGCCATTGGCATGGGATTAGCAACTGCAGTAAACAGATTACGTGAAAGTGAAGCGCCAAGTAAAGTAATAATTTTATTAACAGATGGTGTAAACACCCATGGGAAAATTCATCCACTTAACGCAACCGAAATTGCTAAGGAGTTTAA
This sequence comes from Flavobacteriales bacterium, assembly GCA_029251405.1. Classification (GTDB taxonomy): domain Bacteria; phylum Bacteroidota; class Bacteroidia; order Flavobacteriales_D; family Parvicellaceae; genus MED-G20. The sequence continues at coordinate 36,606 of JAQXDK010000045.1, forward strand.
TATTAGAGTATATACTATAGGTGTTGGTACGAATGGAAAAGCAAAAACACCTGTAGCAATCGACCCTTTTACGGGGAATTACATATATGATTATGTAGATGTTGAAATTGATGAAAAAACCTTAAAAGCAATTGCAAGTGAAACTGGAGGTAGATATTTTAGAGCCACAGATAATGATAAGTTAAAATCTGTTTACAAGGAAATTAACGAATTAGAGAAAGCTAAAATAAAAACTATTGAATATGACATTGATCTACCTGAAAAGGGTAACCTTTTTATTTTATTTGGTCTAGGGCTTTTATTAATAGAATTTTTTATTTCCAGATACTTTTTTCAAGGAATTTCATGAAAATAAACAAGAAAAAATATTACTCCAAAACCTCTAGTTTGATAATAACTCTATTGATATTAGAAATTATTTTTTGGACTATTACACTTTCTGTATACCAATATCTAATATTAAATGTTAGAGAATTTAGATTAGAACATCCGAAGGTGTTGTGGCTTTTAGTTTTAGTTTTTATTTTAAATATTATTTGGCTAAAAAATAAAATTTGGAAGAAAAACGCCGTTAATAAGTTTGCAAAGTTAAATACCCTGAGCAGAATATTTAATGGGTTTTCGAATAATAGGTCAATCTATAAATACATACTATTTAGAACTGCTATTGGCTTACTAATTATAGCTGCATCCAATCCTCAATATGGTGAAAATGAAAGAACTGTTGCATCAAAAGGTATCGATGTAATGGTTGCACTAGACATAAGTAAAAGTATGATGGCTGAAGATATCGTTGAAGGATACAACCGACTCGATATTGCAAAATTAGCAATAGGTAAATTAATTAACGAACTTAGAGGAGATCATGTTGGAATTGTAGTATTTGCTGGTGAAGCTTACAAGCAATTACCTCTAACACCTGACTACCAAGTAGCTAAATTGTTTCTTAAAAGTATTGGAACCGATATGATTTCTTCTCAAGGAACTGATATAGGAAATGCTATAGAATTAAGCATGAGCTCTTTTAACGAAGAAAGAAAAACTAACAAAGCAATTGTTATAATTTCCGATGGAGAAGACCATGAAGAGCAGGCAGTTGAAGCAGCAAGAAGAGCTAGTGATGATGGAGTAGTTATTTGTACAGTAGGAATGGGTTCCGATAAAGGTGTCCCTATTCCTATAATTAGAAATGGGAGAAAAATAGGTATTAAAAAAGATAAAGATGAATCTACTGTTTTAACAAAACTTAATGAAAAAAATTTAATTGATATTGCTCAAGCAGGTAGTGGTAGTTACACAAAAACTAAAGGATTAAATTTAAATTTAAGAACCATTATAGACAGGATAAATAAAATAGAAAAAACTACTCTCAAAAAAGACAGATACTCTACTTACGATGACCAATTTCAATGGTTTTTATTTCCTGCACTAATCTTATTACTTTTAGATCTTGTAATTTTTGAGAAAAGAGGCAAAATTGATGAAAAAATAACATTATTTAAATGAGATTATCACTAAACATTAGGCTTTTAATAACTACTACAATCCTTAGTATGAGTATGTATTCTCAAACTATTGAAAGTAAACTTGAGTTAAAAAAAGGAAACGAGTTTTTTCTAAAAGGAGATTTCGAGAAATCATCTAATAGCTATAACAATTCACTTGACGCAGATGATAACAACCTTAATTCAATATTTAATAGCGGTAATTCATCATTAATGATGGGAGAATATGAAGAAGCTAGAGAATATTTTAAAACTTACATTTCAAAATCATCAGACAAATTAGACAAATCGTTAGCTCATTATAATTTAGGGAATTCATTTCTCAAGCAGCACCAAAAAGAGGTAAATGAAGGCGGACAAAATTCAGCTGAGCACTTACAAAATGCAGTTAACGAGTACAAACAATCTTTAAGACACAACCCTAAAGATAGTGATGCTAGGTACAATTTATCATACGCCATGAAGCTGATGCAAAACCAGCAAAATAAAGACAAAGATCAACAAGACAAAGATCAACAAGATAAAGATCAAAAAGATAAAGACCAACAAGACAAAGACCAACAAGACAAAGACCAACAAGACAAAGACCAACAAGACAAAGACCAACAAGACAAAGATCAAAAAGACAAAGATCAAAAAGAACAAGATCAAAAAAAGAAAAACCAGCAAAAAGAATCTAAAGAACAGGCTTTAAAAAATTTAGATGCAATAAATGGTGATGAAGAAAAGGTTCTACTAAAAGTCAATAGAAAAAAAGGAGATCAGAAAAAGAAGAGTAAAACTAAAGACTGGTAAATGAAGAATTTATTACTTTACATATCGTTCATTTTCAGTTTTTTTTCTTCAATTTCCCAAGATTTTGTTTTCAAATCTTACGTTGACCAAAATAATATATCTACAGACGACTACATCAGATTTACTGTTGAATCAAGTGAAAGGGTTCAACTAAATAATTTAAATTTTAAAGATTTTATAATTAAACAAGGTCCTTTCACCAGTTCATCAAGTCAAACAACAATTATTAATGGGAAATTTAAATCCAAAAACGAGTATAAATCTACTTTTATAATAACTCCTAAAAATACTGGAACTCTTTCCATAGAATCTATTAAAGTTAATTACAACGGAAAGGATTACCAAACAAAAAAAATTACAATAAACGTTTCTAAAGGGCAACAAAACACGGTTTCTTCCAATAACAAAAAAACTAACTCTAATAATTCCAACAGTAAACTATTCGCCAAAATAACTTGTTCCAACTACCAACCCTATATTGGAGAAAATTTAATTGTAAAATATAAAATTTATCAATCGTCTTATCACATAAGGAATCTAGAGATTACGGATTATGATCTTCCTATGATAAGTGATTTTTGGACAGAACTTATTGAACCAAAAAACAAACAATGGAAAGAGGAACAAGAAATTATTAATGGGATATCTTTTAGAGTATTTACTCTGAAAAAAGAAATTGTTTCTCCGCAAAAATCTGGAAAGTTATTTATACCATCTTTTGAAGTATCAACAGTTATCAATAGAGATTTTTTTAATCGAGGAACCTCAAAAATCATTAAAAGTAACCAGCCCGTTATAAATGTTAAAAAACTTCCTGCTAACGCACCTAAGAGTTTTAAAGGTCAGGTTGGTAAAAATTATAAAATGGATGTTAATTTGAGTAAACTAGAACTAGCTGTAGACGAAGCCTTAGACTTAGAACTAATTATTTCTGGAAGTGGTAATCTAAAACAAATTAAGATGCCTATTCTCAATTTCCCAAAAGACATGGAAAAATATCCTGAAGAAATTAAATCTAAAATAACCTTAAGTGAAAATGGTATTTCTGGAAGAAAAAAAATGAACCAACTGCTAATTCCAAGATTTCATGGAGATTATGAAATTCCACCCATTGAGTTTTGTTATTTTGATGTAACCAGAAATAAATACAAAATCTTAAATCACCCTGGCTTTAAAATCAAAGTTAGTAAAGGAACCAATCAAAGTTTATCTAATTCATTGGCTCCTAACTCCAATACAATTAATGAACAGGAAGAAGTAGAATTAATAAATGAAAACATTCACCATATAAAAAGTAAAACCAAGTTGTATGATTATAGTGATCCAATATTTGGGAGCAAATTATACTGGTCTATTATATTTTCAATTCCAATTGGATTGATATTTCTTCTAATAATTTTGAGTAATAAAAATAGATTTACTGATAAAGAGAAAATTAAAGTCAAGAAAATTATAAAAAAAGTAAATCAAGAATTTAACAACCTCAATAATAATATTGATCAAATTTCAGTAACCGACTTTTACAAAGAAATTTCAAAACTTTGGAATATCTATTTAACTAATAAATATCAAATAAAATTATCTGATTTAAGTAGAGATAAGATTAAAGAAATACTTAAAGAAAATAGTATTTCTTCAGACGACATTTTACAAATGGATAAAATATTAAACAATTGTGAAATGGCTCAGTACAGTCCCTTAACAAATCAACTGGCTAAAGAAAGTCTAGAAGAAAGTCAAAATTTAATCCAAAAATTTGAAAAAAATGCTGTCTAGAATAGTTCAAATAGGTTTAATTTTTCTAATTTTTTCAAATAATGTTATTTGTCAAGAAAATGATTCCATTTTTAATGTATCCAATATTCACTACGAAAATAAAAATTACGACTCTGCAAAAACAGGCTATTTAAAACTTTATAATAATGGTCTAATTAGTAAAGAGTTGTTATTAAACTTAGGAAACAGTTATTTTAAATTAGATAGCTTACCCCATGCTATTTTATTTTATGAAAAAGGAATGAAAATAGCTCCTGGAAATAAAGATTTAATGCATAATTTACAGTTTTGTAATACCTTTCTTAAAGACAAAAACTCTATAAAAAAATCAATATTTATTAACGACTTGGTTTTTAGCTTTTTAGGTAAATCTCCCAACTACTGGGCTTTTTCATCTATAATTACCCTCTCTTTGTCTTGCATTCTATTTTTCTTCTATTGGATTACTAATAAAAACACATATAAGAGAATTTATTTTTACAGTTTTGTCGTTACTCTTTTAATTTTTATAGCTTGTGTTTTATTTAGTGCTATAAGTAAGTCTAAAATCAATAATTCTAATTATGCTGTAGTCTTCTCACCTACAGCTAAAGTAATGACGGCTCCATCACAAAATTCGTCTACAACTTATCAATTACACGAAGGTTCAAAAGCAAAAATTACTGGAGAAAATCAGCTGTGGTTCGAAATATCATTCAACGACCGTAAAGGTTGGGTTCAAAAAAAATTTCTTAAAAGAATATAATGACAAAATCTGATAAAGTTCTCTATGTTATAAATGAACTTGAAAGATTATATCCTAAAACACCAGTTCCGTTATTGCATACCGACCCCTATACTCTCTTAATTGCTGTATTGTTGTCTGCTCAATGTACAGATGAGAGAGTTAATAAAATAACCCCAATTTTATTTAATAGAGCAAACAATCCAATTGATATGGTCCAATTAAAAGTGGAAGAAATTAAATCCATAATTAGACCCTGCGGCTTATCGCCAAAGAAATCTAAAGCCATCCATGAATTGTCTTCTATACTCATCAACAAATACCAAGGCCAAGTTCCAAATAATTTATCCTTGTTAGAAGAGCTCCCTGGTGTTGGCCATAAAACTGCTTCGGTAGTAGTTAGTCAAGCATTTGGTGTACCTGCTTTTCCTGTTGACACCCATATTCATCGACTAATGTATAGGTGGGGTTTTACAAATGGTAAAAATGTAGTCCAAACAGAGAAAGATGCCAAAAGATTATTTCCAAAAGAAATATGGAATAAACTTCATTTACAAATTATTTTTTACGGTAGAGAATACTCTCCTGCAAGAGGAGTTAGAAAGGAAAAAGATTTTTTAACAGTAGCAATAGGAAGAAAATCAGTGATTAAGAAGTATATTTAATTTATGAAAAACATTTTATTACTATTTATAATTTTATTGGGCTCAAAGTTCATGGGGCAAAGCTTTACTATCCAACAGAACAATATGACTTTGTCAGGACTATCAACTAGTGGTGATTTTTCTCAAGGTACTTATCTTGATGCTTTAGCTAACGATTCACTGACATGGAGTATTGTTTCAGATTCTTTACCTTCTATATGGAATTTTTCACTTTGTTTTCCAAACTGTTATCCTATAGGTTCTAATAGTGGTAATCTAATAATTACAAATGGAGATAGTTATTATTTGAACTGTCACATTTATCCCAATAATACAACTGGAGAAGGTTACATTACCATGGAAATAACAAACAGTTCAGGAGTCACAGAACAAGTTACGTGGCATGGAGTTGCCGGAAGCGTAGGTATTGTTAATGAATTTTTTAAAACAAGTAGTGAAATAAAAAACATCTATAACCTAAATGGTCAAATTGTCCAGGAGTTTCAAAATAATAGAATCTACATAGTTCAACTAAAAGATAACAGTGTTGTGAAAACTTTTATTAATAATTAGTAATAAAAGAACTGTCTGTTAAACATTTTAAAAAAGAAACTAAATCTTCTTTTTCAGATTGGCTTATTTCAAAAGGTTTTATCCAGTCATGCTTGTTTTTATGATTCATACCACCCTTGGAATAATGTTCTATAACTTCTTCTAAAGACTCCAAACTTCCATTATGCATATATGGACCAGTGACTTCAATATTTCTTAATGTAGGGACTTTAAAACAACCGTTGTCATTTTCATTTAAAGTAACTCTCATTTTACCCATATCTTGGTAGTTCTCGTATAAACCGTTATTAACAATTTGACCATTTGAGAAATTAAAACCACTATGACATTTTACACAATTCAATTTCTTAAAAAGTTCCATTCCATTTATTTCGGACGTTGATAAAGCAGCAGAATTATTTTGAAAATAAAATTGATCGTACCTAGAGTTCCCACTTATTAAAGTTCTTTCAAAACTAGCAATTGACTGGGTAATTAATTTTGGAGTTGGTATTGCACCAAAAGCCTTTTGAAATAGATCTAAATATGCTGGATTTTTTTTTAGTCTTTCGGTTAGTAATAAAACATGAAAATCAAATTCATTTTTTTCATGAATCGGAACCAACGCTTGCTCTTCTAAAGAAGGATTTACACCGTCCCTTAAAAAGTTTTTATTGTAAACAATATTAGTGAGTGTAGGGGTGTTTCTAGTTACCGTTCTTTTTTTAATCCCTTCTGCAGTTCTTAAGCCGTCTGTGTATGCATATTTTGGAATGTGACAAGAAGCACATGAAACTGAAGAATCTCTAGACAAAAGAGGATCAAAAAATAATTTTTTTCCAAGATCAATTTTTACTTTACTGAGTTTATTTTCAGCTGGTATTTCTGGTTTAGGGAACCCAGCAGGGACAGATAAATAAAAGTTTTTATCTGTATCGAATGAAAAAAAGAAACATATTAGAAATAGAAAAACAAGATTATTTTTATTGGACAACATTAAACTTTTTATAAATCATCTCTAATCCATTATCTATGGTTACAATATAAATTCCAGTTGCAAACTCTTTAAGAGGAAAATAACTACCCTCACTAGGCAAATTATTTTCGTACAATTTAACTTTTCCGTTTATATCTGTAATTTTTAAATTCACTTTTTGGTTGGAATTAAAATGATAATTTATGGTTGGGGCAAATGCTAAAGTGTAATCCATAAAAATGTAATTATTATTTTTTGGAGATTCAATTGAGGAGGAAATTATATTATATGATTCAAAAACATTCATAGAATATGAATTATTACACATTAGTAGGTTGTTGGTGCTGCTACTGTGGTCAACTCCAACTGTTGATAAATTAAGTCCTGAAAGAAACCTTTCGGCATTAACTTTTAAGTCAATATAAATAGTATCGTTAGAATTTACTGGGTTAACATTTATTTGATCAATAGGACTTAACATTTGATCTCCTAAAGCGTGTAATTCGAATGGTGTATCTGGATTATTGTCATTATTTGCATCCGTATATCCATTAGTAGTAACAAAAAAGTATCCTGAAGGCCATCCCCAATCCATTGGAGGACTTTTAGGTCCCAAAGGGTGGGAACCTGTATAATTCGTTGTATTTCCACTGTTTGCAATTTGATCCACACCTACATCAAAACGTATAGCCTCAACATTAGATACGCTAAAATCACCTAAATAGTAGTTGGTTATGTGGCCACTAGCTAAAACATAAGTGTTAGGTAAAAGTGAAATTTGACCGCCGTCATATTCAATTTCAAAACCCGATAAATAATATTGTAATCTGGTGTAATAGTTTTGTACACCATCTAAATCAAAATTTTCATTGTAGTGAAATGTAGAGTCATTTAAAAAGTGATTTAACCGTAGAACAATCTTTTTTTGTGCACTAACATTAATAAATAAAGTAACTAATAGAAATAAAATGATTTTTTTCATAATTAAATTTAAAAAATTATAATAAATTCTCTATAAATAATTTTAAAATTCTTTTGTATTCGTTGTACCAGCTGGTAGATTGCTTAAATCCATGAGGCTCTACTGGGAAAAGTGCTAATTCCCAATCCTCTTTTTTTAGTTCAATAAATCTCTGAGAAAGTCTAACAACGTCTTGAAATTGAACATTATCATCCATAACTCCATGTAACATTAACAAGTTGTCTTCTAAATTTTCAGCAAAATATATAGGTGAGCTTTTCTTAAAAGATAGGCTATCTAACAGCGGTGTATTTAAAATATTGGAGGTGTATTCATGATTGTAATGGGCCCAATCAGTTACCGACCTCAAAGCTGCTCCACAATTAAATTTTCCTGGTTCGGTCAACAATGCCATTAAAGTTATGAAGCCACCGTAACTACCACCGTAAATACCAATCTTGTTGGAATCAACCGCTAATTTATTTATTAAATAATCTCTTCCAGAAAGTTGATCTTTTAGGTCCCACCCACCCATATGTCTATAAATAGCAGTTCTCCAATCTCTTCCATAACCTTCTGATGCGCGGTAATCTATATCTAAGACCGTGAAACCCAAATCACAAAGTAAATTATGAAACATATATTCTCTGAAATAGCTGCTCCACCAATTATGGGCATTTTGTAGATATCCTGCTCCGTGGACAAATATTATTCCAGCTCCATTTGATTTTTCTTTTGTTGGCTTATATAATCTTGTTGGGAGTGATACTCCATCATCTCCTTTGAAATTAATTATCGGTGGTTTTCTCCATTGATATGCCTCATAAGAGCTGGTAGTAGAATGAGTTATTTTAGTTATTAAAGCATTTGGCTGGTTTAATGTAGCATATAATTCCCAAGGACGATCAGCAGTAGAATATAAAAAAGCAAGTTTTTTTTCGTCTGGAGAAATTTTCACTAGATAACTTCCTATAGAATCTAGTACTGGAACCAATTCTTTAGTTTTGTGTTTTAGATGATAAAAACCACGATTACCAGCATTAGATTTATTTAATGTTAAATAAAAAGTTTCACCATCATTTGAAAGGCTAGCATCTCTAACTTCAAAACTACCATCTGTAAGTGTTGTTTTTTTTAGTTTATTTAGGGATTTTTTATAAAGATGAGAGTATCCAGTTTCCTCAGATTGGTACCATATTGAACGGTCTTCATCCATCCAACCCATTGCACCACGAGCACTATTCCACCCTGAAATTCCTGGACCACCTATCCAAGCAGTATCATGTTGATGGTCAATTTCTTTAAGAATACCAGAACCTAAATCCAGTTCAGTAATCCATCGGTCTTTATTATCTAGAGACCTTATTTCAATAATCGCCTTATCCCCTTTTCTATTAAATATTGGTGAGTGAAAAGTAACCAGTTTGGGCAAATCTGATGTTTTTTTGAAACTATCTTTTTCATATTCTTTTAAAAATTCTGGTCTTTTAAAAATTCCTGATAGATCATCAACTCTTACTGAGAAAGACGTGTCTTTATCAAAAGAGTAAACATAAATACTTTCTTTTCTATCTGGTCGACCTACTTTAGGTCTGGCATTTTTAATTTTAGACCAACCGTCAAGATTTAAATAGTTTTCTACATGAGTTGCTTTAATTTTTTGTTTTTCTATTACGCTATAAATAGCTGACTTTTCATCTGGAGAAATAAAAATATCTTTAACTTGAGCTACCTCTAAAGGTTTTCTTTTCCAAGAATTGACATTTTTCAAGTAGTCTTTAGAGTATTGATTTTTTGACTTTTTCTCTCTATGATATTGAAAAAGTTCAAGCTGCTGATTTTCTAAAAAATGTTCATGTGTACTTTTATTATTTTTTTTAGAACTGTTAGTAAAATTAAGTACTTCCCTATAAAATGTATGGATTAAATCTATTTTACATAAAGTATTATTTCTTACGAAATAGACTACTGATTCATTATTTACTAGCTGAGGTGCATGAATATCATCGTAAGTTTCATAAATAATTTCAGGATTATTTTCACCAACCTTCCATTTTAGAAGTCTACCATTTTTAGTATAAACGTAAAACTTATTAGAAATATGTTTTTTAATATTCCAAGTGGGAATTTCGGAAATATCATCATAATTCATCTTTAGTGGTTTGAAATTTTCAACTATAAAATTTTGTGAATTTATTTCATTGTCTGGATTCCATTTAAAAGTTATTTTACCACTGGGTAACCAAGAATGGTTTTCAGGCCAGAATCCAATAAATTCTTTCCCAGTCATTATTTCTTCCAGATCTAGATCTTTAGCTTGAGAAAAAACCATTGATTTACTGAAAATCAGAACAATAAATAGCGAAGAAATAATTGAATAATTCATGGTTTATTTTTAGATACTAATTTAATGTAATATTGATTAAATGTAAATTATAGCAATGGGATTGTTTAGATTACTAATTTTGTAACATGTCTTCTAAAGTTGAGATAAAAAATAAAAGGGCAAGATTTGAATTTGAGTTTGTGGAAACATTCACAGCTGGTGTACAACTATTTGGCACTGAAATAAAATCTATACGAAATAGCAAAGCGAGTATTGCTGAATCTTATGGTGTAATAATTAAAAACGAACTTTTTATCCGAAACATGTACATAGCAGATTATGAAAATGCTGGACATTTTAATCATGACAGTAAACGAGACCGTAAGTTGCTTTTAAATAAAATTGAAATCTCAAAAATTAATAAAAAGCTAAAAAACAAGGGGCTTACCATAGTGCCAACTAGACTATTTATAAGTAATAATGGATGGGCGAAAATGAATATCGCAGTTGCCAAAGGGAAAAAAATCCACGATAAAAGAGAAGATTTAAAGACAAAAGATGTGAAAAGAGAGATAGATAGACAGTTAAAGAATTTTTAATTTAATATTTCATCTATCGTATTGTAAGAAACGTAATGATAATTATTTCTTGCTTTTTGATAAACACCTTTAGCCCAAAGTTTGTGGTCAGAATTTTTAGAAAGCTCTGTGTAAAGAGGTTGTAAAAACTTTCTTCTACCAATTTTAATTAAAAATTTTTCTAGATTTTCAAATGCTGGCTGGTAGTCTGTCTTTATACATTGTAAAAACCAAACTGCCAATATTTCAGAATTTCCGCTATTAGATAAATTAAAATTACGATCTAAATCTGTTAGTTGTGTAATAGTTACTTCTTTAGGAAGATGTTTTATAAAATGTAACCATTCATGAGTAGACCAATTCACAGTCTTCAACTTTAAAGAGTTCGCTCCCTTTTCAATAAACTCAGTTGCTAAATTTTCAGCATCTTCAAATCTTTTAGAGATAACTTTAGGACAATTTTCTGGAAGACCAGATTCATAAATCCAATCCTGAATATTAAAAGTTGCATTAGATGCATTTAATAAATTTTCATTTAAATATGTTTCAAAATCTTTAGTTACAATGGTTTTAAATTTATGATCGTTAAAATAATTCTTTAAAAAAGTATCCATTTTCTCTCTACCTACCTTTTCTTCCAACATTCTTAAAAAGAAATATCCTTTTTCATAAGCAATATCAGTCATGGCGTCGTCTGGATGTAAACCAACCATATTTAATTTAAGGCGCTGCATAGTTGGTTCTAAATGTGATATTTCTTCAGTTAAATCTTGATAACCGAGAAGGGCTAACATTTCAGAATAATCTCTTCCGTAAAGAGATTCCATAATTCTTCTCTCAAAATAAACGGTAAAGCCTTCGTTTAACCAGAAATCGTTCCAAGTGGCATTAGTAACTAAGTTTCCACTCCAAGAATGTGCTAACTCGTGAGCAATGAGAGCTACTAAGCTTCTGTCTCCAGCAATAATAGTAGGTGTTGCAAAAGTAAGTCGTGGATTTTCCATTCCACCAAAAGGGAAACTTGGAGGTAGTACAATTACATCGTACCTGTCCCAATCATAATTACCATATAATTTCTCAGCAGCGTCTACCATTTTCCCCATGTCCACTAACTCATTGGCACAATCTTCAATCATGGTAGGCTCTGCATAAACACCCGTTCTTTCATCCACTGGTTTAAAAGCTAAATTACCAACTGCTAAAGCAATTAAATAGGGAGGAATGGGTTGCTTCATTTCAAAATTATAACTATTTAAATCAACTATTTTTTGAGGATTTGCCGCACTCATTACGGCCATCATATTTTCAGGGGTTTGAATATGAGCAGAATAAGTAATTCTTAAGCCAGGAGAATCCTGTATTGGTATCCAAGACCTTGTAAATATAGATTGGCCTTGGGTATACATAAAAGGGAATGCTTTTCCTGCTGTTTGGTTAGGTAATAACCAATCTAAAGCTTCAGATTTCGCAGTAGTATTATAAAATAAAGTAACTTTTTTAGAAACTTCTAATAATTGTATTTTAACGGCTGTACCTAATAGTTCGTCAAATTTACCAAGTTCATAATTCAACTTGTTTCCTTTTCCGTCTGTTACACTATCAATTTCTAAATATTTAGAATCTAAAACAAGTATATTGGTATCAGTTTTTTTAATAAAATCGTGAGTTACAAAACCCTTTAAAATTTTATTTTCAAAATCAACTTTTAAATTTAAATGCGAATTTGTAATGGTAACATCTTGATAATTGGATAATGTATGGCTATCTGTTGCGCTACTATTTTTAGTTGAATTATTTAGATTGATAGTCTCATTATCTGATTTATTGTCCTCTTGAAAACAACTAGTTAAAGAAAAAAACAAAAGGAAAACAAAGGCTAAATAATAAAATTTCATACTATTAATTTTTAGTAAAAATAACATTTCAATCGATTAAAAGATAACTATTGAAAATTTGATAAATTCTAGAATTAAAAAAAATGTTTACTTTCACAATTAGATAAAATCAAAATCTATGACAACTATTGAAGCTAACGAAAAACACCCAAGAGGGTTAATGACCCTATTTTTCTCAGAAATGTGGGAAAGATTCTGTTACTACGGAATGAGAACTCTTTTAACATTATTTCTTGTGAAATCTTTAATGATGGGAGATAGCGAAGCCTCTTTAATATACGGTGCATACACTGGACTGGTTTACGCAGCACCAATTTTAGGTGGAAGGATGGCCGATAAGTATTTAGGATATAGGTATGCTGTAATGTTAGGTGCAGTTTTAATGGCAATTGGAGAATTTTTGATTTTAGGTAACAATCAAAATATGATGCTCATTGGAATGGGGGCTTTAATTATTGGAAATGGCTACTTTAAAGCTAATATTTCTACCATAGTTGGTAAACTTTATAAAGATAACGACCCTAGAAGAGATTCAGGATTCACTATTTTTTACATTGGTATTAATGTTGGCGCGTTATTGGCCACCACAATAGTAGCTTATGTAGGAGAAACTTATGGTTTCAAATATGGATTTGGATTAGCTGGTTTAGGTATGCTTTTAGGACTTACCATATTTTGGACTGGAAGAAAAAATTACGCTGCTGCTCCTGGATTGGATGTGCATGAGGCAGGTAAAAAGAAAATTCTAGGGCCTATAAATGTACTTCACGCTATTACAATTGGTTCGTTATTTTTAATTCCTCTTTGCTATTTATTAATTATGCAAAATGAATTAATGGATTACATATTATTAGCATTATTTATTGGTATTTCTTTTGTTCTTATTAGCGCAGGAAGTAAAGAAGATAAAAAGGAAAATGTTTCTATTTGGAAAGATAGAATGATTGCACTAATTATATTTATGATTATTAATATATCATTTTGGGCTTGTTTTGAACAAGCAGGAACTTCTCTTACTCTTTTTGCAGACAGAAATGTAGATAGAATGTTATTTGGTTGGGAAATGCCAGCAAGTATGACCCAGTTTTTTAATCCATTTTTTATTATTTTATTTGGATCTATCTTTTCTATTATGTGGGTGAAACTTTCTAAAATTGGTAAAAACCCTAGTATTCCTCTAAAGTTTTGTTTTGGAATTGTTCAATTAGCACTGGGGTTTTTATTAACTAAATTAGGATATCAGTTTGTTAACGAAGCTTATCAAGTTCCTATTCTTACTCTTGTTTTTCTTTACATGCTTCATACAACTGGTGAATTATTTCTTTCCCCAATTGGATTGTCAATGGTTACCAAGTTATCTCCAAAGAACATGGCAGGAACTGCAATGGGAGCTTGGTTCTTAAGTTTTGCTATTGCTAATTATGTTGGAGGTAAAATTGCTGCTTTTACGGGCGGTCATGGTGGTAGTGGTGAAGAAGCTACTGCTGAAGCTGGTCTTTTACAATATTTAGATATTTTTTCTACAATAGGTTATGTATTGTTAGTAATTGCAGCTGTAATTTTCTTACTAAATAAGCCTATTAAGAAACTAATGCACGGAGTAGAATAAGGTTAAAATATTTTACTGGGGTTCATTATATTTTTTGGATCGAATACTTTTTTGATGTTGCTCATTAATTTAAGTTCAACATCGTTAAATGCAATATCCATATAACTTTTTTGTACCCAACCAATTCCATGTTCTCCAGAAATAGTTCCACCAAGTGAAACTGTTAATTTAAAAATTTCTCTAATTGCTTTAGGTAATTCTTCTTCCCACTGGATTTCAGAAAGATTTCCTTTTATTATGTTTACATGTAAATTTCCGTCACCAGCATGTCCGTAACAAATAGACTCGAAACCGTATTTATCACCTATTTTTTTTACGCCTGAAAGTAAATCTGGTAATTTATATCTTGGTACTACTGTATCTTCTTCTTTATATATGCTGTTTACTTTGACAGCCTCTCCTATTCTCCTTCTTATAAACCAAAGTTGCTCTTTTTGAGCTTCATCTTCAGCAAAAAGTATATTTTCCTCACAATTATGAGCTTCCACCACATTAAGAATTTTTTCCATTTCATCCATTAAATAGTCGGGGTTATTCCCATCTACTTCGATAAGAAGCAATGCTTTAGTTGAGTTAGACATTTCTAATTGAGCTTCATAGATATACTTAATAGTAAAATCTACAGCTTTTCTGTCCATAAATTCAAGGGCGGAGGGAATAACACCAGATTTAAAAATAGAAGCTACGGCACTACAAGCGTCGAGGGCGGAAGAAAACGGTACCAAAATCAACTTATTATATTTAGGCAAAGGCAATAGCTTTAGGGTTGCTTGAGTGACAATACCTAATGTACCTTCACTACCAACCATTAGCTGAGTTAAATTATATCCGGTTGAATTTTTTAAGGTGTCTGCTCCAGTATTAATAATTTTTCCATCTGGTAAAACTACTTCAAGATTTAATACAAAATCTTTGGTGACTCCATATTTAACTGCTCTGGGGCCTCCACTATTCTCAGCAATATTTCCTCCAATAAAACAACTACCTCTACTTGCTGGATCAGGAGCATAATAAAGTCCTTCTTTTGCAACTTCTTCTTGTAAAGTTTGTGTTATTACACCTGGCTGTACCTTAATTTGAAGATTATCTAAGTCTATTTTCAATATTTTATTGAATCTTTCCATTGACAAACCTATTCCACCATGAACGCAGAGCGATCCACCGCTCAGTCCAGTTCTAGCTCCAATTGGTGTAACGGGAATGTTATTTAAAAAGGCTAAATTCATTACCTCTGCAACTTCCTTAGTGTTTAATGGTTTTAAAAGAACCTCTGGAGGGAAGTTTAGATTTTCTGTTTCATCGTGACCATAAGATTTAAGGTTCTTTTTATCGATATAAATATTTTTTTTACCCACAATTAAAGAAAGTTCTTTAATTATACTTTTAGTGACTAAATTATAGTTATTCATCTTGTATTTATGGTTTAAAAAACTAAAAACAAGGTAATAAAAAGCTATGATAATCAAAACAAATGTTGAACAATGAACTATTTTTTACAAAACTAATTGGAGATATCAATATGAACATTATATTTGCATTCGAAAATTTTGATTCGTTAGCTCAGCTGGTAGAGCACATCCCTTTTAAGGATGGGGTCCTGGGTTCGAACCCCAGACGAATCACCAAAGCCTTCCTCGGAAGGCTTTTTTATTTAATAGCGTGTTCTATTAATTGTTCCATAGTCACATAATCCAAGGCTTTATCGTGTGTTCCTTCTAAATATACTTTAGGAGCTTTTCCAGCATCGTAAGCTTCTTTCCACCTAAGTACACATAAACACCACTTATCACCTGGTAAAAGGCCAGGAAAACTGTACATCTCGTTGGGAGTTGATAAATCATTCCCTATTAACTTTGAAAATTCTAAAAAATCTTGAGTCATTTCCGCACAAACAACATGGGTTCCAATATCTGATGTTCCTGTATTACAGAACCCATCTCTAAAAAAACCAGTTTTTGGACTGCTGCAACATAGCGCTAGGTTTTGACCAAAAATATTTACAGATTGTGCGATATTTTCATTCATAAATAAACATATTATTAAAGTGATAGTTATTATTTTATTCATTATTAAAATTAATATTTATTAAGAAACTTTTAATATTAATTAAGTTATTTACATTTGAATATGATTTATACCCAAGTGCTGGAATTGGTAGACGGGCTACGTTGAGGTCGTAGTGCACTATGTGCGTGAGGGTTCGACTCCCTCCTTGGGTACTACTTACAGATAAGTAAGTATAAAATATACTTACATAAGTACTTACTTGTCTGTTAAAACTATAGGTTCAAATATAGGTTCGGAAGGTTCACTCCATTTATTTTCATAGTTGACTTAGTTAAGGATGCAAAGGGGGGTTAGAGTTAGTTTAAGTCCTTTTATATTTGGTAACGAAATTTCTAATTTATTCATATAAAGCTACTATTTGAATTAAATCTCCCTCACAAGTACTATGGTAAATAAACTTTGTTTTAGATAATAATTTCTCATCAGAAATTACTAGATGCCTTTGTCCTAACGAAAAATTTTTATGATTATAAAGCTCGTTATTATTTTTATCTCTGAAAGAAAATGAGGTGTATGGACTTCCACAACCTCTGTCTAAAAATTCAATTTTAATAAAGTTTACATTTTTTTTCAACTCTATACATTCCCCAAATCCATATTTAAGAGAATCTGGTTTATTCCTTGTAATAGAGATGTCTGGATGATTTATTGGTAAATTTTCACTATATGGGTATTCTTTTGTTAAATCAAAAAATTCTATAATCCTATAATCTGTACCTAATTTTATTTCATTGTTAGAATGTTTTTTACCATCTTTATTATAGAACTTTAAATTTCTATTGCGTAAAGAATCATTAAAACAAATTTCTTTGATTCTTAAATTTTGCTTTTCATCAAAAAAATTCCAAATTTCTTTTTGATTATAATTATTTACTTCACCAGAAACTGCCATCATACCATTACTATAATATGTAATTTGTTTTCCAGGTGATGTTCCATACCATCCAGCTCTATAATTACATTCAAACATTTTATTTCCATTTTTATACCACATAGTAGAAAGGCCATTTTTTTTATATCCATATTTTCCTTTTATAAGTTCTGATTTCTCAATTAAGTTCCCATATTCATCCCATCTTTTTTTTACAGCTAAAGAGTCTGTAATTATTTCTTCAGTTTCTGATGTTTTAATTTTATTTTTATAGAAACTAATAGTTTTTAAATCATCTTTTATTAGAGTTTTCTTATATAAATCTCCAAATTCATATTCGTTAGTAATATTATTTTTATCATCAATATCAGCAAAGTAATCGTAATTTAATTTTCCATTTTCTAACCACTTTTTTTTTGAAATTATAATACCTTCTTTAAATTGCAATTCAGCTTTAAGGTTTTTGTTTCTATGCAATTCAAAAGCAAATCCAGAGTAAAGAAGATCATTGTAATAAAAATAACCTTCGTACGATTGAAGCCACTTCATTGGTATATTTCCTTTGGGGGCTTTGTCCCAAGACTTGTTTTGAGAAAAAATTGGATTAATTAGGATTCCACATAATAGTGTAAAGAATAATAATTTCTTCATTTCATAAATTTTAAACCATTAAAGTAAGAAAAAGTTGACTTAGTTAAGAAAGCAAAAGAAGGTTAGTTGTTTTCCAGTTTCTTCTATTCTTCTTTTTTATATTTCTTTTTAAATTGCCATCTAAATCCTACAGTATATATAGCTGCA
>JAQXDK010000008.1 GCA_029251405.1 Flavobacteriales bacterium
TCAAAATTCAAATCAAAACCAGCATCAAAATGATCGTTTCTAGCACCTTCAGCAAACAGCACCAATTCTCTATTAGGAATGGCTCTTAAACTATCAATGGCCCTTTTCCAAAATTCAAATGGCACATAATCTGCTGCATCGCACCTGTACCCATCTACATTGGCTTCCAGGACCCAATATTTCATAGCATCTATCATTTGATTGGCCATATTTTCATTATCAAAATTAAGATCTGCTACATCTGTCCAGTTGGTACCTATTGGGTGAATAATAGTTCCATTCCCATCTTGCGTATACCAACTGCTATCTGCCATCCAATTATGATCCCAAGCGGTATGGTTAGCCACCCAATCTAAAATCACCAACACCCCTCTAGCATGTGCCTCTCCAATAAAAGTTCTTAAGTTTTCTAATGTTCCATACTCTTCATCAACCGCATAATAATCCGAAATAGCATAAGGAGAATTGATAGATCCACCATTGGACTGAATGGGCATGAGCCAAATAATATTTACCCCCAATTCTGAAATCTCATCCAGTCTGTCTTCTACACCTTCCAAATCGCCATCAGCACTAAAAGCTCTTAAATTGACTTCGTACATGACCAATTCTTCATTTTCTGGAATGTTGTCCAAAGGTGTTCCATACTGCTGGTAACCATTCGATTCCCTAACTATGGGATCTTCCTTTTTATCGCAAGAAAAAAACAAGCCTAAAGAAAAAATAGCTATTAAATAATATTGAATTCTATATCTCATAATTAACCCAAAAGAATTAGTTAAATTTAATATTTTATAATGAATTCAGTTTTTAAAATACTTTTGTTAGGAGGACTTTTAACCTTAAGTTCACTCCATCTTACTGCCCAAATACCTCAATTTTCCAACCCCATTATAAGAGGAGGATATCCAGATCCTTCTATATGCAGAGTGGGAGAAGATTACTACATTGTCAACTCTTCTTTTGAGTATTTTCCTGGACTTCCCATTCACCATAGCAAAGACTTAACCAACTGGACTTTAATAGGTCATGGCTTGCACCGAAAAGAACAATGTACTGGAAGAATGAACTTAGTAGATGTGCAGTCCAACGGAGGCATTCACGCTCCTACCATTCGGCACCACAAAGGAAAATTTTACATTATTACCACCAATGTATATCAGCCTAAAAAAAACGAACCAGTACAAATGATTAACTTCATTATTACAGCTTCTAACCCAGAAGGCCCTTGGTCCAACCCCGTTATTGTGGAAGGGGCACCAGGTATAGATCCAGATATTTTCTTTGACAACGATGGGAAAATTTATTACACGGGAACTCATTCACCTGAAAATCCAAACTTCTCTGGTGAAGGAGAGATATGGATGCAAGAATTAGACGCTAAAACTTTTCAACTAATTGGAGAAAGACATTTTTTATGGAGAGGTGCCTGCCAAGGAACATGGGCGGAAGGACCACACATCTATAAAAAGAATGGCTGGTATTATTTACTAATAGCCGAAGGAGGAACTGGTTTTAACCATGCGGTGATGATAGCAGCCAGCAATAATATAACTGGCCCTTACGAAGCTAACGACAGAAATCCCATACTTTCTTCCCGCCATTTGAGTTACGATTATTGGATCAACAGCACTGGTCATGCAGATATGGTGGAACTACCCAACGGAGACTGGAGAATGGTCTGCCTAGGGATAAGAAACGAAGTAAATAGAGCTTCTAACATGGGAAGAGAAACCTTAATTCTTCCCGTAAAGTGGGAAAAAGAACCCTACTGGTGGAAAGAAATAAAATACAATTGGCCAGTTTGCAATCCCTCAACAGGCAAAATAGAAAAACAGTATCCTTACTTTTTGCCCATTAACGACTCCACATACGAGCCCACTAAACAAGTGTATGAATTTCAAGAAAACACACTTACTCTAAACTGGATTCACAGAAGAGTTCCATCTAAAAATAGCTACAGTCTTAACACCAAAGCTGGCTATCTGTCCATGTACTGTCTTTCAGATACTATTAAAGAAAGATCCCCCTATAATTTTATAGGAGTTAAGCAAAAAGAAACTCATTTTGAGACTTCTACCACCATGCAATTTAACCCCACAATAAATGGTGAAGAAGCAGGTCTGTGTCTGCTACAAAAAGACGATAACTATATCCTTTTTGATGTGAAACATGAAGACAATGAAAATGTTCTTCGCTTGGTAATAAATGCTAAAAAGAAGAACGCCATACTACAAAAAGACTTGGTAATGGGGAAGAAATATAAAAGTTATATTGAACTGAAAGTAATAATGAAAGAAAATAAATACCACTTTTACTTCCGTTTCCAATCTAATGACCTGTGGGAGTTATTTGATACAGCTAGCAGTGATTTGTTACTTTCAGAAGGCTACACAGGAACACACATTGGATTATATGCCACTAGCAACGGTAAAAAAAGCTTTAACTTAGCATTATTCGATGTATTTAAATTAAGCTATTCAAAGCCCTGAAAATTATGGAAAAAATAATCTTTTATTTTACTTTTATTCTCATCATTTTAGTAGGTTGCAATGAAAAAAAATCAAGCCCGGTTTCCTATTTAGAGATTAATAATAAAAGCCAAATAGACAGTGTTGCCCAAACTTTTATTGACAGAGAAATATATCCCTTTATTTATTCCAGAGTAGAAGATTCTAACGGTACGGTTGTTTATGAAAACTTAGCTAAAAACGAAAGACTACTAGCTAACGAAAATATAGACGGAGACTCTTGGATTAGAATATGGTCCATGAGTAAAATAGTCACCATTTGCCTAGCACTGGACTTAATGGAAGATGGTCTTTTTTCTTTAAACGATTCGGTAACTAAATTCATTCCAGAATTTAACAATTTAAAAGTGGCATGTGACAAAGACAGTATACAATTGGTTAATTCTAGATGGTATGAAGATTCAACCATGAAATCTCCTTGCCCATTAGCATATTTGGACAACGACTCTACCATGACCGTACTACATTTATTGAACCATCAAGCTGGCTTTTACTACTCCACCACTAATATTGACTGTATAGATTCAGTAATTGCCAATGAAAATCTAGCAGCAGCTAAAAACAGTCAAGATTTGATTAATAAATTAGCTAAACTTCCCTTATGCCAACACTCAGGAAGTTCTTATTACTACGGAACCAATACCACTGTATTAGGGCTGGTTTGCGAAAGAGCAACTGGAAAAACCTTGGCTCAACTAGTTAAGGAAAGAATTACCGACCCCATGAAAATTAAAGGTTTGGCTTACGACCTTCCACAAGGAGCTACCATGCTTCCAAGATTTTCTGGGAAAGACTCCATACTCAGAATTGCGGAGGAAGGAGAATTGGATATTTTTGGTCAAAACGTGCCAGATTACCGACCAGAACATCCACTTTACCTTGGTGGAGAAGGCATGATCGCCACAGCTAACGGTTACGGTGATTTTTTAAGAATGTTACTGAATAAAGGAAAACTAAATGGCTATCGTTTTTTAGAAGAAAGCACTGTTAAAGATCTTACTTCCCCACATACACAAAAAGATAATTCTTATGGGTACAACGGATACAACCTTTGGGTAAGTAGTGAAATATATTTAGAAAAAGGATACGGTGAAGAAGGGCTTTGGATGGGCGGTGGATATGAAGGCACTCATTTTTGGATCGATACCAAAAGAGGATTGGTAGGAACTATTATGACACAAATGTTTTGGGTGTTTGACGGCGCCTACGGCTACAGTAAAGACAATCGCATAAGAGGCGCCATTTACGAACCGTGGACCAAAATGCCTTATATTGAATAGTATGAATAGCAAATCTGAAATTAATAGAATTTTCAAACTTCAATCCGACCCTATTAATACAACTAGGTTAAGAAATTCTAGTTATAAAGAACGGGTTGAAAAAATAAAAAGATTAGAATCGTTTATTTTAAATGAAAGTAACCATCAAATAATCGCAGATGCATTATACAAAGATTTACGCAAACCCAATGAAGAAGTAATAACTACTGAAATTACACCTACCCTTCTCAACATCAAACACGTACTTAAAAATTTAAAAAACTGGATGAAAGACGAACATGTTCCTTCTCCAATAACCATGGTAGGAATGTCGTCCTATGTAAAGTACGAATCTAAAGGAACTCTTCTTTTAATTTCACCATGGAACTATCCTATTTTTTTATCGCTTTACCCACTTATATACGCAATAGCTGCTGGAAATGCAATAATTCTTAAACCCTCTGAGATTTCGTCATACACTTCTAAAGCAATAGCTAATATGGTACAGACGATTTATGAGGAACATGAAGTTGCTGTTGTAGAAGGGTCTGTGGAAGAAGCGACCGAATTGTTAAAATTACCTTTCAATCACATTCATTTTACTGGAAGCCCTAATGTTGGTAAAATTGTAATGAAAGCTGCTGCCGAAAATTTATCGGGAGTTACACTAGAACTTGGTGGGAAATCTCCAGTAATTATTGACGGCACAGGAGACACAAAAGAAATAGCTGAAAAAACAGCATGGGGTAAAACCTTAAATTGCGGACAGACTTGTATTGCTCCCGATTATGTTTTAATACAAGAAAAAGAATTAGAATCTTTTATATCCGAATTTAAAACCGCTGTCAATAAATTTTATAATACCCATAATAACGGCCTAGATAAAGCAGCAGAATATGGGAGAATTATTGACGATAAAAATTTCAGTAGAGTAGAAACCATTCTTAATGACGCTGTTAAAAAAGGAGCTACAATAGTATTCGGAGGTAGACACATCAAGGAGGATAAATTTATGGAACCTACCTTACTTACGAATGTCACAAATGACATGTTGGTGATGCAAGAAGAAATATTCGGGCCAATTCTTCCCATTATGACCTACAATAAAAATAGTGATGTAATTCAACTTCTTCAAAAAATGCCATCTCCACTAGCCATTTACATAATGAGCAGCAAAAAGAAAAATATTGAGTATTTTTTAGACCATACCGTCTCTGGTGGTGTAGGAATTAACGAACTCATGCTAACACCAGTAAACCCAGGATTGCCTTTTGGAGGTATTAACAATAGTGGAATGGGTAAATCTGGAGGAAAACACAGCTTTACCGACTTTTCTAATGAAAAAGGCATTGTAAAAAAGAACTTTGGAAACCTTTTAAAATTAGTTTACCCACCCTACAAAAAAAGTATATTTAAATATTTCAAACACATCGTTAGACTTTAATGACGCTTCCAAGATATTTAATTTTAATATCGGCTATTCTCTGGACGATAGCTTGCAATGAAACTGCTGACAAAGCATCAAAAACAATAAAAAATGAAGCTTATTGTAATTGTAACGATTTAATTTACGACGAACTCTACAACCATTTCTATATAGATGAAAGAAACAAACCTTATACCGGGATTTGTTACGAGCGTTACGAAAGCAAAAAAATAAAACTTACCAAAGAATTTAAAGAAGGGAAACTCCATGGAAACATGATAAGATTCAAGGAGGATTCTACTAAGATTTCTTTAGTAGAATTTGAAAATAATTTCATACACGGCAAGGCTATTTTTTACGATTCAATGGGAAATGACAGCGTTGTACAAACTTATAAAAGAGGAGCTTTAGTTACCCACTGACATCAACAACTCAAAGTTTTTATCGATCTCACTTTTAATTTTGCTCAGCTGGTCCTGAATATTTTTAATTTTATCGGCGTCACTAGTTTCATAAAGCTCAAATTCTAGACCGGTTTGTTTTTCTTCTAAATTGGTGATTTTTCTTTCTATAGATTTTTGCTGATTTTGAAACTTTTTGTTTTTCGTAGACTTTACTTCTACTTTCTTTGGCTCCGTTTTTTCATCAATATTACCGTAATAACTTTCTATAAATTGAGTTACTGGCTCGTGATAAACTTTAATTGATTGGTCTTTAATGAAATAAACTCTGTCTGTTAAACCGTCTAAAAAGCCTCTATCGTGGGAAACTAAAAGTAAAGTGCCTGAATAGCTATTTAGTGCATCTTTTAATATTTCCTTAGAAGCCATATCTAGATGGTTGGTAGGCTCATCCAGTATTAAAAAATTATTGGGTTGTAATAATAGCTTACATAGTGATAATCTTGTTTTCTCCCCTCCAGAAAGCACTTGAACTTTTTTATCAATGTCTTCACCGGAAAATAAAAAAGATCCAAGAATAGGTCTTATTTGCTTTCTTACTTCCCCAACAGCAACATCGTCAATAGTTTCAAAAACAGTTTTTTTTGGATCTAATTTATGGGCTTCATCTTGTGCAAAATAACCCATCATTACTTGGTGACCCAACTGAATATTACCACTAAATTCTATGTCCTTCACAATAGATTTAATAAATGTGGATTTTCCCATTCCATTTTTACCAATTAATGCGATTTTTTCTCCTCTAGCAATAGATAAATCTACCTTTTTAAAAATTTGTTTATCCCCATAACTTTTTTCCAAACCAGCAATTTTCAAAGTTTCTTTTCCTGAGTGAGACGGTTCTGGAAATTGAAATTGAATTCTATCTTTTTCGAGCTGGTCTATTTCAATGTCTTCTAACTTATCTAGCTTTTTAATTAATGATTGTGCAAAGGCAGCCTTATTTTTTTTAGCTCTAAATTTATTAATCAGCTCTTGGGTATGCTTCACCATTTTTTCCTGATTCTTTTTAGCAGCTATCTGAGTTACAATTTCTTCTTCTCTTAGTTGAAGATATTTGGAATAATTACTTTTATAATCGTATAATTTACCGTTAGCTAGCTCTATAGTTCTATTAGTAATATTGTCTAAAAATTGTTTGTCATGTGAAATTAAAAGAATAATTCCTGCATAACTTTTTAAATATCTTTCCAACCACTGTATTGATTCAATATCCAAGTGATTAGTAGGTTCATCCAACAATACAACACCTGGCTTTTGTATTAGCAGTTTTGCTAACTCAACACGCATTTTCCAGCCACCAGAAAAACTTGAATATGGTTTATTAATTTCATTCTGATTAAAACCCAAGCCCTTAAGAAGTAATTCTGCGTCTTTTAACTGATTATCTCCGTCCAGATGTATTAGTTGTTCGTTTAAATCTGAAAGCTCTGTAAGTAGCGTCATATAGCTTTCAGACTCGTAGTCGGTTCTTGTGGTAATCTCTTTATTAATTTCGTCGAGTCTTCGGTTAATCTCTAACAGCTTTTTATTTGCTTGCAGTACCTCGTTGAGTATTTCTTCATTGGAATTGACATTAATTTCTTGTGGTAGGTAACCAATTGAAAGTGAATTGGTCATGTTAATGGTCCCAGATGTTGCCTTTTGCTCACCAATAATAAGTTTTAGCATGGTAGATTTACCAGCTCCGTTCTTACCAACGACACCAATCTTATCTTTTGGATTAATTTGAAAAGAGATGTTCTTATACAAATCTCTTCCTCCGAAACTTACCGTAATATTTGTTAAATTAAGCATAAAAAAAAAGCCCTTCGTTAAAAGGGCTCAAATGTAAAAAAATAAATACTTTTTTAAAAATGCCACAAATCGTGCTCGAAAGTAAACATTTCATTTCTAATTCTTTCAGATTCTAAAAGAGCATCTAAACCGTCCCAGTTAGGAGATATGGCTCTATCGTAAACATTGCTTTCTTTCTTAATAAAAGATGAAAATTCTCTTTTCCAAAATAAATCATCGAAACTCATTCTTTGTGAATCATTAGCATTGTTGAAAACGAAGAAGTTTTGAAAAACATACCTACACTCTGGAAAATACAACCAGAATAGATTTTTAAGACCATCTATTTCTAACGTCTCTGGGTTTCTAGAGAATACAACAGGAGAAATTCCTATAATACGAACATCTAATACAGATCTTTGCTTATCAAAAAACCAATCTTCTTTTAGTTCATATCTTACAATATCTCTACTTACGTATTCTTCAATCATATTTACTTTAATAATCTCACCTTCGTCATCAACTGCTGGACCTTCATTTCCAAACTCATCGATTTCGATAGAATCTTTTTGTATTTCTTGACCAAACTTACTTATTAACGTGTTTCTAAAATCTGGATCGTTAATATTTCCATTTTCTGGTTTAACAGGGAATCTAAATTTATCATCAAGATCAATACCATTCAAATCGTATACAGTTAAAGATCCTTCAGTTAAAGCACCATATCTTATCACTTCGTAAAGTGAAATTCTATCGTTTTGCTTTTCTAGCGGATAATACAGCTTATGATTCATTTTTTCTTTTAAATCAATAACTCTCCAGATACGTTTTGCCCACATAACATCTGCCTCTCTTAAATGTGTATAAGAAACAACTCGTTTAGTTGGAATATGCTCCTGAATATACACTCCATCAAGAACGTTAGACTCTAAACTTATACCAGAACCCGGTAATTGTGCAGATAGTGAGAATACTATCAGATTTAGAATTAATATGTGAACTATTTTTTTCATGATTATATAAGTTTAATAACGATACCGCTTTCTAATCTTTTAACTTTCCCTCCTGGACCTTTAACATCAACTCCCGTAAAAGTTAAATTTCCACCTTTTGGTATTTTCTTAATTGCAGCTTTCATTGGACCAGTTAAACGGTTACTCTTAGACTTGTATGTAATCGGAGAACCATTTTTGGTGGTATACATTGAAAAACCAACAACAGTGTAGGGAACATCCAAAGGACTTTCTCCTAATTTTGCAACTATTGTTGAGTAACTCATAGCATTTGCTTTTTTAAGATTACCGCCTGCTTTTCCAGCAAAGTAAGCTGTTGGCTTAGGAAGAGGGAAAATTCTAAACTTCTCGTTAGCAAGTTCCACACTTTTACCTTTGTCGTCGATAGCTGTTACTATTAGTTTAGCCTCTTTTGCTCTAACATTGGTTACTGTAGCAGTGTAAAAACCTTTACTATCAGGGCCTTTAACATTACATCCCCTTCCAATTAATCTAATTGCTTCAGGTTTGTAACCAGACGCAGATACTCTTATTTTGTTATTCCAGTTAATATATAACACTTGTAAATCAGCAGCTGAGATAGCGGCATTTGGAGCACCAACAGCATAATTAAACTTCCATGGCTTCCATTTTTTAACTCCTTTTTCTTTAACTGCAATAAAACCAGCTAAAACATGATCACCAACAGATCCAGATATACTTACACTTTCACCTGCTCTTCCTTTGAAAGTTCTCATATTTGCTAAATCTCTATCTGCATCGCTTTTAGAAAGTTGAGAAGTGTCATCTTCCCAATACTTTAACTCCATTGCTTCAGAAGAATCATAGGCAGCAATCATAACTCTTAAGCCGAGAGAGTCACCCTGGTTAATATAACTAGTAGATGAAAATGCTAGTGGATCAATCTTATTAAAATTGAACGATTGTACTTTAACCCTTGAACTTACTAATTGAGAAGCTAATGTTTGAACTTGCAGAACATCTGATCTAACAGAAGTCATTACTGCAGAAGCGGCAACAATAGGAGCATGATCAAATTGTCCAAATATCCATGGATATTCTTCTCCGTGATTCATCACCTTCTTAGGTATGGTCATTCTAACATAAATATTTCTTACAGCCTCAGCATCCGCAGGATCTAATTTATTTTCTTCAATTTCAAAAGCGATAATTGAATCCACGACTTTTTCAAAGGCCTTTCTTTCACCTTCAGTGAGTAGAAAATCTGGATCTTTAATTAAAGATGTATCGAACTTATATTGATACACCAATCCCCCTTCAAGGGTATCACTTGGGTGATCAGCAATTAAAGAAATTAAATCGTTTCTGTAATGGTGAAGATTTTCCATTAAATGTAAACCTTCAGGTGCAATTAAATCAAAACTTTCACCAGCTAAAATTCTTGTCGGTGTATCGTAATCATCTTTTTTGGTGTATGTAGATAAATCTCTTATGTGAATGTAACCGGCATCATCAATATGAAATAAAGGATTGTGGTATTCGTCATGGTCTGTTGCAGCGTTATGCAACTCATGATGTTCGTCTACTGCTATTAACCCAAGATCATTCACCCTATCAACGATTGCCTTAAGTTTAACTTTAGCCTCAGCATCGTCGCTTACGATTGCTTCTTCAATATCATCAAATTCTTCGAATTTAATAGAAGGATCTGCAGCGGCAATTAATAAAAATAAATTTCTTTTTACTAAATCGTTACACATATGTCTTGTTAATGCTACAATTGAATCGTTAGTATTTTTATGAAATTCTACTCTCGCCAACTCATCAGGTGGGGCTCCTGTTGCCTTTAACGTGGCTAATTTAGTAGCAAACTCGTCAGATAACCCTGTATTAAAAGATTCAACTTGTTCAATACTACTTTCTAGCTTATTATTTAGTGTAACAAATGCATTAATAATTTCCTTAGATACATTCATGGCCAAAAGAGCCATAAGGACTAAGTACATTAATCCAACCATTTTCTGCCTTGGCGTTTCCTTACCTCCACCCATAATTCGTGTTTAGTTTAAATGATTACTATTAATTATTTATTTACGTTCATTGCTGACAACATATTGCCATATACAGAATTAAGAGCTGCAAGATTTGAAGTTAAATCCGACATTGTTTCTTTGTATTTCTGTGTATCTTCTACAGAAGATTGCAAGTTATTTACAATACTTGTAATTCCAGTAGACATGTCTTCACTAGCTTTTGAAAGTGAGGAAACACCTTCTAACTGCATTTCGTAGAGATTGTTTAATTGTGTTAGATTACTAGAAACTTTATCAAGTTGTTCCCCAAAATTAGAATCACCGCCTGACATGTTTGTAAATTCCTCAATTGAACTAGCCGCTTTTGAATAAGCCTCTCCTAGAGAATTAGCCTTTTCTGAAATTTGAGACGATGCTTGTTCATAAGCACCTCCTAAAGCATCCACTTTTTCTGATGCACCTTTTAAATTTTCGACATATTCATTGGTAGCATCGGAAGCAGAACTAATATCACCTAATTTACCAGCATTTTCACTTAAATTTCTCATACCAGAGCCTAAACTTTCAATTAACTCAGGTTCTATCTTAGCTTTTGCTAACATGTTGTCTAATTGTTCAACAACAGATTCATCACTTTTTTCAGGGAGAGAAGCTGAACTATCGTCATCGTCACTGTGACCAAGAGCTAATTCTGGATAAGCTAGAGTCCAATCCAATTCCTCATGTAACGGTTCGTGAGCGGAAAGCATAAAAATAACAGCTTCAATTCCAAGACCACCAATTAACATAATGGTAGCTCCAGGCCAGTGCTGAATTTTAAACATGGCTCCAATAATTACTATGGCTCCACCATAACCATAAACGTATTTCATTATGGTTTTAAACTTCTTACTTTCAAAAAAACTGTCTCCTGAACTCATATATTTAAATTTTTATTATTATTGATTGTTTTGTTAAATATGCTAATTTAATTTCTAATTCTAAATTTTATCGGTCTATTTATTGGTTAAAAATCACCTTCTCTATTTGGACCACCTCTACCAAGGTAGTTCATAACACTTCTAAAACCTATATAACTTTTTGCAGTATCTTGATACTCAAAAGTTCTCGTACCGCACTGTAGGTAATAACCAATATCCTTCCAAGATCCTCCTCTAATAACTTTCCTTTTCATTGAAGGTGGATCATGGTCTAAAGCATTGTATACGTATTCCGTATTCATATCGTGACCAAATTCATACATAGATTCGTCATATGCAGTTCTACACCATTCTGCAACATTACCAGACATACAATATAATCCAAAATCGTTTGGATGGTACGAACTTGATTTAACAGTTTTAAAACCACCATCTTCCATATATCTTCCTCTCATTGGTTTAAAGTTACCTAAAAAACATCCTCTGGAATTTCTTACATAAGGGCCTCCCCAAGGGTATGGATTGTTATCTAATCCACCTCTTGAAGCATATTCCCACTCCGTTTCACTTGGCAACCTGAAGTCTTGCACATACGATTCGTAATTAGAGGTTCTCCAAGAATTCAATAGTTGGGTTCTCCAAACATTAAAAGCATTTGACTGTTGCCAAGTAACACCAACAACTGGATAATCGTCGTAAGCTGGGTGCCAAAAGTACATATTAGTCATGTGGTCATTATTAGCATAAGTAAAATCATGTATCCAACAAAGTGTGTCAGGATATACATTAATTACTTCTTTGATAATAAATCTTGAGCGATCCTCGTGGCCTCTAATAGCATTATTTTGACCTTTACTGTTTCTAAAACCCAAATTTAAGTCCTTACCGCTAACTTGACCAGGATCAATAGGGAAAGCTAAATCAGGATTTTTCATTTTGACTCTATGTTCATCATCTTGGTCTGCTTCTGAATTTGATATTCTTTTAACCAATGGTCTCCCTTTTTTTGCAGCTTCATGTAGGTCTACCCAATAATATTCAAATAAAAGTTTTCTAGTGTCTATTTCTTTTCTTTGGTAAAAACGTTCGCTTTCTCCCAAAAACATTTGAGCAAGTAAAGGCGCATATTCTGAATTGTCTCCTTTAGCTGGATTGTAAGATTTGTATCTAAATCGAGAATTCCAGTTTAACTTCCAGTCGGTTGCATCTTTTTCTTCTAGTTCATCATCATAAGTAGGAACAAGGAATTCATCTGGAAATTCCTCTCCTAAAATTCTTCTTGCTATGGAATCTTTTACCCAGTTTACAAATTGCCTGTATTCGTTGTTAGTAATTTCTGTTTGATCCATGTAAAAAGCAGCAACAGAAACTGTTTTAGTTTCATTGTAGTGTGACAAAGGAACATCTTCATCACTTTGCCCCATATTGAAGGCTCCAGCAGGAATATATAACATTCCATAAGGGTCTGTTTGATACCAAACAGGTCTTCCTACTGCACCAATTAAGTGCCCATTGCTAGAAGGTGATGTACAACTAGTAAAAAGTAATACAACAAATGTGAAATATAATAAGTTTTTCATTTTAAAGCTTTTTGTCTTTAATATTTCCAATGCATAACGCAATGGAGTCTCTGTAACGATATTAATTGTAAATAGTTTCATTTAATTATAAAAATCTTGGATTTTTAGATTTCTCAACCGGAGCTGGTTTTGAAAGTTTGAAACAATAATTCAACATAAGATCGTGGGAACCATTACTGTAATTCCCAATAATACTAGTAGTAATTCCGTAAGAATATCCAACTCTTAAAATACTTCCATCGTTAAAAGGGTGCTGGTAACCTAACATCGGAGCGATTTCGTCACCAAACCTATATGTAAGACCTCCCCAAATCATATTTTTATATAATGCATTGAAATTGATATCCATAATTGAAGACGAAGCATCAGACTTAATTAATAAACTAGGTCTCAATTTTATGTCGGCAGTTAAATCGTAATCGTAACCAGCAGTAATCCAATAGTGGTGCACATTTTGAATATTTAAGTCCTCCATATTAAACCCACCTAAATGTGTTGTAGAAAATCCAAAATATAATTCTTTTGTTTTGTAGAATAATCCCACATTAATATCAGGAACTGTTCCAGACATTTTTTGTCCTTTTATAGAATTATCAAGAGTCCAAGAATTACCAGATGGAGTTCTCCACTCTGCATCAATACTTTTTTGAATAATACCTGCACTAATTCCAACACCTAACTTACCAGCCCCTATACTAAGATGGTAAGAATAATTTAATCTTGCTACACTGTTGGTTTCAAAACCTAATTGATCAGAAACATATGTAAATCCTAAGCCACCCTTTAGCAAACTTACAGGAGAGTGGATATTTAATAGCGCAGTACTTGGACTGCCAGCAAAACCAGACCATTGTTGTCTTCCAATCATGGTAACATTAATATTGTTATTCATACCTGAGTAAGCAGGATTAAACGATAAATTATCAAACATGTAGTGGGTAATTTGATAATCTTGTTGTGAAAATAAATTTCCAGATGTAAATATTATAGTTAAATAAACTAAAAGCCTCTTCATATAGTTAACTGTATATCAGTGTTTTAAATATTTAATTATAGCTTTTGGAGCTAAAGTTAATGAGCGAAAATACAAAAATATGTATTAAAACACCACAAAAAATCTAATTTAACTTCCTGTAGGTCTTCCACCACAAGTCTGGAATTACACCATTTTGAGCTATTTCATAATCTTCAAAATTACATGGAATTAAATGATGACGTTCAAATTTAAAGTCTTTAGTTGGTGGGTAAGGGACTTCCAACCACCATCTTTCAGATTTAGCACTTTTATGAAAAACAAGGTCGTGCTTTGTATCTTCATGAAAAACAGAATATTTAATAAGTTCTTTTTTATTTCCAAAAGGGTAGTCCTTTTTTCTCAATGAATATCCTAGAATAGCAAAAAACAATAATTGACCGATTAGTTCACAGTCAACATCTCTTAGATTTCCTGATTTTAAATTATAAAGTCCGATACTTGAAATTTTGTCACTAATTCCTGCATATTTCATCATTTGACACATTTCGTTACCAAAAAAACCGTTTGTAGATGAAAACTTGGAACCGTTAAAATCTGAAAATCTAATTGAAGAAAGGTCCACGCTTAATAAATCAGTATTTCTCAAAATTGGTTCAGACTTCGCAATGGCATTTTGGAGTTCACCCAATCTTAGGTAGTCAAAATATAATTCGTCAAAAAAACGAATGTCGTCGTTACCCACGTAATATTGCTGACAACCTAAAATAGAGAAATTGAATAACAAACTTGGTTTGTGGAGTAGTAAATGATTAATAAAATTAGAAGAGCTTATTTGCTCTTCTTTTTCAAGAGCTACATCAAAACTATGGTCAATACAAGATAAATTGATGGGCTGTTCTAATTTTTCATAACCGGCGTAATTAGCAAAAGTTAAATCTTGAGACCCACCTAAAATTAGTAACAGCTTTCCTTTTTTTTGAACTTCGAAAGTGATTTCAGCAAGTGCTGAGTAAGTATCTTTTATCTTAGAACCAGGGTGTAAAATTCCTAAATCTGTAATTTTTAAATCTCCTTCCCACTTAAAATTGTATAGCTTTTGTCGAATGGAAATATGATCTAAATCGTTATCATCATAAATAGATGCTCCTCTGTTTTCATGCACAGTAAAGAAAACAATGTCTGAAGATTCCCAATCTGGAAAAGAAGAATTAAAAGCGGATGTAACAGAACCAATTGATTTATTTTTAATTTCAATTTTTTCAATTGGCTTAAAATAAATACTAAGATCCATCTATTTAGCTTTTAACAATGTTTTTGCTTCTTCCAAGGTGATTTTAATAGGATCTTTAGAGGGTGCCAGTTGTTTTTTCTTTTTTCCAGAAATAACAAAAAACTTACCCCATCTTCCTTTTTGAACTGAGATACCCTCTTTTTCCCAGTTGTGAACCATTTTCTCCTTTTCTTTCTTCTTCTTATCCTCAATAAGTTCAACAATATTATCAAAAGTTAAATTATCGAAATCATACTTCTTATTAACATTTATAAAAAGCTCGTTCCACTTAATAAATGGACCAAATCTCCCTTTACCTTTGGAAACTGGTAAGTTTTCATACTCAGCAACTGGAGCATTGGCTTTTCTTTTTTCATCTATAAACAACAAAGCGTCATCCAATTGAACTTCTTCTGGCTCAGTTCCTTTTGGAATCGAAACGTTTTCTGTACCAAATTGAATGTAGGGTCCAAACCTACCCACTTTAATCGTTACATCTAACCCTTCGTGACTTCCTAAGAGTTTTGGATAATCAAATAATTTCAAAGCTTCTTCAAGAGAAATACTTTTTATATGCTGGTCGACCTTAAGACTGGCAAATTTGGGTTTTTTAGTTTCATCAGCTGTATCTCCAATTTGGGCAATAGGGCCGTATTTACCTAATTTAACAAATACTGGTTCTCCTGATTCCGGGTCGTTACCCAACAACCTTTCTCCATTTGCTCTTTCCGCATTTTCCTGAGTATGTAGAATTGTTTTATGAAAAGGAGAATAAAAACTGGCAAGCATTTCTGTCCACTCGAGCTCTCCCTTGGCAATAGCATCTAATTCTTTTTCAATATCTGCAGTAAAATTATAATCCATTATATTTTTAAAATGCTGATTTAAAAATTCGTTCACAACTTCACCCGTTGTTGTTGGGAAAAGTTTTTTTCGGTCTGCACCAAAATTTTCTGTTAAGGTATGCTCCGTTAAATCGTTGTCTTTTAAAACAAGTTGCTTTATCGATCTCGATTTACCCTCAAGATCTTTATTTTCTACATAACCTCTATCTTGTATCGTTTTAATAGTGGGAGCATATGTTGACGGTCTTCCTATTCCTAATTCCTCTAATTTCTTAACTAGAGAAGCTTCTGTAAATCTTGCAGTAGGTCTCGAAAATTTTTGAATAGCTGAAATCTCATTACATATTAATTTTTCATTTAAAGAAACATCTGGAAGTTGATCGTTTTTATCTTCATTGGAAGTATTGTATACTTTTAAAAACCCATCAAACTTAATTACTTCACCAACAGTATTGAAGTTAGGATTTTGTTCGCTGTGTCCAATTTCAATAGTTGTTCTTTCAATTTCTGCATCACTCATTTGTGAGGCCATTGTTTTTCTCCAAATTAATGAGTATAATTTATCTTCTGGAGAGGAATCGTTCAAAGAACTAATAGCAAAGTTAGTAGGCCTTATTGCCTCGTGAGCTTCTTGAGCTGATTTATTCTTATTTTGATGTTTTCTAGGATTGCAATAATGAGACCCGTAATCTTTTTCAATCTGTTTTTGGATGGCTGTCATTGCATCCATTGATAAACTTACAGAATCTGTTCTCATGTAAGTAATTCTTCCAGACTCATAAAGTCTTTGAGCAACTGACATAGTTCTGGAAACATTAAATCCTAAAACTCTACTAGCCTCCTGCTGAAGTGTTGAAGTAATGAAAGGAGCAGCTGGTGTTCTTTTACCCGGTTTTTGAGTAATTTTTTTTACTGTGAATTCTTTTCCTTTTGATTGATCTAAAAAAGATTTAGCTTCAGAATAAGAGGATAAATTAGAGGCTAATTCTGCTTTAAAACTTATTCCCTTAGAATTGAAATTACCAATTACCTTGTAAGTTTCTACAGGTTGATGGTTTTGAATTTTATGTTCTTTCTCAACAATTAATTTCACTGTTACAGACTGTACTCTTCCTGCAGATAAACTTGGTCTTACTTTTCTCCATAATACTGGAGAAAGTTCAAACCCTACAATTCTGTCTAATATCCTTCTAGCCTGCTGAGAGTTTACTAAATCATTGTTGATTTCTCTGGGGGAAGCAACAGCTTTTAAAACTGCCTTTTTAGTGATTTCATTGAAAGTAATTCTCTTAGTTTCAGAAGGTTTTAAATTTAACGCGTGTAGTAAATGCCAGGATATGGCCTCTCCTTCACGATCCTCATCAGTCGCTAACCAAACCATTTTGCATTTTTTAGAAATGCTTTTTAGTTCATTAACTACTTTTTTCTTGTCTTGAGGAACGACGTAAGTAGGATTGAATTTATTTTCGATGTCGATTGGATCCCCCTTTCTAGGAAGTTCTCTGATATGTCCATAACATGATTTTACTACGAAATCGCTACCTAAAAAACCTTCGATGGTTTTAGCCTTTGCTGGTGACTCTACTATTACAAGATTACTCATTTAAAAATCAATTTTATAAAACATTAAAGGAATGCAAAGAAATAAAAATATCATTGATTGGACAATTTGATTAGCTAAATCCTTAAGATAAATATTTTAATATTGATAAAATACTTTGCCTTTTCAACAGAGACAAAAACCTATTTCAAATAAAAAATTAAAAAAAGTTTATTTATCTAAAATACCCAACGACCAATCTATTCCATAATCATTCACAATGGCTCTAACTTTCAACTGAACCAAAGTAAGCTTAGATTCTATGAGTTTAGATTCTCTAGTGTTCAATAAAAATATTGAGCTTTCTCCTGCTTCAAATTTTAATTTCTCTCCATTCAATAAACTGGCGTAGTTTTTCGTGATTTCCTCGAGTATATCAGCTTGGTTTTCTGTGAAAACTAATTCATTTATAAAGTTTTTTGTAGTATTAAGAAGCGACTGTTTTTTCAAAAATCGATCGTATTCAAGATCTCTCAGTTTCAAATTTACGAGACCAATTTGAGAACGTTCTTTCCTTAAGAACAATGAGTAACTAAAATTCACACCCATTTTATAATTATTGAAATTATACTGGTTAATGGTTTTTTCTTGATTTAGAAAGTTATATTTTAGGTCTAATTGAGGTTTTAGATTTTCCTTAGCTAACCTTTTATTTATTTTTTGAATTTCTACATTTTTATCAATTAACAAAATTGAAGGATGATTATCAAGAATTGTATTTATAGAATTTTGATTCGTATCTACATGCAAATCTGGGTGATTTAATAAAATGCTGTAGTGTGGAGGATTTAATTGTTCTGTTAATTCTAACGGAATATTCTTTTCAAGCCATAAATAATTTGATAATTTGATGGTTTCGTTAATGTATTCTTTCTCATATTGAGACTTTTTATAAAGTCTGGACTGGTACATCACAAAAGACTCAAGACTATCTATAGATGCTAAATCTCCAGATAGAAAACCTTCTTTAACAGCAAGAAATCTGTTGTAAGAAAGCTCTACAAATTCTTCATAAATTTTAAAATCATTGTATTTTTCTACCCAAAGCCAGTACTGCTTTAAAGCTTGGAATATTAAATTATTTTTTACGATTCTAACTTCTTGAAGGGATAACTTAATAAGCTCTTTGGATTTTTTAATCTCTGAAAGTCTTACATCCATTAATAAATTTCTTCCGATCGGGATACTAATGCCGGTATACCATAAATTATTTGCTTCCAAATAATTCTCAGGATTTAAAAAACTGCCACTGTTCCGATTATAACCTGACTGTATTTCGATACCCGACCATATTGGCACTTTAAGATTACCTTCAAATAAATTGTAGTATAAGTTGTCGTTAATTTCTTTTTTATTGATGGAGGATGAAATTACAGGATCATAGGCTCCCTTCGCTTTGGTTAATTTTTGGTCTGCATTTTCTAAAATAATATCGCATTGTTTTATAACCGGATGATTAGTTTTAACAATTTTTAAAAATTGATTCAACTCAAAGTAGGGTTGTGCGAGAAAATTTAAAGGGACAACAAAGAGTAATATGGATATTTTAAAGATAAATTTCATCAGTAAACAGTTATATGACAGAATATTATTTTGTGTAAAATTCTGGGGGGAATCCACTTAAATTTCTCCATAGCTCATACCAAATTGGAACGTCATTTAAAAGAGCAATACCAGAAGCTCCAGAACCAACTTTAATCATGTCAGGCCAAGAGTAATCGCTAGTATCTGGGGCAATTAAAATTCTAAATTTTCCATTCTTACTTATGAATTTGTCAAGTGCATAAACCTCTCCTCCATAGGTGCCGTGAGAGATGCTTGGCCAACCAGAAAAAACAACAGAAGGCCAACCATCAAAAATTAGTCTTACTTTCTCTCCTTTATGAATTAGAGGAAGATCAATAGGGTCAACATATATCTCTACTGCTAAATCATAATTAGCTGGCATAATGCTCATTAGGTCTTCACCCTCTTTGACTGTTTCGCCAATTCCAGCCCTTATACTTCTTGTAATGTAACCATCTTGAGGAGAAGTAATATAATAGTAACCTTTTCTAATGGAGAAGTTCATATATTGATTTTGCATTTTAGTAACTATTGATTCCGCTTCGTACATTGCTGAAAGCGCAGCTTGTTTTTCAGATTCTGCCTTTGCTATTTTATCGACATACTGGCTTCTTAATGACAAAAGTTCAACACTTGAATTAATGAAAATATTTCTGCTTGCTAATAATTTATTTTCAGCTTTAACCATTGAAGAAAGAGCTTTTTGTAATAGTAGTTTTTTTAATTCCAAATCAGTAAGAGACTTCAACCCTCTTGTATTAAGATCTTTAATTCTATTAAACTGCTTTTTTGCAATTTCATAATTTGTAATTGACGCTTGGTAAGCGATTGAGTCCGAAACAATACTCAAATTAGATTGTTGTATTCTGTTTTTAGCTTGTTTTAGTTTAAGCTTTTTTGTTACCAGCAGCGCATCAATTTGATTATCTAAGGATTTCACTTTTTCCATGTAGGCAGCTACTCCCTGCTCTTTTGCGGAAATCTGCTTTTCAGTATTAGAAAGTAAATCTGGATCAAAAAACTGATCATTTGTTTCAGATATATACATTAAGGTATCTCCTTCTTTTGCAAAATCTCCTTCTTTTACATACCATTTTTCAATTCTTCCACCTATAACCGAATGTAGTGTTTGTGGCCTTTGATCTGGATTTAAAGTAGTTACCGCACCATTAGATCGTATATTTTGAGTCCAAGGAAAGAAGAGTAATACGATTACAGATCCAAAAAAAATATATAAAATTTTAATTGTTAAATTTTTTTCTACTTTATTACTAATCCAACTTAAGGATTGGTATTTTTTAGCATCAATATTTTTATGAATTCTATTTCGAGAAATATTAAGCATTGCTAGTTATTTTTTGATTATTAATTTCTCCATTTTCCATAATGAAAACTTGATCACATTGTCTTGCAAGATATTTGTCATTAGAAATTGCTACAAGTGTCCAATCATTTTTTCGATCGGTTAAAAAATTTAATACCTTTTTCCTATCCGCTCTGTCTAAATTATCTAACGGATCCTCAATTAACAACAGCTTTGGTTTTGTAACTAAAATTCTAGCTAAAAGTAATTTTTGGATATTACTTCTTTGTACTTTAATACCTGACGGTCCAATAACGGTGCGTATGCCTTCATTTAAATTTTTAATGTAGTCTGTTAAACCTAAGTTTTCTAAAACCCAATTTAAATTTTCTTTTTTAATGACTCTGTCAATTACTATATTTTCATAAATAGAGCCGTTAAAAAGTTGCTGATCATTAAGATATTCTCCAATTACTTCTTTTAGAGATTCCGAACTAAAGTTTGATATGGGAAGGTCGTTAAAAAGTATTTTTCCTTCTGTCTTCTCGTAAAGCCCTGCCATTACATTTAAGAGCGTACTTTTACCGGAACCATTAGGACCCGTAATCATTATTTTTTCACCACTCTTAACCTTAAACGAAATATTATTTAGAATGTAATTATTTTGATTTGGATATTTGAACTTTACGTTTTCTAAATCAATATTAAAGCCCAAAGAATCTGTTTGGACTACAAAATCGTCCCCTAGATTATTATCCAATTCTAAATCTGTGACCTCTCCTATTTTTTCAATAGATGTTAAAACATCATAAATATTATCCAAGCTTAAAATAACTTTTTCAAAAGCATTCATTAATAACACTAAAACAATTTCAGAAGCAACAAACTGGCCAATATTCATCTTACCCTCCATTACTAATACCCCTCCGATCACCAACATTCCAAACGCAATAAGCACTTTGAAGAGTACCATGAAAGAGTATTGCCATAATAAAATTTTGAAGTGCTTTTCGCGAGAAAATAAATACTTTGTTGTGCTTTCGTCTGTTTTGGATAAAGAAAAATTAGAACCAGTATTTAATTTAAAAGTTATTACATTTCGTGCAAGCTCTTGAAGCCAATCTACTAATACGTATTTATGAGACGATTCTACTAAACTAGTAGATAGTCCCAATTTGAATGTTTTTTTAAAAACAAAATAGGACAACAAAATCAAAACTAAACTGAAAAACAAAAAGAAATAGTGGTAAAGCGACAATAAAACTAAACTGAAAAATATATGAAGTAATGCAGTGGAAAAGTCTATCAATATTTTAGTTAGCCCCTTTTGAACCGATACGATATCAAAAAATCTATTCATTAGTTCTGGGGGATACTTATTAAAAAGAGCATCTAACTTCACTCTAGGTATACGATAAGCAAAGTCAAATGCTGCTCTAGTGAAAATTTTCTGTTGTAAATTCTCTGTTATCCTTAATTGGAATATTTGAAATAGCCCATTTAAAAACACAGTTAATATAACAAGTGAGACTAAAAGCACCCAGGACGTGCTAATACTCCCTCCTTGGATAAAATTGATAATTGCCTGTATCCCCAAAGGAAGAGATAAACTTAATAATCCTTTAAAAATAGAATAAACATAAATGTTTCTTATCTCTACAGAATCAGGTTTTAACATTAAATAAAACCTTTCAAATGGAGTTGGTTTATTTGTTGTTTTCAATTTTTATAGCTTTAAATACTAGTTCTGTATAAAATTTTGCTACTGCATCTTCACCCTCTATAACATCTGTTAGTCGAGGTAAATGTTCGGCAAAATAGCGCTGTGAATGGGCTCCTTCTACAACAGTAGAAACAATCATATGAGAATATTGATAGTTAGGATTAATTTCTAATATAATATCACTTACTCTTGATACCAATTGTTTATAGCCTGAATAGATACCGTCTTTGTTTTCTTTATCAACATCCTTGGTTAGATATACCTTAGAGACCTCATTAATTATAATACTATTGAGTTTCACTTCGTTGATGTGTAAAAAACTGTCATCGATTTCAACTTTCTGAGTTAAAAACTTTATGGTTCTAATTAACCTTTCATCGGCAGATTCAATATTGGCCAATTTAAATACTAAAGAAAACTCCAGCCATCTCCAATACCATGAAGCAAAATAAAGTAATAATTTATGTTTACTATCAAAATATCTGTAGATGGATGCTTCGGAGGTTTTGATGAGTTTTGCAAGTTTCCCAAAAGTAAACTTCTCAAATCCAATATCGTCAATTAAGTCTATGCTGCTTGACAATATTTTTCTACCCAAGTCACTATTTTCAGGATTTTTGAGATAAACATTTTCATTTACTTTAATACTTACATTTGGTAGTAATATTTTCATATTTGACAAATATAAGCTATAAAAATAAGTATTACTAACTAACTTGATACAACTACTATCAATTATGATTTTTTAACTAAACTTACGAGCTGTTCAGTTTAACAAATCTCAACTGACAAAATGTCGCATATCATGATTTACTTTTGTATCTTTGCGTTAAATTTGGTATAGTTTTAGTTACTATAATTTAAAATATAAAGATTGAAAAACAGAGGATTGAATACAACTATCGTTTTGGAAAAGGAAAATCCCCAGATTAATAATCCAAACAAATACAACGGAGAAGCTCTTGACCATCCATTGATATCAGCGCCAAACACCATTACAAAGAAGTTGTATTTGGAAAGCTATGGATGTCAAATGAATTTCTCGGACAGTGAAATAGTTGCATCTATCTTAAACGAACAAGGTTTTATAACTACTAAAAATTTTCAAGAATCTGACCTAATCCTTCTTAACACTTGTTCAATTAGAGAAAAAGCAGAGATCACTGTAAGAACAAGATTAAAATCGTTTAATAAGCTGAAGAGAAAAAATCCGAAATTGATAATTGGCTTATTAGGATGTATGGCCGAGAGAATGAAAGAAACTCTTTTAGAAGAAGAAAAATTAGTGGATTTAGTTGTTGGACCAGATGCCTACAGAGACTTACCCAATTTAATTCAAGAAGTTGAAGGAGGTCAAAAAAGTGTAAACGTCTTATTATCTAGAGAGGAAACTTATGCTGACATAAGTCCGGTTAGACTTGACAGCAATGGGGTTTCTGGGTTCATCTCTATTATGAGAGGATGCGATAATATGTGTTCGTTTTGTGTAGTTCCATTCACCAGAGGTAGAGAAAGAAGTAGAAGCCCACTTACTATTATAGCTGAAGCAAAAGAACTTTACAAAAACGGATACAAAGAGGTTACTCTTCTTGGCCAAAATGTAGACAGTTATCGATGGAATATTAATAAAAAAGGAACTGTTATTGACCCCAACATTCCTACTACTAATTTTGCTCAACTGTTAGCAATGGTTGCTCAGGTAGGAAATGATATGAGAATACGTTTTTCTACATCTCATCCAAAAGACATGACCGATGAGGTAATTCACACGATGAATAAATATGAAAACATTTGCAACTATGTTCATTTACCAGTCCAGTCTGGAAGTAGTAAAATTTTAAAAAAAATGAATCGTGGCTACACCAAAGAATGGTATTTAGATAGAATCAAATCCATTAGAAACATTATTCCAGATTGCGCGATATCCACTGATATTATAACGGGTTTTTGCGATGAAAGTGAAGAAGATTTTAATGAGACTTTAAATTTAATGAAGGAAGTTAAATTTGATTTTGCTTACATGTTTTTTTACTCTGAAAGACCTAAGACCCTAGCCGAAAGAAAATATGAGGACAATGTGCCAGAAGACACGAAAAGAGCTCGCCTACAAAAAGTTATTGACCTACAAAGAAAACACGCTACTGAAAGTAATGAAGCTTGTATTGGGAAAACCGTAAAGGTTT
Source organism: Flavobacteriales bacterium (assembly GCA_029251405.1). Lineage (GTDB taxonomy): Bacteria > Bacteroidota > Bacteroidia > Flavobacteriales_D > Parvicellaceae > MED-G20. Next base: position 24,427 of record JAQXDK010000008.1, read on the forward strand.
TAATTGAAAGTACCTCTAAAAAATCTAATTTAGACTTCAGCGGAAGAAATGACGAAAACTGTAAAGTTGTTTTTCCAAAGGAGAATGCTGTAAAAGGCACATTTGTAAATGTATTAATAGAAAAATGTACATCTGCTACACTAATAGGTAAAATTGTATAAATGAATCTTCAAACTGTTAAAAATAGATTTGGTATAATAGGTAATTCTGACGTACTTAATAGAGCTCTAGACGTAGCTGTTCAGGTTGCTCCAACTGACATTACCGTGTTAATAACTGGAGAAAGCGGAACTGGTAAAGAGAATATGCCTAAAATCATACATAACTACAGCTCCAGAAAACATCACGAATACATTGCAGTAAATTGTGGAGCCATCCCAGAAGGAACTATAGATTCAGAACTTTTTGGTCATGAAAAAGGGGCTTTTACAGGGGCTACTGACAGTAGAAAAGGGTATTTTGAAGTTGCAGATGGTGGTACTATTTTTTTAGATGAAGTTGCTGAACTTCCTCTACCTACTCAAGTTAGACTTTTAAGAGTTCTAGAAACAGGAGAATACATGAAAGTCGGAGCATCAAAAGTTAAAAAAACAGATGTTAGGATAATTGCTGCAACCAACGAAAATGTACAGAAAGCCATACATAATGGGAAATTTAGAGAAGATTTATTCTATAGATTAAGTACAGTTCCAATATATCTAGCTCCGTTAAGAGAAAGAAAAGATGATATTCATTTACTTTTTAGAAAATTTTCTGCAGATTTTGCTGAAAAGTATAGAATGCCAGGAATTCGACTAAATCCACAAGCTGTAAACCTTTTAGAAAAATATTCTTGGCCCGGTAATATAAGACAACTTAAAAATGTTGCTGAACAGATTTCAGTAATTGAGGAATCAAGAACCGTAAACGATGAAATTTTAACTAAATATCTTCCAAATAATCACAATCGAAATCTCCCAATGATAATTGATGGGAAAAAAGAAAACGATTCTTTTTCTGAAAGAGATATTTTATACAAAGTTTTGTTTGAAATGAAGCAAGATGTAGCCGAAATGAAAAGAGTTATAGTAGACTTGCTCAACAAGAACAACCTTTCTAACAATGAAAAAAATGAACTGATTACAAAACTCAATGTTTCAGAAAATTTTGATACTGACCTAAGCCTTGAAGCACCTCGTAATAACTCCGTTGAATATGAAGAAAAACCTTTGGAACAAACCATACCTTCTTACAATATTTCTTACCAAGAAAGTATAGAAGTTGAGGAATCCTTATCACTTGAGGAAAGAGAAAAGGAATTGATAAAAAAAGCATTGAAAAAACACAATGGAAAACGAAAAAATGCAGCAAAAGAACTAGGGATTTCAGAAAGAACATTGTATAGGAAAATTAAAGAATTTGAAGTTTTGAAATAGATGAATTACTTAAAAATAATATCGCTGTCTTTAGTAATTAACTCTTGTGCGCTACCTCAATTTAGTTTTAAATCAGGAGGATCAGAAACCAAAGAAATTGATGCAGAAACTGTTCAGATAGATTATTTTATAAATAAAAGTGCAATCGGCGGACCTTTCTTAGGTGCTTCTTTTACAGAAAGCCTAAGAGATCTAATGCAATCACAAACTAAATTAAATATTGTAGATAATAATGCAGATTTGCAAATCGCTGGAAATATTAAAAATTACACCATATCTCCTGTAAACATACAATCAGGAAGTGAAACTGCAGCACAAAATAGATTGAAAATGATTGTTTCAGTTGATACTTATTACAAAAAAAATGACTCAATTGGGTTAGTCAAATCTCCTTTTAGTGCTTTTGTTGATTACAACGCAAGTACTGATTTTAGTTCCATTGAAGAATCCCTTGTAGAAGATTTAAACTATCAGATCACACAAGATATTTATGATAAAATATTTGGAGGCGAATGGTAAATCATAATATTAAAAATATTGAAGAATTAATAAATAATCCTGAAAAAATTAACGATCAGGATTTATCCTATTTTTTTGACCTCACTCTAAAATATCCTGCCTCAAATTTTTGCTTTCTCATTCTAACAAAGATATTACATCGTCAAAATAGAATCGGGTTCGAAAAATCACTTAACAGTACATCCCTTAGGTTTGGAGATAGAAAAATCTTGTATGACATTATACATAATCAGAAAAAAGTTCAGAAGGAAAATACTCCATCTAAAAAAATCATTGAATTTGATAACGACATTAATGAATTAGAAAAAAATATTTACGGAAATTTAATACAAAATCAATTAATTGATGAAGTTGAATTAAATACATCTCCTTTAAAAAATGAGAACATAAAAAACCACAATTTAAAGCAATTTATGTCGTTTGAAGAATGGTTGACAACTGCAGAAAACACGAATACATCAAATACAAATATTGATTTAATTATTAAAAACTTAAACGAAAGAAAAATCACAAAAGAGAAAAATAATTTTTACTCTGGATCTAAAGCTGCTAAAGAAAGTTTAAAAGATACAAACGAATTGAACACAGAAACACTTGCCGAAATTTATGTCAAACAAGGTAATTATCCTAAGGCAATTACAATCTATGAGCAATTGATGTTGTCTAATCCAGAAAAAAAACTTTTCTTTGCAAGCCGAATTAATTATATCAACCAAAAAACACAATTGTAGTTATGGGAACTTTATTAATGATTTTATCAACACTTACAGCAATTTTATTAATAGTTGTAGTACTTCTTCAGAATTCTAAAGGTGGAGGTTTGGATTCCTCTTTTGGAAATGCAGGCCAACTTGGAGGTGTAGCGCAATCTACTGAAACAATTGAAAAAGCAACTTGGACTTTAGCTGGAATTATGGGACTATTAAGTCTATTAGCAGCCTTCAACTTTGGAGGAGGTAATAACGAAATTTCAACAGAAATAGACAAAAACGAAGGGGTAAGCTTACCATCTTCTAACGAACCAATAAATATTCCAACTGACCTTCCTAATCAGTAAGTGTCAAGATGTCATTTTTTAAAATTTAATTTGAGTCAATTTGACCTTTTCAATTAAATTAAATCTTGTGGCACAAAATGTGCACATCAACAATTAATTAATAATTAAAAAATTATACAATGTCAATAAATGTAAAACCACTTGCTGATAGAGTAATTATTGAACCAGCTCCCGCAGAAGAAAAAACTGCTGGCGGAATCATAATTCCTGATACAGCAAAAGAGAAACCAAAAGAAGGAAAAGTCATAGCAGCAGGTCCTGGCAAAAAAGATGAACCTGTAACTGTTAAAGAAGGTGACACAGTACTATATGGACAATATAGTGGAACTGAAATTAAAGTAGATGGTAACGATTATCTCATAATGAGAGAAAGTGACATTTTTGCAATTGTTAAATAAATAAATTAAAGAAAAAATGGCAAAAGAAATAGTTTTTGATGTAGAGGCAAGAGACCGATTAAAAAAAGGTGTTGATTCACTTGCTAATGCTGTAAAAGCAACATTAGGACCAAAAGGAAGAAATGTTGTAATTGATAAGAAATTTGGTGCTCCTCAAGTAACTAAGGACGGAGTAACAGTAGCTAAAGAGATTGAGTTAAAAGATCCTGTCGAAAATATGGGTGCTCAAATGGTAAAAGAAGTAGCTTCTAAAACCAATGATACTGCTGGTGATGGAACAACAACTGCAACAGTATTGGCTCAAGGAATAATTAGTGCAGGACTTAAAAATGTGGCTGCAGGTGCTAATCCAATGGATCTTAAAAGAGGTATTGACAAAGCCGTTGCTACAGTTGTTAGTGAGTTAAAGAAACTTTCTAAAGAAGTTGGTTCTGACAATGATAAAATTAAACAAGTAGCATCAATTTCAGCTAATAATGATCAATCTATCGGAAGCCTAATTGCAGAAGCAATGAAGGTAGTTGGTAAAGATGGTGTAATTACTGTTGAAGAAGCCAAAGGAACAGAAACAGAAGTAAAAACTGTTGAGGGGATGCAATTTGACAGAGGTTATTTATCTCCATATTTCGTTACCAATGCAGAAAAAATGATTGCTGACTTAGAAACTCCTTACATTTTAATTTATGATAAGAAGATTTCTAATATGAAAGATCTTTTACCTGTTTTGGAGCCAGTTGCCCAAACTGGAAAACCATTATTAATTATTGCAGAAGATGTAGACGGAGAGGCTTTAGCAACGCTTGTTGTTAATAAAATAAGAGGCTCTTTAAAAATTGCTGCCGTTAAAGCTCCAGGTTTTGGAGACAGAAGAAAGGCCATGTTGGAAGACATAGCTATTTTAACTGGAGGAACAGTAATTTCTGAAGAACGTGGTTTTAAAATGGAAAATACAACTATTGATATGTTAGGTACATGTGAAAAAGTTGAAATTGACAAAGACAATACTACCCTTGTAAATGGTGCTGGAACTAAAGAAGATATTTTGGCAAGAACAAATCAAATCAAAGCTCAAATTGAAACTACTACTTCTGATTACGATAAAGAAAAACTACAAGAAAGATTAGCAAAGCTTGCTGGTGGTGTAGCAGTACTTTATGTCGGTGCAGCTACTGAAGTTGAAATGAAAGAAAAGAAAGATAGAGTTGATGATGCTTTAGCTGCAACAAGAGCTGCTGTTGAAGAAGGTATAATTCCTGGTGGCGGTGTTGCATACATTAGAGCTGCAAGTTCTCTAGATGAAAATAGTGGTGATAATGAAGATGAATCAACTGGAATCAAAATTGTTAAAAGAGCTATTGAAGATCCTTTAAGAACGATTGTTGAAAATGCTGGTGGTGAAGGTGCTGTAATTGTGCAAAAAGTAAAAGAAGGAAAAGGTGATTTTGGATATAATGCAAGAACAGACAAGTATGAGTCTTTATTGAAAGCCGGTGTAATTGATCCAACTAAAGTTTCAAGAAGCGCGTTAGAAAATGCTGCTTCCATTGCTTCGATGATGTTAACTACAGAATGTGTTATTTCTGATGAACCAGAAGATGAAGCCCCAATGCCTCCAATGGGCGGTGGTGGAATGCCTGGAGGAATGCCAGGGATGATGTAAAATTAATTTTTTACTATGAATACTTGAAGCCCATAATTAATTATGGGCTTTTTTTATTTTGAGTTCTTTATAATCTGATCGACCACTAAAGGGTCTAACAGTGTTGAAGTATCTCCCATATTTGACAGACTTCCTTCAGCAATTTTCCTTAATATTCTTCTCATAATTTTACCAGATCTTGTTTTAGGTAATCCACCAACAAATTGAATTTTATCTGGTTTTGCTATAGAACCTATCTCATTTTTTACCGTTTCTAAAATTTCAGTAACTAATTTATCTTCTGATATAGAGGAGTTTTCTAAAATTATATAAGCATATATACCCTGCCCCTTTATAGGGTGTGGAAAACCAACTACAGCACTCTCAATTACTAAAGGGTGTTCATTTATACCGTTTTCAACCTCTGCAGTTCCTATTCTGTGACCCGAAACATTTATTACATCGTCTACTCTACCCGTTATTCTGTACAATCCATCTTCGTCCCTTTTACAACCGTCTCCAGTGAAATACATTCCTTTGTAAGTTGAAAAATAAACTTCTTTACATCTTTTATGATCACCATATATTGTTCTAATCATACTTGGCCAAGGAAACTTCAAACATAAATTACCTTGAACACCATTTCCTTTAATTTCTATTCCTTCTGAATTAACCAAACAAGGTTGAATACCTGGTAATGGTAACGTTGCAAAAGTTGGTTTAGTTTTAGTAATATGAGCTAAAGGAGAAATTAAAATACCTCCAGTTTCAGTTTGCCACCATGTGTCAACAATAGCACACTTTTCTTTTCCAATATTTTTATGATACCATTGCCATGCTTCTTCATTAATTGGTTCGCCAACACTTCCAAGAGTTTTTAAAGAATTTAAACTGTATTTTTTAAGAACTTTTGTACCATAGGCTTGTAAAGCTCTAATAGCTGTAGGAGCAGTATAAAATATATTCACTTGATGTTTATCACAAATATCCCAAAATCTTCCTGCGTCAGGATAAGTGGGTATACCCTCGAACATAATCGTAGTTGCTCCTGCTAAAAGTGGACCATAAATTATATAACTGTGACCGGTGATCCATCCAATATCAGCAGTACACCAATAAATATCATTCTCTTCATATTGAAAAACATTTCTAAAACTATATTCTGCATAGACCATATAGCCACCACAATGGTGCTGAACACCTTTTGGCTTGCCAGTTGATCCAGATGTATATAAAATAAACAAAGGGTCTTCAGAATCCATTATTTCAGCAGAGCACGAATCATTTACTTTTAATATTTCTTCATGCCACCAATAATCTCTATTTTCAAGCATAGTTACTTTTTCACCTGTCCTCTTTAAAACAATGCAGCTTTTAATAGAATTACAATTATTTAAAGCTGTATCAGCAATAGCCTTCAAACATAACTCTTTATCGCCGCGAAATAAACCATCACTAGTTATAAGAATATTGCACTTCGCATCATCTATTCTTTCCGCTAAAGCCTTTGCAGAAAACCCAGCAAAAACTACTGAATGTACGGCTCCGATTCGTGCACAAGCTAGTGTTGCAATAGCTAATTCTGGGACCATTGGCATATATAAACAAATTCTATCTCCTTTTTTAGCACCATGGCTTTTAAGGACGTTAGAGAATGTACTAACCCTTTTATATAACTCTTTATAAGTTATTTTAATAGTAGCTTCTTCTGGATTATTAGGCTCCCAAATAATAGCAATTTTATCAGATTTTAATTCTAAATGTCTATCTAAGCAATTTTCAGTTATATTCAACTTACCCCCAATAAACCATTCTACTTTTGGAGTATTAAAATCCCAAGATAAAACCTTATTCCATTTAGATCTCCATTTAAAAGTGCTTGCCTTATCCTGCCAAAACTGTTCAGGATTTTCGATACTTTTTTGATACTCTTCGTTATACTCTGAAATACTACTTATTTTATTCATTAGCAAATTTTGTATTAAAATAAGAAAATCAGTGGATAAAATTAGTTCAAGAACAACCATTTTAAGCCAAACTTAAAACACCTATCTGGACTTGGATAATGATAAGATGAAAAATAATTATTCCCCATCAAACCTGCATTTAAATGCGTTAACATTGCAAAAACTACAACTTCTTTTATGGTACTCTTCATTAAAAAATCTACAATAAAATATTCATTTTGAAGAAAACTATTTTGAATACCAAACTGATTTATCTCTGGGAAATAGCTTGGCAAATAATAACTACTAAATGCTCTTGCATTAATTCCAGCTTCTATTCTTAAATTATTTTTTTTATCTAATATGATATAATTAAACTTTAGTTGACCTATCCAGCTAGGTAACTGAAATATTTGATCTCCACCTTGGTACTGATAGACAATTTCTGAAAACAAGCTAAATTTCTTATTTATAGTAAGATTACTTAGTGAAGTTTTTATGATTTGAGAAGAAGCTTTAGACTGCGAGGGTCTTCCAAAGTCTTTAAAAAAAATAGGATTTTCAATATTATGATATTCTGTCTTTAAGGCATAATTCTTGAAAGTAAATGAGGATATAATATTTGATGAAAAAACTTTATTATATTGAATATTATTCCAAAAGTGATGATTACTATCAAAATTATTCATTTCAAAAACTGGAGTATACTCATTTAAAAAACCCGTAATATTAAAAGTTATACCATTAAAAAATTCTTTATTAAAATTTAAATTAAAGGAATAGTTACTTTTTTTAAAACCGTGAAAATAATATTGACTCTTTAGAGAAAGTGAATTCTTGTTTTTAGTAACAAAGTAGTTTAACTTAATAGACTGATTATTCAATAAGGTATCTATAGCAAGATTTTTTTGTGAAAAAAAGTCTGAAACTAGAGATAAATTTAGAACTCTAGAAATGGAATTTTTATTATAATTAAGGTTATAGCTTATAGTATTCGAAAGTAAATCAATTGAAAATGTATCGTTAGTACTAAATTCAGTATTAAAATTATTAACAAATAAGTTGGAATTCAAGCTGTCAAAATAGGTTCTGGACTTTTTTTGAATGGATGTATTAAAAATTATTACTTTAGAAATAGCATTGTTTATTGTATCTTTTTCACCCTTCCCGAGTGACCATTTTTGATTAATGAAAAATTTCCAAAACTTCTCATTGCTATAACTTTGGTTCATATTTACATTTAAAATCTTTCTATTAGATATTGTATTATCATTATTAATAAAGGAAGTGTCTTCTATTAATCCACCATTTTGTTGATTATAAATTCTATGGTGTTTCATTCCTGTAAATACAGAATAGCTTGAATCTGATTTTTGATTATAGTAGTGAAATTGAAAAAAATTATGATTTGTTGACTGATTGGTATAATATCCTTCGTGACTTCTTTTTAAAAAAGAAACTGCATAATTTGAATGACTGGAAATTGATTGATTATGATATAATGATAAATTTTGTTCTAATTCGTCACCTATTATATACTGAGCATCAACTAAAGCAATAGGACTAATCAAAAGAGGCATATCTAATTGCTCTTTTGAAAAAAGGAAATGTTCATCAAAAATTGAGGATTGATTTTGATTAAAACTTAAAGATCTGTAAATACTACCTGGACCTCCAAACAATAGGTTGTAGTTGTTAGAATCAGGTAATAAAGACAGCTGATTCCAAACAACAGGTATTAATATGGAGTCGTTTTTACTGTAAAATGAACCAAAAGTAAAAATGGAAATTATGATAACCCAGTGTTTCATATTTAGTGAAAATAAAAAAAAAGGTCATATCTTTTAGATATGACCTTTAAAGCTTTAAATAAATACAATTTAAGCCTGAGTTGCAGGACCGCCAAAATTTAACGGTATTGTAGAAATTTGATCTGTTTCTTTAATAGAACCATGAGATTTCTCATATTTAGTTAAATTATCTGAAAGAGCTCTATGAAGTTTTTTAGCATGTTCTGGAGTCATAACAATTCTGGATTTAACTTTTCCTTTTGGAACACCTGGCATAATTCTAATGTAATCAAAAATGAACTCAGACGATGAATGAGTTATTATTGCTAAATTAGAGTATATACCTTCTGCTATTTCGTCAGAAAGTTCAATATTAATTCCCTGTTGTTTTTTTTCTTCAGACATCTATTAACTTTCTACTTTCTCTTCAACAGATTCTGCATCTTTTGCATTCATTCTGTTCAAATCTTCAACAGAACCAACTATAAGATCTCTAAACTTTCTCATACCTGTTCCAGCTGGGATTTTATGTCCAACGATTACGTTTTCTTTTAATCCAAGCATATGATCTACTTTTCCGTTAACAGCAGCTTGATTAAGAACTTTTGTTGTTTCTTGGAATGATGCAGCAGATATAAAACTATCCGTATGCAATGATGCTTTTGTAATTCCCTGTAGAACAGGTTCAGCAGTTGCAGTAAGAGCGTCTCTAGAGTCAACTAATTTTTTATCGTTTCTCTTAAGAGCTGAATTTTCATCTCTAAGTTTTCTAGCTGAAACTATTTGACCTGCTTTTAATTCTGAAGAATCACCCGGATCGGTAACAACTTTTTTACCAAAAATCTTATCGTTCTCTAAGATAAATTCCCATTTATTAACAGCTGTATTTTCTAAGAACTTCGTGTCACCTGGGTCGTTAACTAAAACTTTTCTCATCATTTGTCTAACAATGACCTCGAAATGTTTGTCGTTAATCTTAACACCCTGTAAACGATAGACTTCTTGAATTTCATTGACAATGTATTCTTGAACAGCTGTAGGTCCTTTAATTGATAAAATATCTTTTGGAGTTATTGCTCCATCAGAAAGTGTTTGGCCTGCTTTAACAAAATCATTTTCTTGAACTAGTATATGTCTAGAAAGTGGTATTAAGTATTTTTTCACTTCTCCAGTTCTAGCTTCAATAATGACTTCTCTATTTCCTCTTTTGATTCTTCCATATGAAGCAACACCATCAATTTCAGAAACGACTGCAGGATTAGAAGGGTTTCTAGCTTCAAACATTTCAGTTACTCTTGGAAGCCCACCAGTAATGTCACCAGACTTACCTGATTTTCTTGGTATTTTAACCATAACATCACCAGATTTTATCTTATCACCATCCTTTATAATGATATGAGCATCTACAGGCAAATTATATGATTTTAGATCCTCCCCAGACTTATCTAAAACTGAAATGGTAGGAATCATTTTCTTATCTCTGTTTTCTTTAATAACAATCTCTGTAAATCCAGTTTGCTCATCAACTTCCTCTCGATAAGTAACTCCTTCAGCTAAATTATTGAATTTAACCGTACCCTCGAATTCAGAAATTATTACAGCATTATATGGATCCCACTTACAGATAACATCGCCTTTCTTAAGCTTGTCTTTATCTGCTACCATTAACTTAGAACCATAAGGAATATTAGCCGTCATCGTAATATTTTTAGACTTATCGGTTAGTTTAAGCTCACCAGCACGTCCAATGACAATATTTTCAATAGTTCCATCATCACTTTTTCTTTCCACTGTTCTTAGTTCCTCAATTTCAATAACACCATCAGACTTAGCAGATAACTCTGCTTGATCGGCTATATTGGATGCAGTACCTCCAACGTGGAATGTTCTTAATGTTAATTGTGTACCAGGTTCTCCAATTGATTGTGCAGCAATTACACCAACTGCTTCTCCTTTTTGGACCAGTTTACCTGTGGCTAAATTTCTACCATAACACTTATTACATACTCCTCTAGTCAACTCACAAGTTAATACCGAACGAATTTCAACTTCATCAATACCAGCATCTTCAATTGCTTTTGCATAATCTTCGTTGATTTCATCGCCTTCAACAACAATAATTTCTCCATTTTCAGGGTTTTCAACATCGAATAAAGCAACTCTACCTAATATTCTATCGTACAAACTTTCAACAATTTCATCGCTCTTTTTCAAAGCTGTAACTGTTAAACCTCTCAAGGTTCCACAATCTTCATGATTGATTACAACGTCTTGAGCTACATCTACTAATCTTCTGGTCAAATATCCCGCATCAGCAGTTTTCAATGCTGTATCCGCTAACCCTTTTCTAGCTCCGTGAGTAGAAATAAAATATTCTAAAATTGAAAGTCCTTCTTTAAAGTTAGATAAAATTGGATTCTCAATAATATCTTGTCCTCCAGAAGCTCCAGATTTTTGAGGTTTAGCCATTAGCCCTCTCATTCCTGAAAGCTGTCTAATTTGCTCTTTAGAACCTCTAGCTCCAGAATCCATCATCATAAATATGGAATTAAAACCTTGTTGATCGGTTTTTAATTTATCCATTAAAGTGTGGGTTAATCTTGAATTAGTATGTGTCCATATATCAATAATTTGATTATATCTCTCATTATTGGTGATAAGACCCATATTGTAATTCATCTTAACCTCATCTACTTCTTTTCTTGCTTTTTCAATGAGAATATCTTTTTCTTTTGGAACTACAACATCTGAAAGAACAAATGATAATCCACCTTTGAAAGACATGTAATATCCCAACTCTTTAATATCATCTAAAAATTTAGCTGTATTTGGAACACCAGAGATTTTAACTATTCTAGTAATTATATCACGAAGTGATTTTTTAGTTAATAGTTCATTAATGTAACCAGCTTCTTTTGGAACTAACTCATTAAATAAGATTCTTCCAGTAGTAGTTTCAATAATTTCATCGACGTCTTTACCATCTTTATAATTAACAATTTTAACTTTTATTGGTGCATGTAAATCAAGCCTTTTTTCATTATATGCAATCTTAACTTCTTCTGGAGAATAAAATGTCATTCCCTCTCCTTTAACAACATGGTCTTTGGTAGAAGTTCTGATTTTAGTAATGTAATACAACCCTAATACCATATCCTGAGAAGGAACTGTAATAGGAGCACCATTAGCAGGATTTAAAATATTATGAGAAGCCAGCATTAATAGTTGGGCTTCCAATATTGCAGCATTTCCTAAAGGTAAGTGAACGGCCATTTGATCTCCATCGAAATCAGCATTAAATGCAGTACAAACTAGAGGGTGAAGTTGGATAGCTTTTCCTTCAATTAATTTAGGTTGAAACGCTTGAATACCAAGTCTGTGTAAAGTAGGTGCTCTGTTTAATAAAACAGGATGACCCTTAAGTACATTTTCAAGAATATCCCAAACAACCGGTTCTTTCTTGTCGACAATTTTTTTAGCAGATTTAACCGTTTTTACGATCCCTCTTTCAATCATTTTTCTAATGATAAAAGGTTTAAATAATTCTGCTGCCATTCCTTTAGGTAAACCACACTCGTGAAGTTTTAGCGTAGGACCCACAACAATTACAGATCTTGCTGAATAATCAACCCTTTTACCTAATAAATTCTGTCTAAAACGACCTTGTTTACCTTTTAAGCTATCTGATAAAGACTTTAGAGGTCTATTTTTGTCTGTTTTAACTGCACTAGATTTTCTTGAATTATCAAAAAGAGAATCAACTGATTCTTGAAGCATTCTCTTCTCATTTCTTAAAATTACTTCAGGAGCCTTAATTTCGATAAGTCTTTTTAATCGATTATTTCTGATAATTACTCTTCTATATAAGTCATTTAAATCTGAAGTAGCAAATCTTCCTCCATCAAGTGGAACTAAAGGCCTTAAATCTGGTGGTATAACAGGAACAACTTTTACAATCATCCACTCAGGTCTATTTTCGATTCTTGTATTAGCTTCTCTAAAAGACTCAATAACTTGTAGTCTTTTTAGCGCTTCATTTTTTCTTTGCTGAGAAGTCTCATTATTAGCTTGGTGTCTTAATTTATAAGAATTCGCATCTAAATCTTCTTTTCTTAAAAGTTCATGAAGTGCTTCAGCACCCATTTTTGCAATAAATTTCTTAGGGTCTGTATCTTCTAAATATTGATTTTCCTTAGGAAGTGCATCTAGTATATCTAGGTACTCTTCTTCAGTTAGAAAGTCCATTTTCTTCAACGGTTCACCTTCTGAATTTAAAGTTTCTCCTGGTTGAATTACAACGTATCTTTCGTAATAAATGATTTGATCAAGTTTTTTTGTTGGAAGACCAAGTAAATAACCGATTTTATTAGGAAGAGATCTGAAGTACCATATGTGTGCAACTGGAACAACTAAAGATATATGTCCCATTCTTTCCCTTCTAACTTTCTTCTCAGTAACCTCAACACCACATCTATCACAAACAATTCCCTTATATCTTATTCTTTTGTATTTCCCGCAATGACACTCATAATCTTTAACTGGACCAAAAATTCTTTCACAAAATAAACCGTCTCTTTCTGGTTTATATGTTCTATAGTTAATGGTTTCAGGCTTTAAAACTTCTCCATGAGATCTTTCTAAGATAGATTCTGGTGAAGCTAAGCTGATGGTGATTTTCGTAAAATCACTGTTAAATTTATTATCTTTTCTAAAAGCCATTTTTTTTATTTATCTATTGTGAATATTAATCTAAATCTATATTTAATCCAAGTCCTTGAAGTTCATTAAGCAATACGTTGAAAGATTCCGGAATACCAGGTTTAGGTAAATTCTTTCCTTTCACAATACATTCATAAGCTTTAGCTCTTCCCTGAACATCATCAGACTTAACTGTTAGAATTTCTTGGAGAACATTTGAAACACCAAATGCTTCTAAAGCCCATACTTCCATTTCTCCAAATCTCTGTCCACCAAATTGTGCTTTACCACCTAAAGGTTGTTGAGTAATTAAAGAATAAGGCCCAATGGATCTTGCGTGCATTTTATCGTCAACCATATGACTCAACTTAATCATATAAATAATACCAACTGTAGCCGGCTGATCGAATCTGTCTCCGGTACCACCATCATAAAGATAGGTTTTACCATTTCTTGGAATTCCAGCATCGTCAGAGTACTTATCAATATCGTCTAAGGAAGCGCCATCAAAAATAGGGGTTGAAAATTTCATACCTAATTTTTGACCTGCCCAACCTAGTACAGTTTCGTAAATCTGACCTAAGTTCATTCTTGAGGGAACACCTAATGGATTAAGAACGATGTCTACAGGAGACCCGTCTTCTAGGAACGGCATGTCTTCCTCTCTTACGATTCTGGCAACAATACCTTTGTTACCATGTCTTCCTGCCATTTTATCTCCTACTTTGAGTTTTCTTTTCTTAGCAAGGTAAACTTTAGCCATCTGAATGATGCCATTTGGCAATTCATCACCTACGACAATTTGGAACTTCTTACGTTTTGCTTTACCAATAAGTTCGGTAGCTTTCAAATTATAGTTATGTAAAGTAGTATCTACCAATTCGTTGATAGCCTCGTCTTTTGTCCAGTTTTTTGAATTTATGTGAATAAAATCAATAGACTTTAAAGTTTTAAGTGTGAATTTAACACCCTTCTTAATAACTTGTTCTTTAAAAACATTGATTACACCTTCAGATTTTTTATCTCCTAAAATGGTAATTAGCTTCTCAATTAAAATAGCTTTTAATTCAGCGAGTTTGGTGTCCATTTCAGCATCTAATTGTTCAATTATTGGCTTATCAGCTGCTTTTGATTTTCTGTCTTTAATTGCTTTGGAGAATAACTTTTTATCAATAACTACACCAGTAGTAGATGGAGATACTTTTAATGAAGCATCCTTTACATCACCAGCCTTGTCACCAAATATAGCTCTCAATAACTTTTCCTCAGGAGTAGGATCACTTTCTCCTTTTGGAGTGATTTTACCAATTAGAATATCACCTTCTTTAACTTCTGCACCAACTCTAATTATTCCATTTTCGTCGAGGTCTTTTGTAGCTTCCTCACTTACATTAGGAATATCAGCGGTTAATTCCTCTAAACCTCTTTTAGTGTCTCTTACATCTAAACTATATTCATCAACATGTACACTTGTGAAAATATCATCTTTAACTACTCTTTCAGATATAACAATTGCATCCTCAAAGTTGTAACCTTTCCAAGGCATAAATGCTACCTTCAAGTTTTGACCAAGCGCCAATTCTCCGTTTTCAGTTCCATAACCTTCTACCAATACTTGACCTTTTTTTACTTTGTCACCTTTTTTGACAATAGGTCTTAAATTGACTGCAGAACCTTGATTTGTTTTTTGAAATTTTGTTAAATTATAAACGGTTGTATCCGTGTCAAAACTTACCAATACATCTTCTGTAGATAATTTATACTTAATGTGGATTTCTTTAGAATCTACATAAGATACTGTACCTTCTTTTTCCGCATGAATTAAAACTCTAGAATCCTTTGCAATCAATTCTTCAATTCCAGTACCAACAATTGGTGCTGATGGGTTTAATAAAGGAACTGCTTGACGCTGCATATTAGAACCCATAAGTGCTCTGTTAGCATCATCATGCTCAAGAAATGGTATACAAGATGCTGCAATAGAGGCAATTTGATTGGCTCCGACATCGATAAGGTTAATCTCCTCTTTTGGAGGTAATGGGAAGTCACCCATAAACCTTGAAATTACATTTTCATTTTCAAATACTCCATTTTTATTAATCTTGGCATTTGCTTGAGCAATAAACTTATTATCTTCTTCCTCAGCAGAATGATAAACAGGTTCAGAGCCTAAATCGACCTTACCATTTTTAACTTCTCTGTATGGAGTTTCAATAAATCCTAATCTATTTACTTTTGCATAAACACATAAAGAAGAAATTAAACCAATATTTGGTCCTTCAGGTGTTTCAATAGTACATAATCTACCGTAGTGAGTGTAATGAACATCTCTAACTTCAAAACCTGCTCTTTCTCTAGTAAGTCCACCAGGTCCAAGTGCTGATAAACGTCTTTTATGAGTAACTTCAGCTAATGGATTGGTTTGATCCATGAATTGAGAAAGCTGGTTGGTACCAAAAAAAGAATTGATAACGCTAGATAGTGTTTTGGCATTGATAAGATCAATTGGAGTAAAAACTTCGTTATCCCTAACATTCATTCTTTCTCTAATGGTTCTTGCCATTCTTGCTAAACCAACACCAAACTGTGAATATAATTGTTCTCCAACAGTTCTAACTCTTCTGTTACTTAAGTGATCAATATCATCAACATCTGTTTTTGAGTTTATTAATTCAATAAGATATTTCACTATTGAAATAATGTCCGTTTTAGTCAAGACTCTTTGAGACTCGTCAATTTCCAGTCCTAATTTTTTATTAATTCTGTATCTACCTACCTCACCTAAATCATATCTTTGTTCTGAGAAAAATAATTTATCGATAACACCTCTTGCTGTTTCTTCATCTGGCGGTTCGGCATTTCTTAATTGTCTGTAGATATGCTCAACTGCTTCTTTTTCGGAGTTAGAAGTATCTTTTTGTAGCGTATTATAGATAATGGCAAAATCAGCTGAATTAATATTTTCTTTATGCAGAATTACCGTTTTGACACCAGCATCATCAATCATGGCTATGTGTTCTTCTTCAATAATTGTTTCTCTATCAATTAAAACTTCGTTTCTTTCTATAGAAACTACCTCACCGGTATCTTCATCTACGAAATCTTCAACCCAAGATTTAAGGACTCTTGCGGCTAATTTTCTGCCAACAATTTTTTTAAGATTAGCTTTTGTAGCTTTCACTTCATCCGCTAAATCAAATATCTCAAGTATATCTTTATCACTTTCGTAACCAATTGCTCGGAATAAAGTTGTAACTGGTAGTTTTTTCTTTCTATCAATATAAGCGTACATGACACTATTAATATCAGTGGCAAATTCAATCCAAGATCCTTTGAAAGGGATAACTCTAGCAGAATATAATTTAGTTCCATTAGCATGTCTACTCTGACTAAAAAAGACACCTGGAGAACGATGCAATTGAGAAACTACAACTCTTTCTGCACCATTAATAATAAAAGACCCTTTAGGAGTCATGTATGGAATAGTTCCTAAATAGACTTCTTGAACTATTGTTTCAAAATCCTCGTGTTCAGGATCCGTACAATATAATTTCATGACTGCTTTTAAAGGAACAGAATATGTTAAACCTCTATCTATACACTCAGTTATGGTATATCTTGGAGGATCTATGAAATAATCTAAAAATTCAAGTACAAATTGGTTTCTTGTATCAGTGATTGGGAAATTCTCAGAAAAAACTTTGAAAAGTCCTTCCTCAATTCTGTTTTCTGATGTTGTTTCTAACTGAAAAAATTCTTGAAATGATTTAATTTGAATATCTAAAAAATCTGGATATGAAAAACGATGCTGACTGGATGCAAAGTTTATTCTTTCTGTAGTTTGATTTGATTTTGCCAATGTTTTGTAAATTTAGTTATTAAGAATTAAAAAAGGGTATAGGCCTAAGAATTTCTTAGGCCTATAAATTATATTAAGAATTGAATTACTTCAATTCAACTTCAGCACCTGCTTCTTCTAAAGCTTTTTTGATGCCTTCAGCTTCATCTTTCCCAACTCCTTCTTTAACAGCTTTAGGAGCTCCATCAACTAATTCCTTAGCTTCTTTAAGACCTAATCCTGTTAATTCTTTCACAGCTTTTACTACTTGAAGTTTTGAACCACCTGGTGCAGTAAGAATTACATCAAATTCTGATTTCTCTTCTGCGCCACCAGCATCACCACCTCCAGCTGGAGCTGCTACTGCCACTGCTGCTGCTGCAGGTTCAATACCATACTCATCTTTAAGTACTGTTGCTAATTCGTTTACTTCTTTAACAGTTAAGTTTACTAACTCTTCTGCCATTGCTTTTATATCTGCCATTTTTATTTGTTTTTGTAATTTTTTATTTAATTATTTTAAGATTCTTTTTCAGAAAGGGTTTTTACAATTCCAGCAATTTTTCCTTTACTAGAACTAAGTGCTGATATCACATTTTTAGCAGGAGATTGTAACAATCCAATAACTTCGCCAAGAAGTTCTTCTTTTGATTTAATCTCTACTAATGAATTCAGCTGATCATCACCTATATAAATAGATTCTTCAACAAAAGCACCCTTTAAAACTGGTTTATCGTTTTTCTTACGAAAATCTTTAATCAATTTTGCAGGTAAATTTCCTACGTCTGACAACATAATTGCTGTTGGACCAGGAAGAATATCATACAATTCTGTGAAGTCTTTTCCCTGTACATTTTCCATTGCTTTTTTTAGCAACGTATTCTTGACAACACTAAGCTTAATGTTTTTTGCAAAACATTGTCTTCTTAGAGCACTTGTAGCTGTAGCATCAAGAGACGAGATATCCGTAATATAAATTATATTATTTTCATCTAATCTTTTACTTAAGTCATCAATCATTAATTGTTTTTCTTCTTTTTTCATTTTATAATGTTTTGATGATTAAACTTCAACACTTTTAGGTTCTATTTTAACCCCAGGACTCATTGTGCTAGAAATAGTAACACTTTTAAAATAAGTTCCTTTTGATGATGAAGGTTTTAACTTGATTAAAGCAGCTATGAACTCTTTAGCATTATCAACAATTTGATTTGACTCAAATGATGCCTTTCCAATTGGTGAATGAATAATACCATACTTGTCAACCTTAAAGTCTATTTTACCAGCTTTAACATCTGTTACAGCTTGTCCAACATTCATAGTTACAGTTCCAGTTTTTGGGTTAGGCATTAAACCTCTTGGACCTAATATTCTTCCAAGAGCACCAACTTTACCCATAACTGAAGGCATGGTAATAATTACATCAACATCGGTCCATCCTTGTTTGATCTTGTCTATAAATTCGTCAAGACCAGCAAAATCAGCACCTGCGTCGGTAGCCTCTTTTTCTTTGTCAGGTGTACACAAAACCAAAACCTTAACATCTTTACCAGTACCATGCGGTAAAGACACTGTTCCCCTAACCATTTGATTGGCTTTTCTAGGGTCAACACCTAATCTTATCGCAAGATCCACTGTAGAATCAAACTTTTGTTTTGATATATCCTTAACAATTTTTGAGGCATCCTCCAATGAATAAGATTTCTCTGTATCATATTTGGATAAGGCTTCCTTTCTATATTTTGAGAGTGTCATTATTGTTAAATTTTATGATTAATTACTCCAAGGAGCTTTTCCTTTTACATTTAATCCCATACTTCTTGCTGTTCCAGCCATCATCCTCATTGCGGATTCAACTGTAAAGCAATTAAGATCTGGCATTTTATCTTCAGCGATAACCTTAATTTGATCCCAAGTAATAGACCCAATCTTGATTTTATTAGATTCCGGAGAACCTTTTTTAATCTTAGCTGATTCCAATAACTGGACAGCTGCAGGTGGGGTTTTTACTACAAAATCAAATGACTTATCAGCGTAGACAGTTATTACACATGGTAAAACCTTTCCTGCCTTTTCTTGAGTACGTGCATTAAATTGTTTGCAAAACTCCATTATATTAACACCTTTTGCTCCTAACGCAGGACCAACAGGAGGAGACGGGTTTGCAGCACCACCTCTAATCTGAAGTTTAATTAATCCACTTATTTCTTTAGCCATTTTTATTTATTTATTAACATGTAAAACGCCACAGGGAAGCTAAAACAGTATTGTTTTACAATTTCTTTATTATCCTTCTTTATCAACTTGCATGTAATTAAGCTCTAATGGAGTTTTACGTCCAAAGATTTTAACCATAACAGTTAATTTTTTCTTTTCTTCATTAATATTTTCTATAACTCCATTAAAATTGTTGAATGGGCCATCAATAACTTTTACTGATTCGCCAACAACATAAGGAATATTCATTTCTTCATCACTTACAGCTAACTCGTCTACTTTACCCAATATTCTATTTACTTCCGATTGTCTCATTGGCAAAGGATCACCTCCCTTTGTTGCTCCTAAGAAACCTATAATATTTGTCATCGACTTAATAACATGTTCAACCTCTCCAACAAGAGCACATTGAATAAGTACATAACCTGGGAAATAATTTTTTTCTTTTGAAATCTTTTTTCCTTTTCGGATTTGATAAATTTTTTCAGTAGGAATTAAAACTTGATCAACATAATTGGTTAAGTTGTGTCTGTCTATCTCAAGCTCCAACAATTCTTTCACCTTCTTTTCTTTGCCACTAATAGACCTTATGACATACCACTTTTTAGTTACTTCTGTCATATTTAATTGTTAATAAAGTGATAAATAAATCCTAAAATTCCTCTCCAGTTAAATGATTGGGCGCTGTCTGAAACAGGCCAAATACCAAAAACATAGTCCATTAGCCAAATAATAAGAGCCAAAATAACACTTGTAACTAAAACAATGATTGAGCTTGTTTGCAAGTCTTGCCAAGTTGGCCACGACACCTTATTTGTGAGTTCGTTGACAATCTCTTCAATATAATTTTTAATTCCAGCCACTTTATAATACTTTTTTTTTGTTTGCACGGATGGAGAGATTCGAACTCCCGACACCTGGTTTTGGAGACCAGTGCTCTACCAACTGAGCTACATCCGTATTATGCGAGTAAAGGCATTCTAATAATAGAACACCTTTAAACAGCACAAACTTTTAATTTATTTACTTTACAATCTCAGTTACTTGACCAGCACCAACTGTTCTACCACCTTCTCTGATCGCAAATCTTAAACCTACAGCCATTGCCACACCTGTAATTAGTTCAACATCAATAGTAACGTTATCACCAGGCATCACCATTTCTCTTCCAGATTCTAATTTAATAGTACCAGTTACATCAAGAGTTCTGAAGTAGAACTGTGGTCTGTAATTGTTATGGAATGGTGTGTGTCTTCCACCTTCTTCTTTTTTAAGTATGTAAACTTCCGCTTTAAATTTAGCATGAGGAGTAATTGATCCAGGCTTGGCTATTACCATTCCTCTTTTAATTTGTTCTTTTTCAATTCCTCTCAAAAGCAAACCACAGTTTTCACCGGCTCTACCTTCATCAAGGATTTTTCTAAACATTTCAACACCTGTAACAGTTGAAGACATTTTTTCTTCACTTAAACCAACAATATCAACAGCATCTCCAGTTCTAATGATTCCTGTTTCAATAGCTCCAGTTGCAACAGTCCCTCTACCTGTAATAGAGAAAACATCTTCTACTGACATCAAAAACGGCTTGGCTTCATCTCTTTCAGGAGTTTCTATCCAAGTATCTACTGTTTTCATTAATTCCATAACAGAATCAACACCAGATTGCTCACCATTAAGTGCAGCTAATGCAGAACCTTTGATTATTGGCGTATCATTGAAATCATAAGATTCTAATAATTCTCCTAATTCCATTTCTACTAACTCTATCAGTTCATCGTCATCAACTAAATCAACTTTGTTCATGAAAACAACAAGTCTAGGTACATTTACTTGTTTCGCTAAAAGAATATGCTCTCTAGTTTGAGGCATTGGACCATCAGTAGCAGCACATACTAAAATACCACCGTCCATTTGAGCAGCACCAGTAACCATGTTTTTAACATAATCAGCGTGACCAGGACAATCTACGTGTGCATAATGTCTGTTTTCTGTTTCATATTCGATGTGAGCTGTATTAATTGTAATACCTCTTTCTTTTTCTTCAGGTGCATTATCAATCTGATCGAAATCTTGCTTACTAGCTAATCCTGCATCAGAAAGCACTTTAGAAATTGCTGCCGTTAAAGTGGTTTTACCATGATCAACGTGACCTATAGTACCTACATTAACATGCGGTTTGGTTCTTTCGAAATTTTCTTTTGCCATTTCTTTTGTTGTTTAGTTACTGTTTTTAATTGTTTATTTTTTTCTATTATTATATGCCGTTAAGCAAATGAGCCAATGACGGGAGTTGAACCCGTGACCTCTTCCTTACCAAGGAAGCGCTCTACCCCTGAGCTACATCGGCAGTTCCATTAAAAAAGAGCGGGAGACGAGATTCGAACTCGCGACCCTCAGCTTGGAAGGCTGATGCTCTACCAACTGAGCTACTCCCGCAAAATGGACCACAAATGTAATACATAAAAACATATCTCTGCAAAAACAGATAAAGTTTATACTACACAGGTATTGGCTTAAGGTGGGGAGAGCAGGATTCGAACCTGCGAAGGCGAAGCCATCAGATTTACAGTCTGACCTCGTTGACCGCTTGAGTATCTCCCCAGAAATACTTTTTATGTAAAGAACTTAAAGCCGATGGAGGGACTCGAACCCACGACCTGCTGATTACAAATCAGCTGCTCTAGCCAGCTGAGCTACATCGGCAATTTACCTTTCATTAACAAAAAAGGATCGCAAATTTATAAAAAGTTATTGTATGTCTGACAAACTGAGGAAAAAAATTAGCTTTTTTCTAAAAGCTTACCTTTATGTTTATTGATTTGTCTGCGTAAAGCAGCAACAGCTTCGTCTGTTGCCTCTTCGAAAGATTGACATTTTTTCTTTGCAAACAATTCCTTTCCAGGAACGTTGATTTTAATCTCTACTAATTTATTGTTATTTGAATTCGCTCTAATTATTTTCAAAAAAACTTGAGAAACTATAATATTATCAAAAAACAGATTTAGCTTGTTAACTTTCTGGTTTATAAAGTTAACTAGTTTTTGATCTGCTGAAAATTGAATAGAGTGAACTTTTACTTGCATATTTTAGATTTTAACCACGAGGGTGAGATTGTTTATGAATAGATTTCAATTTTTGAAATGTATTATGTGTGTAAACCTGAGTTGCAGAAAGATTCTCGTGACCTAAGATTTCCTTAATAGCATTTAAATCTGCTCCATTATTAAGCATATGTGTTGCAAAGGTATGCCTTAAGACATGTGGACTCTTTTTCTGTTTACTTGACACCATAGAAAGATAATGATTTACTTTTCTATAAACAAACTTCTCGTACATTTTATTGCCCTGATTAGTGACGAAAAAATAAATTGATTTAGGAAATAAATTTTGTTTTTCTCTTACATAATTATTTACCAAATCATAAATGGTGTTAGATAATGGTATTATTCTTTCTTTATTTCTTTTGCCTAAAACTTTGATTTCCATATTCCTGACATCGCTGTTTGAAAGTGTTATTATTTCCGATAATCTAATTCCAGTTTGATAGAGCAAAGCAATGAGAAGCTTATCTCTTTTCCCATCGAAGGAATCATCAAATGAAACCTCTTCTAGAAGATGAATCATTTCATCTTCTTTTATGAAAGTTGGTAGTCTTTGATCCATCTTTGGCGTCTCTATTAACTCAACAGGTGAATCTTTAATGACTTTTTCTTTTTTCAAGTACTTGTAAAGTGATTTTAAAGTGCTAATTTTTCTCGCAACTGAAGATTTAGCTAGTTGAAGCTCTAGTAGCTCCACCATAAAGCTTCTCACATGAGATAACTCAACATATGAAAAGCTAATGTTTTCATATGTATTAGTTAAATATTTATTGAACTGTAAAAGATCTGTCTCATATGACAAAAGTGTATGACCAGAATAACGTTTTTCTATTTTTAAATATTCTAAAAATTTATCAATATATTTTTCGTTATTCAATTAAAATTTTAATTGTAATATAAAAAAAAAGAGGGCTAAAAGCCCTCTTAATAGTTAATTTTTTTTTCGTTTATTCAGCGGCTTTAAGCTTTTCGACGTATTCTGCCTTAATTACTTGTTGTCTTCTTACGATAGATTTCTTTGTATACTCTTTTCTAACTCTCAGTTCTTTAAGAACACCTGTTCTCTCGAACTTTTTCTTATACTTCTTTAGAGCTCTTTCGATAGACTCTCCTTCTTTAACTGGTATTTGTAGCATTTTATTTAATTAAGGTTGGCAAATGTAGGCAATAAATGCAATTCTCCAAAAGATTATTAATTTTTTAATATAGCTCTTGAAATAACCAACTTTTGGATTTCAGATGTTCCCTCTCCGATAGTACTTAATTTTGAATCTCTGTAGAACTTTTCTACTGGAAATTCCTTAATGTAACCATAACCTCCAAAAACTTGAACTGCATCATTTGCAACAGCAACAGCAACTTCTGATGCTTTATATTTAGCTATTGCAGAAAAATAATTTGAATTCTTAGGATCTTTGATGTGATGAGCTGCCTTGTAAAGTAAAAGTCGTGATGCTTCAATTTCAGTAGCCATATCCGCTAACTTAAAAGAAATACCTTGGAATTTACTTATAGCTTTACCAAACTGTTCTCTTTGCTTTGAATAATCAACAGCAGCATTCATCGCTCCTTCTGCCATTCCAAGAGCCATTGCTCCGATTGAAATTCTTCCTCCGTCAAGAATTTTCATAGATTGAATGAATCCCTCACCCACTCTACCTAAAATATTATCCTTGTGAACTCTGCAATTGTCAAATATAACTTCTGCAGTTTCGGAAGCTCTCATACCTAACTTATCTTCTTTTTTACCCGCATTAAAACCCTTAGTTCCTCTTTCAACTGCAAAAGCAGTCATCCCATGAGAATCTAATAACTCCCCTGTTCTAACTATAACAACAATTATATCACTTGATATCCCAT
Source organism: Flavobacteriales bacterium (assembly GCA_029251405.1). Classification (GTDB taxonomy): domain Bacteria; phylum Bacteroidota; class Bacteroidia; order Flavobacteriales_D; family Parvicellaceae; genus MED-G20. The sequence goes on from JAQXDK010000008.1 coordinate 48,905, forward strand.
GAGTAATGAAGTTTTTAGAACCATTTAATATCCAATAATCTCCGTCTTTTTCTGCAACACACTTCATCCTCATTGCATCAGAGCCCGTGTTAGGTTCTGTCAGACCCCACGAACCTATCCATTTACCAGATGCCAAATTAGGTAACCATTTATCTTTCTGTGATTCAGATGCAAACTTAAGAATATGGTTTACACACAAAGAATTGTGAGCAGCAAAAGACAGACCAACTGCTCCGCAAACTTTTGAAATTTCTTCTATGATTAAAATGTATTCAATATATCCTAATCCTGCTCCTCCGTACTCAGGTGGAACAAGAACACCCATTAACCCCAATTCACCTGCTTTTTTGAATAGGTCAACTGGGAAAAATTGATCTTCGTCCCATTTTTGAAAGTGTGGTTTGATTTCTTTATTAGCAAAATCCAAAACCATTTGTTGAATCATTAGCTGTTGCTCTGAAAAATCTAAATTCATTTTTTAATATTTTACTATGCTGTTTATTTTTTTTGTAAACATTTTTAACTTTTCTCTTCCGTTTAAAAATTCTAGCTCAACCAAAAAACTGAAACCTACAACTTCTGCACCCTGTTTAGCTATTAATTTAGCTGCTGCTACTGCAGTCCCCCCAGTAGCTAATAAATCATCGTGTATTATCACTTTATCTGAAGGCCCTATATCATCAATATTCATCTCAATAGACGCTTGACCATATTCTAAATCATAATCAACACCAACAGTTTTATAAGGAAGCTTACCCTTTTTACGAATTAAAACAAATGGAATGTTATTTTCAATACTTAATGGAAAACCAAATAAAAACCCTCTACTTTCAACTCCTACTACGTGGGTCACTTCTTTGTCCAATAAATTAGATAACTCGTTTATTATGGCTGTGCATAACTTGGGTATTTTTAAAATTGGAGTGATATCTTTAAAAACAATGCCTTTTTTAGGGAAATCAACAACATCCCTTACATTTTTTTTTATCTCATTTTCAACATTCAAATTACATTCATTTAACGGTGAGGTAAGATACAATTTTTAAATATATTTCATTATTTAAAATACGAATTTTCAAAAGTTCATCTAAGGAAACATACTGACCGTGCTGATTTCTATAACTGACAATAGAATTTGCAATATTCCAATTGATGTAAGGATGCTTTTTAAGCTCTTCAACAGTACTTGAATTGATGTTCAAGCAACGTAGTGTTGAATCTTTAATGATCAAAACGTCTTTAAATGAATCAAATAAAGAATCATTAATACTGTAAACTTCCTTTATCTGGTCCAGATTTTGAAAACCACCTAATAGGTCTCGGTATTTTATAATCTGAAAAGCTCTTTTAGAGCCAATTCCTTTAATTTTCTTCCATGAAACAGTGTCAGAAGTATTAATGCAAACTAATAAGTTGGGTTTTATATTTTTGAATATATTTCTATTTTTCTTTCTATTAGATATGATAACTTTTAATTTTTTAGGATTAACTTCAACAACCGTACTAGAATAACTATTTTCATATTTAGGCGAATTTAATGTCTCCATATTTTCCAAATTATTTCTTAAATAATAAGAATATTTATTCTTTTTAAACTGAAAAAAGATTGTGTCGAATATTCTATTTAAATTATAATCTGGATTAGAACTACTTTTAATTAATAGGAATGATTTTAAAATGACATCCTCCGACTTAATTTTGGGAAACTTAACTATTGTATCTAGCATTAGTTTATTTTTATTATTAAATGCGTAACAACTGAAAAGTTGTTCCTTGGAATTAAAAGTTTTTAACTTTGATTTATAATTCTTTATTAACTGAATTTTCTTTTTTGAAAACCCCAATAGTTCCCAATCTTTGTTCTTCCAATAATTTGGATTTCTTTGAACGGGAACGATAATTTTAACTTTAGAAATTTTAGGCAACCACTGAGATTCTATAACTTCAATAGGTTCTAAGGTTGGACTCCAATTATTTCTTAAATACAAATAAGAAATATAAAAAAACGATAATAACAAGAGCAATATTACTCCTCTTCTTTGGGCTGATGAAAATAGAAAATCTTCCTTCATTAACTTTAAAAGTAATGATTATCGAAGTTTCGTTATAGCCTTTAAATATCTATTAAGTTGTTTTTTTACAACTGGAAATAAAAAATATAATCCTATCATATTAGGGAAAACCATTGCAAAAATCATAGCATCTGAAAATGCCCATATTGAGTTCATGCTAGCTGCAGCTCCTATTACAACAAATAATAAAAAAAGTAATTTGTAAGTTAGGTCTGCAGCCTTTCCTCTACCAAATAAGAACTTCCAGGACTGTAAACCGTAATAAGACCATGAAATCATTGTTGAAACAGCAAATAAGACCACCGCAATCGTAAGAAAAATATCTGAGTAAGGGATGTATTCAGCAAATGCCATCGATGTTATTCCTGCACCTTCATAAGAGACTCCGTCAATTAATACTGCACCGTTGGTGCCCCCATATTCAAATGCACCAGAAAAATTAAAAATTATAATTACTAAAGCCGTCATTGTACAAATAACTACTGTATCTATGAAAGGTTCTAATAATGCGACTAAACCTTCAGAAGCTGAGTATTTAGTTTTAACCGCAGAATGCGCAATAGATGCTGAACCGGCTCCTGCTTCATTAGAAAAAGCTGCTCTTTTAAATCCAACCAAGAGCACACCTATTATTCCTCCTACACCGATGGCTTTTGGATTAAAAGCCTCGGAGAATATTAGACTAAAAGCGTTATCCACTAAATTTATATTTATTATAATTATGTAAGTGCAAGCCATTAAGTATAGTATTGCCATGAAAGGAACAATTTTCTCAGTAACAGAGGCAATTCTTTTAATACCACCTATTATGATAATTCCTACTAAAAAAGCTAAAATTATCCCAATAAAAGCACCAGCACTGGTGCTATCTAATCCTAATAAATCCTTAATGACAATGGTTGCTTGATTCGATTGTGCAGCGTTCCCACCGCCAAAAGAACCACCAATACAAAAAATAGCAAATAAGACGGCAGTTATTTTACCCAATACCTTAAAACCTTTTTCTTTTAAACCTTTGCTCAAATAATACATAGGACCTCCATAAACAGTACCATCTTCACCAATATCTCTATATTGAACACCTAACGTACACTCCACAAATTTTGTTGACATTCCTAATAATCCACAAACAATCATCCAAAAGGTTGCTCCGGGCCCACCGAGGGCTATTGCAAGAGCAACACCAGCGATATTTCCATTCCCTACAGTTCCAGAAACCGCTGTTGCTAATGCTTGAAAATGCGTGACTTCTCCTTCCTTGCTTTCATCTGAAATGGTGTCTTTTATATCCCCATCTGCTGCAAGATCAGAGTTGAGAGAACTGGATTCATCTACATAGTCGTATTTGCCTCTTACAACATTTATTGCTTTACCAAAATATTTTATGTTTGGAAATCCGAAATAGAAAGTGAAAAAGAGAGCACTAATAACCAATAGAATAATTACAAAAGGAGCACCACTAAATACTTCAAAAAAAACTATACTGGAAACAAAATCAGAAAATGGCTGAAAAGCTTTATCGATTTTCTCATCTAAGCCTATAGCAGAAACATTATTAGAATTAGCAAATATTAATGAAGGAAAAAGTGCAATAAGAAATAGTGTAATTTTAAATTTCATTTTTTTTAATTTGTTGGTCCATAATAGCAATACCTTCAAAGAAATCTACTGGGTTGTAACCAAGGTTTTCTTTAGCTTTATCAATAACAAAACCAGTAACTAAAGGCCTTTTAGCAGGTTGGTTTAATGAATCTGAACTAATTGGATTAATTAAAGACTTATCTAATTTATAAAAATCTGCGACTATATATACTAATTCTAAAATACTGTATGTTTTTGGACCCGATAAATGATAAATCCCATAAGCACCTTGATCAATAATTTTAATACACCCATTGGATAAATCCTCAGCTAAAGTAGGTGATCTAAATTGATCGTCAATTACGTTTATCATATTTCCCTTTTCAATTTCACTTTTAGCCCAAAGTACAAGGTTGGAACGGCTCATATTATCTGTGATTCCATAAACGATAATTGTCCGAGCAATGCTCCACCTAGTCATAATTTTTTCTACGATTTTTTCTGAAGCTAATTTTGATTCTGCATAGTAATGTAAAGGATTAGGCATATCGTTTTCACGATAGGGACCCGAATTTCCATCAAAAACAAAATCAGTACTTATGTGTAACAAATGGGCGTCAACAGATTCACAAGCTCGAGCTAAATACTCAACTGCATTAACATTAATATCCCAACATGCCTTCTTATTGTTTTCACAAGCATCAACATTAGTCATTGCTGCACAGTTTATTACTGCATGAGGTTGTATCTCTAGAATTACTTTGTCTACGTCTTTTTTATTGGTAATGTCTAAATCAATGTAATTATACCCTGACTTATTAACGAGCCTATTATTTCCTCTAGATGAAGCAATTAAATTGACATTGTTCCTTTTTACTAATTCATAGATGATTTTTTGGCCAAGGAGGCCATTAGAACCAGTTACTAAAATATTTTTTTTAATCATTAGAATTTAAAGTGTCTTATTTAAAATCCCAAACTGTCTTTCTTTTTTTTCTCCACTTCAATTTATCTATGTTTTCTAAGAAGTAAGCCAATGGAAAGTAAATTAATAACGGGCTTCCTAGTGTAAGGAAACTTGAATAAATAAAGAATTTTCTAACTAATGCTGGATTAATCCCAAAAATTGTTCCCAACCACTCACAAACACCGAATGCTTTTTTCTCAAAAAAAATATAAATTTTATTTACTACGTGGATGTTCATATTTATTAAGTTATAGATATTTTGCCATTTGTTGCTGAATGATTTCAGCCTTCAAACGTGCCTTTTCAGCAAATTTTTCATCATCACCAGCATATATAATTCCTCTAGAAGAATTAATTAAAACACCTATGTCACTATTTAGACCATTTTTAATTACTTCTTCTAGGTCTCCACCTTGAACACCAATTCCTGGAATTAAAAGAAAATGGTTAGGAATAATTTTTCTAATTTCTTTTAAGTCCTGTGCTTTCGTTGCTCCTACAACAAACATCGTGTTATCGGTATTACCCCAGCTGCTGGAAACACTTAAAACCTCTTTATAAAGTTTACTCCCATTTTCAAGAACTAAATTTTGGAAGGAATTAGACCCTTTATTACTTGTTAAACCTAGAATTATGGTCCACTTATTTGAATATTCTAAAAATGGAGTAACAGAATCATCTCCCATGTAAGGTGCCACTGTTATAGAATCAAAATTATAGGTACTGAAGAATGTTTCAGCATATTTTTTTGCCGTATTTCCAATATCTCCTCTTTTAGCATCTGCTATAGTGAAAATGTTTTTTGGAATATATTTAATTGTTTTTTCTAAACTTGTCCAACCTTTTGCTCCCATAGACTCATAAAAAGCAATGTTTGGTTTATAAGCGACACACAAATCTTTTGTTGCATCAATTATTCTTTTATTGAATTCAAATATTGGATCATCATAGGAGAGCAAGAATTTAGGTATTTTTGAAATATCAGTATCTAGTCCTACACATAAAAAAGATTTCTTAGTTCTTATTTGTTTTATGATTTCCTCTTTTTTCATGATTCAACTTGACTTTCATTTAATTTTTCAGCATTTTCTGCCATAATTAAGGAATCAATCATGTCTTGAATATCACCATTCATGAAATTGGATAGGTTGTATATTGTTTTTCCTATTCTGTGGTCAGTAATTCTTCCCTGTGGATAATTATACGTTCTTATTTTTGCAGACCTGTCTCCAGTTGAAACCAAAGATTTTCGTTTATCTGCTCTTTCTTTGTCAAGTCTTTCTACTTCAGCCTGATAAAGTCTTGATCGAAGAACCTGTAAAGCTTTTTCATAATTTTTATGCTGAGATCGACCATCTTGACATTCAACAACTGTTAGAGTTGGTAGATGAGTTAATCGAACTGCTGATTCTGTTTTATTTACGTGTTGTCCTCCTGCTCCAGAAGCTCTAAAAGTATCTTTTTTAACGTCTTTAAGATTGAGCTCAAAATCTACCTCTTCTGCTTCTGGTAAAACGGCCACAGTTATTGCCGAAGTATGAACTCTACCTTGAGATTCTGTTTCTGGGACCCTTTGTACCCTATGAACACCTGATTCGAATTTTAACTTACCATAAACTTCATCTCCTGAAATACTCAATGAAATTTCTCTAAAACCTTTAGTTCCTCCAGAATTGGAATTTAAAACATCACAGGTCCAAGATTTCTCCTTAAAGAACATGGTAAACATCCTAAAAACATCTTCTACAAAGATACAAGCCTCATCTCCTCCAGTACCTGCTCTAATTTCCATAATTACATTTTTATTGTCATCAGGATCTTTTGGAATAAGTAACCACTTTATTTTCTCGTCTAAATCCAACTTTGTTTTTTGAAAATCGTCCAGTTCTTCTCTGGCCATTTCTTTAAATTCCAAGTCGCTTTCATTCTGGATTATATTTTTTGCATTTTCGATATTTGTTAATACATCTCTATACGAATGATAGACTTTTACTATCTCACTTAATTCTTTATACTCTCTGTTTAAATTGACATATCTTTTCATGTCTGAAATGATGTCCGGATCCACCATTTGCTTTGCAATCTCATCGTACTTAAATGAGATTTGTTCTAATTTATTTAATAGACCTTGATCGCTCATTAGTAAATATATTCTCCATTTTTAGATTTAATGGTGAGCTTTTTTGAAGTTGAAGGTTCAACTCTACCAATTTGTTGTGCTTCTAGACTAAACTCAGCACAAATTTCAATTATCGAATCTACATTTTTTGGATGGGTATAAATCTCCATTCTGTGACCCATATTAAAAACCTTATACATTTCTTTCCAGTCAGTCTTAGATTCACTTTGGATTAAATTAAATAAAGGTGGTACATCAAATAAATTATCTTTAATTATGTGATTTTTCTTTATAAAATGTAGGATTTTGGTCTGTGCTCCGCCGCTACAGTGCACCATTCCATTAATGTCTTTTCTATGTTTTTCTAATATTTTAACCATTACTGGAGCATATGTTCTTGTTGGTGAAAGAACTAATTTTCCAGCATCTAGAGAAGAACCGCTAACCCTACTTGTGAGAGCCTGGGTTCCCGAATATACTAACGAAGAATTAATACTACTATCGTAAGATTCTGGATACTTTTCTGCAATAATTTTATTAAAAACATCATGCCTTGCAGAAGTTAAACCGTTGCTACCCATTCCACCGTTATAGGATTTTTCATAAGAAGTCTGTCCAAAGGAAGACAAGCCAATTATGGCATCACCAGGTTGAATATTTTTATTAGATATCACATCTTTTTTTCTCATTCTAGCAACAACTGTTGAGTCTACAATTATTGTTCTTACCAAATCGCCAACATCTGCAGTTTCTCCACCAGTCGAATGAACACTTAAACCAAATGATCTTAAATCTTGTAATATTTCTTCCGTTCCTTGAATAATAGCAGCAATAACTTCACCAGGGATTTTATTTTTATTCCTACCAATTGTAGACGATACCAGAATATTATCAACAGCACCAACACATAGTAAATCATCAATATTCATGATAAGTGCGTCTTGGGCAATACCTTTCCAAACAGAGGCATCACCAGTTTCTTTCCAATATGAATAAGCTAAGGATGATTTTGTACCGGCACCATCTGCATGCATAACAATGCAATGGTCTTCACTGTTAGATAAATAATCTGGAACTATTTTGCAAAATGCATTAGGAAAAAGACCTTTATCAATATTTTTTATGGCCTTGTGAACCTCTTCTTTTCCCGAACTTACGCCTCTTTGTGCATATCTAGAATCATCTTTCATGAAAATTATATCCCATACAGGACTGAATTAATTTTTGGCTATTTATCTTTCGAAACGTAATCAGTATTTAAAACTATGAACTGAGTTCGTCTATTTTTTTGATGTGCAGCTTCCTGTTCTTCTTTAGTTGATAGTTTAGAGATTGCATTGCATTCTAATTTTTCATTTCTAGGAATTGATTCTCCATACCCAACAGCTTTCATTCTTTCTGAAGGAATGCCCTTAGACACTAAATAATTAACACAAGATTCTGCTCTTCTTTGTGACAATTTAAGATTGTAATCGTCCCCACCTCTACAATCTGTATGGGCTTGAAGCTCAATAACAATTGAAGGGTTATCGTTTAGAAGGTCGTATAAAAAATCTAAAGAATCTTTGGAGTTTATCTCGTTGTTAACAAGTAACTCTGCCTTATCAAGGGCATACTGAACTTCTGGGAAATCCATTGGCTTTTCTGGATCTATTTTCTTAAGTCTGAAAGGAAATGGTACAATTGCCCCTGGTTTACCATTTGCTTCTTCCTCTGCATTAAAAGTTTCTGCAGTTTGTTTACCGATTAAATAAGAAGAATCTTTTTGTGCTATACATATATAATATCTATCCTCTAAGATGTAATTTTGATTTTCGTCAATCTTATCAAAATTGAACATTCCATCTATATCAGTTGTCTGAACATATTCAGCAGTTACTGCCCCAAGAGAATCTGTTTCTGTAAGAGTAATGGTAACTCCAGGAATAGGCTCTAGAGTTTCCTCGTCAAGAACTTCAGCCATTCCTCTAAGTTTAAAAGGAGGTAAATTGAAATTAAACAAATCGTCGTGACCTCGAGTACCTTCTCTAGATGAAGTAAACATACCTCTTCTATCCGTATTTCTTTCTAAAATTATACCAAAATCATGTTCTGGAGAATTTAAAGGATATCCTAAATTCTCAACATCTCCCCACTTGTTTTGTCCTAAACTTAGAGCTTTAAACATGTCTAGCGAGCCAAATCCTTCGTAACCATCAGATGAAAAGTATAAATCTCCATTATCAGACAAATAAGGAAACATTTCGTCTCCTTCAGTATTTATTGAAGAACCTAAATTAACTGGGGACATCCAACTTTCTTCTCTTTCGTCGTATTGAGAAATCCATAAATCATGCGCCCCAAAACCACCTGGAAAGTCAGCTGAAAAAATTAAAATCTTCATTTCAGAATCCATTGCAGGATGACCACAAGATAAGGTATCTCCACCTTCTGGTTTTAAATTAATTTTTTTAGCTTGTGTCCAAGAATCTCCTTTTCTCTTAGAATAGAAAATTTCACAACCTAAATCTACCTTCTTCATCCTAGGACATCTAGTGAAATAGATTTCATCACCTTCTGGTGAAAGTACAGAGGGACCCTCATTATCCTTAGAGTTGATTGTATTAGGTAGTAATTGTGGTTCACTCCACTTTCCTAAGTTGTCACGGTTAGAAGACCATAAATCCATATAACTATCACCTGTTCTTGAGTCTATGCCATCTCCATTTGAGCCGTCACGAGCAGAAACAAATATTACAGTATTATGGTCAATATCTCCCCAAGCAGGTGAATAATCATAATGTTTTGAATTGATTTGTCTTTCATTCTGTATTTTATGCTTCGTTCCATTTCTAACCCACTCTGCATGGTGTTCACAAGAAGAAAGTAATTTCTTAGCATGGGAGTCTTCAGGATAAATTTTTAAAAATTCTCTTATATTTTCTGCTGCCGACTCATATTCTCCTTCTTCTACTAAAACATCTGCCAAAAGAATATAGAGTTTAGGATGGTTTTTTTGATATTTTAATTTGAAAGCTCTTTTATAATACGTCTCTGCTTGTGCAGGTTCCACATCTAATCTGTAGCACTCTGCAATTTGGAAATTAATTCTTCCCTTTTCTTGAATATCTTTTTCTTTTACTTCTCCTTTTTTATACAAATCAATTGCGTCAAAATATGCTTCATTTTTAAAATTTAGATCCGCTTGTACAACTACAGGATTTTTGGTTTGAGTAAAATGAGTATTAACTATTAAGAAAAAAGAGAATACAAAAATATATTTGATTTGATTGATATAATTTTTATCAGCACTTATGTGTTTCATGAATTATGTTTGTTGCTAAAATAACTAATTATTTTCTTAAAAAATCAAAAAAAACAAATTTCATTAATAGATTTTAATTAAAATATTAAGAGATAAATGAATTAAATTAGTGTTTAATTAACACTAAGGTGTGGTTTTGTTAATAAATTTCCTTCAAATATAACATTACAAAAGATGTAGAAAAGAGTATTAAAATTATATTTGTCTAAACTAAATCTAAAAATAGAATGGCTAAATCAAAACTTGAGTATATATGGTTGGATGGATATTTTCCAACTCAAAATATGAGAAGTAAAACTAAAATAATTGATGATTTTAGTGGGAAAGTTGAAGATTGTCCAATATGGTCATTTGATGGTAGTTCTACCAAACAAGCAGTTGGCAATTCATCTGATTGTTTACTCAAAGCTGTTGCTTGCTATCCAGATCCTGTGAGAGAAAATGGGTTTTTAGTAATGACCGAAGTCTTAAATGCTGATGGAAGCCCACACGAATCTAATGCTAGAGCAAAGATAGATGACGATGACAATGATTTTTGGTTTGGATTTGAGCAAGAATATTTTATTATGGATGTTAATACACAACTTCCTTTAGGTTTCCCTATGGGTGGTTATCCTGGTCCTCAAGGGATGTATTATTGCTCTGTAGGAGGAAAAAATACCCATGGAAGACATTTGGTAGAAGAGCATGCAGATATATGTATTGAAGCAGGAATTAATATTGAAGGTATTAATCAAGAAGTTGCAAGTGGACAATGGGAATTTCAATTATTTGCGAAGGGTGCTAAGAAAGCTGGAGATGAAATGTGGATTGCCAGATATATATTAGACAGACTAACTGAAGACCATAACTATTACATAGAATATCATCCTAAACCAATCAAAGGTGACTGGAATGGATCTGGAATGCACGCAAATTTTTCTAATACTACACTAAGGACATGTGGCTCCAAAGAAATATATGATAAAGTTTGTGAGGCATTTAGACCTGTAACGAAAGAACACATTAACGTTTACGGTCAACATAATGAGCAAAGATTAACTGGACTACATGAAACCGCTGCAATTACAGATTTTAGTTATGGTGTCTCTGATAGAGGAGCATCAATCAGAATTCCAATAATCACAGTTGAAAACGGTTGGAAAGGTTGGCTGGAAGACAGAAGACCTGCCTCAAATGGTGATCCCTATAAAATTGCCGGAAGAATAATTGAAACCGTTAAAACAGCTAAAGTATAAAATTCAAAACCTTGAAACTTTTAATACCAAGTTGATGTTATTTCTTCTTGGTATTTTTTTTGTTATTAGAGAAAATTTCTGTTTCATCGTCAAAAGCCGCTGTTTTTATATCGTCTTGTATTTGTTGTGATGCATCTCTGAGTTGTCTCATTCCCCTTCCCAAAGACCTCGCCATATTGGGTATACTTTTAGAGCCAAAAAACAACAATACAACTAAGAAAACAAAAATTAATTCACCAGCACTAATACCTTCTAAAAGTAAAAATTGCGAGTTTAAGATCATTAAGCATTTATTTTATTCTTTGAAAGATCTACGACTAAAGGAGTAGCAATAAATAATGAAGAATAAGTACCGATGACAACACCTACCATAAGAGCAAAAGCAAATCCTTTGATGGATTCACCTCCAAAAATAAAAATGGTTAATAACACCAAGAATGTACTTAAAGAAGTGTTAATCGTTCTAGAAAGAGTGCTATTAAGTGCTTTATCAACTACCTGAACAGCCGACGACTTTTTATGCAAAATAGAATATTCCCTAATTCTATCGAAAACAACAACCGTATCGTTAATTGAATAACCTACAACTGTTAGAATTGCAGCAATGAATGCCTGATCAATTTCCATAGAAAAAGGCACTATATTGTAAAAGATAGAAAACAATCCTAATACGACCAACACATCGTGGAACATAGCAATTAAAGCACCTAAACCAAATTGCCATTTTCTAAAACGATAAGCGATATAAATGAAAATTATAAATAAAGAAAATAAAACTGCTAGAAAAGAACCTTTAATCAATTCATCTGATATTTGACTCTCAACACCTCTTGAGGTTAATAAAGTATAGGTATTTCCTTCATTGGAAATTTCACTATCAGAATATCCAAGATCAGAAAATGCTGACGCAAGTGATGCATCGATTCTAGCTACCTTCTCTTTATTCTTCATTACTGAATTCTCTAAAAATTTAGTTGTTATTTCAAGTGTAAAAGCATTATCTACTGTTTTCACTTCAGGAGCAATATTGTTTCCTTCATCGTTAACACATCTTTCACTAATAGCATCTCTTACTTCTGATTTGTCTATTTTTTCTGAAAACTCTACTCTATATGTTCTTCCACCTGTGAACTCAACACCACCATCTAAACCTCTACTAAAAAGCGAGAAAATTCCACAACCAACAATTATTGCAGAGAAAACATAAAAAACTTTTCTTTTCTGTAAAAACTGAATAGTACTACCAGTAAATAAATTTTCTGTAAATTTTCTTGAGAAAAAAACCTCTTTTTTTCTATCTAATAAATAAGAGAAAATAAGTCTGGTAATAAATATTGCAGAAAACAAAGAAGTGAAAACACCTATTATTAAAGTAGTAGCAAATCCTTGAATTGGTCCTGAACCAAAATAGGCTAAAACCACAGCTGTAAGTAATGATGTTACATTTGCATCAATAATTGCAGAATAAGCGTGCTTATAACCATCTTGAATGGCTAATTTTATTCCCTTACCATTTTTTAATTCTTCTCTAATTCTTTCATAAATAAGAACATTTGCATCTACTGACATACCAATAGTAAGTACTAGACCAGCTATTCCTGGTAAAGTTAAAGCAGCCCCTAGAGAGGCAAGTGTTCCAATAATAAAAAATACATTTGCTATTAGTGCAATATTGGCAACCCAACCAGCTCTTTTATAGTAAAAAATCATATAAAACAACACTAACAAAAATGCGAATAAAAAGGACCAAAGACCAGAATTTATATTTTCCTCACCTAAAGAAGGCCCAACAATTGCTTCATCTACTATGACGGAAGGAACTGGAAGCGAGCCAGCTTTTAAAATATTTGCTAAATCTTGAGCTTCTTCGATAGTTGCAAAACCTCCCGATATTTCTGTATTTCCTCCAGTAATTTTTTGTCTTATAAATGGAGATGAAAAAACTTGGTCATCTAAAACAATTGCGATTATCTTACCTACTTTTTGTTCTGTCCATTTTGCCCAAACATCTGCAACATTAGAATTAAAAGATAAGGAAACAGAAGGCTTAGACTCATTATCGAAGCTTTGAGCAGCATTTACTACATCTTCCCCATTAATTTTAGGTTCTCCACTAGTAGGTATCTCAATGGCCATTAATGTATGTCCGGAAAAGCTTTGCGAGGTTTCGTAATCTTCTACATCTCGAGACCATAAAAATTTATGTCTTCTTAAATTAAATATATCTCTGGCTGTTTTTGATTTAAGCATTGAATTAATCTTAGCAGTATCAACAGCTTTTGCTACACCAATGTAAGGACTGTTTGAGGAATGTATAAACCACAGCGTTCCGTTTAGAATTTTACCATCTGCAAGCATTATGGAATCTTCTATAGATTTTTCAATCGATTTTTCTTCAATAATAGAGTCGTTAATTCTCTTGTCAGATAAATATGCAAGTTGAGCGTCTGCATCTAGAGAATTTAATGAATCTTCAGAAATTTCTTTAAACTCAGTATCTAGATCGTAATTGTTATTTTTAGATACTGCTTTATTAAGTTCTAAGAATTCGTCTGTCCAATCTGCATGTGCTCCATCCCAAAATTCTAAACTTGCAGTAGATTGTAACAAATTTCTGATTCTGTTTTTATCTTTTGCTCCTGGTAATTCTATTTGAAGTCTACCTGAAACTGCTAATTTCTTAATGTTAGGCTGACTAACACCAAATTTATTGATTCTTGACTCAATTATTCTATGTGTTTTCTCAACAGCATCCTGACTCAAGTCTCTGAGGGTTTGAACGATTAGATCATTTTTATTGTTAGTAGTTTTTTCAACAGAATTAATATCCATATAATCTTTAAGTCCATTGCTAAAAAAGATCATTGGTGGATTTTTTGGATAAAGTGATTTGTAATGTGCATAAAAAAGACCTATAAAATCATCATTATCAGCATCTAGTGTAGTACTACCTTGTTTGAAGTCCTTTAGAGCAGCATTGAAAGGAGTTTTAAAAGATAACTTAGAAGAATTACCTGCAAAATTTCTAACTAAATCTTCAATTGAAACTTCTAAAGTAACACTCATACCTCCCTGAAGGTCAAGTCCCAATCCTAATTCTTGGTCTTTACACCTCTGATAATCCAAATCAATTACTGGGTAGGTAGGTTCGTTGGCTTTTTCAGCTAAAAGCTTTTGCTCATAAAATGAGATGATTTTTAGTTTTTCTTTTTCAGAACCAATTACTAATGTATCTCCATTAACAACAAAATCGATGGCTTCATTAGCAATAGAATCGTATTTCTGTTCTGCTAATTCATGTACACTTGTCTCAAAGGATTTGGTAACCCATGAAAAAGAAAGCTGATATAAACATGCTAAAAACAATAAGATGGTAAAAACCCAAATGGCACTTCTATTTCTCATTAAAATATTTTTTGTTAATAATATAAATAAAATTGAGGGCGCAAATATAAAATTTCAATTGATTATTACCAACAATTATACAACAAGTTAATAATGTTATTGTTTAAGCACTACATTTGTATCGTAATCAATATCAATTATTTAAGTTAATACCCACTAATATTTAATTATTTAACGTTGTAATTAATATGTTTCAAAAAATTCAAATAAAATTTACATCATTAATAATTTCACTACTAATTGTTTCGACTGGTCAGACCCAATTCTTTTCGCTCCGTCAAGAAAATAGTGTTCAAGTTTTAGAAAACAACGACACTCTGTTAAATCCATGGACAGGTGGATTTAACTCCGCTCAATTTTCAAAAATAGATCTTAATAACGACCAAATTGAAGATTTATTTGTTTTCGATAGATCTTGTAACAAAGTAATTACTTTCATCTCTTCAAATAACAAATTTATCTATGCTCCAGAGTACGAAAAAAAATTTCCGAGTACTTTAAAAAATTGGGTTCTATTAAGAGACTACAATGGAGATGGTAAAAAGGATATTTTCAGTTATGTTTCTGGGGGTATTGGAGTTTGGAAAAACACTAGTAATTCAAATGAAATTTCATTTACTTCGCAAAGCTTTTTTCAATCCTCCATTAATAGTTTTGTAACTTATTTGCTTTCTTACCAATATAATAATGATTATAATATATATGTAGTATCTTCTGACATACCCAGTATTTCAGATATAGATAATGACGGAGATCTTGATATTTTAAATTTTGGTGGTCAAGGTTCAAGAATAGAATATCATCAAAACCAAGCTGTACAAATTGGGAACATCGATACACTAGCATTTGAATTGAAAAATTCATGTTGGGGACATTTTAGCGAAGCAGGACTTTCAAATACTTGTACTCTATTCGATACTTGTTTTATAAATGTTCCTAATCCACAAGATTCTATTAATGTAATTAGGAATAATTTACGACATAGCGGTTCTACTGTTCTTGCATTAAATTTAAACAACGACCAAGTAAAAGATGTCATTTTAGGAGATGTGTCTTACAGTAATATTGTGGCACTATATAACGATGATAAAGGAATTAATATGAATACCTCTTTTGTAAGTCAAGACACTTCTTTTCCCAACTATTCTGTTCCTGCAGATTTGCATTTATTTCCAGGTGTATTCCACGAAGACGTGGATCACGACGGGATGAAAGACTTACTGGTTTCTCCCAATACTGGCAGTGATGCTGAAGATAAAAATAGCATTTGGTTTTATAAAAATTTTGGAAATAATCAAGTACCTCAATTTTATTTGCAAGAACAGAACTTCCTTCAAAAGAACACTATAGAAGTGGGAAGAGAGTCTAAACCTATTTTCGTTGACATAAATAACGATCAATTGCAAGATTTACTTGTCAGTAATTTTGGTGAATTCGATCTTAGTGTTCCTATTCACTACAGATCTTATGTAGAATCTTACGTAAACATTGGAACCCAACAAAATCCTATATTTTCTAAAAGTTCTAATGATTTTCAAAATATATCCTCTCTAATAAACGAAATAAATTTAGTTCCCACTTTTGGGGATTTAGATAGTGATGGAGATCTTGATGCAATCGTTGGGGACTTTAGCGGAAGACTTCATTATCTTGAAAACACCTCTTCTAACCCAAATATTATGAGTTTAAGCGTTGGAATGTCCCCACTAAACGATATGTTGAACAATGTTTTTGATGTTGGATACCAAGCCCATCCAACATTATTTGATATAGATGGTGACAATGACTTAGATTTAATTGTTGGTGAAGTTATCGGTAACCTAAATTTTATTGAAAATATTGGAGATTCAATTAATTTTAACTTTGATTTAAAAGACGAAAATTTTGGAGGAGTAGATGTCTCAGAATGGTGGACGAATATTGGTATTAGTTCACCAGTACTTTACAGAGACGGAAGTCAATTGGAGCTATATGTGGGTAGCCAACGAGGAACTATATTCAAATACAACAACATAATTAATAATTTAAATGGCACATTTAATTTAGTGGACAGCCTATATCAAGGTATTAATGTTGGATCACATTCTTATCCAGCAATATTTGACATTAATAAAGATTCATTAACAGACTTCGTAATAGGTAATAAAAGAGGAGGGTTATCTTTTTTTAGAGGAATAAACGATTCCGTAAACACCTCCATAATTAATATTGAAGACAACCTAATTAATTATGAATTATACCCAAACCCTTGCAGACAAACAATTCAGATTAAAAATACTAACCAAAATTTTGATTATGAAATTTTAAATCTTTCTGGAAAATTGATAAAAAAAGATAATTCTAATGGTGTCATTAATATTGATTTTTTAAATAATGGAATTTACTTTTTGAAATTTACAACTAAAAGAGGTTATCGTATTTTAAAGTTTGTAAAATGCCTTTAAATAATTCCCGAACAATTATTTTTATCGATGATGAATGTGTGTTTTGCAACTATTGGGGGAAATTCATTCTAAAACATGACAAGTCTAAAACTCTTTACATAAGCCCTTCAAGTTCTTCAATATTTAGTCATATTAAAGAGGATTGTGAAAAAATTCCAAACCCAAAAGAAACCATAATTTTACACCATCAAAACACCGTTTATGAAAGGTCAAATGCTGTTATGAAAATAGCGCTTCTTATGAGAAGCTGGCATTCGATAATCGTAATAGGCTATATATTTCCAAGATTTCTAAGGGATTTTATTTACAACCTTATTTCAAGAAATAGAAAAAAAATAATGAAAGACAAATGTGTAATAGATGAACTTAAAAATAAAGAGAGATATCTTTTTTAAAAAAAATTAAATACTTTCTAAAGCACTGTTCATATTCCTTACAGCGTCTGCACTTTTAGCAAATAAATCTTGCTCTTTTTCATTCAATTTTAAATCAATTACGTTTTCCCATCCATTTCTACCGATGACTACAGGAACGCCGATACATATGTCTTTTTGCCCATATTCACCTTCTAGGTAAACAGAACATGGAATAATTCTTTTTTGATCGTTCAAAATACTATCAACTAAAAAAGCAACTGCTGCTCCAGGAGCATACCAAGCAGATGTACCTAACATTCCTGTTAAGGTTTTTCCTCCAACCATAGTATCTGCAGCGACTTTTTCTAAAACTTTTTCTTCAAGTAAATCATTGAATTTAATACCATTATACGATGCAAGTCTTGTCATTGGAATCATGGTAGTATCTCCATGACCACCGATTACCATTCCATGAATATCGTTAGATGGCTTGTCTAAGGCTAAAGACAAATAAGTTCTGAATCTAGCACTATCTAGAGCACCGCCCATTCCTATTATTCTATTTTTTGGCAACCCACTTTCTTTTAAAGTTAAATAAGTCATGGTGTCCATAGGATTAGAAACTATAACAATAACAGCATTAGGAGAGTGTTCTAGTATATTACTTGTAACCGTTTTGACAATTCCGGCATTTACCCCAATCAGTTCTTCTCTAGTCATTCCGGGTTTTCTAGGGATACCACTAGTAACGACTACTACGTCACTACCTGCTGTTTTTGAATAATTGTTAGTACTTCCAACAATTTTAGTATTGAATCCCAGCAAAGATGCAGTTTGAGTCATGTCAAGAGCTTTACCTTCAGCAAAATCTTCCTTAATATCTAATAATACTACCTCACTAGCAATTCTTTTAAAAGCAATTGCATCTGCACATGTCGACCCAACATTACCTGCTCCTACTATTGTTACTTTCATAATTGTATTTTTTTAAATTTTGGTTTCATTAATATTATGCATCAATATTGGCATACTTAGCATTTTTTTCTATAAACTCTCTTCTAGGTGGAACCTCATCTCCCATCAACATAGAGAATATTCTATCGGCCTCAGCAGCACTATCAATATTGACTTTTCTGAGTGTTCTGTTTTCTGGTGACATTGTTGTGTCCCATAATTGTTCTGCATTCATTTCTCCAAGTCCTTTATATCTCTGTATATGAACGCTTGATTCAGATCCAGAACCTTTCATTTTGTTTACCAACTGATCTCTTTGATCATCATTCCAAGCATACTGTGCTTGTTTTCCTTTCTTAATTAAATATAACGGTGGGGTGGCAATATATAAGTATCCATTTTCAATCAATTCTTTCATGTATCTAAAGAAGAAAGTCATAATTAACGTTTGGATATGACTACCATCAACATCAGCATCACACATGATAATTACTTTATGATATCTTAATTTCTCTAAATTAAGTGCCCTTGAATCTTCTTCAGTACCCACTCTTACCCCAAGGGCTGTATAAATATTTTTAATCTCTTCGTTTTCGAAGATCTTGTGCTGCATGGCTTTTTCAACATTTAAAATTTTACCTCGTAAAGGCATTATTGCTTGAAAATGTCTGTCTCTTCCTTGCTTAGCTGTTCCACCTGCAGAATCACCCTCTACTAAATAAACTTCACATTCTTCAGGATTTTTAGAAGCACAATCCGATAATTTACCCGGTAAACCAGCGCCACCCATTGGGTTTTTACGCTGAACCATCTCTCTTGCTTTTGTGGCAGCATGTCTAGCAGTTGCAGCAAGAATTACTTTTTGAATTATCTGTTTTGCATCTTCTGGATGCTCTTCGAGATAATCACTTAACATTTCACTTACAGCTTGACTTACTGGTGCATTAACTTCTCTGTTACCCAGCTTTGTTTTGGTTTGCCCTTCGAATTGCGGTTCTTGAACTTTCACAGATACAATAGCAGTTAAACCCTCTCTAAAATCATCTCCAGAAATTTCAAATTTTAATTTTTCAAGCATTCCAGACTTATCAGCATATTTCTTTAGCGTATTGGTAAGTCCTCTTCTAAAACCTGAAAGGTGAGTTCCCCCTTCATGTGTATTGATGTTATTTACATAAGAATGTATATTTTCAGCATAAGAGTTATTGTAAATTAAAGCAACCTCTACTGGGATTCCATTTTTTTCCCCCTCAACACTAATTACGTTTTGTATTAGTTTCTCACGATTACCGTCTAAAAACTCAACAAACTCCGCCAAACCTCTCTCAGAATAAAAATTCTCATGTAGAGCTTTCCCATCGTCATCTTTAGAAGATTCACGTTCATCTGTTAATGTGATTTTAAGACCTTTATTAAGAAATGAAAGCTCTCTCATTCTTGTGGCTAGAATCTCATAATGATAATCCAAAGATTCAAATATTTTTGGATCTGGAAAGAAAATTACTTCGGTTCCTCTTAAATCAGTAGCACCGTCTTCTTTAACTAAATATTGCTCTTTTCCTTGTTTGTACTCTTGAACATAAATTTTACCTTCTTTATGTACACTGGCTTTTAAATCAATCGATAATGCGTTTACAACCGAAACACCAACACCATGAAGTCCACCAGAAACTTTATAAGAATCTTTGTCAAATTTACCACCAGCACCAATCTTAGTCATTACAACTTGTAATGCAGAGACACCTTCTTTTTTATGAATACCGACGGGAATTCCCCTTCCGTTATCCATAACTCTAATACCGTTACCTTCTAAAATAGATACATTAACTTCAGTACAATGACCAGCAAGTGCTTCATCAATAGAATTATCTACAACCTCATAAACTAGATGATGAAGTCCTCTAGAACCTACATCTCCAATATACATAGACGGACGCATTCTAACATGCTCCATTCCTTCCAATGCTTGTATACTATCCGCTGAATAATTTTTCTCTTCACTCATATGTAAAATTTGATGAGCAAATATACTATTTATAGACTATTTTTAAAGTGGAATATTACCTATAGAAAAGATACTTTTCAACATTTTAAAAACTAAATGTAATACCACCTAAAATATTTATTGATTGAGTAGGGAAATTAGTCCAATATTGATACTTTTTTCCTGTAAAATTATTAAACTGTATAAAACCGGAAATTTTTTTGTTGTACCTATACTCTGCAGAAAGATTCATGTCCAGAAAAGGTTTTAAATTATATACAAATGGTTCATTTCCTAACTCGTTAAGTAACTCCACTTCATCATTATCGTTCAAAACAATATTATTGTTAGGAATTGGCTCGTTAAAAGAGTTGACCGTTCGTTTACCCACCAGATAAATATCAGATTTTAAAACTATCTTATCAAATAAATCCATAAACCCAGATAAAGTGAAAATAAAATTTGGTCGTTGCCAAGCATGAGAGATTGTAGATGGTTCGTAAATAAAATACTCGCCTTTAGCTGCTATTTTTAATTTTTCAAAATCTTGATAGGCTATCTCGGCCATAAATGTTGTTTGAAATAAATTATCGTATTGAAGTTGGAATTTATTACCATAAGAAGATGTATTGTCAGGAGTAAAAAAATACATACTATCCAGCTTTTGGAAAGAAGCTGATAAATTAAATGTGTATTTACTACTTAACGAACCTCTAATCCCTGCAAATAAATTACTTTTTTGGATGGTATTTTGCAGTCTTGTATCCTCAGAAATAAATGGATTTTCCAGCCTAATATCGTTGAACGTATTTCTTTTTACGTTACCTCTCCAACCCCCATAAGGAATAAAAATATTTTTAAATAAATTATAACTCAATTCCATATCTGGAAAAATGTAAAAATTAGCTTTTTCTGTAATATTTCCCTGAATTGAAAGTCCCGCTTTTACAACTAAATTTTTCTTTCTTGAGTAAATATGTGGGTTCAATCTCAAAACCCCAGTAGTAAGACCTTTATTATTCAAAGGTTGAATGACATTATCTTCGTCTAACGATAAAGATTGAGGAGCATTTACATTATTAATATCCAACTCAAAAGTTCCCAGAAACTCTTCATCTAAAATTAACCATCCTGAGTGAGCACCAATTAAAAAATGATTTTCTGAAAGATTGTAATTACTTTGTAAATGATGGAAATCAATCCAACTTTTAATCCTTAGTTTATTAGTGTCTCTGCCTTGGTTTAATGAGTTAAGCTTTAAATGCAAATCGAATAAATCATAATTTTGTCTTAAAGCATTGTCGTCCTCTCTAAATTGCTCTTTGGCAAGAGAATCATTGATGTCAATGCCGTAAAAACTAAACATACTATCTGAATAATCCAAGCCATAAAATTGATAGTTATTTCTAGAATAATCCATTTCACTCCATAAATCATAATTCATAAAGAATTTTTGATAGTAGCCCCCTAGAGATAAGTCTGAAAATTTAGTATTTCCCATCCCTTTGATATTTGCAAAACTACCATTAAAACTACTGTTGAAACCCCAGCTTTCGTCTCTAGATCTCTTTGAAGCATAATTCAAATCTAATAACGGAGACAAATAGGCTCCAGCACCAGCTTTTAAATAACCTCTATACAATTTATCACCAGTAGCTCTAATTTTTAATCTAGCAGGCTTAATATTTTCAATACTATAGCTAACCTGATGTTGCTTAGGCTCTAAATAGTATTTTATATCATCTATTATTGTAATCGAATCTGTATGCTCTGGAGATATGGAGGATTTCTGAATTTTAGCTATTTTTCTGTTACCTGATCCTATACCAAGAAAAGTTTCTTCTACTTTCTTTGTTTCTTGTCCTACAAATTGAGAAAAAGAAAATGTAAGAAGCAACAGCACAAAATATCTAAATTTACTCGTCTTCATTGTTATTATTTTCAATAGGTTTTTGCTGATCATTATCAGATTCTTCATTTTGATTACTATTCAGCGATGGATCTAAATCAATTTCAATCTCTTCTTGTATTGGTTCATCATTAATTTCTTCTAATTCTAAGCTCTTAATATACTCTAGTTTTTGAGTAGCCTCAGCAACTAAATCTTCTTTATTGTATCCGTCATAATTTTCTATGATACTCTCCACGCTATGTTTTGCGTTGAAAAAATCTTTTTGAGCAGTAAAGTTATCTCCAAGTAATAAAATTCCTTTTGCCAACCAGTAATCGTAGGAAGGCTTCTGTTTTACCAATTCCATTATTAACGATTCGCATAATTCGTAATTCTTACGAGAATAAGCAATTTGACATATATGATATTTAGATTCTGCAGCAGCAATACTCTTTGTGAAATTAATAATGCTGTCATAATAAATAACTGCACTGTCCAACTCATTTATCTGCTGATAAGACTGTCCTAAAAAGAGATAAGATTCTTCTTTTAGTTTATTAGTTAAATCCGAAAGAAGAAGAGTTTTTTGAGCATATTTTATTGTAGATAATGGATTATTTAAATAATGAAAACAATAAAATTGTCCTTTTACTGCTAGCGCCAAATCTTCTTGATCCATACTTACATCTTCTAATGTTGAAAAATAACCAAGAGCATTTTTATAGTCATGTGCTTCAAATGTTATTTCTCCAGCGTATTTTAACGCCTCTGTATAGTAATTGTTATTGGGTTTTTGAGTAATAAAATCGTAATGAAATAAAGCCTCATTATTTTTCCCGTCTGCGTAGTAACAATTTGCCATAAAATAGTGAGCAGAAATTTCTCTTACAGGAGACTCAAGATTATCTAAATAGTAAGTTGCTTTTTCAGTTTGTTTTTGACAATCTCCATTATCCCTAGCCAAGACAACAGGCCTCCAAAGAGTGGAATCTTTTTCTTGTATACTAACATCAATTCCTCTTGAACTTAACCAATCATAATATCCAGTGAGGTTATCTCTCATATTGAAGACTTCCATCATTAATTCAATTGCTAACTCATTTTCTTGCTCCGCATCTGGATAATCGTCTAAAACTTTTATCAAGTATTTTTCAGCTTCTGCTGTATTTTTTTCTTTTAAATAGATACTTCCTAACTCAACATTCGCTTTAGAAATTAAATTATTACTAGGATAGTCATTAATAAATTTTAAATAGGTTGCTATAGACTCTTGGTTTCTTGATTCATCCTTGTACGCCTGAGCAAGATTTAATAATGACGATACTTGGTATTTAGAATTTGGATATTTTTCGGTTAAACTTTTTAATGTATTTATTTTTCCTGCATATTCTTGAATAAGTCCTTGCGAAGTTGCCATTTGATTCAATGCGTAGCTGTGGTTATAATTCCCTATAGTTGTGGACTTTGCATAATTTTCAATGGCTAAACTGTCATTTCTGAGTAAAAAATAAGAATCCGCAATCCTTAAAAGAGCTGTTCTGTAATTGTTTGAGTCTGGGATATTATACTGATGAATATAATTCCTGAAATATTTTAAAGCTTTTTTAAGTTCTTCCTTTTGAACTTTTGCTTCGTTTCCTTTATAAATTTCGTATGGATTGGATTTTTCAAAATAGCTGTACCCAATATGAAAATCTAAATCCTGGAATTCATTGGTTAAAATAGCGCCATTTATATATCTGAATTTTTCATAATTCTCAACAGCTGTTAAATATTCTTTTAAATTGTAATTACTCTCAGCAATCCAAAATTGGCTCAATGCATTTAAATTTTGGTTGATTGGATACCTGTTTACTAAACCAAAATTAACAATAGCACTTTTATATTCTCTATTATGATATTGCTCAACAGCTCTGTTGAAGACGATGGATTGATATGCTTTCTGCATCCTAGGATCTTTATTTTTTATTTTCTCCATGGATTTCAAAGCCTTGTCATAATTTTTTGTAGTCAAATAAACTTTTAATAAAAACTCATAGGCTTCTTTTGCGTCCTCAGTATTTGGATATTCATTAATAAATTCTTGAAAAGAATTAATTGCTTCGTCATAAGGATTATAACTTAGCTCATAAGCTAGTTTTGCATAATTAAACAAAGAATTTCTCTTTATTTCATCGTCAAATGTTAACTTACTTGCTTTCTGAAAAGCGTTTCTTGCATAATCCTTATCATCTAATTTTAGATAAGAATCTGCCATATGATAATAACATATTTGGGATAGCGAATCTTCCTTATATGCTACTCTAGAAAATAGCTCGATAGCCTTTCTAAGGTCGTTAGTCTTGTAGTAACAAAAAGCGACTTGATAGTTACTTTCCCTACTAGATTTAGCATGTTTTTTAAATATTTTATAGTAGGTTAATGATGTTTTGTATTGCTTCTTTTTAAAGTAGGAATCTGCAATTAATTTTGCAAATTCGCCTTTTCTTTTTTCGGTTATAGAATCTAGATGTGTTGGCGCATAGGCGATAAGTTCTTCATACTTGTTTTGTTGATATAGAATTTGGGTGATGTAATACGGGATGATTGGTTTAAACATTTTGTTCGAAGCAATTTTCTTAAAGCCTTGTAAAGCAGTTTGATATTTTGCCTCCGAATAAGCAATGTGGCTGTAGTAATAAGTTGCTGGTACGTCATAATCTGTGGTTCTTTGAAGCAACTCGTTAAATAAAACTTTAGACTGCGCTAAATTCTTTTTCATAAACTTAGAGTAGCCCAACTTAAATAAGTATTCATTTTGATCCGAAATGGATAAATCGTATTGATCTACTTTTTCAAAAAACTCAATGGACTTTTTAAATTTTTTGGTTTGATAGTAATGCTTTCCTAATTGAAAATAAACATTTTTTGACTTAGGATGATCTGGATGATCAAGGGCAAATCTTGTAAGTAATGTTTCTACATTTTTATGATATAATTTCAGGGCGCAAACTGCAAAATAATATTCTGAATTTATTCTAATTTCGTCTTGAGGATTATTAAACTCATTAATTATGTCTTTGAAATAATATTGCGCTGTGCTGTACTTTTCTTTATCGAAAAGTTCTTGAGCTGTTTTATAGCTTCGGTAAGGATCGCTGTAAATAAGTGTTTTTTGACCAAAAACAGTATTGGCTAGCAGAATTATGAATAATGATAATAGCTTAGGAAAATTGTTCATTAAGTAGTTAATCAGATAACGAAATAAAGATAGTTAGTGTTAAACCTTTACAAATAACAGAATATTATTATTTTCAACTACAATGTGTTAACATTAATTCATTTTATTAAATACCTACACTATATTATCTTAAATTTGAAGGTATAAAACCTACCATATAATGAGTGAAGACCAATTTTTAAATTTTGAAAATATTGAGGTAAAACAGCAACAAAACACAATCCTTAAAGGAATTAATTTAACTATTAAAAAAGGGGAATTTGTATATTTTGTTGGGAAGACTGGTAGCGGAAAAAGTAGTCTTTTAAAATCTATTTATGGAGATGTTGGTATTCACAGTGGTGAACTTTCTTTTCAAGGTCAATATTTGAAAAACATTAGTCGAAAAAACATTTTAGCATTACGTAGGAAAATTGGCATCATTTTTCAAGACTTTCAGCTACTCATGGACCGTTCAGTAGCTGACAATCTTAAATTTGTTATGAAAGCTACTGGATGGAAAGGCATAAAAAAAATAAATCAAAAAATTGAAGAATTATTATCTAAAGTTGAAATGACTGATAAAGCAGACGCATTTCCTCATCTAATTTCTGGTGGAGAACAGCAAAGAGTTGCAGTTGCTAGAGCATTGATTAACGACCCGGAATTAATAATTGCTGACGAGCCAACAGGAAATCTAGATCCAGAAACAAGTGCTAAAATTATGTTATTATTGAAAAGTGTTGTCGGTGATCGAAAAACATTAATTATGGCAACTCACGATTTTGAAATCATCAATAAATTTCCTGGAAGAATTGTGAAATTTGACAATAAATCTATTGTAGAATAAGTTCTATTGTATTGATTAGTATTTGCATACCCATTCATAATTACAATGCCGTTAAGCTTATAAATTCTATTTATCGACAAGCTGAAAAAATTAAAATACCTTTTGAAATAATTGCAATTGATGACGGCTCTGAGGATGAATTTATAAAACTAAATTCTTCCATATCTAATTTAAAAAATATTCAATTTATATCCTTGAAAAAGAATATTGGAAGGTCTAAGATTAGAAATTTATTTTTAGAAAAGACTAATTTTGAAAGTCTGCTGTTTATAGATTGCGACTGTAGTATTTCTTCAGAGAACTTTTTGAAAAATTACCAAAAAAAAATGAACAATGATGTGGTATACGGGGGTAGAAAACATCACCCAATTCCACCAAAAGATGAAAATTTAAAACTTAGGTGGTTGTATGGGATTAAAATAGAAGATCAGACCATAGATTATAGAATTAATAACCCCTATCATTCATTTAAATCCAATAATTTTTTAATCAAGAAAAATATTCTTTCAAATATTAAATTTGATGAAGCTTTTACAGGATACGGACACGAAGACACGCTACTTTCCTTAGAACTTAAAAAAAATAAAATTAATATTTCACAAATTGATAATCCTGTATATCATGAGGGAATTGAAAGTAATATTATCTTTTTAAACAAAACAAAAGAAGGTATAGATAACTTATGTAAACTAGAAAAAAAGATGAAGGCCCTTAATGGCGTTAAATTAATAACCTATTATAAATTTTTAAAAAAAATGAAAATGGATAAACTCTTACTGTTTATAGCACCCAGCACCATAAGACTCATAGAACTTCAATTACTTTCTCGATCACCTTCGTTATGGCTATTCAACCTATACAAATTATTAATATATATTAGAAAAAAAGCATAATGTATCGGCTTTTAAAACTCACATACAGAAAGTTGATTCCAAATTCTATCCATTACAGAATAGAACCTTTTATTAGATTATTTATTTATTATTTGTTTTACAAAGGAACTCTTGTTAAATGTTCCATTTGCTTATCTCATGCCAAAAAATTCATTTCCATATCATTTAAAGAGTCGGAAGATAAATTATGCCCAAAATGTGGTTCTCTTTCTAGGTCAAGAGCTATAGTTAATTATGTGGAAGATAATTTTCAAAATGAAAAACTAAAAATTCTTGATTTTTCTCCTCATAGGAGTATGCACGATTTTTTCAAATCTAAATTTGCAAATTACATTTCAACAGACTTTGAAAATCAATTTTATGCAGAAAAAAATTACGACATTACTGAAATTGAAGAAAAAGATAATTCATTTGATTTAATTATTTGTTTTCATGTTTTAGAGCATATTTTAGAAGATGACAAAGCAATTAATGAATTACATAGAATATTAAAGAAAAATGGAGTGCTAATTATTCAAGTTCCATTAAAAGACGGCGCTACTTATGAAGACTTCAGTATAATAACTCCAAAAGATAGACTGGAAGCATTTGGACAAGAAGATCATGTTAGAATTTATGGACACAAGAGTATAGAAGAAAAATTAAAAGCCTTTCTATTTAGTGTTGAAACAGTCGATATCTCAAAAAATTTTAATGCACGTGAAAAAAAATTATTTGGAATTTCAGATAAAGAAATAATATTTAAATGCATCAAATAACTATTTAAAATTATTATAGGTTTTCACCAAAACCTCAGCTTCTTTTTCCCAATTTAAATCTGTATTCATCCTTAAAATGTTATCAAAAAATTCACTTGTTTTTGTAAGTTCTATTGCTTCATCTAAGCCCTTTAATATTGAAATTGGACTCAATGAGTTGATTAAAACACCTGTTTTGTACTCGTCAACAATATTTTTAATTTCGATTAAGTTAGTAGCAACAAATGGGATTTTAGACTTTGAATAATCAAAAATTTTATTAGGCAAACTGAACATATGATTTATGTTGTTATTCTTATCTAGACTAACTCCTACATCACAATTTAATGTGTATTGCAACATCCTATTATAAGATAGTGGAGGAACAAAAAGTATCTTATTTTTTAAATCGTCTTCTGAAGCTCTTAGCTTTAAATCACTCACAACATCCCCCTTTCCAACAATACATAGAAAATATTTATCTTGACTAGCTATTGCTTCCAATAACTCTTCAGAACCTCTATGCACATTGATTCCAGATCCTTGCAAAATAACAATTAATTGGTTCTTTGGAAGACCTAAATTTTCTCTTGATTCTTCATTTGAGATTTTGGTAGACTTAGGAATGTTTCTAATTACATTAGGTCTAATTTGATAATCTTTAAAATACAAATTTGAAATAGATTTATTAACAGTAAAAACATATTTTAACCTTGGGAAAATAAATCTCTCAATTGCGGTCCACACCTTTTTAACCATGTACCTATTTTGAATTTCTGGAATTCCTAAAAAATATTCATGAGAATCGTAAACTAAAATCTTTTTTTTGAAGGAACAAACTAACCACATTGGTAGTATGGTGTCTAAGTCGTTGGCGTGATAAATGTCAAATTTATTTATGAGAAGAAAAAAAAATAACCTGAGATTATATTCTGAATAAAAAAGAAATCCCTTATTGAAAAATAAATTAAATCTTTTTGTTTTATAAGGTCTTTCAAGCGATCTTGAGGTTGCTAATTCTCTACCTACAAGTATTACTTCAAAATTATTTTGAACTAAAGTTTCGCAAACTTTTTTTACTCGCTGATCATTTGATAAATCATTACTAACGGCTACTATTACTTTTTTGATGGTGATAAATTTAAAACTTTATAAATGTATGTAATATTGTTTTAAGGGCCTCTAGGTGCAAATCCAAGAAATTATAATTAAGTTTGAAAAAGATGAAAATCCATGAAAATTTCAAACTTATTAATCACAACACTTTCGGAGTTGATGCATCCTCAAAATATTTTATTAAAATTAAATCTGAAGCCGAACTTAATGCAGTTTTCAAATTAAAACAATTTGAAGAAACTGAAATTTTAATACTTGGTGGCGGGAGTAATATTTTGTTTACACAAAATTTTAACGGTCTAGTAATCAAAAATGAAATTAAAGGCAAAAAAGTTATTGCTGAGACCAACAGTTTTGTAAATCTTAAAATTGGAGCGGGTGAAAATTGGCACAAGTTGGTCATGTATTGTGTGGATAATGAATGGGGAGGAATAGAGAATCTAAGCTTAATCCCTGGTAACTCTGGAACAGCACCCATGCAAAATATTGGTGCATATGGAGTAGAAATTAAAGATACATTTGTAGAGCTTGAAGCATTTGAGATTGCAAGTGGTAAAATTGTCAAATTTTCAAAATCTGACTGTAAATTCGGTTACAGGGAAAGCATATTTAAAAATGAAAAGAAAAATCAATTTATTATATTAAATATCACCCTTAAACTACATAAAAATCCCAACGTTAATATCGGTTATGGAGATGTTATAAAAGTTTTAGAATCCCAAAACATTAAAAAACCAAACATAAAAGATGTGAGCAAAGCAATAATTCACATTAGAAATTCAAAATTACCAAACCCTAAAGAAATTGGAAATTGTGGTAGTTTTTTTAAAAATCCAGTAATTGATCAAAAGAAACTGGAAGAAATAAAAAAAGATTATCCGGAAATCATATACTATCCTGTAAGTAAAACGCATGTTAAAATTGCTGCTGGCTGGTTAATTGATAAAGCTGGTTGGAAAGGGAAAACTTTCGGGAATTATGGCGTTCACAAAAAACAAGCCCTTGTATTAGTTAATTACGGAAATGCAGAGGGACAAGAACTCTATGAGCTTTCCGAAAAAATTATAACAGATATTCAAAATAAGTTTAAAATAACACTCGAGCGTGAAGTAAATATCATTTGACAATCCCCAACATAAAATTATCCATCTTTTCATTTAAAATCACAAAATAAGATGGTCCCTTTTCATAAGGATTCAATTGTTTTGGTGTAAAAGCATATTTTTCTAATTCTTTTCCTGGAAAATTAATCGCCATAGGTTTTTCATTAGGAAGACCAGATTCTGAAAAATTAATACTAGTTGTACCACTATAATTTAAAATACCATATTCAGCGGGAATTCCTTTTCTTAGCTCTAAATTGGATAATTCGTTAAAGAAATATTGAATGGATTTATTTTCATTTAAAGAAAATATTCCGACAAAGTTTAAGTTTTTATTTTTTTGATCTTTAACAACAGGGCATCCCCAAATGTAATTTCCGTTTTTATTAAATTTAATCAGAATGAAACCATTAGATTTCCAAAATGATTCATTTTTAGAACTGGTCTTAATTAAATGTTCTGCTAAGAGAAAATGATTTTCTGTTTCATCTAATGTGAAATCTTTTAAAATAAACTTGTCTAAACCGTACCCTTTCTCTTTAATTTCTTTAGAAGATTTAAAACTTTTTACAATATTTTCGCTTAATAGGTATTGATTTTTGTGAATTAAATCTAGGTCTTCGTCATACTTGAGTAGAAAAAAACCTTCATAATTATACCTCACTGGGGACGAGTAAAATCCAGATAAAACCAACTCATTCTTAGAATTGAAAAAATAGTCCAAAGCAGCTATTTTTCTTTGAGTTAATTTGATTTCTTTTTCTTTAATAATTTCTTTTCCTAATTTATATATATAAAATTTATTGCCTTTATTCCAATACTGCTTTAATAAATACGACTGACCATTATTAGATATTAAAATTCTATTATCTCTTTTAGACTTAAATTTTAACTCTAATTTGTTGTAAATTTCATTCACTACTTTCATTGATGAATTTAATTTAAGAATCATTAAGTCTTCATTTTTATTGCTTTGGAAAGGAAGCTCCACTAAAACATTGATATGTTCTTCAAAAACTTTATTCGCAATTTTAAAATTAGAAGAGTATCCTGATTTATTGGGTTTTGAGTAGACATCTTTAGGCGGTGAAAACGTAGAATTGATGTCTAAATATCGACTTCTTAATATGGTGTTAGTTCCATCATTTATAGAAGTAAATAAAATGATGTTATCAAAAATATTTCTTATTCCAACAAAAGATTCTTTAGTAAATTCAGCATTAAAGTAATTAGCACTTTTTAAACTCTTGTTAAAGATATTTACTTTTAATACACAGTATTTTGACTTTTGTTTTTGCTGAAAAAGAATATGAGAAGAGTTATAATTGAAGCAAGAAATTGGCTTATAATCATTCTCAAATGGATGATGCTCGGAAAAGGACAACTCTAAACCTTGAGAAAAAATAAAGTTCACTGGTAAGTTGATCAATAAAAAGATTAATGCTCTAAATATAAATTTCATACGCAATTATATAATTTACGTTAAAATACAATATTTAGTGATAAATTAATTATTAAGTAATCTCTCAATAATAAAATCCTGGTAGTCTATATTATTACACTTTTTAATTACCTCATTAATAAATCCTAAAATCATTAATTCTTTAGATTTCTTTAAACTAATACCTCTAGCTCTTAAATAAAAAATAGCTTCGTCATCGAATTGTCCAGTGGTAGAACCGTGACTGCATTTAACATCATCTGCATAGATTTCTAATTCAGGCTTAGAATAAATAATAGATTCTTTATCCAACAGGATATTTTTATTATTTTGAAAGGCTTCTATTTTTTGAGCATTTTCATGGACAATTACTTTTCCGTTGAAAACTCCTACTCCATTCCCTTTTACAATACCCTTGAAGTTTTCGAAAGATTTACAATTTGCTACGAAGTGATTAATTAACGTATGATTGTCAATATATTCGTTTTCTGATGGGCTAAATACACCATTTAATTCGGAGTGGCAATGCTCTCCGTTTACATTATTCGTTACATTGTTTCTAGTAAATAAACCAGAAGTTGAGAAAGTATTGGAAATAACTTTACTTGAACGACCCTGGTTAATACAATCATTAGAAATATTAAAATTCAAATTTAAATCTTGAAATTTATCTAATACTAAAGAAGCATTTTCTTTTATAGAAATATTATTTAAGTGATTTATAAAACCGTTCTTAGATGTCGTATTTCCTATGAAATATTGTTTTAAATGAAGACTTGAATTTTCATTTAGAAATACATCTATTTTTGTGTTCACAAGACAATTATTAGAAGACACTATATTCAAAACATTTACAGTTTCTTCAATTTTTGCGTTACCATCTACTCTAATAACTATTCCTTCACTTAAGTAAGAAGAATTTAGAAGTGAAAAATAATCTTCCTTTTTTAAATTAGTAGAATAGGGATAATTTTCTTTAGAATTAGAAATAAATGAAATATTTAACCCTTGGATATTGTCAATAAAAGAGAGATTTGGATTGAATCTACCGTTTTCTAAAACCAATATATTGCCTTCTAATTTGGGGAGATTTAAGAGGCTGAGATTTTTTACAACAAAACTAGAATCATTAATGAATGGTATTTTTCTCAACTTTTTTAAAGGAGAATACCGCCATTCTTCCTCTTTTTTTGACGGATATAAAGTTCCTTTAAATTGATCCAATGCATTATTAGATTCTGCTTTTACTAAGGGACTGTAATTCAATTTATCTGTAATCAAATTGATGTATTTTTTAATTTAATGAATTAATTTTCAACCAGTCATAACCCTTTTTTTCTAGTTCTAAAGCTAAATTTTTATCTCCAGTCTTAACAATTTTACCATCATGTAATACGTGCACAAAATCAGGGACAATATAATCTAGTAATCTTTGATAATGAGTAATTACAATTGTGGCATTTTCGTTTGATTTTAACTTATTTACACCACCCGCAACAATTTTTAGTGCATCAATATCTAAACCTGAGTCTGTTTCATCCAAAATAGATAATTTAGGATTTAACATAGCCATTTGAAAAATTTCATTTCTTTTCTTCTCACCTCCAGAAAAGCCCTCATTCACCGATCTATTTTTTAATTTATTATCTAATCCTACAAGAGCTGATTTTTCTGAGACCATTTTTAAAAAATCTTTGGCTGGTATTGGATCTTTACCAAAAAATTTATTTTTTTCGTTTAAAGCTGTTCTTAAAAAATTAATGTTACTTACTCCAGGAATTTCTATTGGGTATTGAAATGCTAAAAACACACCTTTCCAAGATCTTTCTTCAGGACTCAAATCGGTAATATCTTCTCCTTCAAAGAAGATTGATCCGTTTGTGATTTCGTAATTATCATTACCTGCCAACAATGATGAAAGGGTGCTTTTACCAGAGCCATTCGGCCCCATAATAGCATGTATTTCTCCTTTATTAACTTTAAGATTTAAACCTTTTAATATTTTTTGATCTCCAATTTTACACTCGAGGTCTTTAATATCAATTAATACTTCTTTCATTTCTTTTAATTTTTTAACCTACGGATCCTTCCAAACTAATCTCCAATAATTTTTGAGCTTCTACTGCAAATTCCATGGGTAATTTATTGAGTACTTCTTTAGCGTAACCATTGACAATTAAACTTATTGCCTTTTCTTCTGAAATCCCTCTTTGCATGCAATAAAATAATTGTTCTTCTCCAATTTTAGATGTTGTAGCTTCGTGCTCTACTGTCGCTGATGGATTTTCACACTCGATGTATGGAAAGGTATGTGCTCCACACCTGTCAGTCATCAACAAAGAATCACATTGAGAAAAATTTCTTGCATTAATTGCTCCTTTTCCAATTTTAACTAATCCTCGATAACTGTTTTGACTTTTTCCAGCTGAAATTCCTTTGGAAATAATTGTTGATTTAGTATTTTTTCCAACATGAATCATTTTTGTTCCTGTATCTGCTTGCTGAAAGTTATTGGTCACTGCTACGGAGTAAAATTCGCCAACTGAATAATCACCTTTTAAGATGCACGAAGGATATTTCCATGTTACAGCCGAACCTGTTTCCACTTGCGTCCATGAGATTTTAGAGCGGTATCCACAAATACCTCTTTTGGTAACAAAATTATATACACCACCGACACCTTTTTCATCACCAGGATACCAATTTTGTACAGTTGAGTATTTTATTTCTGCTTGATCTAATGAAATTAATTCTACTACAGCTGCGTGCAATTGATTTTCATCTCTTTGTGGAGCAGTGCAACCCTCTAGATAACTTACATAACTTGATTCGTCTGCAATTAAAAGTGTTCGCTCAAACTGACCAGTTCCAGATTCATTTATTCTAAAATAGGTTGATAGTTCCATTGGACATCTAACTCCTTTTGGGATATAGCAAAAAGACCCGTCAGAAAAAACAGCACTATTAAGAGCTGCATAATAATTATCCGTGTAAGGAATTACAGTTCCCATATATTTTTGAACTAAATTGGGGTGATTTTGAACTGCTTCTGAAAATGAACAGAATATGATTCCAAGTTCACCCAATTTTTCTTTGAAGGAAGTAGCAACAGAGACAGAATCCATTACAAAATCAACAGCAACACCACTTAATTTTTTTTGTTCCTCGATGGAAATTCCTAACTTATCCATGGTCTTTAATAACTCCGGATCTACTTCATCTAAACTTTTTAATTCTTTCTTCTTTTTTGGAGCTGCATAATAAGAGATGTTTTGAAAATCAGGTTTTTCATACTCCACGTGTGACCAATTAGGTTCTTTCATGGTTTGCCACACTTCGAAGGCTTTTAAACGATAGTTTAATAACCACTCTGGCTCATTTTTTTTGGATGAAATAAGCCTGACAATGTCTTCATTTAACCCAACAGGAGCCTTTTCAGACTCAATATCTGTTACGAAACCAAACTCATAAGACTTATTATCTAAATCTTCTTTTAAATCTTTTTCGGTATATGACATTTATATATTTTATAAAGAAAAACTTTCTCCACAACCACAGGTTCTATCTGCATTGGGATTACTAAAAATGAAGCCTTTACCATTTAAACCACCCGAAAAGTCTAGTGTAGTTCCAATTAGATAAAGAAAACTTTTTTTATCAACAACAACTTGAATTCCATTATCCACGAAAGATTTATCGTTTTCGTTTAAGATATTGTCAAATTTAAGCTCATACATAAGTCCAGAACAACCTCCTCCTTTTACACCTACACGAATAAATGGATTTTCTTTTCCATCCTCTTTCATGAGTTCTATTGCTTTGTGCTTGGCATTTTCTGTTACTTTAATCATTTAACCTTATTTAGAATAATTATAAACTAGTCAAATATAACTATAAATTAACAGATGAAAAAAGAAAATTAAAAATGTATTTCTTTATGCTAAATGTCGTTAAACAAAAAAGATATTAGAATTTATAAGTAATGCGTTAAATTTGCCGCCATGAGCGAAGAAGAAAACATCATTAATCTCAAAGATTTGGGAGAATTTGGATTAATTGACAGAATTACTAAAAAAATTAAATCTTATCAGAACAGTACTCTTTTAGGACCTGGTGATGATGCTGCAATTATAAAATCTGAAAAAAATATTTTAATCTCTACTGATATGTTAGTAGAAGGAATTCACTTTGACATGTCATTTACTCCTCTTAAACACTTGGGATACAAGTCTGTAATTGTTAACCTCAGTGACATCTACGCTATGAATGCTACACCAAGTCAGATTACAATTTCTCTTGGGATTTCGAGTAAATATACTTTAGAAGCAATAGATGAATTCTATGATGGAGTATTTCTAGCTTGTGAAAAACACAGCGTTGATATTGTAGGAGGAGATATAACTTCTTGCTTAAATGGATTAACCATATCTATAACTGCTTTAGGAGAGGCAAATCCGAAAGATATTGTACGTAGGTCTGAAGCCAAAGAAAATGACTTATTAATCGTTAGTGGTGACTTGGGTGGAGCATACATGGGGCTTAATGTATTGCAAAGAGAAAAAGAAGTTTGGAAGAATAATCCGAATATGCAACCTGAGCTAGATGATTTCAATTACATATTAGAAAGACAGCTGAAACCTGAAGCTAGGAAAGACATTATTGAATTATTTAAAGATTTAGAAATTAAACCCACAAGTATGATTGACATTTCAGACGGATTAGCATCAGAAATATTTCATATTTGTAAATCAAGTAACGTTGGTTGTCAAGTATATGAAAATAAGATACCCATAGATCCTGAAACTTATAAAACATCAATGGATTTCAATACCAATCCAACTGTATCTGCTTTAAATGGTGGGGAAGATTATGAGCTGCTATTTACTATTAATCAGAAAGATTATGAGAAAATTAAAAACGATCCAAAACTTACTGCAATTGGTCACATCACAAACAAAGATCAAGGAATCAATCTTATTGGTAATGGAGATACCGTTACTCCATTGAAAGCACAAGGCTGGAACCACTTCAATAGCTAAGTACCTATAAAGAGTTATCTCCTTCGTCTAAAAATTGGTATTGTAAAATACCTAATTCCGTCATGGGTCTTATTGTAATCCATTTCTTATACTTGAGAAACCATTGTCTTTGAATATTTTTAACTCCTTTTTTAAGAAAAGCGTCAATAAATGGATGAACATTTAAAGTAATTGTTTTTGCAACTCCTTCTATTATTATGGAATTCAGCAGCGATTCTATTTCATCAATTATTAAAATAGAAGCTTGAACTTCTCCTTTGCCTAAACATGTTGGACAAGTCTCGGTAGTCTTAATTTCAGTTTCGGGACGTACTCTTTGACGGGTAAGCTCAACTACTCCAAACCTACTAGGTGGTTGGATATTGTGCTTTGCCTTGTCGTCTTTCATGTATTTTCTAAAACTTTCAATAAGTTTCTTATTATTTGGACGATTGTACATGTCAATAAAATCGACTGCAACAATACCACCCATATCTCTTAGCCTCAAAAGTCTAGCTATTTCTTCAGCTGATTCTAAATTAGTTTCAAGAGCATTTAGTTCTTGATCTGGATTTGTTGCCTTACGGTTTCCGCTATTAACATCTATAACGTGCATTGCCTCTGTATGATCAATAATTAAATAAGCTCCAGATTTTAGATTAACTTTTCGTCCGAAGGTCGCTTTGATCTGTTTATTGATTCCCCTGCTTTCAAACAAACTTACTTTACCTTGATATAATTTGACAATTTCTTCTTTTTCAGGAGCGATTGTTTTAACATAATCTTTTAATTCTAAGTACAAGGATTCATCATCTACGTGAATACTAGTAAATTCTTTATTAAGCTCATCTCTTAGAACTGTGGTTGCTCTATTCATTTCACCAAGTAATTTCTTTCTAGGTGATGCATCCTTGAGCTCCTTGTACATCTTAGACCACTTATTCTCTAAATCTTTGAGGTCTTGATCTAATTCAGCAACTTTTTTATTTTGGGCAACAGTTCTAATGATAACACCAAATTTTCTAGGTCTTATGCTATTTATTAAACGCTTTAACCTTTCTCTTTCAGCAGGATCCTTGATTTTTTGAGAAACAGAAATTTTTTCTGAAAAAGGAACCAACACTAAAAATCTACCTGGTATCGTGACTTCTGCACTAAGCCTGGGACCTTTAGAAGAAATGGGCTCTTTTGTTACTTGAACCGCAATTAACTGGTTGGATGATAGATGTTCTTTTACTTTACCATCTTTAAGAATATCAGCCTCAATTTTATTATATCCTAATTTATGAGTTGATTGTTTACCACTTATAGACATTTGAACAAACTTATTCATAGATCTATACTGTGGGCCTAAATCCAAATAATGTAAAAAAGCATCTTTTTCATAACCTACATCAACAAATGCAGCGTTAAGACTTGGCACTATTTTTTTAACTTTTCCTAAGTAAACGTCTCCAACATTAAAACGGTCGTCAAGACCCTCTTTATGAATTTCAACTAATTTGTTTTCATAAAGTAATGCGGTTACAACTTCACTTGATGATGAGTTTATAACTAATTCATACGACACTGGACCTCCTATCTGATAATAGCAAAGCGGTTACAACAAATTAATGTTGCTTTAAAAGAATGAATTACTTCTTCTTATGTCTGTTTTTTCTCAGACGCTTCTTCCTCTTATGTGTTGACATCTTATGTCTTTTTCTTTTTTTACCGCTAGGCATACTAATCTTTTAAAAATTATTATTAAATTCTTTACTTCTTCTTAACCTTATTTTTAACTCCCTCGACAAAAGTTTTAGCTGGCTTAAATGTTGGAACAAAATGTTCTGGAATAATAATCGTTGTATTTTTTGAAATATCCCTACCAGTTTTTTTAGCTCTTTTTTTAACAACAAAACTTCCAAATCCACGTAAATAAACATTTTCACCTGTTTCCATCGCATCGATAATTGTTGTCATAAATGACTCTACTGTAGCTTGAACAGCTATTTTTTCGATGCCCGTCTTTTCTGTTATTTCTGAAACTAAATCCGCTTTTGTCATAGTTAAAATATGATTTTACTAATTAATAGCTTGCAAATATAATTTTATTTATGAAAGCCATAAAGCATCGATGAGTTTTTTATTTTAGCAATTATGATTGATGTTGATTTTTCTTTAAAACTTATAAAGTGGTACCTAGAGAATAAAAGGGATTTACCCTGGAGAATAACCAAAGACCCGTATCATATTTGGATTAGCGAAATAATTTTACAACAAACTAGAGTTGATCAAGGATTACCATATTATTTTAGATTTTCAGAAAAATTTCCAAACGTTGTAAGCTTGGCAAATGCAGATGAAGAAGAAGTTCTAAAATTGTGGCAAGGTTTGGGATATTACAGTAGAGCCCGAAATTTGCATTACACCGCTAAATATATTTCCAACAACTTAGATGGAAAATTCCCTAACAAATACAAAGATTTAATCAAACTAAAAGGAATTGGTGAGTATACTGCAGCTGCAATTTCATCATTTGCCTTTAATGAAAAAAGAGCTGTTGTAGATGGTAATGTATTTAGAGTATTAAGTAGGTATTTTGGTTTATTTGATGCAATCGACAGTTCGAAGGGAAAGAAAAAATTCCAAGAATTAGCTTTTAATAACCTTCCAAAGATCAATATTGACACTTACAATCAGTCAATAATGGAATTTGGAGCTTTACAGTGTAAACCAGTAAATCCAAATTGTGAAAATTGTGTATTACAAGATAAATGTTGGGGATATTTAAATGAAAAAATAAAAGACTTACCACTTAAAGAAAAGAAACTCAAGGTCAGAGAAAGATATTTTAATTTCATTGTAATGACAGACAAAGACTGTGTTTTAATAGAAAAAAGAATTTCTAATGATATATGGAAAAACTTATATCAATTTCCACTATTTGAAACTAAATCAGAAAAATTTACACCTGCTGAAAAATTCATCAAAAAAAGTACGCTTGTAAAAAAATATAAAACGACACACAAGCTATCACATCAAAAACTAATCATCGTGTTCTGGCATTATTTTTCAAAAGAAAGCATTCAAGAAGACCCATTCAAAAAAATAAAACTTAAAAATTTAACAACCTATCCAGTGCCTAAAATTGTTGAAAATTATATAATGCAAAACACTAGTGATTTCAGATTATAGTTAAATTTGAATATAAATTTATAATGTCATATTATGTCGGGAAGTGTAAATAAAGTAATCTTAGTAGGTAATCTAGGGAAAGACCCAGAAATTAGACACCTAGAAAATGGTGCAGCTGTAGCTAATTTTTCTATAGCAACTTCTGAAAATTACAAAGACAGAAAAACTGGTGAGAAGGTTTCACAAACAGAATGGCACAATATTGTAGCATGGAGAGGTTTAGCAGAAATTGCTGAAAAATATTTAAAAAAAGGCCATAAAGTTTACATTGAAGGGAAATTAAAAACAAGAACTTGGCAAGATCAAGATGGAAATAACAGGTACTCAACCGAAGTTATAACGGACAATCTTACAATGCTAGGAAACGCTAACCAAAACGAAAATAAAAGCAATTACACGGAGCCCTCTAACAAGTTAAACACAGATAAAAAGCCTGCTGAAAAAGAATTTTCTGCCCCTGGAGACGAAGATGATCTCCCATTTTAGTAATACATTAAAAAATTACAATCTACATCGACTTGATTTATTTATCAAATTCTTTTTTCTATCTAAATATTCCTCAATACAATTTTGGAATTTCGGTAGTTATTGTGATTATTCTGATATTACTTTCGGCATTTCTGTCCGGTTCTGAGGTGGCAATTTTTGGTCTTACGACCGCTCAAAAAGCAAAACTTAAAGAAGATAAAAACAAAAACAGCGAACGTATTATTAATCTTTTGACTGACCCCAAAAAACTTTTAGCCACTATTCTAATTGGAAACAACTTAGTAAATGTTGCTATAGTTATTGTTTCTTCTTTTATTATGAACGAGATTTTTGAAAACTATTATTTATCTCCACTATTAAATTTCATTGTTCAAGTTGTTGTTGTTACTTTTCTAATTCTGTTATTTGGAGAAGTTATTCCAAAAGTTTACGCAAATAACTATAACGTCAATTTTTCTAGATTGATGGCTGCTCCAATATCATTTTTAAAAATAATCTTCAGTCCTCTTAGTAACCTTCTTATTTCTAGTACTTCTATTATTGATAGAAAAATTGACAAAAAGATAGAATTGTTAAACCCCGAAGAATTAGGACATGCGTTGGATTTAACAAAAGATAGCGTCGAAAACAAGGAAGAGAAGAAAATTTTGGAGGGAATAGTTAAGTTTGGTAACACAGATGTCAAACAAATTATGACACCGAGAACAGATGTCGTAGCATTTAATGAAGAAATTGATTACAAGACATTAATCAACGGTTTAAAAACTGTTAAATTTTCAAGAATTCCAGTATATGAAGACTCTTTTGATAAAATTAAAGGAATTCTTTATGTAAAGGATTTAATTGGAAAAATAAAAGAACCTTCTAAATACAGTTGGAATGAACTGCTCAGAGATGCTAAATTTGTGCCTGAAAATAAAAAATTAGACGATTTATTAAAAGAATTTCAAGAAGAAAAAACACATATTGCAATTGTTGTTGATGAGTATGGTGGTTCTTCCGGAATAGTATCTTTAGAAGATGTTCTTGAAGAAATTGTTGGTGACATAACAGATGAATTTGATGAAACTGATATTTCATTTATTAAGATAGATGATAAAAATTATCTTTTTGATGGGAAAACACCTTTAATCGACCTTTATAAAATCTTAAATATAGATGGTGAAACATTTGAGACAGCAAAAGGAGAATCGGATACCATTGCAGGTTTTTGCATTGAGCAGGCAGGTAAAATTTTATTGAAAAATGAAAAAATAATCTTTGGAAATTTCACTTTTACTGTTGAAGCTGCTGATAAAAGAAGAATTAAAAAAATTAAAATTAAAGTTGATTAAATACATTTTAATAACTATTTGCATTTTAGGAACGTTCAGTTGTTCGGAAGAAATCGTTTATCCAAAACCCAAAAGTTACTTGAGAATTGACTTTCCGTTAAAAAAATATTACAACATAGTAGACACTTGCTATTTCAACTTTAAAATTCCAAATTATGCCGCTTGGGAAAAAAAATTTAAAAACCATCCCAACTGTAGTAAAACAATTATTTTTCCAGATTTTAAGGCAGAAGTTTTATGTGATTATATTCAGCTAGATGACAATGTTTTAGAAATCTCTGAAGAATTTAGAAAAATGGTTTACGAACACAGTTTTAAATCATCTGCTATCATAGAACGGACTTTTGAAAACGATTTAAAGGAAGTGTATGCTTTAACATACTTAGTTAAAGGGAACACAGCTTGTAACTATGCATTTACGATAACTGATAGCAGTAAACACTTTTTTTCTGGGCAGTTAGTCTTTCAAACCCAACCGAATTATGATTCCTTAAAACCAAGCATCGATTTTATCGTAAAGGACCTTGAACAGCTGGTAACCTCTTTTAGTTGGATCAATTAAAAGCTTGAATACCTGTTATATCTAATCCTGTAATTAGAAGGTGAATATCGTGCGTACCTTCGTAAGTAATAACAGACTCTAAGTTAGCCATATGTCTCATTACTGAATACTCATTCATAATACCCATAGCTCCATGAATTTGTCTTGCTTCTCTAGCTACTTTCAGAGCCATATCAACATTGTTTCTTTTTGCCATAGAAATTTGAGCTGAAGTTGCTCTGTCCTCGTTTTTAAGCTGACCCAGTCTGAAAGTTAAAAGTTGAGCTTTTGAAATTTCTGTAATCATTTCAGCTAACTTCTTTTGAATCAGCTGGAAACTTGCAATAGGCTTACCAAACTGTATCCTTTCCTTAGAATATCTTAAGGCTGAATCATAGCAATCCATGGCTGCGCCAATAGCTCCCCAAGCAATTCCATATCTAGCAGAATCTAAACATGATAAAGGAGCTCCTAATCCATCTTTATTAGGTAAAATGTTTTCTTTTGGCACCCTAACATTATTAAATATTAATTCACCTGTTGATGAAGCTCTCAATGAGTGTTTTCCATGCATTTCTGGTGTTTCAAAGCCTTCCATGCCTCTTTCAACAATTACTCCTTTAATTCTGTTATTTGGATCTTTCGCCCAAACTACAGCTATGTCTGCAAAAGGAGCATTTGATATCCACATTTTAGCACCATTTAAAATTAGATGATCTCCATCTTCGGTAAAATTGGTAATCATTCCACCAGGATTAGATCCAAAATCTGGTTCGGTCAACCCAAAACATCCGATCATTTCTCCAGAAGCTAATTTTGGTAAATATTTTTTCTTCTGTGTTTCATTACCAAATTTCCATATAGGATACATTACTAAGGAACTTTGTACTGAAGAAGTAGATCTTAAACCGGAATCACATCTCTCTAACTCCTGCATAATTAATCCGTAAGAAATTTGGTCTAAACCAGCGCCTCCATATTCTTCTGGAATATAAGGTCCAAAACCGCCAATTGAAGCTAAACCATCCAAAATTTGGTTAGGAAATTCTGCCCTTTCATAATAATCTTCAATTATAGGTGAAACTTCTTTTTTAACCCATGCTCTTGCAGAGTCTCTGATTAATTTATGCTCATCTGTAAGCATTTCATCCATTAGAAAATAATCATGTGCCTGATATTGATCTTTACTCATAATTTGAATTTTGACAAATGTAAAAGTAATTGAAAATATAGCGCAAGTTGTTAACGGATTTTTTTAAAATTGAATATGTGTACATCTAATGAATAGTATTTTTGCTTACAAAAGCATATT
The DNA here is from genome assembly GCA_029251405.1 of Flavobacteriales bacterium. Taxonomy (GTDB): domain Bacteria; phylum Bacteroidota; class Bacteroidia; order Flavobacteriales_D; family Parvicellaceae; genus MED-G20. The sequence goes on from JAQXDK010000008.1 coordinate 92,430, forward strand.
TTTGATCTAAAAAAAATTGATTCCTCAGGATACCATAGGTAAAATATTCGATGCTGCAGACATAGTGGAGGTCATTGGTGATTTTATTCATTTAAAAAAATCAGGTTCAAATTTTAAAGGTTTGAGTCCGTTTGCTAACGAAAAAACTCCCTCGTTTATGGTTTCTCCAGGTAAAAGAATTTTTAAAGATTTTAGTTCTGGAAAAGGAGGTAATGTTGTTACATTTTTAATGGAACATGAGCATTTGTCTTATCCAGAAGCACTTAAATGGTTAGCAAGCAAGTACAATATTGAGATCATTGAAAAAGAAGAAACAGAAGATCAACTTAAAGAAAAACATCAAAGAGAGGCTCTTTATCTTGCTCATCAATTTGCCAATGAGTTTTTTAAACTTTCTTTAAGAGAATCAGATGAAGGTAAATCAATTGGTCTATCTTATTTAAAGAAAAGAGGATATCATTTAAAAACTATTGACGAATTTGAATTGGGATATTCCCCAGATAATTATTCTGCATTAGAAAATAAGGCCAAAGAAGCTAATTACAACTTGGAAACTTTAAAAAAAGCGGGGTTAATAAAAGAAAACGAAAAAGGAAATTACGATTTTTTCAGAGGGAGAATAATATTTCCAATACATAATATTACAGGAAGAATCATTGGGTTTGGTGGACGAACTTTGAGAAAGGATACTAAAGTTGCAAAATATTTCAACTCTCCAGAAAGTGAAATTTACAATAAAAGTAATGTTCTTTATGGATTATTTCAATCCAAAAATGAAATAATAAAAAATGATTGTTGCTTTCTAGTTGAAGGATACACCGATGTTATATCGCTACACCATAATGGTATTAAAAACACAGTTTCATCAAGTGGGACATCCCTGACCGAAGGACAAATCAGACTTATTAAAAGATTCACTAACAATGTTGTTATCTTGTATGATAGTGACCCTGCTGGAATAAGTGCTTCTTTTAGAGGAGTTGATATGCTGCTTAAAACAGGGTTAAATGTAAAAGTAGTTTTATTTCCTACAGGAGAAGATCCCGACAGTTATGCCAATCAAGTTTCTAATGAAGATTTAAAATTATATTTAGAGGACAACCAAATTGATTTTATTTCTTTTAAAACAAATCATCTCTTAGAAAAAACAAAAAATGATCCTGTAAATATTTCAAAGACCATCAATGAAATAATTATTTCTATTTCCATTATACCCGACGCTGTTTCAAGATCGGTGTACATCAAAAAAACAGCTCAAGTTTTTGAAATGGATGAGCAACTTTTGATTAACGAAGTTCAAAAAAAATTAAGATCGAAAGGGGCTACAACTACTGTAGTTCCGGTTTCCACCAAAAGTACCTTACCAAGCAAACCTTTTGAGAAAGGAATTAAACACGACTTAGTTGAACAAGAAAAAGATCTCATTAGATTGATGTTAAATTACGGAGCTCGATCAATTCCATTAGAAATTAGAAATGAAAGTGAAGAATCCATTGAGGAATACCCCTTAGCTCAATACATAATTGAAGAAATATTAACAGATAAGTTATCCTACAGTAATGAAAAATACCAGTTGGTTTTCGATGAGTTTTTAGAAGGGCTTCAAAAAGGATTAATTTTAAATGAGCAACATTTTTCCCAAAACAATGATTTAACAGGACTGGTTGCAGATTTAACTACCACTGAAAATACGTTAAGTTATAATTGGAAAAAAAAACACCAGATCCACACTAATTTAGAATCTGAACGCTTGAAACAAGCTGCTCATCAGTCTGTTTACATTTTCAAATTGAGAGTAACAGAAAATCTTATTTTAGAGAAACAACAATCTCTAAAAAATCTTGAATCCACTGAGTCTTACGAATCAATTTTAGAAGAAATAAAGGAATTAATAAAAGTACGTAATATATTTGCAGACGAATTAGGTATTATTGTAACTCAATAAAGATTATGGCATTTATTAATTATTTCAGTCTTGAACATTTTTTAAACTTAACACTATTTGGAATAGTTTTTCTTGTATGGCTAATTTTAAATAGATGGATAAATAAAAATTTAGAAGGTTTTCTGAAACAAAAAGGATGGCTTGTTGAGGGAAGAGAGAAATATATAAAGAAATTAATAAAGCAAATTTTACTGCTTTTATGTAGTTTTTTAGCCCTTGAGGCATTAATTATTGGACACCAAGAATTTTCCATCAGCAACATAACACATTTAGAACTTTTTGGTTTCGATTTTGAAGAAAAGTCTGATGGCACCTACAATAGATTTAGTTTTACCATAGGAAGTGTCTTCTATTTATTGTTTGTCATCATTATTTCCAAGATTTCTATAAGTATTTTTAGAGTTTTAATTCATCGATCTACTAGAGAAAAGAAATGGATTGACGAAGGTGGAACTTACACTATTATTCAATTGAGTAAGTATGTAATTTACTCTATTGCCATTTTTGTTGGTATTCAAGGTGTGGGAATTGATATCACCTTTTTAGTCGCTGGTTCTGCAGCTCTATTTGTAGGTATTGGATTTGGCCTGCAGGCAATTTTGGGAGATGTTTTCTCTGGAATAATATTGCTCTTTGATGGAAGTATTAAAGTTGGAGATATTGTCGAAATGCCAAATGAAGAAATTTGTAAAGTTGAGCACATCTTCATTAGAACTTCCCAATTAAAAACATTGGATGGAAAAACAATTATTGTTCCCAATGGATTTTTAACTAAAGAAAATATAGTTAATTGGTCTATAAGTGATAAAATTACCAGATTTCATATTTCCTTAGGAGTAGCATATGGGTCTGATACTAAACTAGTTAAAGAAATTTTATACCAATGCGCACTGAAGCACCCAATGGTTGAAAAAAGAAGAAATATAACAATCGAATTAGAAGATTTTGGAGAGCATTCGCTTAGATTTAAAGTTTACTTTTGGGCTCAACAAACATGGGAAATTATTAATATTAAAAGTGATATAAGATTGGCTATTGACCAATCATTCAGGAAAAATAATATTAAAATACCATTCCCTCAAAGAGACTTGCATTTAATTTCTGATGCTAGAAAAAAAAATTAGGTTACTTTAATATCTTTTACTAAAATTTGCATTTTCCTATTTCCTCTAAATACATTTTCATCCAAAGTACCTACAACTTCCATAAATTGAGCATTTTTCAAAGCCTCATAATTCTCTAAACTATTAAACCATATCGCATCAATAAATTTATCTTTTTTAGCATCTGAAAACTGAAATTTAAGGTGAGATTCTCCTACTATTTTGGGAGCATAATGATTCAATAAATTTCTAAAAATAAAAGTTGGTTTTGGATTACCTACTCCAAAGGGTTCCATTTGCTTAATAATTCTAAAAATTTTAGGAGTATTATTTGCATTTAAATTTTTAAATAACAAATCCAATGACAACTCATTATCAATATGGATTTTTGGAGATAAATCTTCCATATTAATTTGATGTTTTACCTCCTTTTCGAAAGCTTTTTGAAATAGCTCTAAATTTTCTTTTTTTAAGCTGAGACCTGCAGCATATTTATGACCACCAAATCTAACAAAAAGATGTTTTAAATTGTCAAGAACACTATAGATATCAAAGCCCTTAACTGACCTTGCTGAACCAGTTAATATATTTTCTCCTTCCGAAAGAACTATTGTTGGAAGATAATATTTTTCTATTATTCTTGAAGCTACTATGCCAACAACTCCTTTGTGCCAGTCTTTTGAATACACTAAATTAGTAACCCTGTCAAATGGTTGCTTCTCTAATTGACTTATGGCTTCCTTTGTTATTATTTCGTCAATCTTTTTTCTTTCATCATTATTTGACTCTATAGTTTTAAGGTTTTCCAACAAACTTTCAGAATCCGAAATTAAATAATTAGCAGCTATTTTGGCGGTAGCCAAGCGTCCTGCTGCATTAATTCGTGGGGCAATTTTAAATATTAAATCTCCGATATTAATCTCACCTTCTTTTTTTAGATTTTTAAATAACAATTTTAATGGCTCAATAGGTTGGTCATTTAAAGCCTTTAAACCAAGATAAACAATCAAACGATTTTCATCAATTAATGGAACTACATCTGCAGCACTTGCGACTGCAGCTAATTGAAAAAAAATCTCAAAATTTAAATTTAAATTGTACTTATGATTATAAGACTGTATAAGTTTAAGTCCAATTCCGCACCCACATAATTCCTTAAATGGGTATTGACAACCCTGCTGCTTAGGATTCAAAATTGCAATTGCTTCCGGAACGATTTCTCCTGGCTTGTGATGGTCGCAAATAATTAAATCAATTGAATTTTTTTTCATTGACTCAGATGCCAAAACATCTTTTATTCCACAATCTAATGCAATTACTAAATTTATATTCTTATTCTTACACCATTCTACACTTTTTAATGAAATCCCATAACCTTCATTTTCTCTATGTGGTTGATAATGAAAAATGTCAGTAGTTATTTTTTGTAAAAATCTAATTATTAAGGCTACAGAACAAGTTCCATCTACATCATAATCTCCGTACACTAAAATATTTTCATTCTTTTCTACAGCCTTTTTTATTCTTGAGACTGCTTGTTCCATACCTTTCATTAAAAAACCATCGTGAAACTGATTTGAATGAGGTCTGAAAAACTCTTGTGCCGATTTAAAAGTATTGATTCCTCTTGCAACTAAAATTTTAGAAAGAATTTGAGAAATATTCAACTCAGAAGCTAAATTTTTAACTGTTTCTTTATCAACTTCTCTTTCAATCCATATGTTTTTAGTTTGTGTCATAATATTTGAATAAATATATGTTTTAACTACATATTATAATTACGGTGGAATTAATTATTTCTAAATAACATTAACAAATGTAAATCAGAAGTTAATTTATGGTAATATTGGAAATGACAAAAGAACTAAAAAGCTACAGGTGGAGATATGCAACAAAAAAATTTGATTCCAATAAAAAGATCTCCAAGCCCAATATTGAATTAATAAAAGAAGCTATTAATCTAGCTCCTACATCTTATGGGCTACAACTCTTCAAGGTTTTTATAATTGAAAATCAGGAAATAAAGAATCAACTCAAAGCAGCTTCCTACAGTCAGTCTCAAATCTCAGACGCCTCTCATATATTTATATTTTGCAATAAAGCTAAAATTGATGCAGCTGATATAGATATTTATATTAACAATAAATCACGAATCCAAAATAAACCAATTAACGAAGTTCAAGGATATGGAGATTTTCTAAAAAGTAATTTATTAAAAAAAGAGGATAATAAAATAGCTACTTGGACTACTAATCAAGTCTACATTGCACTTTCTCACTTAATGACCTTCTGTGCTTCAATCAAAATTGACAGCTGCCCTATCGAGGGTTTTGAAGCAAAAAAATATAATGAAATTCTTAAATTAAGTAACCAAAATCTAAATGCTTCAGTAGTCGCTGCAGTTGGTTATAGATCAAGCGATGATCAATCACAATATGAAAAAAAAATTAGAAAGTCTTTTGATGAATTATTTGAAACCTTTTAAGTGGATCTGACCAAAAAAATTAATCAAATTATAACACTAATAATTTTAGGGCTTATTTGGGGAAGTTCCTTTATTTTAATGAAAAAAGGATTAAATAGTTATCCCCCAATAGAAATTACCCTCTACAGAATTTTTATTGTCTTCATGGTCTTTTTCCCACTTGGAATTAGAGATTTTTTTAAAATTCAAAAAAAAACAGCTTTAATACTGTTATTATCTGCCATTATAGGTAGTGTGATACCTTACTTTTTATTTATCAAAGCACAAACTAAAATAGATAGCTCATTAAACGGAATTTTAAACTCTATTACTCCGTTATTTACTTTGGTTTTTGGCATTCTTTTATTTAAAGAAAAAACAAATTTAAAAGCGATAATTGGTGTTATTTTAGGTCTAATTGGCGCCAGCGGATTAATTATTTTAAGTAAAGGAGATGCTCCTTGGACAGGCTCTTATTTATATGCAATTCTTCCTGTAATTGGCTCTGGTTGCTATGCTCTAAATATCAATTTAATAAAAAACTATTTAAAAGACATACCTGCCTTAAAAATCACAAGCTGGTCGTTTATTTTTATTGGACCCATAGCTGGTTTAATTTTATTTTTCTATACTGATTTTACAACTCATTTATTAACTAAAGATGAAAACTACATAAACTTTTTATATATAAATATACTTGGTGTTTTAGGAAGTGGATTTGCTTTTTGGCTTTTCAATTTACTAATCAAAGAAACTTCTTCTGTATTTGCTTCTACTGTAACTTATTTAATACCTATAATTGCAATTTTCTGGGGAGTTTTTGATGGTGAGATATTTAATCTTTTTCAGGGGATCTTATGTTTGGTTATTTTTGGTGGTATTTATTTGATTAAATCTAAGTGAACCTCATAAGCTGCTAACAAGTTTAATTATTAAAGATTGCAACTCTTCTATCTTATTTAAAGGTAAAGTCTTCGCAATGTCCAAGGGATCATGATAAGCTTTTACCCCCCCCATCGTATAAATAAAAAGAGCAGGAATATTTTTTTTTGAAAACCAAAAATGATCAGAATTTGGAGCTTGTCCTCTAAGTTTAATTTTTGGAAAATATTTTACTTTCTCATTAATTTTCCCAATAATTTTAGTTGCTTTTTCTTGTTCAAAGGCATTAACGATTGCAATCCCATCTTCACCAGTTCCAACTATATCTAAGTTTACTAATAATTTCACGTCATCAAGGTTAATTAAAGGATTATTTACAAAATACTTAGATCCTAATAGCCCTACTTCTTCAGCTCCAAAACAGATAAAAACCAAGTTATATTTAGGTGTTTTTTTAGAGTAATAAGAAGCCAAATTCAATAACAGACTAACCCCACTTGCATTATCATTTGCTCCAGGGAACATCAACTCCCCCATCATACCAAGATGATCATAATGTGCTGATATAATGATTGTTTTTTTTCTTTTACCCTTCAATTTGCCAACTATATTTTGAGTTTCTAAAGACTTTTTGAACTCATTTTCAACTTCTATATTTAGAGTAGTTATTGATTCCTTAATCACGTCACTTTTAATATTGATAACTGGATATGAATTATAAAATTGCGCTACCGACCACTGTAATTTTTTAGAACTTACCCACAAAATTGGATAGTGCTTATTCAAAATATTTTTTATTTCATTGTATTTAGAAAGTGTGTCTTTATTTACAACCTCACTTACGTTAAATATTAAAAAATTTCTAATACTTTTTTCATTAACCGACAAATAAGACTTCCAATTATTTAAATCAACACTTGAAACATTGTAAACTCCTATAGCAGATCCAGAGTAAGGTTCAACAATAAAATCTTCTCCAGGAATTAATTTTTTACCGTTTATTTTAAGAGTAACTTTTTTCGGAAAAGTATTTACATCTATTTTAAAGCTTTGTAAATAGCTTTTTCTGGACAAGCTATCTAACCCTATTTCACGATATTCATTTGATAAAAATGCAGCTGCTTTTCCATGTCCATTAGCAACATATCCTCGGCCATTAAAATAATTACTAGTTAAGGTGTCAACATAATTTATAAAACTGGTTGATTGAGACTGTAAGGAAAATTTTATTAGTAAAAAAGAAAAAAAAATGAAACACCTTTTCATGTGGTTTGGTATCTTCTTTCTACTAATTTAAATAGTCTTTTAACCTGGTTTGATTTTGTACTCCAATTAAATTTCTGAGAAAGTTCTTTTTTTAAATAATCTTGAGCCAAAACAAGGTTTTCAAATTCATTCAATTTATGAATCGCATTAGTACATTCTTGACTATCACCACCAAATAAGTTTTCTGTCATTAAATAACGTTCATTAATTCCAATTTCTTTATTTAAGTCGATAATTGGTTGCTGCCCAAACTGATCTGCTAATGATGTTTGCGGGCTATTAGAATGCATCTCATTGACTGACTTAGAGGATGTTAGTGGTTCTACTTTTTCGGTTTTGGCTTCTTCTTCAACAATAACATCAATTAAATTAATTTGATTTTCTTCTATTTTTTCGGTTTCTTTCTGGCTCTCTGTTTCTGATGAATCTTGATCCTTTTTTTCAGCTAAATATTGTAAAATTGAAAGCCTTTCGTGAAGAAGTCTTGCTGCAATTAACAGCGGTTGAATATCCTTGGTACTAAGATTACCATTATTAAGCTTTACAATACCTTCATTAAGGTCTTTTGATAAATTTTCTATTGTAGAAAAATTAAACTCCTTCATAATTTTAAGATAACAAGACAAAATTCAATATTTTTACATGAGAATCGCTAACGTTAATTGAATGTTATCAACATAACAATTTGATTAATCTAAACGTTTTACTTAAAACAACTCATAAAAATTGCAAATTAACAGCTCCTACACACTAAAACAAATTTCAGAAATAACCGGTGGAGATTGTTTTGGAAAAACAGATGTGCAAATTAAAAATATTCATTTTGATAGTAGAAGATTTGCAAAAAATAACTGTCATTTATTTATCGCATTTCAAACAGCAAAAAACGATGGTCATAAGTATTTAGGGGAAGTGTATAGTAGTGGCATTAAACAGTTTTTGTTACATAAGAAACCAAAAAAAATAGAATCAGATGCTGGTTATCTTATCGTCAATGATACTTTAAAGGCGTTACAGATTTGGGCAAATCACCACCGACAAAGATTTGATATTCCAGTTTTATCCATCACTGGAAGTTATGGAAAGACCATTATAAAAGAATGGATTTATTTTTTAACGCATAGGAATTTAAAAGTTACTAGAAGTCCTAAAAGCTATAATTCTCAATTTGGTGCAGCGTTAACGCTTCTTTCAATTAAAAAAGAACATGAATTAGCCATCGTAGAAACGGGCATCTCTTTTCCTGGAGAAATGCATACGATGAAAGAAATGATTCAACCAACTCATGTTATTTTATCAAATATTGGCTACGAACATCGAGAAAATTTTAGTTCTTCAGAAGAATTGAAACTAGAAAAAGAAAAAATACTTCCCAATGCTCAAAGCACCTATTTTAAAAATTACGATAACCTAAAATTTAAAAGTAGAGTAAACAAAAAGGGACGAGAAATTTCATTCAACGACTACAGATACAAAGAAACTTTTCAAATAAGACAAAAGGACGAGTTTTCTTTTCAGAATTTTATTTGTTGTGTAAATTTTTTAAGCCAGATATCTTTTAGTTTAGAAGAAATAAAAAAATGGTGTTCATTATTACCAGAGGTTGCTCTTAGATTTGAAAAAAAAATTGGGATCAATAACTCAACATTGATAAATGATTCCTATCATAACAATATTCAGTCCTTAAAAATAGGATTGGAAAATTTAAAACTAGAAAGTAAAAAAAACAATACTGTTTTAATTTTATCGGACCCCAAAGATTTAGATTTTGACTTTGCTGAACTTAGTAGCCTCATCCAATCGTATAAAATACCTCAGCTCATTGGCATAGGGAAAAACCTTTACCGAAACAAAAAATTATTTGTCAAGAATCATGTTTTTTATAAAACCGTCAACTCTTTTTTAGAGAATTTCAGATCCTTAGACTTTGAGAATAAATTTATTCTAATTAAAGGCGAAAGAAGTGCAGAATTTCAAAAAATAGCATTGAAATTAACAGCAAAAAAACATCAAACTGCTTTAGAAATAAACCTATCGAATTTAATTAGAAATTTAAATTACTACCGAAAACTAGTTTCTCCTAAAACAAAAATTTTAGTAATGATTAAAGCTGCTGGATACGGAACAGGTTTAATTGAATCAGCTAAAGCTTTAGAACAAAATCATGTTAATTATTTGGGAGTTGCCTATACAGACGAAGGGATAGAATTAAGAAAAAATAAAATAAACACCCCTATTTTGGTTATGAATGTTGATTCAACGTCAATGGAAGATGTTATTGAAAATAATTTAACACCATCCATTTATAGTTTAGATCAGCTCAACCAATTTACCAATCTATTAATTAATTTAGGAATTAAAAATTATCCTATTCATATAAAAATAAATACTGGGATGAACAGGCTAGGATTCGACAAAGACCAAATAGCAATATTGTGTGATTTTCTATTGTCACAGCCTGAAATAAAAGTAGAAGGAATCTTCAGCCACCTAGCCGCTAGTGATATAGAAGATGGTCAAAATTTAACGCGTAAACAAATCAAAGAATTTAAAGACATTTCTAATACTATCGAAACCAATCTGGGTATAACCGCCCAAAAACATATTTTAAATACTACTGGTGTTGAAAACTATGCAGAACATGAAATGGATATGGTAAGACTGGGGATAGGTGTTTATGGGATTTCTAAAAATAAAAACATTTTTACTGTAGCGTCTCTAACTACTAGAATTTCAAAAATTAGAAATATTAAAAAAGGTGCAAACATTGGATATGGACTTCAGAAATTTAATAAGGATATGAAAATCGCTATTATTCCTGTAGGATATGCAGATGGATTTAAAAGAGGATTGGGAAATGGTATTGGCAAAGTATTTATTAAAAATTCTTTTTACAAGACTGTTGGAAATATATGTATGGATATGGCTTTTATTGACATTTCAAATGACGATTTTAAGGTTGGAGAAAAAGTAGAAATATTTGGGGAAAATAACTCAATTATTAATAATGCTGAAGCTGTCAATACCATTCCATATGAAATAATAAGTTCTATATCTAACAGAGTTGTTAGGATTTATCATACAGATTAATGAAACAAAAATTTTTTTCTAACTTAATTCTTGTTCTTGTACTTAATGTAATAATTAAGCCTATTTACATACTAGGAATTGATGCTGAAGTACTTAAAATTACCGAGTTAAATAATCCTGGATCGTATGGAACATATTTTTCATTACTAAACCTTACATTTATTTTTAATATTTTGTTGGATATCGGTATTAACAATTTCAACACCAAGAATATCGCTCAAAACAACCAACTTTTTCAAAAACATTTTTCGAAAATTTTCACTCTCAAACTGAGCTTAAGTTTCTTGTACCTCTTTGTTCTGGTGATTGCTGGTTATTTATTTGATTTTTCATACAAGGAAATGAAGTGGCTTATTTTAATTGGATTTAATCAAGTCTTAGTGGCAATAATACTTTATCTAAGGTCTAATCTTTCTGCATTATTACTCTTTAAAAGAGACGGAATTTTATCAGTTGTAGATCGATTAATATTAATTTTATTTTGTGGATATTTTCTTTGGGCTAAATCCAACCATGAATTGATCACTATTGATTTTTTCATTTATTCTCAAACATTTGCATATATGTCCACCATAATAGTTGGACTTGTTTTTTTACTTAAATATTCTTCTATTCCAAAGCTACATTGGGATCGATTATTTTTTAATCTAATTATTAAAAAAAGTTTTCCTTATGCATTATTGGTTTTTTTAATGTCTATTTATTATTACTCTGATGTTATAATGGTAGAGCAAATAACGAACAATATTGAAGCTGTAAATTATGCTCACGGATATCGATTTTTTTTAGCTTTTAATATGCTTGGATATTTATTTGCAGGACTGCTTTTACCGATTTTTTCAAAATTAATAAAAGACAAAGATAATGTAGTCCCAGTGTCTTGGCTTTCTTTCAAATTAATTTTTCTTTTATCTGCAATTATTGGAGTTTCTATTTGGATTTATAAAAGTGATATATTAAGCTGGAGATATGGAATAGTAAACTATGAGCTAGATCATTCAAGCGAAACTTTTGGATGGTTGATGGTTTCTTTTATTGCAGTTTCATGTAATTATATTTTCGGAACTTTATTGACCGCTAACGAGAATCTTAAGTCGTTAAATATTCTAGCAATTTTTGGAATCATCATAAATATATCTCTAAACTTAATTTTAATACCTAAAAGCGGGTCTGTTGGCGCAGCTTTTGCAAGTGCTTGTACTCAATTTTTCGTGTTAATAATTCAAATATTTTTATGCTTCAGGTATTTTGAATTTAAGTTTCATTTAAAGTCTACTTTGCAAATAACATCTGCAATTATAACGTTTTTATTAGGTGCTATTAGTTTATCTATTTATTCAAATTTAGAATGGCAATATAATTTTATTTTCACTCTTATGTTGGGATTTTTAATTGGTTTAATTCATAATATTTTTAATAGGAAAGAACTTTTTCATTTATTAAAAACATCAAAATCGTGATATTGGTGTTGATTTGTGGAGAAGGATACTATCGCTTACATTTGCAAAAAATATAATTTATATACATCATGACATCCTCTGAACATAATTCATACGACTTAATTTCTTTTTTATGGAAGAATAGAAAACCTCTTATTGTAGTTGGAATTATTGCCTTCCTGTCCTCAGCTATTGTTTCATTGTTAATAGAAGAAAAATTTGAATCAACTGTAACATTATATCCTACCAAAACCAGCTCTGTAACCTTTAATGAAAATATTACTGAAGACCAAAGTGTTTCAAAATTTGGTGAAGATGAAGAAGCAGAACAAATGTTACAGATATTAGAATCTAGCTCGATAAGAGAGAAAATTATCACAAAATATAATTTAATGACACATTACGAAATAGATTTAGATGCTAAATATTTAAATACTGCATTGACCAAAACCTATATAGAAAATATAAATTTTAAAAGAAATAATAATGGTGCTGTTTTAATTAATGTCTTAGATAAAAGTCCTGACACTGCTGCACTTATCGCAAACGACATTGCTTCATTATTTGACAGCATAAAAAACTCCATGATTCATGAAAGAGCAAAAACAGATTTTGTAATAAAAAAACAAAAATTAAATAAAATTAAAGGTCAAATGCAAAGCTTAAGAGACACCATGACTTCTTTATCTTCCATGGGAGTGGTTATTGACGATGCTTACAGAGCTTTGACTGAGGGTTATGTAAATGCAAAAGATCCTGAAATGAAAAAATCGTTTAAAATAAAAATGAATATGACAGAAAAATATGGTTCTGTTCTTAAATCATTTCAAATAAAAGCAGGTTTCTTGTCCAAAAGATTAGCAAATATGGAGACAACTTATGAACAAGCTGAAAGTGATGCTAATAGTTATTTATCACATAAATTTGTTGTTGAAAAAGCATACCCAGCTGAAAAAAAAGCGTATCCAATTAGATGGCTAATTGTTGTATTATCAACTTTTTCTTCACTACTTCTTGGAATTTCTGGTCTTCTTATTAAGAACAAGATCGATCTATTAAAAAGTGCATGATAAGGGAGCTTCTTAGTAAAAGATTTTCCTATCTAATAATATTGGTTTTTACAGTAACCAATTCTATTTTAATATACTTCAATTTCTACTATTTACTATTACTTCCTATTTTAGTAATAACAGGATTTCTTTATATTTTTTACTTAGATGTTGTATTTCTAATCATTGTTTTTTGCACCCCTTTATCTTTTAATTTTGAAAATTTAGACATAGGTGGTGTTGGGTTTTATTTCCCAACGGAGCCAATGCTCCTAGCATTTACATTTATATATATATTTAAATCCATTTTAAATCCAGAAACTAAAAAGCAGATTAATTATGTGAAAAGTCCAATTTTATTAATAATTATTCTTCAATTACTATGGATATTCATCACCTCTATTACCAGTGAGTATCCTTCTGTTTCATTTAAATTTTTACTTGCAAGAAGCTGGTTTATAATACCCATGATTTTCTATGGTATTTCTTTTTTTAGAAGAGAGGAAAAATCCATTTATTATTTTTTTATTGCTTTTTTATCGTCCATGTTTATAACGACAAGCTACACTTTAATTAACCACATGTTTAATGGTTTTAGTGAGGAATCTGGACATTGGGTAATGTGGCCTTTTTTTAAAGATCATACTTCTTATGGGGCCATATTAGCTATGTCTATTCCTATTAACATTTGGACCATTTATTATACGAGAAATAAGCTTTTTAGAAATATTTTAAGCACCGGCTTCATAATTTTATTGATTGGACTTTATTTTAGTTATACTAGGGCCGCTTGGCTAAGTATATTAATAGCTGCTGTAGTCTTTTTACTTTATTACTTTAAATTTAAGTTCAAATGGTTGGCAATAATGGTTGTTTTTCCTATGATTTTTATAGCTGTTAATTTCTCAGAATTATCCTATCTAATACAAAAAAATGATTCTGAGCATACCACTGAAAATTTTTCCGAAAGAATAGAGTCCATGTCTAATGTCTCGTCTGACGCATCAAATCTTGAACGACTTAATAGATGGAGTTGTGCTGTAAAGTTATTTTTAAAACGTCCTTTAACTGGTTGGGGGCCTGGCACATACTCTTTTGTATATGCTCCATTTCAAAGTTCCAAAGATTTAACAATTATAAGCACAAATTTTGGCGATGGTGGAAATGCACATAGTGAATACCTAGGACCTTTAGCAGAACAAGGAATTATAGGTTTTATAATTAATCTATTTCTTATTGGTTTTATCTTTATTTCAACTGGCCTACAATATGTAAAATGTCAAAATATTTATTATAAAAATTTAATTTTAGTAATAATTTTATCTCTTGTAACTTATTTTTCTCATGGGGTTTTAAACAATTATTTAGATACTGATAAAGCAGCCGTTCCTGTTTGGGGTCTAGTTGGTATTTTTATAGCTATAAAACCATTTTTAGGAAGTGATTTCCATAAAGAACATAAATAAATTAAGTAGTTGAATATTAATTTTAATTATGGGTAAAACAAAAAAGGTTTTTGAATGCAACAACTGCGGGAATCAAAGCAGTAAATGGACCGGTAAATGTACAGAGTGTGAATCTTGGAATACGCTTACAGAACAAATTTTAAGTACCAAAAAAAGTACTTTATTAAACACCATAAAAAAACCTCAGCTGATAGATAATATTGTTGGAAATGAAGCAGATAGAATTTCAATAAATGATTTAGAATTTAATAGAGTCGTCGGTGGAGGAATTGTTAAGGGATCTGTTATTCTTTTAGGTGGAGAACCAGGAATTGGAAAATCCACCTTAAGTTTAAAGATAGCTCTAACCTTAGAAAAAAAAGTACTTTACGTTTCAGGGGAAGAAAGTAATGAGCAAATTAAACTTAGAGCTAATCGTCTAAAAGATAAGAATGAATATTGTTACATATATAATGAGACTGAAATAAATACAATTATTAAAACAAGTGAGGAGATTAAACCACATCTAATTGTAATAGACTCGATACAAACTATTTACAATAATGAAATTGATGCAATTCCTGGAACTATTTCTCAAATAAAACACAGTGCAGAAATTCTAATTAAATATGCTAAAGAAAGATGTATTCCAATTATCATAATTGGCCATATTACTAAAGATGGAGCCATAGCAGGACCAAAAGTTTTGGAACATATGGTGGATACTGTATTACTTTTTGAAGGAGATAAAAACCACCTCTACAGACTTGTAAGAAGTATGAAAAATAGATTTGGAAGCACTAACGAACTGGGTATTTACGAAATGAATGAAACTGGGTTGCAAGAAGTTAACTCGCCAAGTAAAATGTTAATATCTACAAATCAGGAAGAACTTAGTGGAATAGCATTAGGATGTAGTTTAGAAGGTGTTCGTCCAATAATGATAGAGTCTCAAGCACTTACCTCTCCAGCTACGTACGGTAACCCACAAAGATCTGCCAATGGAATAGATATTAAAAGATTAAATATGCTCTTGGCAGTTATTGAAAAAAGAGGGGGGATGAAGCTAAGTCAAAAGGATGTTTTTTTAAATATAACAGGAGGGCTTAAAGTAAAAGACCCCGCTATAGATTTGTCGTTGGTCTGTGCTATTTTATCTTCTTTTTTTGATTTTCATATAGCTCAAAATGTATGTTTTATAGGTGAAGTTGGTTTGAGTGGCGAAATAAGACCTGTTAGCAGAATCAATGAGAGAATAAAAGAAGTTACCAAAATGGGTATCAAAATTATTTATTTAAGTAAGTATTCAAAAATTAATATTCAAGCAAACAATCAATTCACTTTAATAAAAGTGGGGAAACTTCAAGAAATAATTCAACAGTTATTTAAATAAACTCTTTAAAATTCTAGAAATACATAGTTTGTTTTATCTTTACACGAAATAATTAAACAAATGGAGATTCTTTCTTTAGAAAAAGAAATTATAAGTGAGTTTGAAATTTTCGATAATTGGATGGAAAAATATGAATATCTAATTGATTTAGGTAAAGATTTGCCAGTTATAAACACCTCCTACAAAAAAGATGAAAATTTAATTAACGGATGTCAATCAAAAGTTTGGTTACACGCAGAATTTGTTGAAAATAAAGTGTCTTTTTCCGCAGACAGTGAAGCCATTATAACAAAAGGAATCATAGCTCTGCTAATTAGAGTTTTAAATAACCAAAATCCTAAAGATATTATAGAAGCAAAACTTAATTTTATAAATGATATTGGACTTACTAACCATCTTTCTCCAACAAGGGCAAACGGATTATTAGAAATGGTAAAACAGATGAAAGCTTATGCTTTTACTTTAAATATTAAAAACAACTAAAATGGAGCATGTAGAAGAATTAGCTGGTACTAAAAAGAAGATAGA
This sequence comes from Flavobacteriales bacterium, assembly GCA_029251405.1. GTDB lineage: Bacteria > Bacteroidota > Bacteroidia > Flavobacteriales_D > Parvicellaceae > MED-G20. The sequence continues at coordinate 109,034 of JAQXDK010000008.1, forward strand.
ACAAAAAATTATCAATGTTTTGAAAGCTATTTTTGATCCTGAAATTCCAGTTGACATTTATGAATTAGGGCTTATTTATGAAATAAGAGTTGATGATCAATTTAATGTAGAAATTATCATGACTCTAACCTCACCTAATTGTCCAGTAGCAGAATCTTTACCAAAAGAAGTAGAAGATAAGGTAGGAGAAGTACACGGAGTAATAACATCAAAAGTTAATATCGTTTTCGACCCACCATGGGACAAAGATATGATGAGTGAAGAAGCAAAATTGGATTTAGGAATGATTTAAAATTTAAAAAATGGAATTTGGAATAGACGCAATTGATTATTATTTACCAAAATTAGCATTACAAATAAGCAGCTTAGCAGAAAAAAGAAACATTGTACCTGCAAAACTTGAAAAAGGATTAGGCTTAAAGTACATGGCTTTGCCAGATGTTAATGAAGATACTGCTTCAATGGCAGCAAATGCTTTACTCAAACTCATAGAAAATAATAATATTGACCCCCATTCAATAGGAAGAATTTATTTAGGTACCGAAAGTGCAGTCGACGCTGCCAAACCAACAGCTACCTATGCGGTAGGAACTGTAGAAAATATTTTAAGTTCTAAATATGGTGAAAGATGTTTTAAAAATTGCGATGTTGTAGACCTGACATTTGCATGTATAGGAGCAGTAGATGCCTTAGAAAACTGTCTCAACTGGGTTAAAGTTCATCCTAAAAAGAAAGCAATTGTAATTGCATCAGATGTTGCAAAGTACGGTCTCGAATCTTCTGGAGAATACACCCAAGGTGCAGGTGCTGTAGCAATGCTTGTTACTTCAAATCCAAACTTAATTTCTATAAATGAAACTATTGGAATTAGTATGGAACATGTTTCTGATTTTTTTAAACCAAGACAAGAAATCGATAATGAACATCTAAAAAAGAGTAAAACAACCGTTCAAGAACTCACCAATTCCAATAAAGAAAAAATAGAACTATATAGTGAAGAACCTGTCTTCGATGGTCAATACTCTAACGAATGCTACCAGAATAGAATTAGAGAAGCTCTTGATCATTTTAAGTCCGAAACAAATATTAATTTTTTAAAGGAATGGAATCATTTAATTTTTCACCTCCCCTATGCTTATCAGGGAAGAAGAATGATGTTAGATATTTGGATAGAATGGATTAAGGAAAATGGAGATTTAGTGAAATTAGAAAATGAAATAGGAAAATTAGATAAAATAAATTACAAAGATTGGAAAAAAGCTGCATCAAAATCAAACTCTTATAAAATCTTTATAGACCAGAAAATTAAAGATGGAGAAATGGCATCTAGTTATATTGGTAATATGTACACAGCTTCCATTTTCATGTCTTTAATAAGCTTACTTTTCTGTGCTAATGATAAAAAAAATAAAATTTCCGGAAACACAATTGGCTTTTTAAGTTATGGTAGCGGATCAAAATCAAAAATTTTTCAAGGTAAAATCAAAGATAATTGGGAGCATAAAATAGAGCACTTGAAAGTGATGGAAGACATTCAATCAAGAGAAATTATTAGTTTTAATTCTTACGAAAATCTTCACAACAGATCTTTAAAATCACCTTTAATAAAACAAAACAACATTGTACTTGAAAGCTTAGATGAACGTGAAAATAAAATTGGATTTAGATATTACAATAAAGCTTGAAAGAGATTAGAAATAGAGTAGCTGAAAGTAATCTTGTTACCTTAGAAATGAAATCTTTTAGGGGCAAGCAAGTTAGAGAATCTATTGACATCTCTAAGTGGCTTTACAATGAAATGGTCTTGAAAGAAAAGCTCTTTAGAGAATATTTAGAAAATCATAAATGGGAAGAATATGAGAATAAATTTGTCGCAATCCATTGTTCTCATGATGTCATTGTACCTATATGGGCTTACATGCTGGTAACTAAATACTTGAAACCATACACGAATCACATCGTATTCGGAGATCAAAAAAGTCTTGAAAATAAAATATTTGAAATCAATATTGAAGCCCTAGATTTGAAACCATTTAAAGACAAACGAGTTCTTATTAAGGGGTGTACAGATACATATATTCCAGAAAAAAGCTACGTTCAAATAAGCAACAAATTAATTGGCGTTGTTAAATCGTTAATGTTCGGAGAAGCTTGTTCTAACGTTCCTATATACAAATCTAATTAATAAGCTCTTTTATCGATTCCTTCTACGTAGTTAATGAATGACCTATTAACTACTTTATTACCTCCGGGTGTAGGGTAATTCCCTGTAAAATACCAGTCGCCTTTATGATTTGGACACGCTTTGTGTAAATTTTCTACTGTTTGAAAAATAATTTTCACATCAGCATTGATATTTTCATGAGTTAATAATGAAGATATTTTGTCGGACACTTCTTCGTATTCAAAAGGTTGATATATCGCTTTTACGTGATTTTCTACTTTTAAAGTTCCATTTTTTTCTGAAGATTTACATTTATTATAAACTTCCGTAATAAGATTTTCCATTCCCTTTTGCTTTATCAAATCAATGGCTGCTTGAAAGGCAATAAAATTTCCAAGTTTAGCCATGTCAATACCATAACAGTCTGGATATCTAATTTGTGGTGCTGAAGAAACTATTACTATTTTCTTTGGTTCTAAACGATCTAAAATTCTGATAACACTTTGCTTTAAAGTAGTTCCTCTAACAATAGAATCATCAATTATGACAACAGAGTCCTTATTTCTTTCTAGAGATCCATAAGTTATATCATATACGTGAGCAACCATCTCATCTCTCGAATCATCTTGAGTAATAAAGGTTCTCAATTTAGCATCTTTAACCATTATTTTTTCAGCTCTGGTTCTTATGGATAAAATCTTATCTAATTCATCATTGTAATTTGGGACACTAGGATTTAATTGCTTGATTTTCTTCTTTTTAACTTCAGATAAATAGTTTTCGATTTCTTTTACCATTCCATAATAAGACATTTCTGCAGTATTAGGTATAAAAGAAAAAACCGTATTTTTTAGATCATAATCAATAGCACTTAGAACTTGATTAACGACTAATTTACCTAGTTGGAGCCTCTCTTTATAAATATCAATATCGGTACCTCTTGAAAAATAGATTCTTTCAAAAGAACATTTTGTTACTTCTTTCGGAGCATTAATTTCCACTTCTTTAAAAGAATTATCTTTTTTAATAATTAATGCATTACCCGGTTTTAGTTCCTTAATTTTTTCCCATTTAACATTAAAAGCTGTTTGAATAACTGGTCTTTCAGACGTCACTACAAAAACTTCATCGTCTTCGTACCAAAATGCTGGTCTTATCCCGTTGGGGTCTCTAATAACAAAAGAATCTCCATGCCCTAGTAATCCAGCCATTGTGTATCCGCCATCCCAGTCTAAAGAAGCATTTTTTAGAATAGCTTCAATATCTAGATTTTTAGCAATATGTGAGGATATTTCTTTATTATCAACTCCTTTTTCAATCAGTTCTCTAAAAATTCTTGTGTTTTCTTGATCAAGAAAATGACCTATTTTTTCAATTATTGTAACTGTATCTGAAACTTCTTTTGGGTGCTGACCAATATTTACTAATAAATCAAAAAGTTCATCTACATTAGTTAGATTAAAGTTACCAGCAACCACTAAATTTCTGGTCATCCAATTGTTTTGCCTTAAAAAAGGGTGACAATTTTCTTTTTTATTTTTCCCAAAGGTTCCATATCTTAAATGACCTAGAAATAATTCTCCGGTAAATGCTTCGTTAGCTTTTAAGTATTTAACATCATTTAATTTTTCTGGAGCGTCTTCATGTAATGTTTCAAATCGCTTATTGATGTAGGAAAAAATATCTTTTATTGGCTGGTTTTTAACACTTCTGTATCTACTAATATATCTAGTCCCCGGTTCAACATCAAATTTGATATTGGCTAATCCTGCTCCGTCTTGGCCACGATTGTGTTGTTTTTCCATTAATAGGTACATTTTGTTAAGCCCGTAAAGAGCTGTACCGTATTTCTTTAAATAAAAGTCTAGAGGCTTTTTTAATTTAAGCAGGGCAATACCACATTCATGTTTTATAGCGTCACTCATTTAGAATTTTTAACTTTACAAGAGTACAATGTTTAGTTTAATAATAATCACATTTAGTAAGATAATTATAAACACTTATTTAATTTGAAAAAAATATTTAAAAATATTAACGCGTCTCAATTATTAGCAGTTATTCTGCTTATGAGCATTTCCAACTTAACCTACTCTCAAAACAAGCCTCAGTTTATTAAAAATAAGGGGCAATTCCATTCAAATATTAGTTTCAAACTTGAACACCAAGCAGGAAATATTTACTTCGAAAAAAACAGAATTAAATATGACTTATATGAAAAAGATAAAATTAATGCAGTAAGGCACGGTGATACTAATTATAGAAATATTTATGGTCACAGATTTGAAGGTTTATTTATTGGAAGCAATGAGAATGTAGCTATTATTGGAAAAGAGAAAATAAGCAGTTATCAAAACTATTTCATTGGTGACGACACAAGTAAATGGCAATCATTTGTACCCATTTTTAATGAATTAATATATGTTAATATTTATTCAGGAATTGATGTGAAATATTTTTCAGAAGGTGGTAAATTAAAATACGATGTTATTGTTCACCCAAATACTAATCCAGAAAAGTTTAAAATTAAATATTCTGGAATTGATAGTACATATATAAAATCAGGTCACTTAATTTTAAAAACTAGTCTTGGAAATGTAATAGAACAAGCACCATTAGCCTATCAAATTATTAATGGTGAAAAAATAATAATTCCATGCATTTTTCAATTGAAAGATGATGTCGTAAGTTTCAAATTAAAAGGGAAATATGATAAAAGTCAAGAACTCATTATAGACCCTATATTGATATTTTCAACTTTTTCTGGTTCTAGTGCAAATAACTGGGGTGAAACAGCAACATATGATGAAACAGGACATCTATATGCTGGCAGCATTGCTTTTGGAACTGGCTACATTGTAACTTTAGGAGCTTACGATATGTTTTTTGATGGTGGGGTAGGTTTTGGTTCTACTGGGACTGATATTTGTATTAGTAAATTTTCAACCAATGGGGATTCTTTAAGATACAGTACTTATTTAGGAGGAAATGGCAACGAAAACCCTCATAGTTTAGTTGTTAATAACAACGATGAACTTTTTGTTCTGGGAAGTACTGGATCAGCAGATTTTCCAACAACTGCTAACAGTTACGACACCTCATTTAATGGTGGAGATTTTTTTGGATTCATAAATTATCAAACAAGTTCTACAAGCCATTACTTAGAATATCCTAATGGTACCGACATCATTGTTACTAAATTCTCTGCCGATGGAACAAATTTACTGGGCTCAACATTTATAGGTGGTACTAAGAACGACGGTATTAATGAATCAGGAGCAAATAATTATTTAGGTAATCTGTTATGCCATTTTTATGCAGACGAATATAGAGGAGAAATTACTTTAGACGATGCTGGAAATTGTTATGTTGCATCCAGTAGCTCTTCTTTAGATTTTCCTTTACAAAACCCAGAACAGAATACTATTGGTGGCATGCAAGATGCTGTTGGTTTTAAAATGGACCCTAACTTATCCTCACTAATGTGGAGTACATTTCTTGGTGGTTCTAATGATGATGCAGGTTATTCTATTCAGCTAAACAACAGCAACTTTCCACTATTGACAGGAGGAACTTTAAGTAGTGATTTTCCAACTACCTCTAATGCTTTAAATTCTAATTACTCTGGAAATATTGATGGATTTGTAAGGAAATATAATTCACAGAATGGTAATTTATTGGCATCTACTTATCTTGGAGACAGTGGATATAATCAAAGCTATTTTGTGCAAGTAGACTTGAACAACGATGTTTATTTATTTGGTTTAACAAACACTACTTATCCTGTTTTTCCTACAAGTACTTATAGCTCTGTGGGATCTCAATTTATTCATAAACTGGACTCCAACCTTTCAAGTACCTTGATGACCACTTCATTTGGTAATGGTACTTTGGGAAGAAATATTACACCTTCTGCATTTTTAGTTTCAGATTGTGGATTAATTTACATCTCCGGGTGGGGTGGATTGTCTCCAACAGGAGGTAATACTAACAACATGCCCATTGTTAATGCTTTGCAACCAAATACAGACGGAAAAGATTTTTATCTAGCTGTATTTTCTCAAGATATGCAGTCACAAGTTTACGGAAGTTTTTTTGGTGGTGGAACCAGTAAGGAACATGTGGATGGTGGAACCAGCAGATTTGATAAAAATGGCAAAATATATCAAGCTGTTTGTGCTGGATGTCAAGGTCTTTCAGATTTCCCAACAACTCCTAATGTTTATTCATCAATTAATGGAGCTAATAACGGATGTAATTTAGGAGCATTTAAATTTGATTTGGAAACTATTAGTGCAAGTATAAGTTTACCAAGTTATTTTTCTTGCTTACCAAGCTCTTGTAATTTTACCAATCTTTCGCAAGGAGGAAATCAATATTTTTGGGATTTTGGCGACGGAAATACCTCTAATTTACCCGATCCCTATCACACTTATTCCGATACAGGAACTTACAGTGTGACTTTAATTGTCTCCGACACTGGAAATTGTGTAATTCCTGACACCTCTAATGTTTTAGTAGATATATATGAAGTAAATAACGCCGCTGTTAATGGAGACAGTGTTTTATGCCCTGGTACTACAGTAACTTTAAACGCTTACGGAGGGACTCAATTTACATGGTCGCCTTCTAATTCACTTTCAAGTGGTTTTGGTTCACAAGTAGTTGCAAATCCAACGAACTCTACTACTTACATGCTTATAGCAGAAGATAGTTGCAGTATTGATACTGCGTATTTTATTGTAAGTATTCCTAATGATATTTTCTACACTTCTAATGATACAACTATATGTAAGGAAGATAGTTTATTTTTAAACGCTATTGGAGGAACTACTTACCGGTGGTCAGGATTTAATATTGTGAATGTTGATAGTGCCAATCCTTTAGTGAATCCTCAGCAGAACAGTACTTATTATGTAGATATTACTACTCCAAATGGATGCGTATACACGGATTCTGTTAATGTAGATGTTGATATTTCAATCCCTAATATTATACTTCAAGACACCTTAAACCTTTGTTTTGGAGATTCTACTTTAATTACATTAACGAATCTTAATAATGCAATTTGGGCACCTGTTTCAAATCCAAATGACACATCTGGAACTAATATTTGGATAAAAAGTGATTCTAATAGCACCTATTACGTGATTTCAGAAAATGCATGTGGTCAATCTGTAGATTCCATTTTAGCTTTAGTTTTTGGTTATTCTGGAAGTGCTTTTGGCGATACAGCGATTTGTCTTGGAGACACAGCAGAAATCTACGCGCAAGACGGAATTGATTATTATTGGTATCCTAATATTAATTTATCTAATAATGATAGTAATTGGACCTATGCCTATCCCTTACAAAGCACGAATTATAAGGTGATTATTGAAAATGATTACGGTTGTAAAGATACATTTTCAGTTGCTGTTAACGTTGCTTCAGAACCTTATGTAAACGCAGGTCTAGATTTCTGGATGTATTATGGAGAACCCATAAATTTAAATGGAATTACAAGCGCTAGTAACTTCTATTGGGAGTCTTCAGGATGGGTATCATGTCCAACTTGTTTACAACCTCAGATAAATCCCACAGAAACAACACAATATATTCTAGTGGCTGTAGACTCTTTAGGTTGTATTAGTTCGGATACAACCCTAGTTAATATTAAGGGCTCTATTTTCGTTCCTAATACATTTACTCCAAATAACGATGGTAATAATGATGTATTCGAAATTAAAGGAGAAAATATTAAAAGTTTTGAATTGTGGATATATAATCGTTGGGGTGAAAAATTGTATTATACCAATGAAATCAATAATTACTGGGACGGTAAATATTTAGGAAATAAGTGTAAAATTGATAGTTATATATGGGTCATTGAATATTTAGATTACAATCAAAATTACAAGAGTTTAAAGGGACACGTAAATCTTTTACAATAACATTTGTACAAGACAAATAGAACGTATTTTAGTTTGCTACAAACCTACTGTCTGCCTGCATAACAGCTCCACAAGCATCACATTCTCTTAGCGATTCATTATTGTAAAAAGTTTTAAATACACTTAAGAAATCTTTTTCAATATCTACTAGTTGAAAGTAAGATTCATATAGTTTATGATTACAAGATTCACAAAACCACATCAAACCATCTTTCATATTCGTTCCTTTTCGAACCCTTTCAATTACTAAACCTATGGAATTTTTAGCTCTATTTGGAGAGTGAGGAACTCTTGCTGGCAATAAGAATATTTCTCCTGCTTTTAAAGGGATTTCAACACACTTTCCATCTTGTTGTGTCTTGACCGTAATTTCTCCTTCAATTTGAAAAAAAAGCTCTTCCGTCTCGTTGTAATGATAATCTTTTCTTGCATTAGGCCCACCTACAACCATCACAATATAATCACCGGCGTCTACATAAAGATTTTTATTGCCTACAGGTGGCTTCAATAAATCTTTATTATTTTCTATCCATTGAAATAAATTAAAAGGTGGTTTAATAGGCATATCTATATTTTGATCCTTCAATTTACAGAAAAAAAGAAGTTTTTTCTTTTATCTGACTATAAAAAATTTCAAATTCTTCATCAAAAGATTTCATTGAATTTTCTAATATTTCAAAACTTGATTCTAAATTATCTGAATAATTAATTCGTTTACCAATGCCATGAAGAGCTCTTTTAATTCCCTTTTTGTGTTGATAATTATTAAGCCAATCGTCTCTTCTCATATAGTGATACATTTCTCTTATTTTAGGAGGCATTTGATGAATCTTCTGATCTAAAATTTTGTAAAATTTAGTTATTTTTATTTCTAGATTAATGGACTTTGTCTTTTTATCAAATCTCCATAATAGATAGTCGTATAAAATATCATTAATTACACCTCCTATTTTTGGGAAACGTTGATAGAATCTTCTTTTCCCTTTTAGATATTCCGTATTATTATCCGTAAAATCATCAATAACCCTGTGAAGGACAATTCCTTTTTGAATGCTATCTGGCAACAGCAAATAGGATTTTCCTTTGACAGAATCTGCAATAAAATTCCCAAAAATAACATCGGGATCGGTTCCTGAGAGTATTAAGTGTCCTAAAAAATTCATATTAAATTGAGAACAATATCGGCTAAAGCTAATTCACTACTTTCAGAAGCTTGATAAATATTGGTAGCACCATTATCCTTTAAGGTTTGTGTTGTTGTTGGGCCAATACTTATCGCTTTTACTCCTTTTAATGAATTGGTTTTAACATAAGCTTCTACATTACTTGGGCTTGTAAATATAAAATAGTCATGGTGTTCAATTATCTTCTTTAAAAGTTTTGTTTCGTAAGATTTTTTAACTGTCTTATTTTTTTCAAGAATTAGCTTTTGAACTGTTCCAATACTTATATTAGAAGATGGAAAAAAAACTACATCATCCCTATCTATGGTAGATTTAAAATCTTTGGCAACATTGTTAGGGCTACCAGTACCGATAAAGCTGACTTTCAGATTTTGTGCTTTTAAATACCTTGCAGTTGCGTCTCCAAAAGCTGCTATTTTTTTATTTTTAAAAGTGCTTTTCAATTGTTTTATTGAATCGTAACAAAACGAAGAGTTAAAGAATATCCAGTCACATTTTGGAAGAAATTCTAAACTTAATTTTGTCTTCTCAATTAAAGACTGAGAAGTTATATAACAGCTGGAATTTTCAAGTAATTTTCTAAGAATACTATCAGAATTAAGTTCCCTCGAAATCCAAACTTTTTTAGACCTCTTTTTTTGCTCTATTTTTTTAAGTATTTCTTCTGTGCTCTCAGAATCACTGAAAAATCTAATTGGAGTTTTATCTACATTTTCTGAGAAAGTAACCCAAGTATTTCTTTTCCCATTTTGATTAATTTTAGAAAATGCGCCCATTGGAGAATGACATCCACCTCCGATACCATTTAATATTCTCCTCTCAAAAGCCACATCACCTTCAGTTTCCTTATGATTAATTTTCGAGAGTATTTTAATCATGTATTCATCATTATTTCTAATTTGAAGACCTAAAGCTCCTTGTGCAGGGGCTGGAATAAAAATACTTGGAGAAAGGTGAAGAACATGAAATTTTGAAACATCAATTTCAAGTCTATTTAAACCAGCTCTTGCTAAAACTATTGCATCATATAAACCATCTTTAAGTTTATTGATTCTCGTTGGTACATTGCCTCGAAGATCCTTAATTATTAAATCTTCTCTAAATAAAAGTAATTGATTTTTTCTTCTAGCGCTTGAGGTGCCTACAACACCTTTTTTTATTATATCTAAATAATTACTAGGGTCAACAGCATTTCTATGTATTAGCAAAGTATCTGAGGGGTTTTCTCTTACAGGTATCGCCCCCAAAGATAAACCCTTAGGTTGGTCCGTTTCTAAATCTTTTAGTGAATGAACAGCTAAATCAATATCTTGATCTAATAACGCAGCTTCAATCTCTTTGGTAAAGAACCCTTTTCCTTCAATCTTATCGAAACTTAAATGCTGGATTCTATCGCCTTTAGTTTTAATAATTTTAATCTGAGAATTAATACCTAATTTAAGTAGAGTGTCTTTAACATAATTTGCTTGCCATAGTGCAAGCTTACTTCCTCTAGAGCCTATGATTATTTTTGAAGGTCTCAAAAGATTATTTAGAAGTTTCTTTTAGGAATATATCTTTTGCCATCTTCATGGGAACACTTATGTATTTTTTTTCCATGTAATCAACCAAACTATTGACAATATTTATTGCTTGAGGATCTAATGTTTCTAATTCTTTTACAAATACTTCCTTAAAAGCTTTTTTTCTGATTCCTTTAATGCTTTCAGGAACTGCACTCAGTGCTCTTTCTAAAGTTCTTTCTTTTTCTGCTAGATAATATTGAATAATTTGTTTTTCAATTATTGCTAAGCAACTATTAATTTCTTTACTTCTAGCTTTTAAATTTTCTTCAGCTCTAATTTTTAATTGGTCAACATTTATGATTTTGGTGTTTAATTCTTTAGAAATTTTCTGATCGCAATCATTGGGAACAGCTAAATCTACAATTAACTTCTTATTTCTTTCTGGATTAATTTTTAGAAATTTTTCTTTAGTTAAAATAACATCTTGAGATCCTGTACAAGAAACAATACAATCAAATTCGTGGTTGGTGGTTCCCAATTCAGCAAGTGGAAATACTTTTGCTTTAAGATTTAATTGAGATACTAGTTGTTCAGCTTTTTCAGTAGATCTGTTGAAAATCAAAAACTCGTGTTGGTCATTTTTATTTATAAACTTTAGCATAGAACTGATTGTTTTACCAGCTCCAATAATCAAGAAAGTCTTTGGTTGTTTTGAAATGTATTTTTTTAATTCTAAATAGGCCAATGACACTATTGACACAGGTCTAGTTGCAATTTCACTTTCAGTGTAAACCTTTTTTGCAGTAAAAATTGTTTTTTGTATAAGCACTCTAATAAAATCTCCGCACAAATTACTTTCTCGGCATTCTTCAAAAGCCTTTCTCACTTGGGTAATAATTTCTCTCTCTCCAACTACTAGTGAATCAATGGAAGATGCTAATGAAAATAAATGATGAACCGCTTCTTTTTCTGAAAAAATTTCAATTTTTCTCATCGTTGGTATAAGCGATTCCTGTGAAATAAACTCACTTAATAGCGATTCTAAAAATGTTTGGTTAACTTCTGCATCTGAATTAATAATGAACTCCACTCTGTTGCAAGTAGATAGGTACATTAATTCATTAATTTTTAATTTAGATTTTAATTTTTCTAAACGATCCATTCTAACAGAGTCGTCAAGGTGGAACTTACCAATTTCATCAAAATTAAAATTCCGATGCGTTAATGCTATAATTTGAAGTTTATTCAATAAAAATTAATGTTCACAAAAATCGTTATTTATATTCAATTTATTTGTCATCAATTTGTCATTGCTTGGTGTTGTTATAGAGTTATTTAGTTTTCAAGAATAGTTATTTGTTCTTAAGCACTAACATCTGCAAATATTCTTATTTTTACTAAATAAATAACAGATAACTAATTATGAAATATCTACCTATAGACGTACAATTATTCATAAATAACAGAAAAAGGTTTAAAAAAAATTTAAAAGAAAATAGCCTTGCTGTCTTCAACTCTAAAGATATTTATAATACTGGTGCAGATAGTACATTACCTTTCTCACAGCATAGAGACATCTTTCATCTTTCTGGAGTAGATCAAGAAGAAAGCATCTTGGTTATATTTCCAAGCTGTAAAAATACTTCGCACAAAGAAATTTTATTTTTAAAAGAAACCAATGAACATATTGCAGTATGGGAAGGAGAAAAACTAACTAAAAAAAGAGCTACAGAAGTTTCAGGAATTAGCACTATCTATTGGTTGAATCAATTCGAATCTATATTTAGACAACTGGTCATAGAGAGCGAAAATATTTATTTAAATGCTAATGAACATCTCCGAACTAAAAATGAAATGGAAACTAGGGAAGATAGATTTGTGAAAAAATTTAAATCTGACTTTCCAAATCATTCTATTTTAAGGTCTGCTCCCATTATGCACAAAATACGATCAATTAAAGATCCTTTGGAAATAGAGCTAATGCAAAAAGCTTGTGATATCACAGAAAAAGGATTTAGAAGGATTTTAAAATTTGTGAAAACTGGCAAGATGGAGTATGAAATTGAAGCGGAGCTAATGCACGAATTCTTATCCAACCGTTCTAAGGGGTTTGCGTATTCTCCAATTATTGCTTCAGGATCTTCAGCATGTGTTCTTCATTATGGTGAAAATAATAAATCATGTAACGAGGGTGACGTTATTCTAATGGATTTTGGTGCAGAGTATGCCAATTACAGTTCCGACTTAACGAGATGTGTCCCTGTAAATGGTAAATTTACCAGCCGACAAAAAGAAGTTTATAATTCAGTTTTAAGAGTTAAAAATGATGCTACCGAATTACTCAAACCAGGAGTTTTATTAAATGAATACCATAAAATGGTGGGGGAAATTATGGAGAAAGAATTAATTAAACTTCAATTAATATCTAATCAAGATGTGAAAAATCAAGATCCTAATTGGCCAGCCTACAAAAAATATTTCATGCACGGCACATCACACTATATTGGTTTGGACACCCACGATTTAGGTTCTTGGACAAATCCAATTGAAGAAAACATGGTTTTTACAGTTGAACCTGGAATATATATCCCTGAAGAAGGTCTAGGAATTCGACTTGAAGATGATGTGGTGGTTCAAAAAAATGGTAATCCAATAAACCTCATGAAGAACATTCCCATAGAAGCTGATGAAATTGAAGAATTAATGAACTAAGATGAAAAATCAAGAATTAGCAAATAAAATAGCAGAATCTAAAATTGGTGGGGGTCAAAAAAGAATTGATTCTCAACATAAAAAAGGAAAACTTACTGCCAGAGAAAGAATAGAGTTACTATTGGACACAAATAGTTTTGAAGAAATTGGAGGACTAGTCACCCATAGATCTACTAATTTCGGTTTAGAAAAAACAAAATTTTTAGGAGATGGAGTAGTTACAGGATATGGAACTGTAGACGGAAGGTTGATTTATGTTTATTCACAAGACTTTACGGTACTAGGGGGCTCTTTAGCTGAAGCTCATGCTGAAAAAATTTGTAAAATAATGGATCTAGCCATGCAAAATGGTGTTCCAATAATTGGTTTGAATGACTCTGGGGGAGCACGTATCCAAGAGGGTGTTGTTTCTTTGGGAGGATATGCTGATATATTTTTTAGAAATACTAAGGCCTCTGGCTTAATCCCTCAATTGTCTGCAATTATGGGACCTTGCGCAGGTGGTGCTGTATATTCTCCAGCATTAACTGATTTTATTTTCATGACAAAAAATACTTCATACATGTTTGTTACAGGGCCAAATGTTGTAAAAACCGTGACAAATGAAGAAGTTTCAGCTGAAGAATTGGGTGGTGCAGAAACACATATGACAAAATCTGGAGTTTCTCATTTTGTTGGTGAAAACGAATTAGACACTATTGAAAAATTAAAAAAACTACTCTCTTATTTACCTCAAAACTGTAAGGAAATACCCAAAAATATTGATTACGTTTTAAATGATGAAGTTAGACCATCTCTAGACAATATTATTCCTGAAAATCCTAACCATCCCTACGATATCAAAAAAGTTATAATTACTCTTATCGATACCGATAGTTTTTTTGAAGTTCAAAATGAATATGCTGAAAATATAGTTATTGGATTTGGTCGTCTTGCTGGAAGATCAATTGGGATTATTGCCAATCAACCAGCAGTGCTAGCAGGAGTACTTGATGTTAAGGCATCAACAAAAGGAGCTCGATTTGTGAGATTCTGTGATGCTTTTAATATCCCTTTAATGGTAATTGAAGATGTTCCTGGATTTTTACCTGGGACAGATCAGGAATGGAATGGAATTATTTCTAACGGGGCTAAATTACTGTATGCTTTTTGTGAAGCTACAGTTCCAAGAATTACAATCATAACCAGAAAAGCCTACGGAGGAGCTTATGACGTCATGAACTCCAAACATATTGGAGCAGATATGAATTATGCATGGCCAAATGCAGAAATTGCCGTTATGGGCTCTAAAGGAGCAGCTGAAATTATCTTTAAGAAAGAAATTAAAAATTCAAAAAATCCTAAAGAAAAACACATTGAAAAAGAAAAGGAATATGCAGATTTATTTGCCAACCCTTACAATGCAGCATCTAGAGGATATATCGACGAAGTTATTGAACCATCTTCAACTAGAAAGAAATTAATTAAGGCTTTTAAAATTTCAGAAAATAAAAAAATAGAATGTATTCCAAAAAAACATGGAAATATTCCATTGTAATAACTCAATGAATTAAATGTGAAAAATAATCAATACATAAAAATTATTATTTTTTTTAGCAGCTTCACTTTACTTGGGTTTCTTATAATTCAATTCTATTGGGCAAAAAATACTTTTACAGAAAGAATAGATAATTTTAACAATGTTATTGAGGTATGTGTTCAAGAAATTGGAGAAGAATTAAGAAATAAAATATTAACTAATTCAAAATATTTCAACCCAAATATTCAGAACAGAAAATTATCACTTGGCAACAAGAACTACAATAAAAATAATGTACTAGATAGTTTAGCCTTTGAAATCAATAATATTTCTGAAAAATCTATTACTGAAAAAAGAAAAGAGATTTTTGGCATCATTAACAACCACTTCGCATTGAATGTGAATATTAATGTCGATAATTCTTTGAAGAAAAAAGAAATATTATCCTTGTGTAACGATATACTTTCCAAACACGCGATAGAAAATGAATTTCATTTCAGTATTACTGATAAATCTGGGTTACTTATTGAATCTAATTTTGAAAATATAGATAATGAAATTTTAACGCAATCTAACAGCTACTCAGTTGAATTTTTAAATGATGATTTATTTACTGAAAAAAGAATATTCACTCTTTACATTCTCAAATTAGAAAAATCTGTCAAAAAATCTTTTAGTCACATTCTTGTTATCTCTATTATTTTGATACTTATCATATTGGGAACTTTTATTTACAGCATCAAGATTATTCAAGATCAGGAAAAAACTACTCAAATCAAAACTGATTTCATAAATAATATGACTCACGAGTTAAAAACACCAATTGCAACTATTGGTCTTGCATGTGAGGCTCTCTCAGACTCAAGCATAAAACTTGAAAAGAAGAATAAACAGAAGTTTTTAAGTACTATAAAATCTGAAAATGAACGGTTAGGAAAATTGGTTGAAAATGTTCTTCAAAGCTCACTTTCTCAGAAAGGGAATCCAGATTTAAAACTAGAAGTTTTTAACGTTGAAGAAGTAATTACAAAAGCCATTAAATCGATCAATCTATCTTTTAATAAGAAAAAAGGTGAAATTAAAACTGACTTTTTGGCGAAAAACATACTTATGGAAGCAGATAAACTTCATATCACAAATGTATTTTACAATCTTTTAGATAATTCTCAAAAATATTGCATCCAATCCCCTGTTGTAACCATCTCTACAAGAGACGTTATAGGAGGTATAATTATAAGAATTAAAGATAATGGCATAGGAATTGCAAGAGATAATCAAAAAAGAATATTTGAAAAACTTTATCGAGTTCCAACAGGAAATGTCCACAACGTAAAAGGATTTGGACTGGGGTTAAGTTATGTCAAAACAATTATTGACTTACATGAAGGCAAAATTATGGTAGAAAGCAAAATAAATTCTGGTAGTGTTTTCTCAATCAATTTAAAATCATCTAAAATACTTTCGTAATGGATAAAAAAATTAAGATCTTATTAATTGAAGACGATGAAAATCTAGGGGGTACTACCTCAGATTACTTAGCAGCTAAAGGCTTTGACTGCCAATGGGAACAAAATGGAGAATTAGGTTATAAAACATTTGTTAAAAACCAATTCGATGTTGTCATTCTTGATGTAATGATGCCGGTTAAAGATGGGTTTTCAACAGCTAAAGATATTCGTGGTATTGATAAAGAAGTTCCTCTAATTTTTTTAACGGCAAAATCCATGAAAGAAGACACTTTAAAAGGCTTTGAAGTTGGAGGAGACGATTATATTACGAAGCCATTTAATATGGAAGAATTAGTCGCTAGAGTAAATGCTATTTTAAAAAGATCTAAGATAGTTTCCGAATCTCATTATGATGATATTGAAATTGGAGAATTTACCTTCAACCCAAAAAAACAAATTTTATCGAAAGACGATTTCTCTGTAAATCTTACTACAAAAGAATCTGATTTGTTAACACTACTCTTTAAAAATAAAAATGATATACTGGAAAGAAATCATGCACTAAAAGCAATTTGGGGAGACGACAATTATTTTAATGGTCGAAGTATGGATGTTTACATTGCTAAACTAAGAAAGTATCTTAAGCACGACAGCAAAATCGAAATCATAAATGTACACGGAAGAGGATTTAAATTATTAATATAAACAACTCTAAAGACTCTTGGTTCTTCCGCCGTCTACTGGTAAATTAATTCCATTTATATAACTGGCTTTATCAGAAGCTAAAAACAATATTGCGTTTGCAACTTCGTCAGGTGTAGCTATTCTTTTCAGTGGAACTTGGTTAGCCATCTGTGTTTCTACCTCCTTTTCACTTATTTTAAGTTGATCTGCTTTGCTTTTAATAATTTCTTTAAGTCTTCCTGTATTAGTTGCTCCTGGTAAAACATTATTAACTGTTATATTAAAAGCCCCTAATTCGTTAGCTAAAGTTTTAGACCAATTAGCTACAGCTCCTCTTATTGTATTGGATACCCCTAATCCATTTAAGGGTTGCTTGACTGATGTAGATATGATGTTAATTATTCTTCCCCCGTCATTTTTTTTCAAACCAGGAAGTAACAGTTCTAAGATTTCATGAAAGGCTATTAAATGTAAGTTAAAGGCATTGACTAATTCACTAGAAAGTGCTTTTACCAAAGCTCCTCCAGGAGGACCTCCAGTATTATTAACTATAACATCATATTCTAAGGAATTGGTTGTTATAAAATCTCTCAACTTGTGAGTCAACTTTTCAGGATTTGCGAAATCTAAACTAATAATCGAATGGTTCTGTGTACCGTTATTGTTTAGTTCTTTTTTTCTTTGTTCTAATAATTTAATATCTCTAGAGACAAGTGTAATATTTGCTCCTCTATTTGCAAACATTTTAGCTGATGCCCAACCAATACCTTTAGTGGACCCACCAATGAAAATATTTTTATTTTTGAAATCAAATTGATTTGCCATATTTCAAACATACTATAATTATGTTTATTCTATTGAATTTTTTTAATGATATTGTTTAACATTATTAATTAATTTTTATACAAAAAGGTTAAATGTTAATTAAAAGTTAATTTTTTTATCATATAATTTTGTTTAGTCCTTAAATAATTTACATTTAACATATCGTTGTTTGTAAAAAACATCAAACATTATTAACTAATCAAACATTTATGAAGAAAATTTACTCGTTTTTATTATTGACTCTAACGGTCATGTTTGGATACAGCCAAACTTATAATATAACCTTAGAAGTTAACACAGCAAGCATATATAACAACGGAGGATCAGTTGGTTCTAACGGTATGTATGCTGGTGGTGGATTCCTTGGGGGGGCACAAGGCTTACAATTAACCCAAAGCACAACTGACACCTTAATATGGTCTGGTGTAGCAACTTTTGACGGTACTAATGGTATCCATTATACATTTTTAAATAGTCCTGGTTGGAATGGAGATTGGGGAACAAAAGAGAACTTAAATGGTTTGCCTTGTGGCGATGCTGCTAATTATAATGACAGACCGCTTCCAACAATTACCAGCGACACAACAATCAAGCATTGTTTTGGAAGTTGTGAGTCAGACGGTAGCTGTCCTGCAGCACCGGGTTCATTTATTGATATTACGTTTACGTTGAATGTATCTTCTATTACATCTGCT
>JAQXDK010000016.1 GCA_029251405.1 Flavobacteriales bacterium
TCTAAAACCTCTTTTATTCGGTTCATTTTTTTGAATTGTATAATTCAGTCTGCAAAATAGTAATAATAATTAAATATCTCACTAAATGAGCATAAAAACAATCACTCAATTTGGGTAGCGGTGGGGAAGTGAAAGCTCTTTTGCTGCGGAGGCACGGAGCAGGAAATGTGCTTGAACGTGCGGTTGGCTTTTCTTTTTACCAATGGCATACAACGAGGGGATAAACGTATTACGTTTATTCCCCTTTTACACTAAATTACAAAAAATTCAAACTATCAGAAGGGTTTTGGATGTTCTTAAGGTGTGTATTACTTACGTGGGTATATATTTGAGTAGTCTTAATGTCACTATGTCCCAAAATTTTTTGAATGAATCTGATATCAGTTCCGTTTTCTAATAGATGGGTTGCAAAACTGTGTCTCAAAGTATGAGGAGTTACTTTTTTATAAATTCTTGCTTTTAAGGCAGAGTTTTTTATTATCTTTTGAATACTTGTTGTTGAATATTTTCCTCCATTTTGGCCAACTATAAGATAATTAACGGGTAAATATTTTTTATAATACTTTCTAAGTAGTTCTAATACTTGATTGGTTAACTGAACCTGTCTATCTTTATTTCCTTTACCTTTTCTGATGTGAATTATCATTCTGTTATTATCAATATCATTTAAGCTAATATTAATTAATTCCGAAATTCTTAACCCACAGGAATAAATAACAGCTAAAATGGTAAGGTGTTTTAAATTATGAGTATTGCTAAACAATAATTGTATTTCATTTTTACTTAGAATAGTTGGAAGCTTCTTTTCTTTTCTAGGTCTTTCAATTATATAATACTCTCTTTTCTTTCCCAAACACTTTTCAAAATAAAATTTAATGGCATTAATGTGCTGGTTCTGAGTGCTTTTAGAATAGTTGTTTTTTATTAAGTAAAATAAGTATTCAATTATGTCATCTTTAGTTAATCGGTCAATTTCTATTTTATAAAAGTATTTTTTAAAGGATGTTAAACAAGCGATATAAGTCTTTACTGTACTATTGCTATAACCACCAACTATAAGTATTTTTTTGATATTTTGAAGTTCCATCATGTTTACAAACTTTTTAATTGATTGTGTATTTAATAGGTAATTAAGCACTTTTTACCGTTTTTAAACGGATATAATTACTTTTACTTGAAAATAAACTTCTTATGGGTCTAAAAACAGATAAACTTTGTATGGAATGTCAAACTCCTTTAATTGGGAGAATTGATAAGAAATTCTGTAATGATATGTGTAGAAATTCCTATAATAACAATATTAACAAAGATGCTAATGAATACGTAAGAAAAGTAAATGTAATTTTACGTAAAAACAGAAGGGTGTTGTCCTTTTTTTTAAAAGGAAATAATAAAACGAAAACTACTAAAGAACAACTTTTATTAAACGGATTTAATTTCTACTATTACACTAACGTTTATAAAACTAAGCAGGGAAAAACTTATTTCTTTGTTTATGAATTGGGCTATTTAGAATTGGAAGACGAACAATACGCACTTGTTAAAAAAGAAGAATACGTTAAGTAATTCCTTATGAAAAAAATAATTATTATTAATGGACCTAACCTTAACTTAATAGGTAAAAGAGAGCCTAAAATTTATGGAAATAGTTCCATGGAAGATTACCTATCAGAAATCAGAAATAATTTTCCTGAAATTCAAATTGATTATTTTCACTCTAACGTTGAGGGTGACTTAATTAATAAACTTCAAGAAGTTGGTTTTTCATACGACGGGGTTGTGCTAAATGCTGGAGGATATACCCACACTTCAATAGCGATTTCAGATGCAGTAGCAGCTATACAAACATCAGTTGTTGAAGTTCACATTAGTAATGTATACAAAAGAGAAGATTACAGACATCAGTCGTTAATGGCAAAAAACTGCATTGGGATTGTAGCAGGTTTTGGGCTCCATTCATATAAAATGGCAATAGATTCATTTTTATAAATCAATTATTTCATTTATTTCTCTGTAAAGTTTGTGAAGGGGTAATCCCATAACATTAAAAAAATCTCCTTCCATTTTTTGAATTCCAACATATCCCATCCATTCTTGAATCCCATAAGAACCCGCTTTATCCATCGGTTGATATTTTTCTATGTAATAATTAATTTCATCATCGGAAAGTTCATAAAAAGTTACCTTTGTAACGTCGTCAAAAGTACGAATAGAACCATTTAATAAAATACTAACACCAGTATACACTTCATGAGTGTTTCCAGAAAGTTTTCTCAACATTTTAAAGGCATCATTTTTTGAGATGGGTTTTCCCAAAATTTCGTTTTGATAAATAACTACAGTGTCCGCAGTAATATAGAGCTCGTCTTTGCTTGCATTTTCTAAATAAGCAGCAGCTTTCAGTTTTGATAAATAGCTAGCAACTTCACTTACATGCAAAGTTTTAGGATATATTTCATCAATTTCCTTGCTAACTATTTTGAAATTAGAAAAAATATTTTGTATTAATTCTTGCCTTCTAGGAGATTGAGAAGCTAGTTTTATTTGCAGATGTTTTATTTTTTTATCTAATAAATTCATAATAATAAGTAAAGTCCAATTCCAGCCAAAACAAATTGTAATTTAATGAGAGAACTAATTATTTTAAAATTTTTACTTTTTTCAAGATATAATCTATAAAAAGTTATAATTAGGACGATTAATTGTAAAGAATAAAAAAATAAGTATCTGATTTCGTAATTGGTTTCCTTTACACAGTTTAACACAAATACAAATTCAACCGCAAGTAAAATAAAAATATATGAGTAGGTAACTTTCTTTCCTAGAGCTATCGGAAGTGTGTAGCTACCAGTTTTTTGATCTCCTTTAATGTCTTCCAGGTCTTTAATAGCCTCTCTTTTTAAAGTGATTAGAAAACAAAATATACTGAAGATTATTATAATATTTTCATTGGAATTATAATTATTGAAATTAAAATATTGATTACTTATACCCTGTGGTATTAAAATAACAATGGAACAAAGCAAGGCAACAGCTGTATTACCTATTAGTGGAAGATGTTGCAATTTAAGAGAATACAGTAGTACTAAAATGTGTAGGAATAATATCAATAAAAACCACCCACCAAAAAGAGAAGATATTAGTAAAAAGAAAAAAGAAAGTGAAAAATGAATAAAGTAACTTTTTAGATAATAACCTGAATCTAGATCTATAATAGATTTGTTGTTTATTTTATCGCTTTGTAAATCATAATAATTATTGATTAAATATCCTGAAGCAGTAGTTGTTATGGCCGCCAAGAAAAGATAAACATGGTTAATTTCAAATGCAATTCCAGTAGCATAGATATGCAACATTAAACCCCAAAAAATAAAACTGAGTAATGCTAGGTTTAGTAATCTAACAGCCTTAAAATAATTCTTTACCATGAGAAGGCATCGTCATCCATCCATTTGTCTTGAACTCTCATCGTTTGTTCTAATACGTCTCTAACACATCCTTTACCTCCTTCTATATGGGAAATATAATCACAAACTTCACGTATCTCAACACTTGCATCGTTAGGACAAGTTGCTACTCCAACTTCCTTCAAACAAGGTAAATCAGGAATGTCATCACCCATGTAAAGAGCATTTTCAAGTTTTAGATTATTCTTTTTTAAATGCTCCTTTAGTAGAGGTAGTTTATTACTTACTCCAATATATACGTGTTTTATTCCCAGTCCTTCCAATCTTTTTTGAACCATTTTAGACCTTCCTCCAGTGATAATTACAATATGGTAACCCTTTTTTACCGCATGTTGAAGTGCATAACCGTCTTTTGTATGCATGGTTCTTACCAATTCTCCGCTGGATTCTAAGGCAACAGTTCCATCCGTTAAAACTCCATCAACATCAAAAATAAAAGTGTGAATTTTAGAAAGTCTTGTCTTGTAACTCATTTTGGTGTTTTTTAATGATTTTTTTTGTAAATAATTGATAAATATCTTGTAAGTCTTTGTCTTCTTTCAAACTATTTAATTGTCTTTCAATAACTTTCAAATCTGCTCTCACAGCAGGACCGGTTTGTAAAGTATGACCAGGAGTGTCTAAAATATTTTGAAGTGATTTCTCAATTAAGGGTTTTAAGTCTGTAAAATCCAGCTGGTATTTCTTGCAATATTCCTTAACCTCACTAAGAAGGTAATAGGTAAAGTTATTAGCAGCTACTGCAGCTACATGCATTTTATTTCTTGCTTCAGAGTCTTTAACAGAATATCGAAGATTATTTAAAGAACATAGATTAGAAAGTAAAGAGAGGTCTTTTTTAGTAGAGGCTTCAATTAAAAATGGAACTTTATCCCAAGAAATATCCTGATTTTTTTTTATAGTTTGAAGCGGATAGAAGCAACCCCATCTATTGGTTTTTAATTCTAAGACACTACTTTCTAAATTTCCGGAAGTATGTACTATAAATGGGTTCTTAAGTTTTAATTTTCTTAAAATATCTAAATATGAATCATCACTAACTGAGATTAAATAAAGATCGCTATTTTGTGATATTTCGTTATAATTTGATTGGTATAGATGGGGATCTAAACTTTTAGTATTAATACTTGATCTGCCAAATACACCGTCGATAATAAAATTATTTCTTAAAAATAGTTTGGCCAACTCTGTAGCTACATTTCCAGTTCCTATAATTGATATGTGTTTAATGACACTCAATATTTTTTACCGAATTCTAAAATAATATCGTTCATAGACTGAATTAATTCTTTTTCCTTACTGTCTTCTGCGTCATAAAGCGATTCTTGTAATAGGGTAGAGGCTTGAAATAAATCGTCTTCATTAAAGGGACCCTCCAAATTTTCCAGAACTGTCAATCCTTCTAAAATCACCATGAAACCTCCCGAAATACATCCTTCTACAAGTTCTGGAATATGGTCCGTCATATCTATTCCTGAGCTCCATATAGAGAATAATATTAATTCTTTAACCTCATCACTACCAGTATCTAAATGGGGTAATAAAAAGTCTAAAATTTCTTTATTTTTTAATTCAGAGAAAATATTTTTTACATCCTGCTTTATTTGACTGTTATCAGTTTTTTCGTAAAGTTCAATTAAAGGAGTAATTAGTTGTTCATTTCCTTTAGCTCTTGTTTTGGTTAGTGCCTTAGTAACAATGGAATGATCTTCATTTAATAAATCTTCCTTAAGTTGATTAATTACTTTTTGGTGTGTACTCATTATTTTTTGTATTGTGATTCAAAATTATAGAATTCTAATCAATAGAAGTTTAACTTTTAATTTTTTTAAAAACTATCTTCTTCCGAAAATACTACTTCCAATTCTAACCATATTACTACCAGCTAAAATAGCTTCCTTATAATCTCCACTCATCCCCATTGAAAGGGTGTCGAAATCTTCAGTGAAGTATTTTTTTAATTCTTCGAAATTGGACCTTAATATTTCAAATTCTTTTTTTACTAAGTTTTTATTTTCTGTGAAGGTAGCCATTCCCATAACTCCTTTTATAATTATATTTTTCCACAGAACATGTTGCTCTAGTTCTATAAATTTTTTTATTTCATCAAGATCAAATCCAAACTTGTTTTGTTCTTTAGCTATGTGAATCTGTAACAAGCAATTTATTTTCTTGTTATTTTTCAACCCCTGTTTATTAATTTCTTTGAGGATTTTCACAGAGTCCACACCGTGGATTAAGTGTACAAATGGAGCAATGTACTTCACCTTATTACTTTGCAAATGCCCTATCATGTGCCAACGAATATTTTTGGGTAGAACCTCGTATTTTTGAACCAATTCCTGTACTTTGTTTTCACCAAAATCTAAATGCCCTTTGGAGTTAGCTTCCAATATTATTTCAGAGGATTTGGTTTTAGAAACAGCTACTAACGTAACGTTTTTTGGAAGATTTGTTTTAAGAATATTTATTTTTTCACTTACCATGAAATACGGTTTTTTCTATCCAATTATAAATATAATTATATACCTCTTCTTTATTTAACTCGTTTAACATTTCATGTCTTCCGTTTGAAAATAGTTTGATTTCTATTTTTTTGAAATTATTTTTTTTATAAATATTAAAAAGCTTTTGCACTCCCTTGCCATAGTCACCAACAGGGTCCATTTCTCCACTGAAAAATAATACGGCTTTATTTTTATCAGCTCTTCTTATTTCCGATTTATAATTTACGCGCATAGCACCATACGCCAAATCAACAAAAAATTGATTTTTAAAAATTTGCATGCAGAACGAATCTTTTATGTAAGCATCTACTGCTTTTTCGTCTCTAGTCAACCAATCCTTTTTAGTCCTAGGTTTCTTAATTTTTTTATTAAAATCTCCCATAACTAAAAACTGAAGAAATTTAGAAGGAGTACTTTTTCCAAAAAGAAAGCTATTAAGTCGGGCTATTAATCCCCCAATATGTCCTTTTAATCCTGGATGGGCGCCAGTAGCAGAAAAAATATAAAAGTCTCCAATATTAGGATAATTAGAGGCTAGCGATCTTGCTAAAAAAGAACCCATAGAATGCCCAAGAATAATGGTGGGGATTTGCTTAAATTCTTTGGCAATCTTTTCAGTAAGATATTTAATATCTAATACTACTTTATTCCAACCATCATTTTCACTAAAAACACCGATGTCTTGCAAACTATGAGCAGTTTTGCCATGTCCTCTCAAGTCCATAGAATAAGCATAAATCTCTTTTTTATTGAGCCAATTTGCGAATTCATTATATCTATAACCATGTTCACTCATTCCGTGTATTAATTGAATTAATGCCTTAGGTTTTTTTACCGGCCAGTGATGTACAGTAATTTGTTGATTGTCGTGAGATGGGATTTTTTCTTCGAAATAGTCTAGATTTCTCATGAAATTAAAGGTACAATTCTTATTTAGAATCCACTATTTTTCATTTATTAACAATTTAAGTTCTGAACATTAATTTAATGTGCGTTTATTTTTATTTAATTTCGCCAACCAATGAAAATCTTTAATTATATACTATCGGCTAGGTTCATGTCTATCTTGTTATTTATTATGGCTGCTGCTATTGGAACAGCAACTTTTATTGAAAATGAATACGATACCATTACGGCCAAAGAACTCGTTTATAATGCCAAATGGTTTGAATTGGTTTTACTATTGTTATTACTCAATTTCATTAATAATATTAAAACCTATCAGTTGTTAAAATGGAAAAAATGGTCCGTTTTACTTTTACATTTTGGATTTATTATTGCTTTAGTTGGTGCTTTTGTATCTAGATACATTGGCTATGAAGGCGTTATGTTGATTCAAGAAAGTGATAGTTCTTCTGAAATTTATTCATCTGAACCTTACTTCCAAATCAAAACACACAACGACAGTATTCAATACAACGAAGAACAACAACACAATTTTTCTAAGGTATTTACTTCTTATCCAGATACAAAGTTTGAATTTCCTGGAAGAGGTTACGTTTCAGTTCAAGTAACAAAAAGAATTCCTAATGCTCAAAAGGAATTCATTAAAGATACACCAGGAGGTAAGTTGTATTTGCATTTAGTTTTACCTGGTAGAGAAAATCTTTACTTATCAAATGGTGAAGTAGTAGTAAAACAAGGGGTTCCATTTGCTTTTAACAACAACGATAGAGAAGATGCTGTAAAGTTTTTTTACACGAATAATCAGTTACAAGTATTTGCTCCATTCGAAATAAATAAAGTGGATATGGCTAGTCTTACTGTTGAAGACAGGCAAAGCGGGAAAGAAATACCACAAGACACATTGGTGCCCAATAAACTTCACGATATTGCCGTGAGAAATCTTGTTTCTTTTTTAGGATTACAAGTAATGGTTAATAGTGTTGAACAAAAAGCAAAATTAGAATATGTTTCAACAGATAACGATGATCTACCTGATGCCTTGCTTACTACCGTTAAAGTCGGGCAAGATTCTAAAACAGAATTTGTCTTGGGCAAATCAGGAATAAGACCCGTTCCAACCACTTTAAAGTGTGGAGGATTGTTCTTTTCGATTGCTTATGGTGCAAAAAATATTGGACTCCCATTCCAAGTAGGTTTAACGGATTTTCGATTAATGAAATACCCAGGTTCTGAAAGTCCAAGTAGTTATGAAAGCGATATCAATATTACTGACGAATTGAATAATTTTGATCAATCCTATAACTTATTTATGAATCATGTGGTTGATTACGGGGGATTTAGATTTTTTCAGTCTAGTTACGATTGGTCCAATGATCAAAATAAAAAAGCAGGGTTAGATCCAGACATTACTATACTTTCGGTAAATCACGACATTATTGGAACATGGATTACTTATTTGGGTTACTTATTACTAGCAGTGGGTTTATTAGGTACTCTTTTCAATCCATCTTCTAGGTTTGTCGAAGTAAGAAAAAAGGTGATCAAAATGAGAAATAAAAGAAAAACTGCTTTAACAACTATTGCAGTATTATTTATAACCAACTTATTTGCTTTAGAAAATTACAGTTACAAACCAATTCCCTCTGTTCAGGCGGATTCAATGGGTGTGCTTTTGGTACAAACCTATGAAGGAAGAATTCAGCCAACCCATTCACTAGCTTTTGATATTTTTCATAAAATTTCCAAAAAAAATAATTTCACTACTTCTGATAATCAAGTGTTAAATCCAATGCAAATTTTAGTTGATATGATGTTGGATAAGCCTTACTGGTTAGATCAGAAAATAATATATATAAGAAAAGGTGATGCTACAGGATTGTCAGATTCTTTGGGAATTGAAGGTAATTACGCTTCAGTAAATGATTTTTTTAATGATGATAAAACTGAAAAGTTAAAAAGCCAAATTCAAGTTAGTTTTTCTAAAAAAGACATCAATAAAAGTTTTTTTGATAAAGAACTTATAAAGGCTAATGAAAGAATGAACATTGTTCTTCAAACTATGAATGGAAGTTTACTTAAAATATTTCCAATTGCTGGGAGTAAAGATAATAAGTGGGTGAATTGGGTCGATCCATATGCAGAGCTACCTATAGATACAACTGACGAACATTTATCTAAAATATCACTTTCTAGACTGTTTAAATCATACATAATGGATTTAAGAGAAGCTAAAAAGTCTAATAATTACGAATCTGCTCAGTCGCTGCTTAATTTTATAAAAGCTTATCAAATTAAAACATCCCCTACTGAAATACTTCTATCCAAAAACCAAATTCAAAGAGAAATTTCTTACAACAAATCTAACTTATTTGTCAAAGTCAAAAATTACTATGGTTATTTAGCCGTTTTTCTTTTGATCTTTTCTTTTTGGGATGCCCTAATTAAAAAAGGAAACAAATTAAATAAAATTGTCAATTACACTTTATGGGGATTTATAACTCTACTAACTGTTGTCTTTTTTATGCATACTTATTCTTTGGCTCTAAGGTGGATAGTTACAGGACACGCACCATGGAGTAATGGATATGAAGCACTTACATTTATTGCCTGGGGAGGAGTTTTAGCTGGATTTTTATTTATTAGAAGTTCTAAAATTACATTAGCAGGAACCGCTTTATTAGCTTTTTTTACATTAATGACTGCTGGTCATAGTAGTTTTGACCCACAATTAACAGACTTACAGCCTGTACTTAAGTCTTATTGGTTGGTGATACATGTTGCTTGTATTACTATAAGTTACGGCTTTTTGGGTTTGGGGTTTATTCTTGGATTAATCAACACAGTCAACTACTTATTTCTTAAGAAAGACAATAAAAATTTAAAATCAATTATTACTGAACTAACCCATGTGAACGAAATGACGCTTACCATTGGACTAGCTCTAGCTACAATAGGTACTTTTTTAGGAGGTATTTGGGCCAATGAATCCTGGGGAAGGTATTGGGGATGGGATGCTAAGGAAACGTGGGCTCTAGTAATTGTTCTCACTTATGCCATTGTTTTGCACTTTAGATTGATTCCTGGTTTAAAGAGTAAATTCACTTTCAATGTAGCCTCTGTATTTGCTTTTTCGAGCGTTTTAATGACTTTTATTGGTGTGAACTACTACTTATCCAAGGGACTGCATAGTTATGCTCGTGGAGAGACGCCTGTGTTTCCTACGTGGGCATGGATTACAATTGCTTCAATTATTGCCGTTACAGTTGCAGCTTGGTGGAATAAAAGAGGTTTAAAGTCAAGTAACTAAGTTATCGGAAATCTTGCTGTAGCTTGGGCTCCAAGATTTGAAAAAATATTTTCTCTTTCCATAAAAAAACCGCTCATTGCTATCATGCCAGCATTGTCAGTGCAATAATCAATCTTAGGAATAAACGATCTTAAATGGTTGTCTTTTCCATATTTTAAGAAAACTTTTCTTAAGTGTGAATTCGCTGAAACACCTCCAGCAAGAGCAATATCTTTACAAGGATACTTTTCTAAGGTTTTATCTAAAATTTTAATTAAATACTTTGTAAGGTGATTTTGGTAAGAAGCACAAATATCATTTAAATTATTTTTAACAAATTGTGAATCTTTTTGAGTTTCTTTTCTAATAAAATTTAAAAACTGGGTTTTTAAACCACTGAAACTATAGTTGAAATTCCCGGCTTTTGGAAATGTAAATGTGAATTTATTTTCATCACCATTTTTAGCTAGCTTATCAATGATAGGTCCAGCAGGATATCCCAATCCTAAGACCTTTCCCGCTTTATCAAATGCTTCTCCAACTGCGTCGTCGATTGTGCTGCCAATAACTTTCATTTTTAAAGGACCATCTACTAAGACAATTTGAGTATGTCCACCAGAAACAGTAAGGGATAAGAAAGGGAAATTAGGAGTGTCAAATTCTTGATCATTTTCTTTGATAAAATGTGCATGAATATGTGCTTTCATGTGGTGAACTTCTATTAGAGGAATATCTAACGATAAGCTCAATGATTTAGCAAAAGAAGTCCCTACAAGTAAAGACCCTAAAAGACCAGGCCCTTTAGTAAAGGCAATACTGGTTAATTGATTTACTTCTACATTTGCTTTTTTTAAGGCTGTACTAACTACGGGAATAATATTTTCTTGATGTGCTCTGGAAGCAAGCTCTGGTACAACGCCTCCATACTGTTCGTGAATGGATTGGTTGGCAGTTACATTAGAATAAATAATGCCATTTATTAATACAGCTGCAGAAGTGTCGTCACAACTAGATTCTATACCAAGAATGATACTATCTTTGTTTTTATTCATTCAAAATTATTGAAAGTTAATTCCAAAAATACCATTTCATTTTCAATTAGTTTATTAATTAACGTATTTGAATTACTATTAATTCTACTAATTTCTTTTTTCTATACCTTAAGAGTACCCTATTTTAAAAACAGTATTGCACATGAATTAACGGAATATTTAAATCAGGAATTAAACACCGAAATTAAAGTAAAAGAGGTTTCTTTTGGAAGTTTCAAGACTTTAGAATTAAACGATCTTTTAATACCAGACCAAAATGGAGACACAATTCTATATGTCCCAAGTGTATATTTAAGCATGCATAAAATAAGCTTGCTTAGCAACAGTTTTCATATTAGTAAGTTAGTTTTTAATAACGCTCAAATTAATATTAAAAAAAATAAAGGAGCCACAATTTATGAGTTTGAATATTTGCTTAATAAATTTGAAAATAACCAACGGAAAAGTGAAAATTATCAATTACTGATTGACGAAGTTCAAATTTTAAACAGCACTTTTAATCATGATAATTCGAATATTTTAGAAGTTAGTCATAAGTTTGATTACCAGTGTTTTAGACTATTTAAAATGAATCTTTTGTTTAAAAAAACAAGTTTAGATAAAAATGCAATAAGTACCAAAGTAAGCAATTTCAATTTTAAGTCTAATCAAGGATTAGACTTAATAAGTTTAAATGGTAATCTTTATTTAGATTCAAGTAAAATAAAAGTGTCTGAATTGGATCTAACAACCACTAACAGTTTTTTAAGAACAAAAGAATTTAACTTGTTTCTCAACAATAAAAATAACCCAGATTCTGAAATATTTAATTTTAAGAATTTAGCATCAAATATCTCGGCTCTAGACTTTAATTTATTTTCAAATTATGAAGTTGATACAAGTTTTGAAATAACTCTAAATAGTAATTTGTATGCTACTAATGATTATTTAGATTTTAAGAATTTATCTATTCAGTATATAAACTCTGACTTAAGTGGAGACTTAAACATTCGAAACTGGAATAACAATAATTTATTAGCTTATGATTTTGATCTTCACTCTGAAAAATTAAGAAGAAATGATTTATTTAAATTAGAAGAAAGTAAACATTTTAATTTACCCCCATTAATTAAAAATAAATTATTGAAATTAAATGACTTTAAATTTTTTCTTTCAGGTAATGGAACATCTACTAATATTAAATCCAATTTTATATTCAACTCTTCTATAGGTAATCTATCTGGTTCTTTAGATTTTTTGAAAAATGAATTTTCTGACATTTCGTACGATGTGAATTTAATTGCAGAAAATTTTTCAGGCAACTTAATTTTTGATGAATTAGATATCGAAAATTTTGATGCCAACGTAAAAATTAATGGTAAAGGACTTTACAAGGAAGATATTGATTTAAAAATTGATGGATATTTTTCTGATTTTACCATGAATAACTATCAATATGAGGATATCACTATTACAGGGGCGTTTAAAAATAGAGCATTTAATGGTAATTTGAAATTATCAGATAAATCTATTGATTTAACCTTTGATGGGAATGTAGATTTTAATAAAGTACCCACCGAATTTGATTTTTCTTTAAAAATATCTGATGCTTCTCTGGACCAAATTGGGATAACTTCTAACCATCCAAATGCAAAACTGTCTTTTGTATCTTACTTTAATGGTTTTGGTAATAATTGGAAGGATTTCACAGGTTATGTGAATCTTGACAGTATATTTTTTGTTGAAAATAACCAAGTTTATAATTTTGGGGAAATTCAATTTGACTCTCAAACCAATGATTATTATCACTTAATAAATTTTAAATCTGATGTATTTTCTTTTAATATTTCAGGAGATTTCAAGTTTGATGAATTATATAGTAATTTACAATATTCTGCCTCTAAAATTCTACCTAATTTAATTCCAGAAACCAGTCCGTTTATAAAAGACCAGTTCTTTGATTTAGATTTAACCATTCACGATTTTCAACGTTTAAATTCATTTGTTTATCCTAGCTTGAATATTTCTAACAATGCTCATTTAAATTTTAGTTATTCAAAGAATGAAAATGTTTTTGATGTGAATTTAGCTGCACAAGAGATCATTTTTAATGATTGGCATTTCAAAAAATTAGAGTTATTTTCCAAACCAAGAAATGAATTTAGTTTAGATTCTAATTTCAATTTTATTATCCAAATAGACTCTGTCAATAAAAGAAAATACCAAATAACAAATAATATATCTGTCAATACTTCAATTTCAAATAACCAAATAATTTCTGATGTGCAGTGGGGTACTCAAGACTCTTTATTTAAAGGAAATATTCTTTCAGAAATTAATTTATTTAACGATACAACTTTTGATATCCATATTTTAGATATGTTTTTAAAAGATTCTTTAATTGGAGTTTGGAATATCACAGATACAGCCCTTTTTAGTTATAAATCAGGTCGTGTGGAATTAGATACTGTGTATTTTAAAAATGACTCACAATCTGTTATTATCTATGGAGATATTGGATCTAGTGTAAAGGATACTTTTAATATATCTTTAGCTAATATATCTTTAGCTAATTTTCCAGAGTATTTTAATATTCATAGAAAAAATATGGACTTGTCCGGTATTTTAAATTCTAATATTGACATTTATTCTTTAACGAATAATTTTCATTCTTCATCAGAAAGTAGCTTAAGTAATTTTATTCTCAACGATTATGCTATTGGAAAATTAAATTTCTCATCTAAGTGGGACTATTTACAGCAAAGCTTTATTTTAAATGGTGGATTGTTAAACGAAAATTTTGAAAAGGAAGTAGAACTTGTGAATTGCTCGTACCAACCCTCTAAAGATCTTTTAAATAGGTTAAGTGGTTATGTTTCTTTTAACAACACTCAACTAGATTTTTTAAACCCTTATTTACCCAATGATTTTTTAACTGGACTAAACGGTGGACTAAATGGAGATCTTAGGGTTTCTGGAAGCTGGAACCAACCTGTATTTAAAGGAATTTTAAATATCGATGATGTAGCTCTTAAATTAAATCAATACAATTCAATGTATAAAGTGGCTGGTAAATTGATTGTTAAGGATAGTTCTGTTGAAATTCTAAACGGAACTATTAAAGATGTATTGAATGTTTCTGGAGAAATTTCAGGTCGCTATCATCACGATAATTTTTCTAAATATTCACTCGATTTGGGTTTGAGTTTTGATCAACCTTTGTTGCTAATGAATAATTCTTACAAAGAAAATCCTTATTACTATGGTAAAGCTTTTATTACCGGCTATTCTTCCATAACCTATGACAGTATTAATGATTTATCTATTAAGGTTAATGCTAAAACTGAAGAAAACACTAGTTTGTATTTACCCCTTTATGGTAATGAAGAAGTAGTTCTACACGATTTTATTTCTTTTAGAATTAAAGACTCTGTCAAATCTGAAGAGTTAATTCCTGTTATTGGAAATAAAGAAAAACTAAATATTGATATTGAATTAGAAATTACTGATGATGCTGAGGTGAAATTGA
The DNA here is from genome assembly GCA_029251405.1 of Flavobacteriales bacterium. Lineage (GTDB taxonomy): Bacteria > Bacteroidota > Bacteroidia > Flavobacteriales_D > Parvicellaceae > MED-G20. The sequence continues at coordinate 14,727 of JAQXDK010000016.1, forward strand.
TTTTTGAAGATTTGGTTGGAGATGTTATGGAGGCTAAGGGTGAAGGGAATATAAAGCTAAATATTAACCAAAATTATGATATTTCAATGTATGGAAATTATACAATTAGTCAGGGTGAGTATGTCTTCGCTTTAAAAGAATTTATAAATAAAAAATTTATACTTAGAAAAGGAGGTGAAATTACTTGGTTAGGAGATCCTTATACTGCTAAGATTGACCTTAGTGCCATTTATCCTTTAAGAACCAGCTTGTTTAATATTTTACCTGAAATAGAAAGAGATAACTGGAAGCATAAAAGTTTAGTAGATGTTTACATTAATTTAGAAAATGATTTAATGAATCCCGATGTAAATTTCAATGTCAAGGTTCCAAAAGCTAACGAATCTGTAAAAGCCAGTTTACAAAGCATATTTTCTAATAATGAAGAGTTGAATAAACAAGTTTTTTCATTATTAATTTTAAACCAATTTATTACTCCAAACCACCTCAATGTTGGTGATAATGGAAAGCGTTACGATTTGTCAACAAGTGAAATGTTGTCGAATCAACTTGGAAATATGATTTCTTCTTTTACAGATGAATTCGATATTGGGTTTGATTATTCTCTTGGTGATCCCATTTCTAATGATAAACTTACTGTTGCCATGTCTACTCAACAATTTAACGATCGTCTAAGTATTCAAACAAATTTAGGAATGTCTCAATCCAATAACTTAACTCAGAACCCTAATACTTTCATTGGAGATGTAAATGTAGAGTACAAGTTAAATAGTGTTGGTAACGTCAGTATTCACGCTTACAATGAATCTAATGAATATGATTTGTCCAATCAAAACCAATCGAATTATACTCAAGGTGTAGGCATTTCTTACAAACAAAGTTTTAATTCTCTTTCAGAATTAATATGTGAAATGAAAAATCTTTTTTCTCTAAAAACAAAAAAACATATTGATTGTCAAAATTCAGGATTTGCACAATAGGTTATTCACTAAAAAAATCCTTTCGTTTTTAATCATATTTTTTAGTATTTTATTATAAGTCTCATTTTCAATTATTCCTTGAAATTGTTTGAATAAATAGTTGGGAGATTTGGGTTCGTATTGAAGTAAAATTAAAATGGCATTTTCGATGATGTTAGTGGGGTTGTGATCTTTCTTTAAACCCATCGTACAATTGTCGCAATTGTTACATTTTTCATTTGATTTTTCTCCAAAATAATTCAATAATTTTTTATTTCTACACGTGGTTCTAGATCTTGTGAAGTTCATAATTGCCTTTATCTTTTGCTCTTTTAAATCCTTTTGACGAAGATGGTTTACCGATAACCTTAGTGTGTTGATGTTAGGCCTTGGTTTTTGAAATTGAATTGTGTAAGAAGATTTTTTTTCATTGTATGCTACAATGTTAAGCTCATTTAGACGGTTTAGTTGGCGGATGGTTTCTTTTGTTTCTTGATCTAATCTTTTAGAAATTATTTGTTCACTAATAGCAATATTTTGATTGTTAATATTAGAATAACTCCTAATTAAAACATCAATTATTTTTTCATATTGAGTATGTTTTTTTAAGAAAATATTTAAATTTTTAAGGGGTTCAATAATTTGCAGTTGAGAAAATTCATATTTATTAATTTCTTTTATGTATTCTTCTTTTTTTAAATAATTAAGACAAGCCATAGTACCGAGTCTAGGTAAATTTGTTTTTTGAGCTATTAGATCAATATCTACGGAGTAGTTTTTTTCAGAACTATATCCCATCGCTATTTGATGATGATTTGAAATAGTTTGAAATACTTTTTTTATAGCATCTAAAGAAGGGTATTTAATTAAATGTCTTTTTTTGATGTTATCTAAATCAGATTCATTTTTTAAAACTAGTGAGTAAGCAGTTTTCCCATCTCTTCCTGCTCTACCTGATTCTTGGTAAAAAGCTTCTATTGTGTCCGAGATTTCATAATGTATAACACTTCTTACGTTCGATTTATTAATACCCATACCGAAAGCACTTGTAGCAACCATTGTATTAAATCGGTTATCAATCCATTGTTTTTGCTTTTTAGTTCGTACATCAAAATCCAATCCACCGTGGTAGAAGTTGGTTTTAAAACCATTTTTGTTTAAAAGATTACTTAAATATTCTGATTTATTTCTTGTTCTTACATAAATAATAGAACATTCTTTTTTTAAAGTTTTAAGTAATACATCTTCTTTGTTACTACAATCTATAATCTTATAAATAATGTTATTTCTTATAAAAGATTTCTTTACAATATTAAATTCTTTAAATAAAAGTTGAGATTGAATGTCTTTTACAACTTCTTTGGTTGCCGTAGCTGTAAGAGCAATAAATGACACCTCTGGTTTCCATTTTTTTAGATAGGATATATTTCTAAAGTCTGGTCTGAAATCGTTTCCCCATTCAGAAATACAGTGTGCCTCATCAACAGCAATAAAATTCACGTTCATTTTCTTAAATCTCTCTTCAAATATTCTGCTGTTAATTCTTTCTGGCGATATAAATAAAAACTTTACATTTCCATAAATGACGTTATCTAAAATACGATCTATGTCTTTAAAACGATGGTTAGAATTTAAATAGGTCGCGTTGATTCCTTTTTTTTGAAGATCACTTACTTGGTCTTCCATTAGAGCGATTAGCGGAGATATTACAATACACGTTCCTTTTTTTAAAATGGCAGGTAATTGATAGCATAAAGATTTGCCGCCACCAGTTGGAAGAAGAGCTAGGACATCTTTGTTCTCAATAACATTATCGATTATTTCTTCTTGAGAATCTCTAAATTTGGTAAATCCCCAATATTTTAAAAGAATTTCAGATTTTGATTCATTTTCATTGAAATTCATACTTTTATATAAGTCACTATTATTTTACTACTTTTGCCAGAAATAGTTTCTTACTAAGATAAATGAAAGTTTCAACTTTTAAAACTAAAACTCAATTAACAAAAAATAGTAGATTACCCCAAGTAAATTGGGAACAACTACCTTTTGGAAAATTATTTTCTGATCACATGTTTTCTATGGATTACATCAATGGTCAGTGGACCAACTTTACTTGTTCCGAGTATGGTAACATAAGTTTATCACCGGCGATATCAGCTTTACATTATGGTCAAAGTTGTTTTGAAGGAATGAAGGCTCATCGGAATTTAAGTAACGATATTGTTTTGTTTAGACCTTATGAAAATGCCAAAAGATTTAATCATTCTAATGCAAGAATGTGTATGCCTGAAATTAATGAAGATCTTTTTGTAGATGCCATTTCAGAATTAATATCAATTGATAATGAATGGGTTCCAAAGAATTCAAATCACTCGTTATACATCAGGCCATTTATTTTTGCTACGGATCCCTACATAGGAATAAGACCTTCTGATAGTTATAAATTCATGATTTTTACTTGTCCAGTTGGGGATTATTACAATGAACCTGTTTCAGTAAAAATTGAAACGGAATTTTCTAGAGCTGTAGAAGGTGGAACTGGTTCAGCTAAAGCTGCTGGTAATTATGCTGCTGCATTGTATCCGGCAATGCTTGCAAGTGAACAAGGCTTTAGACAACTTATTTGGACAGATGCTAAAGAGCATAAATACATTGAAGAAGCAGGAACTATGAATGTTATTTTTATAATAGATAACGTTTTAATTACTCCGCTTTCTGGAGATACTATTTTAGATGGAATTACTAAAAGGTGTGTAATTGAAATTGCAAGAGATTGGGGAATGGAAGTTCAAGAAAGGAAAATTGAAGTAAAAGAAATTTTAACTGCTCTTAAAAATGGTAAATTAACAGAAGCTTTTGGAGCAGGAACTGCTGCAACCATTGCACCAATTTCTAATATATCATTAAACGACGAAAACTTTGTTATACCTGCATCCAATCCAGACCATTTCCATGTGAAAGTATTAGACTACCTAGCTAAATATAAAAGGGGAGAAGTTGAAGACAAATTCAACTGGCTTAAAATACTTTAATAAAATCATCAAGGAACTACTAGAAAAGTTCGCTAATTTAAGTTTCTAATAATTAGTGCTGATGCACCACCACCACCATTACAAATTCCTGCTGCACCTATGTTTCCATTATTTTGTTTTAAAACATGGATTAAGGTTACAATAATTCTACTACCACTTGAACCAAGAGGATGTCCCAAAGCAACTGCTCCACCATTTACATCTACTTTATTAGGTTCTATATCTAGAAGTTTAGTATTAACTAAGCCTACAACTGAAAAAGCTTCATTTAATTCCCAAAAATCTACGTCTTTAACAGATAAATTTGCTTTTACTAATGCTTTATTTATAGCTTTTGTCGGAGTTGTGGTAAACCATTTAGGTTCTTGTGAAGCGTCTGCATAACTAATAATTTCAGCTAGGGGTTTGATATTTAAATCTTTAGCTTTTTCTTCAGTCATTAAAATAACTGCAGAGGCACCGTCATTTAACGTAGATGCATTTGCTGCAGTTACTGTCCCATCCTTAGAAAATACAGGTTTTAAATTTGGAATTTTTTCTATTTTAACATTATTAAACTCTTCATCTGCTTTGATAACGATGTCTTCTTTTTTCCTTTGAGGAACAGAAACTTTTACAATTTCGTCTTTAAATAAACCGTTAGAAGAGGCAGAGCTTGCTTTTTGGTAAGATTCAATAGCAAATTGATCTTGTTCTTCTCTGGATATATTATATTCTTTAGCACATTCATCAGCGCAAGTTCCCATGTGTACTTTATTGTAAACGTCTGTTAATCCATCTTTAACCATTCCGTCAACTAATTGAATATCCCCTAGTTTTTTAGCTTTTCTGGCGTTATAGTAATGTGGGACACTAGACATGTTCTCCATTCCCCCAGCTACTACAATTTCTGAATCACCACATTTTATGCTTTGAACAGCTAGAGAAATAGCTTTCATTCCTGAGGCACAAACTTTATTTATTGTTGTACAAGGAGTATGCTCTGGTATACCAGCATATATGGCTGCTTGTTTACAAGGTGCTTGTCCTAAATTTGCCTGAAGTACATTCCCCATATAAACTTCGTCAACTAGTTTAGGGTCTAAACTCACGTCTTCTAGAACTCCTTGAATAGCTATTGATCCTAACTTAGTAGCTGGAATAGAAGAAAGTGATCCTCCAAAACTACCCATTGGTGTTCTTTTCGCTGCAACAATTACTATTTTTTTCATTCTCTAAATTTACTTTTAATTTTTTAAGAAAAATTAATTAATAAAAATAAATTAATATTGGAAATGGTGATTATTAATAGTGTTCATTTCAAAAACTATGTTATTTTTGCATACCTAATTGGAGAGGTGGCAGAGTGGTAATGCAACAGCCTGCTAAGCTGTCAACGAGCAATCGTTGCCAGGGTTCGAGTCCCTGTCTCTCCGCATAAAAAAAGCCTCAATGTTTTGAGGCTTTTTTGTTTTTTAAATCAAATGAATTTTTAATCGATAGATCCTTGTACTCTTTTCATGAAATCATTCAACGCAACTTTTTTAGATGCCCCTCTTTCAATGGCATTACTAACCTCAGTTGCCCCATATAAATTAGACAAAATTTCACCAATAACATCCATCTCATCATCTTTAATATTGGAGTTTTCAGTTAAGTTTTCAAGTACAGAAATGGTTTCTTGGATATAATCCGAATCATTTTCTTCGATAAACTGAACAATATGTTTAATTAGCGGCAGCCTCATCAATGAAATTAAATAAAACTTCTGTTTTGTTGGTTTGTACTTGATTAACCAAAGATCCTTTTTTAAAAAAAGCAAAGGTTGGTAAATTAGAAACATCAGCTAATTTCCTAGAATTAGGATTTTTTTCGGCATCAATTACTAAGAAATGTAAAGATTCATTTTCTAAAGATTTCTTTTTAAACTTTGGCTTCATAATTCTACAATTACCACACCAACTTGCCGAGAACTGTACTAAAACTTTATCGTTTTGTTCGATTTCCCTTTTTAAAGAATCGGTATTTAGTTCTGTTAACATTAGTTGTTAGATAAGTAATCTGCTACTCCGTCTCTGTTAGCGCTCATAGCATCTTTTCCTTCTTCCCAGTTAGCAGGACAAACTTCACCAAATTTTTGATTGTGCGCATAAGCATCAATTAACCTTAAAAACTCACCTACATTTCTTCCAACTGGAAAGAAATTCATTCCCTGATGGAATACCATTCCGTCTTCATCTAATAAAAATGTTGCTCTGTAAGGAATACTACTTCCATCGACTTGAACAGCGTCTAATTCTTCATCGTACCTATCGTTAGTGGTGTCTAAAACTCCTAATATATTGGCTAAATTTCTATTAGTATCTGCTAAAATTGGATAAGTGACGCCTTCAATTCCACCATTGTCTTTTGATGTACTTAACCAAGCAAAATGTACCTCTGCCGTATCGCAAGATGCGCCTATGACCATAGTGTTTCTCTTTTCAAATTCAGGTAGTGCTTCTTGGAATGCATGAAGTTCTGTAGGACATACATAAGTGAAATCTTTAGGATACCAAAACAAAACAACTTTTTTCTTGTTTTTTAAAGCTTCTTCTAGCACATTAACTTGAAAGGTGTCGCCCATATCGTTCATGGCGTCTACACTAATACTTGGAAATTTTTTTCCTACAAAATTTGACATAACTTAATTTTAAATATTTATATTTTACCAAATTTAATTCAAACTAATTTTAATGAGGGTAAATAATGTTAAAAATTTTTAATTCCTATGGATAATAATATTCAACAAACCCCATTTCATCTTGCTATACCCGTTTCTAATCTTAAAAAAGCTAGAGAATTTTATTCTATTGCATTAGGTTTTGTAGAGGGGCGGTCCAGTTCTGATTGGGTAGATTATAATTTTTTTGGACATCAATTGGTAATTCATAAAACTTCTAATCGAAATATAAATAATCATAACGATGTAGATGGCCACAGCATCCCAGTTCCTCATTTTGGAGTTATTCTAAATATGAATGTTTGGATTAACTTTAAAGAAAGGCTTATGAGTCAAAATATTAAATTTGTTGTTGAACCTCATATAAGATTTGAGAATACTGCAGGTGAACAGGCCACCATGTTTTTTTTAGACCCCTGTGGTAATGCACTAGAAATAAAAGCTTTCCATGATATAACTAATCTCTTCAAAAAATAAGAAAATGCAACTAGATCCTTCGATTTTCAATTTTTTAAATGCCCTTAAAAAAAACAATAATAGACCCTGGTTTAAAGAAAATAAATCGGTTTTTGACATGCATAATAAAAATGTGAAATATTATTTTAAATCTTTTTTCGAACAAGAAAAAGAACAATTCAATTGGGAAAGTTTTAAAGTTTTCAGAATATATAAGGATGTGAGATTTTCTAAAGATAAGCTTCCTTACAAAACACATTTTGCTATTGCTTTTCATAGATTGAAGCCAAAATTCAGAGGTGGTTTTTATGTGCATATTCAGCCCGGAAACACCTTTATCGCTAGTGGATTTTGGGCTCCTGAAAAAGATGATTTATTTAGAATTAGAAAAGAAATTGAGTCAGATAGCGATTATTTTAGAAAAGTTATAGAAAGTAAGAAGATTGTAGATGTCTGGGGTTCAATTAAAGGGAACTCATTAAAAATAGGCCCTAAAGGTTTTGATAAAAATCACCCAGCTATCGACCTTTTAAAGTATAAGCAATTCCTCTATGTGAAAAATTTTAAAGATCAAGATGTGTTTTCAAAAGATTTCACTAAAAAAATTAGAGACTATTTTAGCCATCTAATCCCTTTCCACGACTATTTTAGTGATGTTTTAACTTCTGATTTGAATGGTCAATCAATTTTGTAGACAGTTTTAATCATATTTAGTACTTTTTTGTCGATAGGAAATTCTAATTTATTTTCATCTAATGTTTCTAGATTTATCCACTCAAATACAGGTAAGTTTTTAAGTGGTGTTTTAGATGAGTTTTTGATATTATTTTTCAGCCTAGCAGTGTAATAAATAGAAATTAATTGTTCCTTATTATTAAATTGGCTTATTTGAAAAAAATCGGTGGTGTAAAAATGCTCTACATCTAATAGTTGCCGATTCATTTCTTCATTAAATTCTCTTTTTAAGCCGTCAATTATACCTTCTCCAAATTCCAAGCCTCCACCAGGAAACTTGTATATTTCTTTTCCAAATATTAATTCCTTGCTTAAAAGTATTGCGTCATCTTTTACAATTAATCCATAAACTCTAATATTGAATGAGCTTACTGATTTATTCATCAAGTTTAAATTCAGATGTCTTGTGGAAAGTAATCTTAGGATAATCTCCTTCAGCTTGATTTAATAAAAATATGCTTGGAGCTAAAAATACAGGATTTTTATCTTTGTCATAGGCAATATTCGCAGTTTTTCTTTTAATGAAATCTTCTAATGAGTTTTCGTCACTACTTGTCATCCAACAAGCTTTAAAGAAATTTCTAGAGTTAAAACTACAACTAGCACCATATTCTTGTTTTAATCTGTATTGTATAACTTCAAATTGCAATTCTCCAACTGTTCCAATAATTTTTCTATTTCCAGGTTGCATAATAAAAAGTTGAGCAACACCTTCATCAGTAAGCTGACTTAATCCTTTTTCTAGTTGCTTGGTTTTCATAGGATCATCATTTTGAATTTCCTTAAAAATTTCGGGTGAAAAACTAGGAATACCTTTGTAGTTTAGGTTTTCACCCTCAGTTAACGAATCACCAATTTTAAAGGTTCCGGAGTCATATAAACCAATAACATCTCCAGGATATGCACAGTCGACAACAGATTTAGAGGAAGCCATGAAACTTGTTGGATTAGGGAATTTTATTTTCTTCTTTAATCTGGTATGAAAATAAAATTTATTTCTTTCAAATTTCCCAGATACAATCCTTAAAAAAGCAATTCTGTCTCTATGTTTAGGATCAATATTTGCATGAATTTTAAAAACAAATCCACTAAACTTATTTTCCGTTGGTTGAACCACTCTGAGTTCGGTTTCTCTAGATTGAGGGGTGGGAGAGACCTCAATAAATGAGTCTAATAGTTCTTGTACACCAAAATTATTTAACGCAGATCCAAAAAATACTGGTGCTACTTTTCCAGCTAAGTAATCTTCTTGATTAAAATCTCCATAAACACCATTAATCAGCTCTACTTCATCGTTAAGCATGTTAGTTTCTTCACTACCAATAAAATCAGATAATTTGGGGTCGGTAAGACCATCAATTTTATAAACTTCTTTTTCTATACCTGTTTTGTTTCCACTAAATAGATTCAATTCACTTTTATGTATGTTATAAACACCTTTAAAAGTAGCACCTATGCCGATTGGCCAACTCATAGGTTTTACTTTTATAAGTAGTTTCGATTCTATTTCATCTAATAAATCAAAAGCGTCTTGCCCCTCTCTGTCCATTTTGTTAATAAAAACTATAACTGGTGTATCTCTCATTCTACACACTTCCATTAGTTTTTCTGTTTGTGCCTCAACACCGTTAGCACAATCAATTACCATAATTACACTATCTACAGCAGTTAATGTTCTGTAAGTATCTTCGGCGAAATCTTTGTGACCAGGAGTATCTAAAATATTGATTTGACGATTTCTATAATTGAAAGCCATAACAGAAGTAGCAACGCTTATTCCTCTTTGTTTCTCAATTTCCATAAAGTCGGAAGTAGCTGATTTTTTTATTTTGTTGTTTTTAACAGCCCCAGCGCTTTGTATTGCACCTCCAAATAAAAGTAACTTTTCTGTCAATGTTGTTTTCCCAGCATCAGGATGAGAGATGATTCCAAATGTTCTCCGCTTATCTATTTCTTTTAAATTTCCCATTTAAATGCGAATATAATACTAATGATTTCATTGTGAAAAAATCTACTAATTCTTCAAACAAAATCGTTTAACAAACTATAAAACAGTGGTTATTGCTTATATTTATAACGTGAAAAGATTATTATTATTCCTATTTGTAGCAACCCAGCTGTATTGCTTTGGTGCTGACGACTACAATATTAAGTTGATAAGCCAAACTAACAATACCCTGATAGTTGAATTTAATTTACAAAACTATCGTCTTTCTAAAATTGATGCATCAGATCCTTATTTGTACCAAAATTTCATAGTAAATGGAGGAGTTCCTATCTTAAAAACAGGAGAACCAGAACTCTTAAAATTCACTTCCAATATCCAATTACCCAACACAGGATCAACTAGTTATTCTGTTTTAGAAACAGAATTCTTAGAATTAGAAAATATTAATATAACTCCTTCAAAAGGTAATTTGTATAGAAACATTGATCCAAATTCTATTCCATTTACAGAAGGTCCTGTTTATTCATACGATACTGATTTCCCTAATAACTTACTTACTATGGGAAAACCTTACATACAAAGAGATATTAGAGGCCAGACACTGAGTTTTATACCTTTTAAATTTAATCCTTCAAAAAAAACAGTTAAAGTTTACAATAAAATTAAAATCGAAATTTCATTCAACCCAAATATTACTGGCAAAAATGAAATTAAAATACCTGTAAGAAGAAAAATAGCTGAAGAAACTAACTTAATTTACAACAGAAGGTATTTAAATTACGTTAACTCTAGATATAACCCTTTAGGACAAGATGGTAAGATGTTAATAATTGCTCCGTCCGAGTATATTTCTGATCTTGATGCACTTATTTCTTGGAAACGGAAGTCTGGTGTGGATGTTGAAATAGTCAATGTTGATGATATTGGAAACAATGAAATTAATATTTACAATTATGTAAGAAATTATTACAATCAAAATCCTGACTTTTTATACTTATTATTAGTTGGAGACCATAACGATGTAGCCTCTTACAATGCGGGTTCTACTGGTGGATGGATGTCAGAATCTAAATGGTCCGATTCTAAATACGGATTAGTTTCTAATTCAAACGACTGGTATCCAGATGTTTACGTTGGAAGATTCAGTCCTTCTAATTCAAATGATTTAAATACCATGATCCAAAGGAATTTAGAATACGAAGTAACTCCTTTGATTTCTGATTATTATCAAAATGCTTTAGGAATTGGTTCTAATGAAGGTAATGGATACGGTGATGATGGTGAATCCGATTGGCAACACTTGAGAAATATAAGAACTGATTTGTTAAATTTTGGCTATCAAAACGTATATGAGTTTTACGATGGTAGTCATGGAGGTGAAGATCAAAGTGGAAATCCAAATTCTTCTATTATTTCTAACGCTCTAAATAGTGGAGTTTCTCTTTTTAATTATACTGGCCATGGAGATATCAACTCTTGTGCAACAGGAAATTTTACGAGTTCTCATGTTAATTCAGCAACCAATTCTGGAAAATACCCTTTTGTAATATCTGTTTCATGTAATAACGGAACTTTTACTTCCGGGACTTGTATTTCTGAAGTTTGGCAAAGAGCTAGTCATTTGAACAGCCCAACAGGTTCTATTGCAGCAGCAGGATCATCTATATTAATGTCTTGGGCTCCACCTATGGCTACACAAGATGAAATAGTTGATATATTGGTAGAATCTTATGCTTATAATAAGGTTCAAACTATAGGGTCATTGTTTTACAGTGGTCAGATGAAAATGTTAGATGATTACCCAAATGCTGGTAAAGAAGTAATAGAGACCTGGATCTTATTTGGTGATCCAACTACTTTTTTTAGATCTAAAACTCCATCAGATTTTATAGTTTCGCATGACGAAGAACAAGATTTAGGAGTAAGTTCTCTTTCAGTTTTTTGTGATGAACAGGACGCAAAGGTTACTTTATGGAATGGTGACTCTTTAATAGGGAAAACCAATGTTTTAAACGGTCAGGCAGATTTTATCTTTGATAGTATTAATCAAATAGATACTTTAGAAATTATTATAAGCGCCTATAATAAAACCCCATATTTTGGAAATCTTCGAACCACTTCGCCAGATATCAAACCAGTTAGTAATTTTACAGATTTTTTATTTGGACCCAATCCATTAGGATCTGATTTCCAATTAAGTTTAATCTTTGAATTAAATGAAGATCAGGAAGTGATTTTCGAGATATTTAATGCCCTTGGGCAAAAAATTTACAAACAAATAGAAACTTTATCTTCTGGGTTTTATGGTCCTGATCGAACACCTTTAGTTTTAAATTTAAATAAAATAAATCTTAAGACTGGTATTTATTCATTTTCAACTAATATTAATAACATACAGTATGTTAAACAACTCTTTGTTCCTTAAGCAACTAAAAAAATGAAATTAATTGAGTGTCCAAGAGATGCTATGCAGGGTTTTTCTAGTTTTATTCCCACTAAGATTAAAATCAAGTATATAAATGAGCTTCTTAAAGTAGGTTTTGACACCATAGACGTAGGAAGTTTTGTCTCAAAAAGACAAATTCCTCAGCTTGCAGATACCAAGGAAGTACTTCAAAGTATAAATTTAAAGGATACGAAATCTAAACTGCTGGTTATTACCGGGAATTTAAGAGGTGCAGAGGAAGCTGCAGGATTTGATGAAGTTACATATATAGGATTTCCCTTTTCAATTTCAGAATCTTTTCAAAAGAAAAATATCAATTCTTCGATAAATGATTCTTTAGTTATTTTGGATAAAATTCAAAACTTATGTGTTAAAAAAAATAAAAAACTTGTTACTTATTTTTCCATGGCATTTGGTAATCCCTATGGTGACGAATGGAGTACTTATATTGTGGCTCACTGGGCAGAAAAACTCCTTAAAGATTTTGGGATTAATATTTTATCTTTAAGTGATACCATTGGTTCTAGTGACCCAAGTAGCATAAGTTGGTTATTTTCAAAACTTATTAGAGAATTTCCAGAAGTGGAATTCGGCGCTCATCTGCATTCTAATTCTAAAGACGTAAAAGAGAAAATTAACGCAGCTTATCTTGCTGGGTGTAGAAGATTTGATGGTGCTCTAATGGGAATAGGGGGTTGTCCAATGGCTAAGGACCAACTTATCGGAAATATGCCTACTGAAAAGATCATCGATGTTTTATCAAATTCTGGAGAACGATTAGAAATTAATCACGATGTGTTAAAGACTTCACTGGATATGGCAAAAAATATTTTTATTTAAATTTTAACCATAACTTTTTTATCATTTAAACGTAATATCAGTTAATAAAAATATTGATTCGTTAAGATTCAAGAAGAATTATGCTGATATTTGTTTGAATAGTCGTGATTAAAAGAATTTTATATACCATATTTATTTCTTTACTAGCTTTAAATATAGGTTATGCACAAGATGCAGACCCTATTTTAATAATAGCGGGTTCGGTTAGAGATAATTACGGCAAGAAACTTAGCGGTGTAAAGGTATCTGTTAAAAAAAATAATCAACCATTAACAAGTAAAACAACTACTGGTGGTAAATACGATGTTATTGAAGCACCATTTGGCTTTATTTATTTGCTGTCCTTTGAAAAAAATGGGTATGTAACCAAGTCAGTATTAATCGACGCAAAAAACGGATATTTTAAAGAAGACCAAGGTGACAGTCAAATTCCTCTAGACATGACTATCTTTTCAGAGGAAGAAAATATTGATTACTCTACAATAACCGATCAACCAGTGGGGAAACTTAGAATTTTTGAAGATGGATTAGAGCTCGATAACGTATACAATTCTCAAAGAAAAACAGAAATCGATAAGTTTTTTGAGCAGATAGAAAATCAAGCCAAACAAAAAGAATTAAAGTTTAACAACTTAGTAACGGATGGAAATAAATTATTTTCAAAAAAAGAATATGCCAATGCGATACTTAAGTACGAAGAAGCATTAAAAATTAAAAGTGACAATGTAGTATCAAGTCAACTGGCTAATGCAAAAAAGAATCTAGAATTAGCAGCTGAACAAACAGAACTTCAAAATAAATACGATGAATTTATTTCAACTGGAGATAAATCTGTATCGGGTTCAGATTTTAAAACTGCTTTAGAAAATTTCAATAGAGCAAAAGAATTAATTCCAGGAAATAAATTAGCCTACAGTAAAATTAAAGAAGTCGAAAAATTAGAACAAGCTGCAAAAGACCAAGAATTAGCTCAGAAATTTAATAGTAAAATGATTGAAGCCAAATCATCATTTGATGGTAAAGCTTACGATAAAGCAATATCACTTTACAACGAAGCTGCCAAAATAGATCCAAGTAGTAAAAGTCCTAAGGAAAGAATTGATGAAATTAATTCATTACTTGCTACTCAAAAATCCAATGAAGAAGAGTATCAATCACTTATTAAAAAAGCAGACGAACAGTTTGCGAAACTTTCTTATGATGAAGCAATTTCTAATTATAAAAGAGCCTTATTAATGAATCCAGATGAATCTATTTTAAAAGAAAAAATTAATAAAGCCGAATTAGCCATAAAAGAAGCATTAAAAAAATCAGAAATTGAAAAGAAATTTCAAAACATCATTAAAAATGCAGATTTACAGCTGAAAAATCTAGAATATGAACAGGCAAAGTCGTCCTTTCAAAAGGCTCTAGCTATTAAAAGTGAGGATAATTATTCTCAGGAAAAAATAAAATATATTGACACCAAATTACAAGAAATTATTGATGGTAACAATCAAAAAGAAAAGATTTTAAAAGAATATCAGCAAGCTATTGTTAGTGCGGACAAACTGCTTGGAGAAGATAAATTACAAGAAGCCATAACTTCTTACGAATTAGCCAAGAAAATAAAGGCAGATGAAAGTTATCCTGATCAAAAAATAAATGAAATAAAAATTAAATTAACACATCTCGCTAACCAAATAAAAGAAAAAAATAAAAAAATAGACGACCTAGTTAAAGAGGCTGACGCAGCTTTCAAAAATAAAAACTGGAAATTATCTCAAGAATTATATAATGACGCATTAGATTTAGATAATTCTCAAAAACATCCACAAGACCAATTAGCAATTATTACAGATAAAATTAATGAAGAATCTAAACAAAATGAAGAATCTAAACAAAAACTCGAAAAGTTCAATGACTTATTAAAACAAGGAGATCAGTCAGTTAAAGAAAAAAATTATCAAACGGCGATGAACAAATTCAGCGAAGCCCAAAATGTATTTTCTGATGATGCAGCAGTGAAACAAAAAATTAACCATTTAAATAAACTTATTGCAGATCAATCAAAGGCCAACAGTTTAGATAGTAATTACAACCAACTAATTACCCAAGCCGACCAGTTAAGGGACAATGATGATTTTGATAATGCGATTAAAACATATAATCAAGCCATTAAACTGAAACCTCTTGAATCTTATCCAAAGTCTCAGATAGAACTTATTAATAATAAGATTGCTAATTTATCAAAAGAAAAAATTCAATCCCAGTACGCTGATATCATTAAAAATGCAGACCTACTGTTCAATGATCAATCTTATGAAGAAGCTCTAAAAAAATACGATGAAGCTAACGAGATTTCTCCTAATGAACCATATCCAATAGACAAGATAAGAGCTATTAAAAAATTATTAATTGAAAAGGAATCCAAAGACAATCAGTATCAACGTTTTATCAATCAAGCTGACAATGAATTCGAGTCTGGTAATTGGAAAATAGCTTTAACAGACTACAAGTCAGCTGTTAATATATACGACAGAGAACATCCTAAAGATAGAATAGAAGAAATAAATAAAAAGTTAGAAGAACTCAAAGCACAAGAAGACATGACTTCTTCAGAAAAAATTAAATACGACGATCTTATAAAAGAAGCTGATCAGTTTTACACAGAAAAAAAGTACAGTCAATCAAAAGAAAAATTTCAGCAGGCTTTAAATCTTTTTAGAAACGAATATTATCCTAAAAAGAAATTAGCTGAAATAGAATTGATTTTAAAAGAGATAGAAGTTTCAAATGTTCTTATTGAACAATACAATAACTTAATTTCTAAAGCTGATGCGCTTAGACTAGAGAATAAATTAGAAGAAGCAAAAGTTCTGTATCAAAAAGCAAATGATTTAAATCCTTCCAACCCAATTGCTCAAGAAAAAATAGTTTTAATTAACGAATCTATCGATAAAATAAATAAAGAAAATCTAAAAGTAGAATACGACCAGTTAGTAAAAAAAGCTGATGATTTTTCCGCTTCTAAAAACTACCAAAAAGCTAGAGAATTTTACAAGAAGGCCAATAGTTTTGAAATTACTAATGGAGTAGATTTTAGCAGTGGATCAATTTCTAGAAAAATTATTGAAATCAACCAACTGATAGCCGATGAATCCAATTCTAAATTAGATTCAGAGAAACAAAATTCTGACAAAGAAAAATACGAACTATTAATTCAAAAAGCAGCAGGTTTTAAGTCTAATAATGATTTATTGAAATCTAAAGAATTGTATTTAAAAGCAAGTAAAATACTTCCAGACGAACCGCTCCCTACTGAAGAAATTAAAGAGATAGAACAATTAATGTTATCAAACATAGAAAACGAGTCTAAATCTAAGTATGAAAATTATATTTCCAAAGCAGAGCAATTTTTTACAAACAATAATTTCGATAAGTCTGTTACATATTATAGAAAAGCTTTATCGGTTTTACCTGATGATAATCTAGCTAAAGAAAAAATAAAGGAAGTTTCAAAGGCTAAAATTGATTATTTAAACAACATAGAAAAACAGAAGCAGTACAATACGCTTGTTAAACAAGGAAATAGATATTTTGAATCTAAAAATTATTCTATGGCAATAATATCCTTTCAAAATGCTTCTAAAATTGACCCTGATCAGCAATTGCCAAAGACTAAAGTCATCGAAATAAATAAGCTATTAGACGAATCTTCAAATAACGGTTTATCCAACAATCAATCTATCTTAAATAGTTACAGTTTACTGTATGGTCAAGAAGTTACTGGTAAGTATGATGAAGATAAAATTGAAGAAATTTTAGGTAGTGATAATAAAGGAAATTCAGAAATAGATAACATGAACTCTGAATTTAAAAAAGATTTACAGCAACAAAATAATTTAAAATATACAACTCAACAAGAATTAAAATCTAATTATCAAACAGAGCAAGTAAACTTGTTCTATAAAAATATTCAAAAAAGTTACGAGAATAGCGATGATGCTAGATGGAAGAATATTCCTAAAGTGATTGATTATAAGTTCATCAACTCTTCTAATAAGGGAGAAATAGCTCTTACAAGTTTAGATAAGACCATGAGAAATCACGAAAGTCTTGACAAGCAAAATATTAAACTGGAAAACAAACAAATAGTAAGAGCTGAAATTATAGCCAAAAACAATTTAGTTACTGATAACTTTTTTGATGAAAAATCTTTAATAGAAATGGAAAGAGTTAAAAAAGGCATTTCGGTTACCTATGCAAACTTTATCAATAATGAATCGCTTAATTATCAAATGGAACTAGATAATTTAGTCAGGTCAAATAATATTAATATGTGGGCAGTTGGAATTGATAATTTTAAACAAGAATCTGAATTAATTAAGGAGAATACGGAAGGCCATTACGGTAACATCACCTATAATAATCACATTTCCTCAGAAAATATGTTAACTCTTTTTAATGAAGCCAATGATCATCTAGATAAACCAAGAATTGAAAAAAATATTCCTTCTTTTGGTTATTATGAAAACGATTATTTTGATTTAAAATCTAGTAATAGTTTTAAAAATATTTTGAACACTTATAACCAGTTCGAAAATACTCAGAAATTGGTATCTAAAACACAGGATTTCACCATTGCTGCTGATGATTCAAGAAAAGAAAATGTAAATGTTGTAGACCACTACACAGATAAAGAAATTTCAAAAAAATCCATATGGAGCGATGTAAGCAATGATAAAGTTTACAACCTACACTTTTTAAACAACATGTATAGAGATGACCTTGATGTTGCTAATGAAGGTCGTGAGGACAGTAGAACTGACAATGTAAATGATTTAGAGAGCTATAATAATAATTACTATTCTTCTGTAGAAAAATTTAGTCAAAACGATAAGGATGCAGATTATTTCAATGCCCAGCAATTAGATAACGCTAAATCTAGAATGGTTAATTTAAATTCTATAAAGAATATTCAAAAGCTTGCTCAATTATTTCCAGAAGGTGTTACTGAAAAAATTTACGAACAAAAAGACAGTAATGGAGATGTTTCTGTGGTAACCATTATTCGAATTGTTGTTAAAGGAAATAAAGGAGATGAGTATAAAAAAGTAAGATCAAAATGGGGGATAGGATACTTTAAAAATGGCGGGGTGATTTCTCAAAATATCTGGGATACTGAAACTAACTAGTTCTTTATTAATTTTTCTGAATATATTTTATCTCCATTATTTTCAAAAATCACCAAATAATTACCAACAGCTAAACTGTTTACATTGAATGAAACTCTTTGAGGTCCACTTTTCACGTAATCATTATATAGTACCTGTACACTTCTACCATCCATTGCGAAAATCGAAATTTTAACATCCATACCTTCTTCTAAAGTAAAGTCATAATAAACAACGTTTTCACTAGGGTTAGGAAATAAAATACCATTTTTAAAGGAAGGTTTTAGAAATAAGTGAGGAAGTCTTTCTCTGCAAGTATCCGATACTGCAACACTGCTAATCCAGCTTCCGTTAGAATTAATTTTACCAAACATTCCCGAAATCCAAGTTCTGCAAGGGTCGTTATATTTTCTTTGAATTCCTGTATAATCTCCCCATCTATCTATATTTCCTGATAATCTACTTATAGCTCTTGTGCCTTTGTGTAATTTGGTAAAACTACTGCATTCACTGTCATTATTAACATAGACACACGATACGCCGTTGGTGTCAACTACAGAAGTGTAATTAAAACCAATTACGCATTCTTTTTCATTAGGATTTATCGCTGTGGATGCAATATTTGGATATCCAAAATCAACAACAGAATCTGAGATTATTGTTGATTCTACATAGGGATTGGAATTGTAATTGTAAATAATTCCATGAAATATCCCTGCGTTTCCACTGTTAGTATCCATAGAGTGATTCACAAATTGAATCCAGTCTTCATCTATTATTGCTCCTAATACTCTAGAGTCATTAGTAGATAATTGTTTTCCGTTATATTGCTCTCCGTTAGGACTTAAAAAATAGTGATCATTTACACTAAGTCTTTGAATATCAATAGTAGCATCTTCTGAACTTTGAGAATCTTCAATTTTTATTAAGTATAGCGTGTCACTTTCTATAGAAAAATTTTTGTTACTTAAGAAAAATTGTTGCTTATCTTGTAACTCTCTTGCTCCTCTAACTGGGTGAATATTTCTTATGTTTATTGAATCGTCTTTGAGCTCAGACCAAAGATTAAAAGATAATGAATCAACACCGTTATAACCACTGAATTTATCTATTTGCCAGATTAAAGATTCTTTAAAACCAAGTTGCCAGCTGACTCCATCTAGTAATAAGTTTCCTGTAATAAATAAATCATCTTTAGTTAGTGAAATTGCAGGGTAATCTGTCCAGTGTCCAGTGTCTAAAGCATCACCTTTTAGCATATAAACGTTCCAATCATCTAATGGGTGATTGGTTGTTGAAAAAGCAACACATACATGACTATTTCCAGGTTTGTTACCCACTAAAAAAACCATGATAAATCGATCTTCTTCATGGTCGTAAATAAATTTTGGATCGTATTTTTTTACAAATAGAAGATTTGTAAAGGAAGATGTTATTGAATTAAGTGTAGTTCTTAAAAGAAGCGAATCGTTATTTAAGTCATATACAATGTAGGACGAATTAATACCAGCGATAATAATATCATTATTAGAAATTGCTAAAGTATTATCATTAGGAACTTTATTATTAAATAAATTACCTTCAAAACCATTTTCAATAAGAAAAGTAGGTTGGTTAAAAGATCTCTTTTTAATATTTCCCCCTTTCCTAGGAAACTTATTAGTTGCTATTTTTTTTTGGTTTAGTAAGAAGTTGTTATAACTGTTGCCCCCAGGATGCATCATTTCCATTGACTGAACAGCAACATTCCAGTTGTCTCTAAATTCGTTAAGGTTAACAGTTTGTTTTTTTGAGCTATGATAAACTTGTAAATTTTGTCCCACGCTACTAAATACCATAGTAAATACAATAAGGAGCGATAAAATTAAATTTTTCATAAATTTTATAGATTTAAGATAATGTATATAATACTAAATGAAATAAGGTAAAATATTCCTAATAACGACAATAACTTTAACCATTTAGGTGGCTGAAATTTATTTGGTAATTGTTTTTTTATAACTAAATAATTAAAAATAGCTATGACTGGAGCAACTATAAAAGACAGTGCAGTTGCAAAATTAACCAATATACCGAAGTTGCCAGAATACTCATATTTACAAATAATTACAAAAGTGCCAGACAAAAGAAGAAGAAGAATGATGTTGTAAAGTCTAGTGCCGTAGTTGTATTTGAGAGTGACTAATTCGAAAGTTTTTTTCACAGATCTGCTGTAGCCATCAAATACAGCTATGCAAGTACCAAACATAATGGAAAATGTGCTACAAGCGATAATAATATAACTCCAACTCCCAAATACTTTAGTATATAGATTAACAACTTGGTTAGCAAATAAATGACTTTCTGCAGGTAGTTTATTTTCAGTTTTAAATATAAGAAATGCTCCCATTGTCATAAACATGATCGATAGAAGTCCGGAAATTATGTATCCAAAATTAAATTCTGATAAGGTTTCTTTTAAGCTAGGGTGGTATTTTGTCGATTGGATTTTTTCAACAGTCCAAAGACTATTCCAAGTACTTAAATCAACAGCTGTGGGCATCCACCCCATAAGAGGAATAATAAAAAATAGTGCTTCTTTTTTTAATGAGAAATATTCAGAAAAATTAATTCCATTACCAACAGGCCCTTTGAAAATACAAAGTATAAAAGCAATAACAGTTGAAAATAACAATACAAGGCCAATGACTTTTATTAATTGATCTAAGACTTTAAATTTTCCAATTACTAATAGAATCCCACAAATAGAAAGAATTAAAATAGTTGATTCAATGTTGTTAAATCCAATTTTCTGTAGTTGGAACAAGTTTTGCATGAACCCTGTAGTTACTTTAGCTACGGCTGCGCAAACAAAAAACATGGAGCCTATGGTGATTAAAAAATAGCACCAAAGAGCCCACTTACTCAACTTTAAATAACCGTCTATAATGCTTTTCCCTGTCGCATTTGCATACCTGGATCCATATTCAAAGAAGGGGTATTTCAAAATATTTGCTATTAATACAGCCCATAACAATCCAAAACCAAATAATGCTCCAGCTTTTGTGCTTTGTACTAAATGAGAGACACCAATAGCAGTACTCGCAAATAGTATTCCTGGACCTAAGGTTTTTTTTAAAGATTGTAAACGATTCATAGTTTAATCTATTCTAATTTAACCTTTTCATTTATATTTTTTTTAGCTTCGATAAAACAAATCTTTAAGAATTGAAAATTTAATAGATAATGGAAATCCCTTTAATTGATAATTTTTATAAAAACAATATTTTAAAGGAGCTTTTTGAAGAGGATTCTAAGCTAAAAAATTTTCATAACGGTTTATCTATTGATAGCATTGGTCTAGAATTTCTTGATGAAAGAGATATTAATGAAACTCAAAGAAAAATACTATATAATGTTGTCAATGAGCAGTATTTAGATGCTGGAATAACTTGTCCTTCTAATCTAGAATCAATTAAAAATAAAGGAACCTTTACCGTCACTACTGGGCATCAACTTTGTGTATTCGGAGGCCCTCAGTACTTTATTCACAAAATAATTTCAATACTTAAATTAGCTGAACAATTAAAAGAAAAATTTCAACATAAGAATTTCATCCCGATTTTTTGGATGGCATCTGAAGATCATGACTTTAAGGAGATTAGTGAGCTTCATGTTTTTAATAAAAAGTTAAGTATAGATAAAGAAGATTCAGTTGAAGTAGGTAAGATAAGTCCTGAAATATTTAAGCCAATTTTAAATCAATTAAAAGAGATTTTTAAAAACGATGAGAGATTTAAAACATTAGATGCTATTTTTTCGAATGCTTTAAATACAAAATCTTGGTCTGCAGCTACTCGTTACTGGTTACACCATATTTTTAAAAATGAGAATTTAATTATTTTAGATGCAGACGATCACAGACTTAAAAATATTTTTGCTCCAGTTATTAAAAAAGAAATAGAGTCTCAGTTTGTTTATAATAGTGTTTCGGAAACTAATAATAGTTTAAAAAAACATAATTTTATTCCGAAAATAAATCCCCGAGAATTAAACTTATTTTATTTAAATGATGATCTGCGACAACGAATTATTTTTGAGAAAGATACTTTTACTATTGGAGATAAAACTTTTAATAAAGATCAATTAATAGAAGAGTTAGGAAATGCACCAGAAAGGTTCAGTCCTAATGTTTTATTAAGACCTTTATACCAAGAGAACATACTTCCTAATTTAATTTATGTAGGTGGTCCGTCTGAAATTTCTTATTGGGCGCAGTTAAAAAACACATTTTCAATGGTTGATTTAAATTTCCCTATTTTAATGTTAAGAGATCATTTTATTTGGATGAATGAAAAAACAATTAAAAAATGGCTGAGTTTTGGTTTTAGTATAGATGATTTGTCTAAGAAACCTGAACTATTAATCAAACTAAATTTGGAAAAAAATTCTTCAGAAAATCTTGATTTTAATAAAGAGAATGAGCTGTTAAACCAAATCCAGTTTTCTTTGCTAGAAAAGTCAAATGGAATAGATGTCTCCTTAAGTCAGTCTGTTGAGGCTTCTGTAAAATTAACGAAAAACACTTTGGATAAATTACAGAAAAAGTTCTTGCAAGCAGTCAAAAGAACTCAAGATCATAAAGTAAATCAAATTATCAAAATTTCTTCTCTAGTTCATGAAAATGGAAAGTTAAAAGAACGATCAGAAAGTTTTATATCTAGTTATATAAGACACTCAAATGATTATATTGAGAAATTGAAAAAAGCTTCTAATCCAGACGTTAGAAGTTTAAAATTGGTTACTTAATATTTTATGGATTTGTATCATGTATTTTGATTGAAAAAACAATTCTGTTAATTGCTCAAATTGATGCAAGTTGAATACTAAATTTATATTTTCAATATCAGTATTTATAACCACATAATTTTTACCGTTATTTTCATATATATAGTTTTCTATATGGCAATCAATATTTTGAATATTATTATAAAATTCTTGAAAATCTTCTAGCTTGCAAGTGTAATGTAGATTATTAATCACCAAAGCAATTTTTTCACATTTTTTACATTGCACAATAATACCTAGATCATTTTCATGTAAAATATGTTCATGATTAGATGTTTCCTTAAACATCTTTAAGATCTAACTCCTCCATTAAGTTCAATACTTTATTGGTAAGTACATGGTCTTCAATTTCTGCGTGGATATTTAAATCTTTTTGAAAAATGCTCATTTGATTAAGGAAAACTTCAAAGAAGGATAGTTTTTTACTATCAACTTTATAATTAATTAAAAGCCTTTGAAGATTATTTATTTCTTCACTATTTTTTTGATGATTTTTTAATTGATTTAGAACATTGTTTTTATTTTCTAACAAATAGATTAAATTTTCTTGTGAATTGGTTTTTGAATAGTTTACCAATACTTTACAAAAAGGAAATAAATTCTGTTCTTCATTTTTAAAATGTATAACTATGTCTTTTTTATATTCTTTAAAAAACTTAATAAACAGTAAATTAAATGAGTGTTTTTCATGTAAGAAAGATTTATCTAGACTTTGCTCAATTTCAGGTATCCTTTTATTTAAGTAATAACTGTGAGACTTTTCAAGATAATCTATCAAATCTAATATTTGATAACTTTCAAATGTTTTATTTTTAGCTAGATTTATATTGTTGTAACACTCTGCTAGGTCTACCAAGAGATTAGTATTGATGTTATTTTTTTTACATATATCTTCTAAGTTGTTGTTGGACTCTGAATCGATATCATACCTTAAAAATAAATGTGTAATTGCTCTGTCGTATTCAGTGATGGTCTTTGGAGAAAGTAATTTTGAAATCATTTTAAACTTTATTAACAAAGTACATGATTTAATATATAGAAATCAATACCTAATATTAGGTATATTGATGCTAAAATTTGTTGCTAATTTTAAAGCCAAAGATGTTGAACGATTTAGGAAATTCAACATTAACATCGTTAATTTTAAGGTACTTAAATTCTAAACTTGTTTTTTTACTAAGTTTATATTTTAATCCAGTTCCAAATCTGTTTTTGGTATAGTTGTTAATAAAATCTCCATTCATTAAGAAGTACAATTCGTCATATAGATAAACACTTATTTTTTTAGATACCTTGTATTGAATTTTTAATCTGGTTCTTTCAATTAATTCATTTATTTTGGAATTGCTGATTTGGTACTGTGTTCTCAACCTAAAATCAATTTTAAAATCAGAAATTTTATTTCGAAAAGATAAATCGTTATGAAATCTATTAGAAGTTGTATAAGAATAGTCGTCGTTTATGAATTTCAATCTCCAAGCAAAGGAGGTACTTAGTTTTTTACTTAATTTTCTATCCAATGAGACTTGAGAATATATTTGATTTATTTGTCTAGAGTTGTCAAATGTTCTTAGTTCTGTTTTATTACACCACGAAGTTTTCTTATTAATTTTAAAAATGGAGCTTAATTTAGTCCATGTTCCAAAATCCTGATAAGGACTTTGTGAAAGCATCAGTAATGGAGCGAAAACTAGAAGAACTAATAGTTTCTTCATTTTTAAATGTAATTAGCTATTCTAATGGTATCTAATTCATTAACGGTATTAGATTCGTTTATGGTTATACTTTGTATAATTACACTATCCTGTCCTTTAGGACAGTTCTGACAATCACTGTATACAAACACTTCATAATACCCTTTGTTTAAATAATTAAACTCAAAACTTCCATCATAGCTAGTGCTTTGATCATCGTTGTAATTATTATTATCGTTTCCGTATATGATAAAAACATCTACATCCTGGGCATCGTATGTATTTTCTGTAGTCCCATCAATAATATTAATATTGTCAATTATTACTTTTCCTTTAATTGAAGATCGTCCGCCAATGCCTTCAGATTTTGTACAAGAGAAAGTTAGAAATGTAAAAAGGATTGCTATAATTTTAAATTGGTTCATCATATCTTATTCTGTAAATAGAATCTAATGATAATAAAAATAAATTATAAATAACTTTTACAATGACAAAAAGATCAATTTATTCTAATTATAATTTTTTAAATTTTAATTGCTAAGCAAACATAGAAATTCCTAGGCATAGATGGAATTATCCCCGGACCAGGATATCCAACCGCTCTTCTTGTGAAATAAATTCTATTAGTTAAATTATTAATTCCAGCCTCTAATTGTACTTTCTTGTAATTATATTTTACTGATAAGTCCATAACAGAGTAGGAAGGTATTTTCCCAATGACAGCATTACTTTGTTTTTCTGCGTTTGTAGCGTCGGTATATTGTTCTTGATTGAAACTAAATTGGTAAGAAATAGAAAGCTTTTTTAAAGAAAAATTAATTCCGGACTTTAGAATAACTGGTGGTACCATTTCTACTTTTTTTCCAAAGAACGCTGGTTCATTAGAGGATATATATAAAGCATCGTTGTATGCGAAATTGAGGAAAGTTGACAAATTATAAGTCTTTTTATCGCTACTAAAATTAGTCCAATTAATTTCTAATACAGTTTCTACACCCAATGTTCTAGACTTGGAAATATTTGTTCGGTATTGGTAAGTATTAAAAAGACTTGAATCTGTTTCTAAAGTAGTTCCAATTCTGTTATTATAATATAAATAGTAAAAAGAAGCGTCAAAATAAACAATGTCTTTTATCTTTCCTCGAATTCCAAGATCAGAATTAAAACCTCTTTCATCTTTTAAAATGGGGTCTATTCTAAAGTTGGGATTTCTTATTTGCATATCTGCAAAATTCACACTTCTGTAATTTTCAGAGATATTTGAATAGCATTCAATTTTTGATGAAATTTTGTAATTGAAACCAATACCAGCAAGTAAAAAGTCTCTGTCGTTAGTCCTGTTAATATTTATTACCGTGTCAAAAACTATATTTCCTGCAAGATCTGGGTATTCAATTCTATAGTTTCCTTCAGCAGAAGTGGATATATACTCGTAACGTAACCCAGGAGTAATACTTAGTTTTTCACTTAAATTAAATATATGTTCTGCGAACAATGAAAAATTTAAACTTGGAAAATTATAATTACTTTCAATAAAGTCGGAAGAAATACTTTGTTTATTGTTTATAAATTGAAAATTAGCATCACTTCCATTGCTTGCTTCACCTTGTATTCCTTTACTTTTTCCTTTGTAAATTCTAGCTCCAATTAAAAATGCCCATGGAAGATTTCTCTTTTCATATAAATGAATGAGTCTTGTTTCGTTACCAATATTTTTAAACTGTCCAGAAATTAAATTTCTTTCTAACATAGGATCAGCTCTATTAATTTGATCCAAGTAGCCTAAAGATTCTCTCGAAGCAATAAGTCCAAATGTTCTGGAGTTTATTTTAGTCGAGGAAGTCAATTCATAATTTAGATTAAAGGCAGCTAAATTCCAATCTACCTTAAACCAATTCCGAGTTCTTAAAGAAGTATCAGGATTTAAATTAAATTGTTGGTCAGTTAATCCTCCAGGCTGTTGAGCCAGATAATTCATCTTAGTAAATTCTAAGTTTATACTTCCCATTTCATTAAAATTATTGGTAATACTTATATATCCGTTTTTTACATTAAAGTTAGAATTAGCTCTCCAGTCGTTACCAAATTTATAATTAACATAACTGTAATATTTCCATTTTTTAATAGTTCCTCCTGTACTTAAAAATGAATTATTCAAATTGTAAGAACCTAAAGTTTGTCTAAAAGTTGTTTCATTTTTTTTATTAGGGTTTCCATTCTTCAGCTTAAAATTTATTAATCCTCCAAATTGTGGTCCAAACTGAAGTGAGGCTGCTCCTCTTATAAATTGAATCTCCTTCACAGCTTCACTGGGAGGACTGTAGTAACTTTCCGGGTAACCTAAAGCATCAGCACTAATATCGTATCCATTTTGTCTGGTATTGAAATTTGAATTTCTACTAGGATTTAATCCTCTTCCTCCAAGACCTAATTGAATTCCTGCTCCGTCACTTTCCCAAATATTTAAACCTGGTATTTTAGCATAAATTTGGCGACTAAGATTTACAGCTTTGTTAGCATCAGTTTTTTCTAAGTCAATAGCCTCACTTTTTTTTCCTTGAGTAATCATTACACCTTCAATTGCTCTAAGTCTTCTTATATTAAATGTTCTTTCTTCTGTGAATTCATATTCTTCAAGCTTATAATTGATCTCATTCAAATAAATATTTTGAATTTTATTTTGAAGAGAATCAATATTGATTCGAACTAATTTTTTTTCATATCCAAATGCATAGAAAAAGACATCATATTTTCCCATTTCTATTTTTGGGGAGTTGTAAAATCCAGATGAGTTACTGTAGATTATTTTATCGATAGAATCAAAGTAAATAGTTGCATTAGGAATTATAGATTCTGTCTCGTCATATACAAATCCATATATTTTACCTTTTTGAGAAAAAGTAAAACCGTAAATTATAAATAATAAAAAGGTGATTTTAATCCTCATACTTTAAGATCCATTCTTTATGTTTTAATCCTCTTTTTATGTTGCTTAAATTAACATTACTATTTATAAAATCTTTACTTCCTTTATTGAATAAACTGACCTTTACTTTAGCTGTGATTTTAGGATTTTCGCCTAAATAAATAATTTCACCATTAGATTCGTTTATTGTTGAATCTTTAAACTCTGATGACAAGAAGTGTGCAAATTGTAAAATCATGTCTGGTTGTGTTGCCATCATTTTTTCTTGTTGAGGAGTTAGATAATTTTGATTTTCGATTAACATTTTGCGATTCATTCTGGGCTCATGAATAAAAAACTGAGCATAACCAGCTTTTTCAATGAGCATTACCCTCCAACTAAATCTGTAGCCTTGTTCTGTCCAAAAAAGTTTTCCAGGGTACAATAGAAATCTTAAAGGAAGTATTAATTGGAGAATAAAAAAGACTGTTAATAACAACTTAATTAACAAGTTTTTTTCCTTTTTAGAGTTAATTATTTCATTTTGGTATTTTTTTAAAAATTTATTTTTATTAATAAAAGAGAGTAATTTTTCATGAAATTCATCACTAAAGAAAATTAGAGTAGTAAAAATCATTACTAATGGAAAAACTCCTATTGGAAACATAATAGATGTTAGTATGTGGAATAGGACCACTAACAAATAGCCATAAATTCTATATCTTCTATTTATTAGTATAAAAAATATGAGTAGATCGAATAAGGCACCAGACCAACTGAATATATATGCTGCATAGTCATTTAGAAATAAGTTCCCAAAGAGGGGGAAGTCTGACTGGTGTTTTAACCAGTTAGAAAGCGGCTGGGCTTCAATTAACCAGTGGTAGTTTAGCTTTGCTATTCCAGCAAAAAAGTATACAACACCAACCTGTAATTTGATGATATTTATTTTCCACGCTTCTATAAATCTTTTCTCTTTTGTTATTCCCAGAAGATTATCTATTGATAAAAATTTATTAGCTGGCAAGAATATCATTATAAAACTCATTAAGGAAATAAAATAATAATGATTTAGATAATTAGTTTTATCAATTAATTCAATGTAGGTAAAAACTAAGAAAAACATAACAGCGCTGATTCTGTAAAAAAGCCCTAAAGTAATTAGTAAAGAAAATACAAGTAACAAAGCAAAGGCGCCATAAATGAAATTTTCACCTACTGGTGATATCCAATCGAAGCCTTTGTAGGTGAAAAAATATGTCGGTTTTAGATAAAGATCATAAACCCAACCTTTTAAAATGAATCTTAAGGTGCTTGTAAATAATATGATACCAAAAAATATACGGAATACTACTAGGGGATATATGCTTACAAAATTCTTTGTTAAATGGTTAAACCATTTATTAATCTCCATCATTGTCTTGATAGGTAATTAAGACTCCTAACCCTGAAGTCATATCTACTTTAATAAAAGGAACCAACTTTTGCAATTCTTCATAAGAATTCAGTAGAGCATCTTTGTTATTCATAATTGCCTCACTTAAAGGATTGTTGTAATTATTTAATTCTTCCAGTATAGTAACAATTTGGTTGTCAATTACCTTTGAAAGTTGCATGTTATTATATTCTGCGTTTACAAAGTTCATGTAATCATCTAGCCCTAATCCATTATCATTATTTATGTAACCAGAACCATTGATGAAATTTCTAATGGAGTTTATACATCTTGTGGTGTTTTGTAGTGATTTTCCTGAGTAATAACATTCTACTAAATGAGGAAGCTCTTGTTGTGAAAAACCATTAAATACTCCTAGCGGAAGTCCAATTTTCCCTCTTCTTACATAAAATTCGTAATGAAGACACAATGCATTAATAATGTTACTTATTGAACTGCCCTGAGAGTTACTTGAAAAGCCAGAATTATTGATTTCAAAATCATTTATAAAATTACTTTTATGGTTTATCCATTCATTATTTACATAATTAATATTAACCATTAAATCATCTGTAATTGCTTTAAGATATTCTTTGGCATTTGCGTTAGATATATAATAATTTATCAATTGTAAATCTGAATATCCAGGTTTGTGGAGTAAATAATCAAGGGCTTGTAAACCTTTAGAATCGTTGTAAGTAGCATTATGAAAATTCCATTCAGCATTTAAAATAGAATTATTTACTTCAGTGGTGTCAATTGGATAGGTATTTGTCTGAGATCTTAAAAGAATATATTCTGAAGGTCCAAAATCTAAAAAAGCAATATCCTGCCAATTTAGATGAGTCTCTTCCCAAGAAGACCTCAAATTATTTAAGTTAATGATATTCGGACTTAATATAAATAAATCGGTGCTGGTATTTAGAAGAGTTACTTTGTTTTTATAAGATTCTATAGAGGGTAAAATATAGTTGTTGGTAAGGTTGGTAAGCAAATCGAACTTATCGAAGTCTTGGTATTGGCAACTGTTGTCATTTTTTTCTGCTTCATTGCTGTAGTTAATGGCAACAGGATCGGTACAGCCTTTTTTTTGACAACTAATACACATCAAAAGAATCAGTATGAAGAATAATGTGTAGCTTAAAACAAAAGATTTATATCTCATATATTTATAATAAAGCCCAATACACACTAATTAGCGTGCATTGGGTGCTTGTTTTTTTAATAGATTATTTTAGAAATCATTTTTCTTGTCAGTCAATCCGCTAGCAGCTGCAACTTGATCAATACTGGAGTTTATTTCCATAATGTTTTGACTTATTCCAGCAACAGACTGTTCAATTTGGTTCACTATACTCATCACTTCTGTGTAAGACATGTCTGGGTTGTCTGTCACAAATTGAATTCCATAAATAAAGGCTAAAGCTTCTGACATACTGTGGTTAATAGAAGATTGATCACCGCCAGAACTTACTTGAGCTTTAACATCGTTTAAATAATGCAGAGCCATTCCTGCAACCATTTGTTTGGATTCAGATTTAATAATTTCAGCTTGGTATAATGCATCAGCGATATTACCGGACGCAATTGCAGCTCTACCAGTTCTAAAAGCAGTTGCAATATCAGTAGCACTTCCAATATTATCTTCTAAATATGATTTATTTGCATATTTCCCCCAGAATCTATTAGTTCCGTTTGTTGGGTAATCAGGAGCATCTGTAAAGTAGCCATAAGCTTCGTCCCAATGATGTTCCATTTCTGTGTAAAATTCACCTTCTATAATTTCTGTATTATCGTCTTCAGAAATCCCACCTAAATAGTTGGAAGTCAACTGGCTAACAAAACAGGCGCTCATTAGTCCTTTTTCTATCACCTGAGTCCATTCTAATCCTGAAGAATCTTGAAGATAAGAAGCATTTGAACTGGGAGTAGCAGCAGCTGCAGCAGTCATCCATCCTTCAAACATAGCTTGAATTCCAGCATCACCTAATGCAGTTTTACTTTTTAATTGTTTACCATTGTCATCTAATTCGGAATCATCCCAATTAGTGTAAGTATTATCATACATTGAAAGTAGAACTGCAGCATCTAAAGTTACAGCAGCATTATTGTTTGCTGTTTTCAAGTAAGTTACCATTTCAGAAAGCATATCCATTCTTGCGGTTTGTCCAGTAAATGATACGGTGTTGTTGCCGTTTAAATCTGTAAATTCATAATTTTGAGGAACAGTATATGAATAGTCGCAGTTGTTGTCAGTTTTTTCAGCATTTGAGTCGTAATTAGCAGCTGTGGGATCCATACATCCTTTTTTTGCACAACTTGCGAAAAGTACTGTTGCTATTAAAAGCATTGAGATTTTATTAATTAATGTCATAACTAAATTTTGAGTTTTAATTTTAGACAAATGTAGCTGCAGTTCTGCTTTGAGACAATACCATTTTTGTGGTATTTTAGAATGATTCTAAATAAGAGTTTTAAATTTCAATTTTAAAAAGGAGAAGTAGCCAAGATAAAACTAGAAGGGAACCGCCAATTGGAGTGGCTGGTATTAAAAAACTTTTGATGAAATGATCTGGACCTAAAAAGACATTGGTCATAGCAATCAAATACAAAGAAAATGAGAAAAGTAAAATTCCGATTGTTAATATTAGAAAAGGAGGTTTTTGAATAATGTTTATTTTTTTTAAAATCACAAAACTTAATAATCCCAACGAATTGATAATTTGATAAAAAACTCCTTTATTCCATATGTCTAATTCATAATTTGAAAAAATATCTTGAAGTGCATGTGCACCAAAAGCTCCCAATATTATTGCTATTAAAATACCTAAAATCGAAATTTTTAAAAATAACCGTTCTGAATTCATATATTGGCGTAAATATAAAGTCAAAAATTATAAGAGGCTTTATTTAATGAATACTTATGAAAAAAATTTTAGTAATTGGTGCGGGTAGATCGTCTACTTCTTTAATTAAATATTTATTAGAAAATTCTGAAAAAGAACAATGGAAGGTCACAGTTGTTGATTTTAATATTGATTTAGCTTTAAAAAAGACAAATAAGCATCCCAACTCTTTTACATCTAAGTTAGACGCTAATAATGATGAAGAAAGAAGAACATTTATATCCAATGCTGATATTGTAATATCAATGCTTCCAGCTAGAATGCATTTTAAGGTATTAAAAGATTGTGTGGAATTTGGAATTCATGTCATTACACCAAGTTATATTACTGACGAAATAAAGCTTCTAAATAGCGATGCTTTAGAAAAAGACGTGTTAGTTCTAAACGAATTAGGACTAGATCCTGGTGTTGACCATATGTCTGCGAAGAAAATGATCGATGACGTTCAATCTAAAGGAGGGGAGTTGATAGGTTTTGAATCATTTACTGGTGGACTTGTTGCCCCAGAAAGTGATAATAATCCATGGAATTATAAGTTTACTTGGAACCCAAGGAATGTTGTTTTAGCTGGTCAAGGTGGAGCTGCAAAATTCATACAGGAAGGTAAATACAAATATATTCCTTACAACAAACTTTTTAGAAGAACAGAGATTATCGAAATAGATGATTTTGGGAAATTTGAAGGGTATGCTAATAGAGATTCTTTAAAATATCGATCTATATATGGATTACAAAATATACCAACAATGTATAGAGGAACATTAAGAAGGGTTGGTTTTTGTAGAGCTTGGAATATTTTTGTTCAACTTGGATTAACAGACGATTCTTACATTGTCGAAGGATCAGAAAACATGACCAATAGAGATTTTATAAATTCCTTTTTAAGATTTAATACAAATGACTCAGTAGAATTAAAATTGCGTCATTATTTAAGAATTGAACAAGACGATTACATTTGGGATAAATTAATTTGGTTAGGATTGTTTGAAAACAAGAAAATCGGAATCAAAAATGCTACTCCAGCTAAAATGCTTCAGAAAATTTTAGAAGAAAAATGGACTTTAATGCCAGAAGATAAAGACATGATTGTAATGTGGCACAAATTAAATTATACAATTAATAAAAAGCGCTTTAGATTGATTTCTCATATGGAATATATTGGTAAAGATGCAGATTACACAGCAATGAGCGATACTGTAGGTTTGCCACTTGGCATAGCTGCAAAAATGGTTTTAAATGGAAAAATTAGAAGTAGAGGAGTGCTCTTACCAACAGATCAAGAAATTTACACATCAGTTCTTGAAGAGCTAGAGACATACGGTGTGAAATTTAAAGAAGAGCTGACTCAGGTGACTTAAGTTGTTTAGTGACTTTGAATTTTTTAAAAACCTCTAATATTTTGGATTTTTTGGTGTTATAATTCTGAAGAAATGTTTAACGATGTTCATAAAAATGTTGATTATCGTAATATAGTTTGGACTTTTGACGCATTAATCATTTAATTTTGTTAAAATATTTAGAAATGAATTTTCAACCAGTAGCATTTGACAAGACTAAATCTTTATTTGTTAAAACCCTCAAAAAGAGGGTAGATGATTATTTTAAAACTAATAAAATATCCAGATACGCTAACTTTAGAATGTATTTTAAAAGCATCTCCCTTATTACTTTTTATTTTGGTTCTTACGCAACATTATACTTTTTCAACGAATCTTTTCTCTCCCTCGTTCTTTGGTTCATGATGGGAATAGGGATGTCAGGTATTGGAATGTCTGTCATGCACGATGCAAACCACGGTGCTTATTCAAAAAATAAAAACATCAATAAATTTTTCGGTTTTTTTATAACTTTTCTTGGCGGGTCCTACATAAATTGGAAAATCCAACACAATGTCCTACATCATACCTACACCAACATATCGTCAATGGATGAAGATTTAGATTCTGGTAAACTATTTAGATTTTCTCCAGATCAAAAATTAAGAAAACATCATAAATATCAGCATTTATATGCTTGGTTTTTATATGGTCTAATGACTATACAATGGTCCATGGATAAGGATTTTTTACAGCTTGTACGTTATCATAAAAAAGGACTTTTAAAAATTCAAAAAAAGAATTTCACCAAAGAAATGTTCCTGTTGGTGATTTATAAAATCATTTACTACGGTTATGTATTAATACTCCCTTTAATATTTTTTAAAACTTGGTGGTTGGTTTTGTTAGGTTATTTCACCATGCATTACACCTGTGGTTTGATTTTAGCTGTTGTGTTTCAATGTGCTCATGTTATGGAAACAAACGAATTCAAATCACCAAATAGTGAAAGAGTCATCAAAAAGAATTGGTTTGAACATCAGCTAAACACAACTTGTAACTTCGCTATGAATTCAAGACTATTGTCTTGGTTTATTGGTGGTCTTAATTTTCAAATTGAACATCATTTATTCCCAAATATATGCCATGTACACTATAAGAAATTAAGCAAGATAGTACAGTCTACAGCTAAAGACTTTAACATTCCTTATAAATCCTACAAAAACATGTTCAGCGCAGTTTATAATCACTATAAATTTTTAAAGCACCTAGGATCGTTCAATGTTGCATAATCATTGAACAAAAATAGTTATTGTTATATAAATACTTTTATTTACTTAAAATTTAGATTATCTCAACTATCAAAAACATACAATTCGACACTTCCAAACCTGAGTTTGTGAAGGTTCTAAGGAAAAGAGTAAATAATTATTTTAAGGAGAACAATATTTCTAAAAATAATAATGCAAACATGATTTTTAAAACATTTTTCATGTTGGCTTTATACATTGTTCCTTATGTTTTTATTTTGACATTGAACTTATCTACTATTACCGTGCTCTTACTTTGGGCATTAGTTGGATTTGGTATGGCGGGCATAGGCTTATCGATAATGCACGATGCTAACCACAATGCATATTCAAAAAACAAAAATACCAATAAATGGGTAGGTTATTTTCTAAACATAGTTGGAGGGTATGATTTAAATTGGAGAATTCAGCACAATGTACTACACCATACTTATACCAATATAATAGGAATGGATGAAGATGTTGATGCTGGCATGATTTTAAGATTTACTAAAGACCAGAATTTGAAATCTTATCACAAATTACAACATATTTATGCTTGGTTTCTATACGGGTTACTAACTATCTCCTGGTTGTTAAGTAAGGATTTTATTCAATTATTTAAATACAACAAAAAAGGTCTTTTAAAGTCTCAAGGTATTTCATTTCCAAATGCTTTAATTTCACTTATATTTTGGAAATGTATTTATGTTTTTTTCATTTTAGTTCTACCGACTCTCGTAACAGGTAATCTGGGAGTTAATATTGCAGGTTTTTTTGTGATGGAATTTATAGCTGGTTTTTTTCTGTCTACAGTCTTTCTTTGTGCTCACATAGTTGACCAAACTGAATTCCCAAAACCTGATAGTGATGGAGTTATTTCTAAAAATTGGTATGTGCACCAACTTGAAACTACTGCAAATTTTTCAAACACTAAATCCTTTTTCTCCTGGTTTATAGGTGGTCTTAATTATCAAATCGAACATCATTTGTTTCCTAATATTTGTCACGTCCATTATCACGATATTTCTAAAATAGTTAAGAAAACCGCTGAGGAGTATAATCTACCTTATCATGCTAGTAATACTTTCATGAGTGCTTTAAAGCACCATTATCTACATTTAAAAGAGATGAGGAATTAAAATTCTCTAGATTTTCTCTCTTAATTTACACATAGTTATATTGTAATCTCTTACATATTTTTCGGTACCGTTTACGCCTCTCTTAACTCCTTTGCTGTAAGTATTTTTTATGTATCTAATGTCTCCAGTGTAAAAAATTGTATTTAATAAATTCTCTGTACTAGCATTAAAAATTAGGGGAAGATTTTCGTTTATATCTAAGAAATTTAATGGATGTTTTTTTTCAAAAAAATCATCTCTATTAATACCCATTGCTTTCATGCCATTAAAAAAAATAGAATTCATAGCAAGGTGCCCAGCATTACCAGTTTGATTATTATAAAATGTTTTTCTACTGTTAGTTTGGAGTCGTTGCCCATAATCTAACAATTTAATTTCCTCAAAAGGAGATAATCCAATATGACTATCACTGCCTATGCACCAATTCCCAGATTTGTTTTCATATTCTCTAAAATCAAAAAAACCATCGGCAAGATTCCCTTCAGTAGTTGGGCAAAGAATAACGTTAGAATTATTTTTAGATATTAGATCGACTTCTGTTTTATTCAAGTGAGTAGCATGAACTAAATGGTGGTTTTCATCAATTTTAAAATTATTGTAAAGCCACTCTACAGGTCTTTGATTGTAATGATTGATACAATCATTGACTTCTTTCAACTGTTCTGAAATATGTAAGTGAAAAGGATATTTATTTTGATTGAAATTATTTAGATCGGTGATCATAAAATCTTTTACAGCTCTTATAGAGTGAACCCCTATTCCTAATTTACTATTGTATTTTGTGCATTTAGCTTGACTACTTTCAATTAGTTGAAGATAATTTTCTGAATTTTTGTGAATGAATCTTCTCTGTTCTTTATGGTGTTTAGTGTTAAAGTTACCTTGATTGTAAAAAACAGGAACTAGGGTAATGTCAATTCCTACTTCTTGAGCAGCAAGTAGAACTCTTTCACCCATTTCAGATATATCAGAATACTGTTGTCCATCTTTATCATGGTGTAAATAGTGAAATTCTGCAACATGTGTATAACCATTAGCTAACATTTCACTATATAACATGGTTGCAATATTTTGAAAGTCGTCAGGGTTAATATTTAACGCTAAGTGATACATGTTTTTTCTCCAAGACCAAAAATCAGAATTTGAACTAACTAAATGATTTTCTGTTGCTCCTGCCATTGCGTATTGAAAAGCATGAGAATGGGCATTTGGAATTCCAGGTATAGCGATTGAAATTATTTCGTCATATTCCGAACCATTATAATTTTCTTCTATTTCACTTATTATTCCCTCTTTATTTATGGAAATACAAGTGTTAAAATTCCATCCATTTTTTTGTAATATTTTTTTAAAAAAGAATTTTTTCATGTTAATTTTTCAATAATGGTGCTAAATGTCTGCTCTAATAGTTTTTTTATTATTTGTGCTTTTTCAAAATCGTATGCACTTTCGTTGTTTTTCATGTATAGATCTTTAGACATCTCCAATTGTATCGCATTTATGTTTTGCTCTGGTTGCCCAATAGATCTTGTAATATATCCACCTTTGAATGGTGTATTTATTTTTAAATCAAGATTTGATTGATTCAATTGTTTGACAACAAGTTCAGTTATTTGTTTGTCACAACTTTTGCCATCATTATTTCCAATAATGAGATCTGGAAAAGGATTTTCATGAATTGAAGAAACAAATCTTTTAATGGAATGTGCGTCCCAAATTACAACCCTTCCATATTTGTTTTTAAAATAGTTAATTAATTGTTTTAATTTTTGGTGATAGGGCAGAAAGTAATTATCTACTCTTGCGGATATTTCGGAATGATTTAGGTTGTAATTTTTTTTATAGATTGGTTCGCCATTAAAATTAGTCTCAGGACAAATGGCAGTTATTATTCTTCCGTCGTTATACAACGGTTGATTTTTTGGATTTCTATTTAAATCAACTACCCATCTAGATAAATCAGCCTTTATTGTTGTAACTCCCAGCTTTGGAGCAAAGTCATATAATTGATCTAAAAACCAATCGGTATCGTCCAAAATATTGAGCTGTTCGTTATTGAATTTATCTAACAATTTATCAGGTATAAAAGTGCCACTATGAGGAATGCTAAGAATAAAAGGTATTTTTTTACCAGTTGGTGAAGTTATTTTAAAAACATCCATAGTTTATTTACATAATTTTGATAAACATTGAAATATATACTACAATATGCACATTTCAAAAACTTAATTTAATATATATTTAACAAAAATATATTTATGTACCAATCTGATGTCGAAGCAGCCGATGCTTTTTTAGAAAAGTTTAAAGTACTAAAAAAAGAAATTTCAAAAAAAGTTATTGGCCAAGAAGAGGTTATTGACCAAGTTCTTATTAGTGTTTTTGCTAAAGGTCATGCGCTATTAGTTGGTGTTCCAGGATTAGCTAAAACATTGATGATTAATACCATATCTGAATCTATGGGGCTTTCCTTTAACCGAATTCAATTTACTCCAGATTTAATGCCTTCAGATATCATTGGTGCAGAAATTTTAGATGAGTCAAGAAATTTTAAATTTTTAAAAGGTCCAATTTTTTCTAATATTGTATTAGCCGATGAAATCAATAGAACTCCCCCTAAAACTCAGGCAGCATTATTGGAGGCTATGCAAGAGAGAAGCGTGACAGTTTCTGGTAAAAACTATTTATTGGATAATCCTTTCTTTGTTCTTGCTACTCAAAACCCAATAGAGCAGGAAGGTACTTATCCATTACCAGAGGCTCAGTTAGACAGGTTTATGTTTAATATATTGGTGAAATATCCAACTTTTGAAGAAGAATTATCTATTGTAAACGAAACAACGGGTTCTATTTCTAAAACCATCGAAAATGTTATTTCAGCAGATGAAATTGTTTTTTTTCAAAATTTAGTTAGAAAAGCACCTATAGCTTCAAATGTGGTAGAATATGCAGTTAACTTGTCTTCTAAGACTAGGCCTAAAGAACCTTTAGCTACTGAGGATGTCAAAAAATACATTTCCTGGGGCGCTGGTCCAAGAGCTTCTCAATTTTTAGTAATTGGAGCAAAGTGTCACGCGTTAGTAAATGGAAAGTATTCTCCAGACATAGAAGATGTTAAAGCGGTTGCTAAACCTATACTAAGGCACAGGATTGTAAAAAATTATATTGCTGAAGCAGATGGAATGAGTATCGACGGAATTATAGATAATTTACTGTAAATTACCACTCAAATAAATATCCAATAATTCTTCCCATCCAAGGGTTTGATTTTGCTTTTAGTTTCAGTTCTGTTTTTAACTCTAATTCAGTATATGTTTTCTTAATTTTTATATCAGAAGTGATTTCATCTATGTTTTGGTACTTTTCGTTAACTATTTTTGCAAAATATACAACACCACCATCTTCAGTTGCTAACCCTAAAATAGTTCCTGGGAGTCCGTTAAATGTTTCTGGACCGGTAG
Organism: Flavobacteriales bacterium; assembly: GCA_029251405.1. Classification (GTDB taxonomy): domain Bacteria; phylum Bacteroidota; class Bacteroidia; order Flavobacteriales_D; family Parvicellaceae; genus MED-G20. The sequence goes on from JAQXDK010000016.1 coordinate 53,978, forward strand.
ATGCAATAATTTGGTCGGTATACCATGCGTAAATTCTGGTACTATCATTTTTAGGCCAAATCGCTCTTCTACAACTGTATCCAGCAATATTTCTTTTTCTCTCGGTTATTTTCCAAGTCCTTTTAATCAATTCGTCTTTTACTGTTTTTCGGTCACCGAATAAATTATAGATGGAGACTCTTTGGTCATTTTCAAAATCTTGTATTACTGTATTTTTTGAAGTAGCCCAGTCTGCTTTTGAAGGTACAGCTGATTCAACGGGTAGGAATACAGATTTTTCTGGGCTAAAGTGAAGGTTGAATCTATCAACTTTCATTTTTTCTCCTCTTAGCCACCTTTGAGATTCCGGAGTTTTATACTTCTTAAGAAGATTGGTTTTTCTTTCAAAAAGAATTACCCCATGGGTAATCTGTCCATTTGCGAAGCTAAAATTTAGGACAAGAAATAATATAGAAATGTTTTTAATGAAATGATTCATCTTGCATTTTAGTTTTGTTGTTATTAAATCGGTAGGTCAATCTGGCTAAAAAATATCTTGATATGATGGTAGTTTTGTTGTCAATAATTACGTTATTTTGAATCAACCTTTGAGCAATAATATTTTGATTTAAAATATCGTTTCCTTCTAAAGACAGTATTAAATTTTCATTTTTATTAAATCTTTTTTCAATTGAAAAATTGATAATAAAGAAATTTATATTGTAATCTTCTGACCTTTGAGTGTTAATGGTATACTCCGATTCGGTAAATAAGGTCATTTTCCAAGGAAGTTCAATTTCTAGATCTAAAAAAAAGTTTTGTGTAACAAAGGGTTGACTATTAATGTTTAAGCTGTTAGAAGGCTTGGAATAGCTTAATTCACCACCAATTTCGATATAAGTAGAATCTGTATCCCATTCAAAAGAAATTTCATTTGCTTGAGAAAGGGTAGTGGTAACATTTTTTAAACTACCGATCACACTGTTGGTAATATTGTAATTGGACTGATTACTTATTCGTATTCCAAGAGGAGAGTTTCCTAATGGAATTTTACCACCAATATAAAAAGAGGTAAATTCATTTGCAGTAGAGTCCATATTAATTGTTTTGGAAATGGTTCTGCCAAAATTATCATACGATATTTCATTAGAGAAAGGATTCATTACTCTTCTGTAGGTCAAATTAGACCAAATATAACTGCCTGTTAAGCCCTTCCAGTGATTGTAAGAAACATTCAATTGGTGAGAATAATCAGGTCTTAAGTCAGGATTGCCTTCTACTATTTTATTAGGATTAGAATTGTTTTGAACCGGTTGAAGTTGATTTAATGAAGGTTGTCTTGAGTTAGTCTTGTAATTAAATCTTATTCTTTGGGAGTTGCTAAATTTATGTCTGTAATTTATTTGAGGTAAAAGATCCCAAAAATTCAAAGAATCAGTCAAGGGGTTATTAAATTCATCAAAACTTCTTAACTGAACATTTCTAATATATCCACCAATTTTCAAACGGTCTCTTTTGTATCGGTATACACTAAAAAAACCAGCTCTGTTAGTTGATTTTACATTGTTAAAACTATTTGAATACTGCTCATCTTGAATATCGTATTCTCCTGAAAATAAATTTTTATTGAAAGTATTTCTTTCTTGATTCCCCATGTTGATTTTATATAGGTGTTCTAAATCAATACTCCACTTTTTGCTAATAGGCTCTCTAAAAAGAAGTTGAGATTTATAGTTGGTGGAAGCTGATACAAATTTTTGCTTTTGATCAATCGTATCATTTATAGCAGTATTGAAAGAATATTCGTTTTCGGTGTAGTTGTCCTGGGTTTCATCATTTTCAAATTCGCTGTAGACCAAGGCATATTTTAACAGCCTATCTTTTTTCTGGAATTCTCTTTTCAGTCTGATTTCTGTCTTAAAATTATAACTTTTAGAATCATGGTCTTGATTTACTATTGATTTTGAGTTTGCATTCGTGTCGTTATCAGCAAAGAATGAATTTTTTAAAGTGTCATTATTTGAAGAGTTTGATAAACTGTAACTAGGCAAAATTTCTAAAGTAGTTGCAGTATCTAATTGTATTTCAATTCTGGCATTTAAAAGATGATCTTGACTTTCTTGAACAGAAGTATTTCTTTCTTCAACAGTAAAGGAAGTGTCTCTAAGTAGGTATTGTAAATTTCTATCGGATTTTGCAGTAAGTGAGGATTGATTGTTAGTATAGTTAAATCCAATCTTTACTTTTTCACCAATTTTATCAGAATAAAAAATACCAGACTTGAGTGTCTTAGGGATTCCGTTATTGTTATATCCCCCAGATCCTCCCCACCAATTTCTATTATCATCACTAAAAAAATTTCCATTATCTGTGCTCAAACCATACTTTTTAATATCTCCATATCCGAAATTTGCTCTAGGAGTATTAGATGCTAATGAAAAAATAGATAATTTAAAGTCTTTATTGAATCTGTTAAAAAGTAATTCTCCTTCGTAAAAATCATTAAAATCACTTCCACCAGAAATCCTACCAAAATATCCTTTTTTAGCGTCTTCTTTTAGTCTTAAATCCATTACTTGAATAGTTTCATCAGCTGTTTCATCGGAGTCGGTGTTTTCTTCCTCGTAAATTTCTACACTTTCAATACTTTTTGCACCTAAATTTTTAGTTGCTATTGTTGGATCTGTTCCAAAGAACTCGTCACCATCAACTAAGACTTTATTTACCTCTCTACCTTGAGATGTAATACTTCCATTTTTATCAACTTCAATTCCAGGAAGTTTTTTTAATAAGTCTTCTACTACTGCATTTTCTTTTGTTTTAAAAGAGTCGGCTAAAAAAACTAAGGTGTCGCCTCTAAAGAAAACGGGGTCTTTGTAGGCGTAAATCGTAACTTCATTCATCATTTCACTTTGTTCGGGCAAAATAGTGTTGTTAAGATTTAAAGACAATCGATCATTAGAAGGGAAAAAGAAAATAAATTTATCATCGTTTTTATGGTGAGAAATAATGATTTCTACAGTGTCAATCGGAACATTAAAATAAAAACCACCATTGTCATCAGTTCTCTTAAAATCTATCATTACAGAATCTGATAACCGAACCAACATTACAACAGCATTTTTTTTAGGTGTATCGTTTAAAGTGTCTATAATGTTTCCAAAAATAGACATGTTCTGTGCTTGTGCATTTAAATTAAAAAAGCCTATAAATAAAATAATTATTATATTGTAATTCAGTGTTTTAATATTATTCATATAAATATTTAATTTAACTTTTTAAGTGGATATAGTTCCAAATGCTTCAATACTTGAATTTACACTATCGATTCTTACTTTTTGAATGGTATTCAATATTCCTTCTTTAAATGGGATTTTAACTTTGACATAATTTTCAGTAAATCCTATTAAAAAATCGTCTTCGTGAGTTTCCAAAAGTACATTATTAATATTTCCTATATTGGAATTATAAAATTTCAATTTTAGTTTTAAACTTAAAATTCTTAGTTGCTTACTTCTTTTCCTTCTTTCCTCCATGGGAATTAAATTATCCATTCTTGGGGCGGTCGTATTGGCTCGTTCAGAATAAGTAAAAACATGAAGGTACGATATAGGGAGAGATTTTAAGAAATCAATCGTTTTATTAAATTCATCTTCAGTCTCACCAGGAAAACCTACAATAACATCTACGCCTATACATGCATTAGGCATAAGACCCTTAATAAGTTTTATTCTTTTTTCATACAGTTTTGTATCATATCTCCTTCTCATCTTTTTGAGAAGATTATCGGATCCACTTTGTAAAGGGATGTGAAAATGTGGAGTGAATTTATTGGAATGACTTACAAAATTAATAATATCATTATTCAAAAGATCTGGTTCAATAGATGAAATCCTAAACCTCGAAATCCCATTTACAGAGTCTAATTTTTGAATAAGTTGATGAAAGTTTTCATTGGTTCCATTTCCAAAATCTCCAATATTGACCCCTGTGAGTACGACTTCTTTTATTTCAGATCTTCCAATTTCTTTAGCTTTAGCAACAGTTTCACTAACGCTACCGCTTCTACTTTTACCTCTTGCTAGTGGAATTGTACAGAAGGAACAGAAATAATTGCACCCATCTTGAACCTTGAAAAAGGACCTCGTTCGGTCACCCAAACTAAATCCTGGGTAAAAAGTTTTTACATTTTTTATAGGTTCATTTCTTAAAATAGTTTCTTGATTCTCAAAACCATTTTTTAAATAATTTTTAATATTGAACTTTTCTTGAGCCCCGAGTACTAGACTAACACCCTCAATTTTGGTGATTTCATTGGGTTTTAATTGAGCATAGCATCCGATAACGATCACAAATGCCTTAGGATTATATTTAAGAGCTTTTCTAACAATATTTCTACATTTTTTATCGGCTTGATCAGTAACTGAACACGTATTAATCACATAAATATCAGCACCAGTTTCAAAATCTACTTTAGCAAATCCTTCGTTTTCTAAATCCCTAGCTATGGTACTGGTCTCAGAGAAGTTAAGTTTACAACCTAAAGTATAAAATGAAGCTGTCTTGATATTCATATTTTGGCGAAATTAATACTTTTTTATTTGATTTATGTATTACGTAATTTGTATATAACATCAATATTAATATATTTGTTTAACTTTTAATCAATTTAATTAAACAAAAAATGAAACATATTATATCTCTATTATTAATTCTAAACATAACATTCATGAATGCTCAAAATTCTTTACACGATTTTAACATCACTACTATTGATGGAGAACAAAAATCATTATCAAATTTCAAAGGAAAAAAACTCTTACTAGTAAACACAGCTTCTGAATGTGGGTTTACCTCTCAATACGAAGCACTTCAAAAGGTTCACGAACAATATGGTGATCAGCTAGTCATTATAGGATTTCCAGCTAATAATTTTGGTGGTCAAGAACCAGGTTCAAATTCGGATATAAAATCGTTTTGTAAAAAGAATTATGGTGTTTCTTTTTTAATGTCTAATAAAGTCAGTGTGAAAGGTGCAGATATAGATCCTATGTTTGGTTGGTTAAATCAGCAAGAAAACAGTTCTTACAAGGGAGACATCATGTGGAATTTTGAAAAATATTTAGTGGACGAAAATGGGCAATTAATTAAAAGATTCAGAAGCACTACTAAACCAAACTCTTCTGCAATCACCAGCCTATTGTAAACATTAAGATTTCTTAACATATTTCAATATTCATATTTCCTATATTTATATAAATATTCTATATGGAAAATGTATCAGGAAAAAAAGTGCTAATCACTGGAGGAAGCTCGGGTATTGGTAAGGCAACTGCTAAAATGTTAATTCAACATGGAGCTATTGTTTCAATTACAGGTAGAGATAAAGAAAAACTAGAAAATGTTGCTAGTGAAATAAACGCTATTCCTATTCATTTAGACGTTAGTAAATACAATTCAATTGCTGTTAAGGTTTTAGATGCGTTTCATTCTATGAAAGGAATAGATGTTTTAATAAATAATGCAGGAATTGGTGAATTTGCAAGATTAGAAGATGTTAAAATTAGCCAATTTGAAAAGATATTTTCAACCAATGTCTTTGGCTTAACCATGTTAACTCAAGAAGTGGCAAAATTCTTTAAAACACAACAGCACGGTTCTATTATTAATATTGGATCTTCTGCTGCTACAGCTGGCTTTCCTTCAGGATCTGTTTACTGTGCGTCTAAATTTGCTCTCAGAGGATTAACAGAATGTTGGCGACACGAGCTTAGACGTGAAAATATTAGAGTGATGTTGATTAACCCAAGTGAGGTCACTACTGCTTTTAATAACAAGAAAAGATTAGAAAGAGAAAATGAGCCCAAAAAATTAACCCCTGACGAAATCGCCCATTCCATTGTTTCAGCAATAAGAATGGATGATAGAGGATTTATTCCTGAGTTAAATGTATGGGCTACCAACCCATTTTAGTTTTTTCTATCGGATGATGGTCAAGAATACTTTGTTTTAGATAGTTTTTATCCAAATGTGTGTAGATTTCTGTAGTTGTTATTGATTGATGTCCCAACATCTCTTGTACCGCTCTTAAATCAGCTCCACCTTCTACTAAATGGGTTGCAAATGAATGCCTTAGAGTATGAGGAGATACAGTTTTCGTTATGCCCGCTTTTTCAGTAAGTTTTTTAATGATTTTAAAAATCATCACCCTTGAAAGTTTGCTTCCATTTTTGTTTATAAAGACATGGTCTACAAAATCTTTGTTAATTTTTTGATGCACTCTTACCTCTTCTAAATATATTTTCAGATGCTTAGAAGCCATTTTACCCAACGGCACTAGTCTTTCCTTATTTCCTTTACCAATAACTCTTATAAAGCCTTCTTTCCAATAAATTTCAGATATTTTTAATTCTAACAACTCTGTTACTCTTAGCCCACACCCATAAAGTACTTCTAAAATAGCTAAATTTCTTTCCCCATCTATTTTTGATCTATCTACTTCATTGACAATAAGATCTATTTCTTCGATTGTGAGAAATTCAGGTAGTTTTTTACCTGTTTTTGGGTTTTCTAATAAATTACTTGGATTAGTTTTTATAATTTTTTCTAAAATTAAATATTTAAAAAAGGATCTTATGCTGGAAATAATTCTGGATTGAGAACGTGCACTAATTTTTAAGGTATTTAATTGAGATAAATAATCTTGAAAATCTTCGTGTTTAATAAATTTAATTTTTTTTGAAGAATCACCATTATTAAAAAAAAGATTCATTTTTTGAATGTCTCTACAGTAGGCTTCAACCGTGTTTCTTGATAAAGATTTTTCAATTTTTAAATAATTTTGATATCCATTGATATAATTTTGCCAAGACATACCACTAAAATAGTGATTATATGTTTAATTTATTAGTAAAAAATAGTTGCTATAATAATGTTTTTTCTATTTTTGCCCATCGTTAGGAGAGTTGGCAGAGTGGTCGAATGCGGTAGTCTTGAAAACTATTGTGCCGTAAGGTACCGGGGGTTCGAATCCCTCACTCTCCGCTACTTTATGAAACCCCGATTTATCGGGGTTTTTTGTTTCTTACTTTTTGTAACTATTTTTCTTATGATCATGTCACAAAAAAAAATCACTATTGTAGGAGTTGCTGTTTTTGCAATATCTGTTTTCCTTTACTATTCTTTTGTATTTAACAGTGCTGTTCAAGGAAATAAAGCCCCTGATTTCACAATCGGTTTAATTAATGAAAGTAAATATTCATTAATCCAGTCAGAAGGAAATTATGTCTTATTAGACTTTTGGGCTTCTTGGTGTAGCCCGTGTCTAAGGGAAATTCCTACACTTATAAAAATTAGTGAAAAATATAAATCTTCTTATTTCGAAAATAGATCACAGCTGGATATAGTAACAGTTGCTCTTGAGAAAAGAGGAGAAAATTGGAAAAAAGTTGCTTTGAAATTTAAATTTAATTGGGATTATCAGTCTGTAGAATACCATAACTTTATATTAAACTCTTCTTTAGCAAACCTATATGGAGTTTTAGAAATTCCTTCAAAATTTTTAATCGGTCCCAATGGAAATATTATTCTTTCTAAAACTTCCTATTCAGAAATTGAGCAATACTTAGATCAAAGAATAATTAAGAACCAATAACTAGTATTGTATTATTCATGACATCTTAATTTATATAATTTTATACTTTTACACCTATGCAAAAGCCTTCCATACCAAAGGGGACTAGAGATTTCACTCCTTATCAAATAAGTAGAAGGAACTATATTTTCAATAGTATAAAATCTAAGTTTGAGAAATTTGGTTTCTCACCCATAGAAACTCCCTCCATGGAGAAGTTAACTACCCTTAATGGGAAATACGGTACTGAAGGAGATCAGTTACTCTTTAAAGTACTTAAAAGGGGAGCAAAATTTGAAAAAGTATTATTAAATTCTAATACAAATACACTAAAATCAAATGATTTTTCTGATGAGGCGCTTCGATACGATTTAACGGTTCCATTTGCAAGATATATAGTACAACATCAGAATGATATTTCTTTTCCTTTTAAAAGGTATCAAATTCAACCAGTATGGAGAGCAGATAGACCTCAAAAAGGTAGATATAGAGAATTCTACCAGTGCGATGCTGATATTGTAGGAACAAAATCTTTAATCTGTGAAATAGAATTAATTAGTTTAATCTCTGAAATTTTAAATGAATTTAAGCTGACGAATCATTCAATAATGATAAACAACAGAAAAATTTTATCAGCTTTGATAGATTTATGTCATTCGGAAGCTTATTTTTCTAAAATCACTGTAATTATAGATAAAATTGATAAAATTGGTGTTGATAAAGTAGTTGCTGAGCTAAAAGAAAATATACCCAATTCCGAATGCTGGAAACTTTTTGAAGAGTTGTTTTCAATCACAGGCTCTGAAAATATTCTAGAGTGGCTTAATAAGAAGCTAACCAATAGTGAGGTAGGGCAAAAGGGCATTGAAGAATTAATCTACATTGTTGATCATTCTAAAAAAATGGGTATTAAAAATCTAAAAATCAATATTTCTTTAGCCCGAGGACTAGATTATTACACAGGTTCAATTTTTGAAGTTATTTTAAATGACAGTTCAATGGGCAGTATAGTTGGAGGGGGTAGATACGATGATTTAACTAAAATGTTTGGGCAAAACGATTTGTCAGGCGTTGGCATATCATTTGGAGCAGAAAGAATTTTTGATTTAATGAACGATTTAAATTTATTTCCTGATGGATTGGACCACTCTCCAAAATATATGATAATTGACCAATCCGGAGATTCAATTAATGGTTTAAAGCTTTTAAATTATCTTAGAGACAGAGAGGTGTCTACCATTTTATATCCAGATGAACATAAAATTAAAAAACAGTTGAAATATGCTCATCTAAATAATATTTCTTTTGTTGTATTTATAAATCAAGAGTTTCATTCAAAAATGCAAATAGAACTTAAAGATATGAAAACAGGTGTTCAAGAGCAACATGAAATTTCTAATCTAAATTAAATAAATATTGAATCAATTTTTCTCCATAACTCCCAAAGGCTTAAGTCTTTCAGACATTAGAAATATTATTTCGAATCGCTTGAGATTATCTCTTTCTTCAGATTCAGTTGAGAGGATAAATACTAATAGAAGATATTTAGAAGAAAAATTAAAAAATAACGACCAAGCTTTCTATGGAATTAATACGGGTTTTGGCTCTTTGTGTGATCAAAAAATTTCAAATGAAGAGTTAAAAAAATTACAAATTAATTTAGTTATTTCTCATGCCTGTGGAGTAGGCAAAGAAATAGAGTTACCTATTGTGAAGCTAATGCTGTTGCTCAAAATTAATGCACTTTCTTTTGGTTTCTCTGGCATAAGGCTTGAAACTGTAGAAAAATTGATTTTCTTTTTTAATAACGATATACTTCCTGTAGTGTTTGAATCAGGATCCTTAGGAGCCTCTGGTGACCTAGCTCCTTTGGCACATTTGTCGCTACCCTTAATTGGTGAAGGAATGGTTTATTACCAAAATAAGAAAGTTAAATCGAGCGAGTTATTAAGGAATCTCAATCAAGAAATAATTGAATTAGACTCTAAAGAAGGATTGGCGCTTTTAAACGGCACTCAATTTATGGCTGCTCACGCAACACATTCATATTTAAAGTTAGAGTCACTTTTTGAATGGTCCAATAAAATAGCAGCTCTTTCTTTAGATGCGTTTAACTGCAGGCTTAGCCCCTTTGATCCAAAACCACATCAATTAAGACTTTACCCAGGACAAAAATATTGCGCATCAAAAATTTCTAAATTTCTAATGGATAGTGACTTAGTTGGAGTTAAAGAAAAATCTGTACAAGATCCTTATTCTTTTAGATGTATTCCTCAGGTTCATGGAGCCAGTTTTGATGTTCTGAACGATTTTTCCAGTAAATTAAGTATTGAAATAAATTCCGTCACAGATAATCCAATTGTTTTTGATGATGAAGATGAAATTATTTCAGCTGGTAATTTTCATGGACAACCTATCGCTTTAGCTATGGACTTTATGGCAATAGCAGCTGCGGAATTAGGAAGTATTTCAGAAAGAAGAATTTATAAATTAATTTCTGGAACCAGAGGGCTTCCACCATTTTTAATTGAAAACCCTGGATTAAATTCTGGTTTTATGATTGCACAATATACAGCAGCTAGTTTAGTAAGTAAAAATAAAATACTTTGTCACCCTGCTTCAGTTGATAGTATTGAATCTTCAAATGGACAAGAAGATCATGTAAGTATGGGCTCTATAGCTGGAGTTAAATTAGTAGAAGTTATAAAAAACATTCACAGTGTTTTAAGTATAGAGTTGTTAACTTCAGCACAAGCCATGAACTTCAGAAGACCTCGAAAATCTTCTCCAGAATTAGAACGGTTGTTGAGTGATTTTAGAAACAAGATTCCTTATATTAAAGAAGATGTTATAATGCATGATTTAATAATAAAATCTGAAAAATTTCTTTTAGAGAATATTTAAATTATTTCAGAAAACTTGGATTTCCCTTTAATAAAGTAACTCCATATAATGGACTTGTTGCAATACCCAGACAAAGTGTTAATATGTCTTTTATTAATCTTTTTTCTTTTGGTTTGTAAAGATCCAATAGCTTTAAAATAATTTAGATGTGCTTTTTCAACAGCTAAAAATGAAGATAAGGATCCAGATAATAAAAACTTAAATGCAGAAATTTGATCCAATATAATCCTTGTAAAGATGAAAGTAAATAAAGGATAATTTGAATTGTAATTTTTATGAATTAGCCATAAATTATTTCTGTAATTTAAAAACAACTTTTGTGGTGAATTGTAATTTAAGGTTCCTCCTCCAACGTGAAAAACAGTAGATTCACTTGTGAAAAAAATATTTTTCCCTTGATTTTTGAATCTCCAACACAAATCTACTTCTTCCATATGAGCAAAAAAGTCTTCATCAAATCCGCCAATTTTTTTAAATTCTTCTGCTTTTACTGCAATACAAGCACCTGAAGCCCAAAAAATTTCTTTGTCTTGGTTGTATTGTCCTTCATCAATTTCAGTATTATCAAAAATTCTTCCTTTACAAAATGTAAATCCAAAAGCATCAATAAAACCACCAGCAGCACCGGCGTGTTCAAATTTATTTTTGTTATTAAAAGAGAGTATTTTTGGTTGTACTGCTACTATATTAGTGTTGTTTCTCAATATTTTAATCATTGGAGGGATCCAAGAATTAGTTACTTCAATATCTGAATTTACTAGTATAAAATATTTAGAATTAATTTTTTTTAATCCTTCATTATATCCCCCTGCAAACCCAAGATTTTTTAAGAGTGGAACTATGCATACTTCTGAATGATTCTTTTTTAGAAATTCAATTGATTGGTCTGTTGATCCATTATCAATCACATAAATATCTGCTTCTTTTTCAGAGAATTTTATAAAAAATGGTATGAACTTTTTCAACCATTTAATTCCGTTGTAATTCAATATGACTACTGAAGTTTCTATAATTACGGATTTGTAAAAAAAGTATTACTGTTACTGCCCCATTGTCCATCGTTTGGATTCTGTGTGTTGTCCACACTTCTTCCTGGAGTATTCCTACGATGTAAATCAGTCTTCCAATTTCTATTGAAATACTCTCCTTGTAAAGTTGAATGTAGTGTTACATATTCATTAGATCCTAAATCCGGTTTGTAAAAAATAAATCTTTTATTATTGAATTTGCCAATCTTATAAAAATGCCAAATTTGATAAGGATAAGCACTTGGCTCATTGGGTCTGTCAGTTATGGTATTTGGAGCGCCATATTTAAGAAAAATTCTACCCATATCTGTTTGGTATCCTCTTCTTACTTTTGTAGCAAATAATTGGTCTGTTTTAGAAACTTCAGATTTATATTTTGCCCATGCTAACTCTGGGTTTTCTGGATTTCTATTGTACCAAAAACTATATAAAAATTGTCTTCTTAATGTATCGCTAATATTTTGAGCTTTTTTATCAATAATGTTACTTTCCATTCTAGATGCAATAGGCGATAAGCAGTTTATAAATTCAGCTATAGAATCTGATGATATTTTAGAAACAAAAGTTTCATTTATAAGTACCGCATTTAAACGATCTAAACGCATGCTATTATTAAGATTTGTTCTTTGAAAATCAACAATACTTTTAAAAAGAGGAGAGTTGTCTTTATCAATTAATTCGATACAGAGTTGGTAATTACCTGTAGGTAAATTATTTAAATCAAAAGAATTTATAATGGGAAAAATAGATCGATTAGGGATTTTTTTAATCTTATTGTATTGTCCAGCTATTTTTTGAGTACTCTTAATCTTAATAGACTGTTTTAACAGAAGCCTCTCGCTTGTATCGGAGTTGGTATTGTAGATTTCAAAGTAGTAAGCTAATTTATCGAATTCAGGTCCAAAGTAATTGGTGACTAGCGGAATCATCTGATAGCCTGATTTAGTTAACTCATTTTCTTGATCTGCTTTCCAGTAACTATCTAAAAATTCTATATCAGAAAAACAGGGTAATTTAGAGTGACCTATGGAAAATTCTTGCTGGTGTCTTTCAATATTTGAAGCATTATTAATATCGTTTATTTCGATATACAACGTATAATTACCTTTAGAAATTGAGAAACGTTGAAGGTCCGTGATACCTTCCTTTTCCACATAATTACTTTGTTCTTTAATGATGTACTTTTTATGTCCGACAATCTTATTGTTTTCATCTTCTATGTACTGTAGAACCTCAATGCCTTTTTCTGTTGAATTTGTATCTGTACCTTCAAACAAGGTATTACCGTAAACAAATAAATACGTTTCTATGTATTCGTTATCAATAGAATGAAATTTCTTTATATCAAATAAGGCTTCAATTTGTGAGTAACAAAACAAGCAAGAAATACTAAATATGTAACTAAAAAGGAATTTCATATTTTGCAAATTTAAACTTTAAAAAGTTAAAATTTATTAATTTTTTTAAGAGCTTGATTAATTACACAATTTATATTTAAATTAAGCATATGAAAATTGTTATGTTCATCTTTAGTTTTTTTTTTCTTTATAACACCTATTCCCAATCCCTTGATTTAGAAGAAAAAGATTCATTGCTTTTCGAAAATTATTTACCAGATCTAGAAATAACTGTTTCAGATGCTGAATTTGTGAAAAAATGGAACAGAACAAAATTCTATGTGAAAAGTGTTTACGATTATGCAAGAATAGCTTCTGCTATGCTATCTTCTTATGAAGATACACTTTCTGATATTCAAGGTAAATTTGCAAAAAAAAGATATTTGTCAAAATGCAACAAGACATTAAAGAACGAATTTGGTAATGAAATTAAAGAGATGTCAATTAATAGAGGTGTTTATTTAATGAAATTAATTTACCGAAATACCGGACTTACAGCATATGATATAATTCGAAAATATCGTGGGGGAGGAACTGCATTTTGGTTTCAAGCCCTTTGCATGGTGAGTGGTCAAGATTTGAAAAGAGAATATCTTGCTGAAGATGACGATGTTTTAATTGAAAGAGCAGTGAACTTAATAGATACTGGCAAGATGGCTTATTATAAAAGAGTTCCTCTTACAGATCAAGCTAGAAAAGCCCTCAAGAAAGCTAAAAGAAAGAAAAAGAGGAAAAATAAAAACTAGGAATCGTGTTGTCTTTTGCTTTTCAATGCCTTTATGGTTTTATAATAGGAAGCATTAGATTTAATTTTATTCATCTTTAAATTATCTAAATCTGGCTGACCTGCATTAATCCACGCTGTATACCAAAACGATCCAACTGCTTTAATAGATGCTTTCATTCTTCTTTCTTGCATACCGTTAAGTCTATTGGAATATTCTTTGCTAAAATCTCTGCTGTAAACTTTCATTGTTACTTGTCCTCTTTTTTCAAAAGAATATTTCCTATCATCTGCCCAATCTTCAGAAAGTTCTTTTTCGAAACGCAAAACAGAATCTACAGCAAAGTAGCTTTCTTCAATGAAATCCCATGTGTTTGATAGTGGTTTTGTAATATATTCAGCTTTTCCAGTTATTAAATCATAATCATCAAAAAAAATTTCTGGAATTCTGGATTCCCAAAAACCATGAATCCCTTTTTGATTAGTAAATTGACCATTGTAATTTTCAGTTGCGTGCAGAGGAACATGAGCATCAGCAATATAATGGCCTATTTCTGCTGAATATTTTAAAATTCTCATCACGTTTTTTTCTTTAAATGCTTCAGTTAGTCTGTATAGCATTGTTTGAATGTTCCAAGGTGAAATTCCATATGCCTTAATACTATCTTCAGAAAATTTTTCAACAGCATCTTTCCATCTTCTAGGCATAATATCAAATGGGTTTTCATCTTTTTTTATAAAATGATCGATATCTATAAAATGTTTTTCTGCTTCTCCTTTAACAGCGTAACGCCTTTTATCAGGATCTACAGCATGCTCTGTTATAAAGTCAATATTTTCTTTGTAAAATTGAAATAATGAAGATTCAGGTATGGTAAATACGGCAACTCTATTAATTTTTTTGTGGCCAAAAAACCCCCATCCTGCATGAACACCAGAAGGCACAAATAAAATTAAAATAAAAATATATTTTTTAATAATTGACATGATTTCAACTTCTTACTTTAACAGACCAGGTAAATTTAAACTTGCAGACAGTTTCAGCATCCTTATTTAATCCTTCAGAGTATGTTTCAATAATTATTGGTTTTTTAGTTTTTACAGCAATATTTATTTTTTCTTTAATCTCCAGCCCATCGTTACATACAAACTTGGTAATTCCTGTGGCTTTTTTTAAAAATTCACTTTCACATTTTAAGGGCAGAGTAGATATAGAAGGCTGGTGTTTATAAGTGTATTGTAAAATCAATGCTGCAGTGTTCATTTCTGCTCCCATTCCTAAAACTGCCCAGAAAGTTGATTTAAAAGGGTTTTTATTAAGCCACTTAAAAGGTACAGTTACTTTACAACGTTCTTCTGTGAGTTCTCGAACTCTCATCCCACTTAAAAACCCCATGGGAAGGTTTAAAATTAAATAAAGTCTAAAGTAAAATGGTTTAACAGCTAGTTTTCTAAGTTTAGAGGATTGGCTGGTATTCATTTTCGATGTTTTAAATAAATGAAATTATTCTTTGGCATTAAGATATAGATTTCTCCACTCTGGATTTTGGAAATCTGATAATAAATTAAACAAATTGTCTCCGTAAAAAAAATCGTTAATATAGGTAATTCCATATTTTTGAAGTATTTGAATTTGAGGCCAACTGGGTCTAAATTTATGTTGTCCAAATCCATCTACCAACATGTTTTCTACTGGAGTGCAGTCTGGGGGACAATAGGGGTTTCTGTTGTACCTTAAAGCCCATAAGTCAAATAATTTTAGATCAGGTTTTTTCAAACATTTTAGAGAGTCAAATTTATACAAGCAATCTTTGATCTTAAATCTTTTAAATAAATTTTCACTATTAATGTTAGCTTTTGAAGGTTGTTTTCCCATCCCAATTAAGATGAATTCGCTCCCTGAAATAAATCGAGTATTAATTATTCTTCCATTTGACTCCGTAACAACAGCATAATTAACATATTGAGAGTTGCAATTAGGATTAATCGAAATTGCAAGATGACTAGATGTATTTGCAGATACTTCAGGAGGACTATTTTTTGCCTCTAAATAAGTGTAATTTAATACTAGAAATATTAAAATAAAAGCCTTATGCATATACCAATTTATTTTAGTAACTCTCTGTAAAATTAAGGATTTAATTTAAAATCGTGAAGAGTTGTTGGGGTTTGGCAATAATCCAAATCTATATCGTGTGGTTCAAATTCTATTTTTTCTTCTGAAAATTCTAATAACGATAAACCAATTTTAATACAATTTTTATTTAAGTTACTAAGAATATCATCATATATTCCCTTACCATATCCAATTCTATGACCATTTAAATCAAATATTAATAATGGAACCATTATAATTTCTAAATCTAGATATTTAGCTTTTTTATATGTTAAGGGGAAAGGAATATTAAATTTCCCAATTTTAAATTCAGTTTTAGGATCAAAGCTGCTACAACTCCATGCTTTGGTATCTTCTAAATAAATAGAAGTATAAATTTTATTTTTTTCTTTTAATTTGTCGTGGATTTTCCAAGTGTTAACTTCTTTATTTTTTGAAATGGGATAAAATAAGTGCGTATTTAATTCTGTGAAGTCAAAGTTTTTAAATAAGTTTTCAGCAATTAAACGGGAATTATTTTCAACAACTGAGTTCTTGATTAACGACCTTTTAAAAAGCGCATCTTTTCTTAATCGATCTTTATTTCCATTTGATATTACAGCCAATTGAAGGTTTTTGAATGAAATCTATTTTTTTATTTTGAATCACGTAGTCAAGAGTTAATCTTAAATCTTTACCATTTACAGGTTCGTTATTACCCGGTCTAGAATCGTCTAATTGTCCTCGGTATACACATTTTAAGTTTCCATCAAAAACACTAAAATCTGGGGTGCATGCTGCATCATAACTTTTAGCAACCTGTTGAGATTCGTCATATAAATATGGGAAAGAAAAATCTTTTTCTAAAGCTAACTTTTTCATTTCATCAGGATTGTCATCAGGATAATTAACAACATCGTTACTGCTTATTGCAACAAATCCAATTTCTTGATTTTGATAATCTTTTGCAACACTTACTAATTCGTCAATTACATGTACTACAAATGGACAATGGTTGCAAATAAACATAACCACTAAGCCATTTTTTTTGGATACATCCTTTAAGTTTATTATTTGGCCATTGACAGTGTTGGCTAAGCTGAAATTAGGAGCCTTAAAACCAAGTGGTATTTGTGTTGTAGGAGTTCTTGCCATTTTGATTAAATTAGTAACAATAAATATAAAAGTAAAATTCTAAGTATAATGATAAAATATTTATTAAAGATTTTTTTATTTTTCACTTGCTCTTGTTTTTTTTCTCAAAAGACTGATTCTATTAAGATTAGAAAGATTTATGATTACAACTTAACCTCAGGTAATTGTTATAAGAATTTAAGGTCTTTATGTAAAGATGTTGGACATAGATTAAGCGGAAGTAATTCAGCTCAAAAAGCAGTTGAATGGGCAAATCTTATTATGAATAAAACAGACCTTGACACTGTTTATTTACAACAAATAACGGTTCCCCATTGGGTAAGAGGTGCTACCGAATCTGTTATTTGGGAAGATGAGAAAGGGAAGGCTCACCAACTCAATTGTTCTGCTTTAGGTGGTTCTGTTGGTACTAATGGAACTATAAAAGGAAATGTAATTGAAATTAATAATTGGAATCAACTAGAATCTTTTGGTGAAAAAAATATAACTGGTAAAATTGTATTTTTTAATCGCCCTATGAATCCTACTTATATTTCAACGGGAATGGCCTACGGTAATTGTGTGGATCAAAGACATAATGGAGCCTCTAGAGCTGTTGAATACGGAGCTTTAGCAGTCTTAGTTAGGTCTATGACTTTAAAATTCGATAAAAACCCTCATACAGGATCAATGTCTTATTTAGATTCTAATAAAAGAATTCCTGCTGCAGCTATTAGCACTGTAGATGCTCATAATTTAAGTCAAGCTCTTAAAAATAACAACGTAAAAAGTTTATCATTACAACTTTCATGTAAGCAATTACCAGACACTGTTTCATATAATGTTATTGGAGAAATTAAAGGATCTGAATTCCCTTCCGAAATTATTTTAGTTGGTGGTCATTTAGATTCTTGGGATATTGGTGAAGGAGCACATGACGATGGAGCAGGAGTAGTACAAAGTTTACAAGTTTTAGAAACTTTTAAAAGAATGAATATTTCACCTAAAAGAACTTTACGGTGTGTAATGTACATGAATGAAGAGAACGGTAACAGAGGAGGAATTCATTATGCTAATAATGTTAAAAAGAAAGGAGAAAAACATTTATTTGCCTTGGAGTCCGACAGAGGAGGATTTACTCCAAGAGGATTTAGTATTGATGGAACCAAATTACAACTGGATTACCTCAAAACTTTTAAAAAATTATTCGAACCCTATCAATTACATTTATTTTCTAAAGGTTACAGTGGTGTAGATATAGGCCCTTTAAAAAATGGTGAATTATGTTTAGTAGGGTTAGTTCCGGATTCTCAGAGATACTTCGATTTTCATCATTCTAAAGAAGATGTTTTTGAAAATGTTCATAAAAGAGAGTTAGAATTAGGAGCAGCTGCAATAACTTCTATAGTATATTTGACAGATAAATACGGTTTACCAAGTAGTAGAAAATTGAAAAAATAAAATAATGGTTGATATATTGGCTTTTGGAGCTCATCCTGACGATGTAGAGCTTAGTGCAGCGGGAACTTTAATAAAACATATTAAAAACGGTTATACTGTTGGAATTGTAGATCTTACTCTTGGCGAAATGGGAACTAGAGGAAGTAAGGAAATTAGAGAGAAAGAAGCTTACAATGCCATGGAAATTATTGGAGCTAAGTTTAGAGAAAACTTATTACTTCCAGATGCCTTTATTGAGATTTCTAAAGAAAGTATTTCTAAAATTGTTCATTCTATAAGAAAACATCGTCCGAAAATAGTTATTTGTAATGCTATTAGAGACAGACATCCAGATCATGCAGTTGCATCGAAATTAGTATCAAAGTCGTGCTTTATTGCCGGACTTAAAAAATTTGAAACATTTGAAAATAAAATTTCTCAAGAGTCTTACAGACCTAAAAGTATTTATCATTATATCCAAGATCAGTGGATAGAACCACACTTAATTGTTGACATTTCTAACGAGTTTGATCAAAAAAAAGATGCAATTATGGCCTTTGGCAGTCAGTTTTATAATCCTGAAAATTTAGAACCAGAAACTCCAATATCGTCTAAAGAATTTCTTCAGTCTATTGAATCAAAAGCAGTTTTGTTGGGTCGTTCTATTAATAAGAAATATGGTGAGGGTTTTACTGTTGAGAGACCTTTAGGAACAAATAATTTAATAGACCTACACTAATAACATGAAAAATTTTAAGTACTTATTTTTACTAACCGTTATTCTCTCTTGTGCTTCTAATTTTGAATCTATTTCCGAAGAGGAAGTGATGATTGATAGCTTAAAATCTGAGTTGAATTCTAAAGATAAAGTTTTAAAGTCCTTAGAATTTAATAAAGAAAATAACGATTCAATTGTAAATCAATACGCACTATATATTCAGAAAATTAAAGAAAATATTAAAGAAATAAATAAGCAAGAATTAGCGATTAATAATTCAAAAAAGAATCTGGATTTTATTACAAAAGATACATTAGATATAATAAATTCAATAAGGATTTTATCTAGTAAATTACTAGAAAATGAGACTATGATTGCAGAACTAAATACTGCAGTCAGTTTAGAAAAAAGTAAGAATTCAGAATTTGCAATTAAGGTATCAAGTTTAAGTGTGGAAATTGCAAAGAGTAATAGAGAAGTCTATTTTTTAAGAGAGGAGCTCAGTAGTATGAATGCTTCCTTTGAAGCTGTTTTTAATAAATATACACTGCAAAATAAGAAAATCAATAAGTTGAATGATAAGCTAAATGAAGTTGCATATGCAATTGGAACAAAATCTGAACTTTTGAATAATAATGTTTTAACTAAAAGTGGAGGATTAATTGGAATTGGAAAGTCTCGAAAACTAAATTCCAATATGAACACCAACTATTTTACTTATTCTACAAAACAAGATGTTAATTCTATTATTTTAGGCTATAAAACGATCAGAGTAATGACTTCTCACCCTTCTGAATCTTATACATTTTCTGACAATAACAATGATATCATCGATTCACTAGTGATAATCGATAAAAGTCTTTTTTGGAAAAATAGTAAGTTCTTGGTCTTAGAAGTGAAATAATTTTTTAAATCACTGTTCTAATTTTCATAGCCTTCTCTAAAATAGGATAAAGTAAATCTAATTTCAACATGGTATGTGGATCACTTTTAGCAGTTTCAGGATTAGGATGTGTTTCAATAAAAAGTCCATTAGCTCCGTTAACAACGGCACCATAAACAATAGATGATATTAAAGAGGGGTCTCCTCCGGTAATCCCACTGTTTTGATTTGGTTTTTGAACAGCATGTGTGCAATCCATTATAACAGGGACGTTATGTTTTTTTAGTTTTGTAATTGCTGTAGCGTCTACAATTAAGTCTTGATATCCAAAGCTGTTTCCTCTTTCGCACAACCAAGCATGGTTATTACCAGTAGAATGAACTTTTTCAACAGCAAAACCCATAGATTCAGGCGACATAAATTGACCTTTTTTTATGTTAACAGGCAATCCAGTTTTACCAGAAGCAATAAGAAGAGCAGTTTGTCTACATAAAAATGCCGGTATTTGTAAGTGGCTTACAAATTCAGCAACCTGTTCAGGTTCATGACTTTCATGAACATCTGTTATAGTACCTATATTAAGTTCTTCACCAATACTTTTGATGATTTTTAATGCATTTAAATCTCCGATCCCTGTAAAACTATTGTTTTTAGACCTATTTGCTTTTTTATAACTTGCTTTGAAAATATAATTAATAGAAAGATCGTCACAAATCTCTTTGACTTTTCTAGCAATTTCAAGCCCTGTTTTATCATCCTCTATTGCGCAAGGACCTGCTATAAGTGTGAATTTATTCATTTTTTGCTTTTTCTCCTAAATACCCACTATGGTGTCTTTTTGCATAATCTGATTTAGAAAAATTAATTTTTTTCATCATACTTACTACTAAAACATCACCAACAACAGTCATTACTGTAGTGGATGTAGTAGGGGTGAGTCCTAAAGGACATATCTCTTTGGGATTTCCAGTGTATAGGCATTCATTAGAAACCTTTGCTAATGGACTTTCTATATTACCTGTTAAAGAAATTACTGGTAGATTTCCATGCAGTTGATGCGATAACTCTCTAAATTCTAATATTTCTCTTGTTTTTCCTGAGTTAGATATGAGTAATAAAACATCATTTTTTTGAATGAGTCCTAAATCGCCATGTTGTGCTTCACTGGGGTGTATAAATGCAGCTGGAGTTCCTGTTGAAGAAAGTGTGGTAGCTATATTCATTCCAATCTGTCCAGCTTTACCCATACCGCTTATCACAACTTTACCATTATTTAAATGGACATTTTTGTAAATTATTTTTACTACATTCTCAATAATTCCGTCAATTGGAATGTTTTGAATAGCTTTTACTTCGAGTTCTATATATTCTTTAATTAGATCTTTCACAAATCAAAAGTAGTATTATTAATGATGATTATTCGTAAATATCTCTCTAACTATCTTCAAATCTTCTTCTGTGTCTACCGGGTGGGACCTTTCTTTGGTAATTCCCACTTTTATTTTGCCGCCGTTTTCTAACCATCTTAATTGTTCTAATTTTTCAGAATCTTCTAATGAAGATGTGCCAAGATTACAAAATTCCTTTAGGGTTTCAAGGAGGTAACCATAAATTCCTATGTGTTGATAATATT
This sequence comes from Flavobacteriales bacterium, assembly GCA_029251405.1. Classification (GTDB taxonomy): domain Bacteria; phylum Bacteroidota; class Bacteroidia; order Flavobacteriales_D; family Parvicellaceae; genus MED-G20. The sequence continues at coordinate 75,546 of JAQXDK010000016.1, forward strand.
TATTTTTTAACTCTTTGTTTTCATTTTTGTGATTTCTTACAAAAGGTATCTTATTTCTTGAAAAATACAATGCAAAATTATTTATATCCTTCACTAAATAAACCTTATCATCCCCTAATTTATCTTGATCGTTAACCTCTAAAGCAACAGTAGCGAAGTTAGTATCAGGATCGTTAAAACAAAAAATTAATTTATTCAAATGGTCTTTGCTTAATAAAGGTTCGTCTCCTTGGATATTAATAATATACTTATAATCTTTATTCACCTTTTTACTCCAATTGTTTACGGCTTCTAAACACCTACTTGTACCATTTTCATGAGTTTTTTTTGTTAAAATAACATTTCCCTTAAAGCTTTTTACACATTTAAATATTTTGTCATCATCTGTGGCAACTATAACATTTTCAAGTACTATTTTTGCTTTTTCATATACATGTTGAATCATTGGTTTATTTCCAATAATTTTTAGTGGTTTGCCCATTAATCTTGAAGAATTAAACCTTGCCGGAATGACACCCAAAAAATTAGATGTGTTATTTTTCATCATTGAAATATATAAATGTTATTTGAAAACTATTTATTTTAAGAATTATTTTAAATATGTTTCATAAATTATGAACTTTAAATATATTTAATAAGTGTCTACCAAAAAAATTAAAGAATATATTAATAGTGATAGGAGAGATTTTTCGAATCAACCTTTTAATATTGATATGGCTCATCAAAACCCTTTTGTTCAATATCAAAAATGGTTTGAGCAAGCAGTAGAAAACAAAATTTTAGATCCTTATGCAGCATGTCTTTCTACGGTTGATAGTTCCGGCAAACCTTCCTCAAGAATACTTTATATTAGAGATTTAGTTGAAGATGGATTTATTTTTTACACCAATTTTAATTCAAACAAAGGTTCTGACATTGAAACTAATAATTGCGCTTCTTTAAATGTTTTCTGGGGTGTGTTAGAAAGACAAATCAGAATACAAGGGGTTATTACAAAAGTAGCGAAATCTACATCTGATAAATACTTTAATTCTCGACCAAGAGCGAGCCAAATTGGTGCATGGTCCTCAGATCAAAGTAAAGAAATTAACAATAGAAAAGAACTTGAGGATAAGGTCAGTTTTTTTGAAAAGAAGTTCGAAAACAAAATAGTGCCAAGACCACCACACTGGGGTGGGTATTGCTTAAAACCAACTCTTTTAGAGTTCTGGCAAGGTAGATCAAGTAGATTACACGATCGAATTGTATATACTAAAGAAAATAATAAATGGCACAAAAGTCGATTGTCTCCGTAATTGACCAATATTTTAAAAGATTCCCTCACAGGAAGATTGAAATTGAAAGTGAACCTTCTAGTGATTTAAGAATATCTGTTGTCATACCGGTATATAATGAAGACGACTTAACACCTACATTAACCTCTTTATTTTTCAATCAAAATGAATTTTCTTTTAAGGTTGAAATAATCATTTTAATAAATAATTCTATTGAAGAAAAATTGTCCATCATCGATAATAATATTTCAACTTATAACTACTTGTTATTGTTTGCTAAAAAATATAATAATAATAACATAACACTTCTACCAATTTATATTAATGACTTACCAATTAAGCACGCAGGCGTTGGTTGGGCTAGAAAACTCGGAATGGATTTAGCTCTTAAAAGATTTGCAAAAATTGCTTATAATGGAATTATTGTAGGACTTGATGCAGACACGGTAGTTGCTGAAAATTATTTTTCAGAAATAGCATCTTTTTTTAGTGATTCCGATACCCAAGCTGCTTCGATTCATTTTGAACACCCAACAAAAGGTACAGTTTTGGATAATTTTAATTACGAGCAAATAAAATACTATGAAACACATCTTAGGTATTATAAAAATATTTTAACCTATGCGGGCTTACCTTATTCTTATCACACTATAGGTAGTGCTTTTGCTTTAACCGCTAAAGCGTATGCAAGACAAGGAGGTATGAACCGAAGAAAAGCTGGGGAAGATTTTTATTTTATTAATAAACTTATTAAAGGAGAAAATTTTGGTGAAATTACAAATACAATGGTTTTTCCTTCCCCAAGAACATCTAATAGAGTTCCATTTGGAACAGGTAAAGCTATTTTAGAGGCTTTAAAAAATCATAAAGATTTAACCTTAACATATGATTTTAAAACATTCGAAACTATAAAGCAATGGATAAATTTAATAAAGAATGAAAAATATGAATACCGTAATTTCCCGATTTTAATTAGAGAGTTTTTAACTTTTAAAGAATGGGAGTTACATCACGAACTATTTCTTAAAAATTCATCTAAAAACAATAAATACATTAGAATGTTTTTTTTAAAATTTGATGCTTTTTGGATGTTGAAATTCACACATTTTTCAAGAGACTCCACTCATGAAAATTCTTGCTTAAAGTCAAACACTAATTTACTTCTTGAACAATTAGGATATTCTAAACAACAATCATTAGAAAAACAATTAGATTTACTTAGAACAATTGATAAAAAAAGGGGCTAATAGCCCCTTTGATTTTGATGTTTAAAAAAAATTATTTTAAAGAATCAATTACAGCTTTAAAAGCATCAGGATGATTCATTGCTAAATCTGCTAATGTTTTTCTATTTAATTCTATTCCTTTAGAATTAATTTTACCCATTAGCTCAGAGTAACTCATTCCGTGGAGTCTTGCTCCAGCATTTATTCTTTGAATCCAAAGAGCTCTGAAATTTCTTTTCTTTTGTCTTCTATCTCTGTAAGCATATTGAAGACCTTTGTCGACTGCATTTTTAGCTACAGTATGTACATTTTTTCTTCTTCCGAAGTAACCTTTAGCCTGTTTTAAAACTTTTTTTCTTCTAGCTTTTGCGGCTACACTATTTACTGATCTTGGCATGATTTAATTTTTAGCTTAAAGCGTCATTATGAACTTATCTTATTTTTTTGACTTTAAGCTGGGTTTAACATTTAATAACCGTGAAATTATTAAGCGCAAAGTTGCAACTTAATGCTTTTCACATCTGATTTACTAACTAAAGTAGCTTTGGTCAGATTTCTTTTTCTTTTAGTTGACTTCTTAGTCAAAATATGACTTTTGAAGGCGTGTTTTCTTTTTATTTTTCCACTGCCAGTGAACTTAAATCTTTTTTTGGCACTGGAATTGGTTTTCATTTTAGGCATAACTAATTTATTGTTTGTTATTTCTTTTTAGGGTTTATCATTATTATCATTTTCTTACCTTGTAAATCTGGCATTTTTTCTAAAACTCCATATTCTTCAAGTTCTTGTGCGAATTTCAATAATAATATTTCTCCTCTATCTTTATATATAATTGATCTTCCTTTAAAAAAAACAAATGCTTTAAGTTTTGCTCCTTCACTTAGGAACTTAATAGCATGTTTTAGTTTAAACTGAAAATCGTGTTCGTCTGTATTAGGACCAAATCTTATTTCTTTTAAGACAACTTTAACTTGTTTAGATTTGAGTTCTTTTTGTTTCCTCTTTTGTTCATATAAGAATTTTTTGTAATCTATTATTTTACAAACAGGTGGTTTTGCATTTGGTGATATTTCAACTAAATCAAGATCCATCTCTTCTGCCATTTTAACGGCTTTCTGAGTGGGGAATACACCTTGTTCAATACCTTCACCTACAACTCGTACCTCGGGCACACGAATTCTATCATTAATCCTATGTGGATCTTCTTTGATAACTCTTCCTCTATTGGGTCTTCTTGGTCTGATAATCCTCCTTTTAACTAACTATTTATAATCTATAAAATCTTTTTCTATAATTTCTTTAATAAGATTAGAAAATTCTTCTATTGAAAATTTTCCTATATCTCCTTTGCCTTGTTGTCTAACGGAAAGCATTTGTTCCTTGGTCTCTTTTTCTCCAACAATAAGCATGAAAGGTATTTTTTTAACCTCTGCATCTCTTATTTTTCTGCCAATTTTTTCAGCTCTTTCGTCAACAAGACCGCGAATATCGTAATTTTTTAGAAGTTTTGAAACTTCTTGGGCATAATCGTTAAATTGTTCACTTAAAGGAAGGATAATAAATTGTTCTGGATTTAACCAAAGTGGAAATTTCCCTCCTGTATGCTCAATTAAAAGAGCAACAAATCTTTCAAGAGATCCAAATGGAGCCCTGTGGATCATGACAGGTCTGTGTTTTTTGTTATCTGATCCCGTGTATTCTAATTCAAATCTTTCTGGAAGATTGTAGTCGACTTGAATGGTTCCTAGTTGCCAAGATCTGTTTAAAGCATCTTTCACCATAAAGTCTAACTTAGGACCATAAAATGCAGCTTCTCCATACTCAACTACTGTTTTAAGACCTTTATCTTTAGCTGCACTGATTATTGCATTTTCAGCTTTATCCCAATTTTCTACACTACCAATATATTTGGTATCATTATTAGGGTCTCTCAAAGAAACTTGAGCAACAAAATCTTCGAATTTTAAGGCATTAAAAACATATAATACTAAATCAATAACTTTCTTAAACTCATCTTCTAACTGATCAGGCCTGCAAAATATATGTGCATCATCCTGAGTAAATCCTCTTACTCTTGTCAATCCATGAAGTTCACCACTTTGCTCATATCTGTAAACCGTTCCAAATTCTGCTAATCTAAGCGGTAAATCTTTATATGATTTTGGTGAAGAATTAAATATCTCACAATGATGTGGACAATTCATTGGTTTTAAAAGAAATTCTTCTCCTTCATTAGGTGTTTTAATAGATTGAAAAGAATCCTCACCATATTTTTCGTAGTGTCCAGAGCAAACATATAAATCCTTGTGTCCAATATGTGGAGTTGAAACAGGTAAATATCCTGAGCTAGTTTGTGCTTTTTTCAAAAAATTAACCAATCTCTCTTTAAGCTCAGTACCTTTAGGTAACCATAGCGGTAATCCTAAACCTACTTTTTCAGAAAAAGTAAAAAGTTCTAATTCTTTACCTAATTTTCTGTGGTCTCTTTTTTTAGCTTCTTCTAACTTTTCTAAATATGAATTTAAGTCTTTTTGCTTTTCAAATGTTATTCCGTAAATTCTTGTGAGTTGCTTGTTGTTTTCATTTCCTCTCCAATAAGCACCAGCAATACTTAATAATTTAACAGCTTTAATGTATCCAGTATGAGGAAGGTGAGGTCCTTTACATAAATCAGTGAAATTACCTTGAGTGTAAAAAGTGATGGTTCCGTCCTCTAGTTCACTTAACAATTCTAATTTATAAGGATCATTTTTAGTTTTGAAAAATTCAATAGCATCATCTTTAGATATTTTTTTTCTAAGGAAGGGGTTTTTCTCTCTCGCAAGTTCTATGATTTTTTTTTCAATTTTCACCAAATCAAACTCTGAAATTTGATGATTTTCAAAGTCAATATCGTAATAAAAACCATTTTCTATAGGAGGACCTATGGCTAATTTCACACCTGGATAATAAAATTCAATAGCTTCAGCCATTAAGTGTGCACTACTATGCCACATTGTTGATTTTCCTCCTTGGTCGTTGAAGGTTAGTAATTTTAAGCTAACATCTACATTAAGTGGTCGTTCTAAATCCCAAATATCACCGTTAATTTCAGCAGCAAGTACTTTTCTAGCCAATCCTTCACTAATTGATTGGGCGATTTGGAAGGAGTTGGTACCCTTTTCAACTTCTTTTGAAGTGCCGTCTGGAAGTGTAACTTTTATCATCTCTGTTATTATGAGTCGGCAAATATAACTAAATGATTCTCTAACAAAAGCACCTATTTAAAATATTCCTTACTTTGTGTAACAATGAATGTAGATATACTCAAAAAGTACAACCAAACTAATCTTTTCGGAAAGTACTTAGACTTGCAATTAGATGTTGTTAAACCAGGAAATGTATCTTACAAAGTTAAAGTCAAAAAACAACATTTAGCCACTGTGAAATCTGCCCACGGTGGATTTATTTCAGCTATTTTTGATCAAATAGTTGGAACAGCTGCTCTTAGTAAAGCAATGGTGGAATCAAAATTAGTATCCACTATTGAATTTAAAATTAATTATCTCCAACCAGCAATATTACACGACGAGTTAATTGGCAATGGGATAGTAATTAAAAATGGGAAAAGAATTTATACAGTCAAAGGTGATATTTACAATCAAAAAAAAGAACTTATTGCAACAGGAATAGCAACTTTGAATGCTTATCCTTATGAAAAAAGTGATATGAATTTTAAATAATAATTTATGAAGAAAGTTTTAATAATAGCATTGTCGTTAGCCATTACCCAAATTGGTGTTTCTCAGAGTAAAAAGAAGTCAGAACTCAGTAAAATTAATTTATCTGGACTTAAATTTAGATCTGTTGGTCCATCTTTGACTGCAGGCAGAATTGCTGATATAGCGGTAAATCAAAATAATAATAAAATTTATTATGTTGCTGTTGCTTCTGGAGGAGTTTGGAAAACTGAAAATAGTGGAACTACTTTTAAACCAATATTTGACAGTCAGGGTTCTTACAGTATAGGTTGTGTACAAATTGATCCAAATAATGAACATGTAATATGGGTTGGGACTGGTGAGAATAATAACCAACGTAGTGTCGCCTACGGAGACGGGGTTTATAAAAGTATGGACGGTGGAAAATCATGGAAAAATATGGGTCTAAAAGACTCTGAACATATCGGAATGATTAAAATAGACCCCAACAACTCAAATAATATTTACGTTGCTGCTTATGGTCCTTTGTGGAAAGAAGGAGGAGAAAGAGGTTTGTATTTTTCAAATAACAGAGGAAAAGATTGGAAACTAATCTTAGAAACTGATAAACATACTGGAATTAATGAAATTCATTTAGATCCTCGAGACACAACAACATTATACGCTACATCACATCAGAGAAGAAGACATGTATTTACCTACGTTGGTGGTGGTGAAGGATCAAAAATATATAAGTCTACAGACGCTGGTAAATCATGGCGTGAATTAAAAAACGGTCTTCCATCGTCAAATAAAGGTAGAATAGGTATGGATGTTTCTCCAGCTAATCCAGATTTTTTATATGCCTTGGTTGAAGCAGAAAATAATAAACAGGGACTCTATGTTTCAAAAAATAGAGGAGAAAGTTGGAAAAAAACAAATAAATACGTCACAAGCGGAAACTACTATCAAGAAGTCTTTTGCGATCCAAAAGATTGTAATAAAGTATTTTTTATGGACACATGGCTTCACCATACTAGTGATGGAGGAAAAACAATTACAAAAACCGGTGAACAAAATAAACATGTTGATAATCATTGTATATGGGTTGATCCTCAGGATACTGGCCACTGGATTGTTGGCTGCGACGGAGGTTTATATGAAACTTGGGATCATGCTGATAATTGGGATTTTAAATCCAATCTTCCAATTACTCAATTTTATAAAGTAGCAGTTGATAACGATTTTCCATTTTATAATATTTATGGTGGAACTCAAGATAATAACAGCTTAGGTGGACCATCGAGAACTATAACCAATCATGGGATTATGAATTCAGATTGGTATATTACTAATGGTGGAGACGGCTTTGAAAGTGCTATTGACCCAAAAGATCCTAATATTGTTTATGCTCAGTCCCAGTACGGTTGGTTGGTTCGTTATGATCGACTTTCTGGTGAAAAAGTAGGTATAAAACCAATGGCCAATGAAGGAATGAAGGCTTTAAGATGGAATTGGGATGCTCCATTACTAATAAGTCCTCACAACAATAAAAGACTTTACTTTGCTGCAAATCAATTGTTTAGAAGTGAAAATAGAGGAGATGAATGGAAGTGCATAAGTCCAGATTTATCTAGAAATATAGATAGAAATCAATTAAAAGTTATGGGCAAAATTCAAAGTTCTGACGCTGTAATGAAAAATAAATCTACTACCATGTATGGAAATATTGTTTCATTAGATGAATCATCTTTGAAAGAAAATCTTTTGTATGCAGGAACTGATGATGGATTAATACATGTAACTGAAAATTCAGGTGAAAGTTGGACTAAGTACGATAAGTTTAAAGGAATACCAGAGTTTACTTACGTAAATTCTTTGGTGTCATCACAACATCAAACCAATAGGGTTTATGCGGTGTTTAATAATCACAAAAAAGGAGATTTTAATCCATATGTTATGGTATCTAACGATAAGGGGAATTCTTGGAAGTCTATAGTTTCAAATCTTCCTGAAAGAGGTTCAGTATACGACCTTGTAGAAGATCATGAAGATGAAAATCTATTATTTGTTGGAACTGAATTTGGTGTTTATTTCACCTATAATGGTGGTAAAGAATGGAAACAATTAAAAAATGGGATTCCTACAATTGCAGTAAGGGATTTAGAAATTCAGAAAAGAGAAAACGATTTGGTATTAGCCACTTTTGGAAGAAGTTTTTATGTCTTAGATGATTATTCTTCTCTTCGATATTTAAAAGATAAAATCAACACTAAAGCTTATATTTTCCCTGTTAAAAAATCGTTAATGTATATAGATTCAAGACCTCTTGGTCTCAGAGGGAAAGGTTCTCAGGGAGCTTCATTATATACAGCTAAAAACCCTCCAATTGGTGCTGTTTTTAATTATATTTTAAATGATTCACTTAAGACTCAAAAAGAAATTAGGCAAGAAACTGAAAAAAAACAATTCAAAGCAGGTGAAGAAATTACTTATCCATCGATTGAACAATTAAAAGTTGAAGACAATGAGGAAAAACCATATTTAATTTTTACTATTCTTGATGAAAAAAGTAATGAGTTAAGGAAAATAAATAAAAAACCAACTACTGGTTTAAATAGTCTTGTTTGGAATTTCAGACTTACACCACAAAAGAATATATCTTTAAAATCTTCTATGCCGGGTAGATACAGTGAAGCTAGTAATGGGCCTTTAGCATTACCTGGGAAATACTTTATAACCATGCATAAGGTTGAAAATGGAAAGTCTACTTTGTTAGTAGATAAAACCCCGTTCGAATGTGAGTGGCTTAATCAGCTATCTACTCCAACAGATGATAAAGCAGCTCGTTTATCTTTCCAGTTAAAAGTTGATCAGCTTAGAAAAGCCGTAGATGCGTCCTCGGAAGTTTTGGAAGAAGATCAAAAAAGACTTGAATTTATTGAATCAGCTTTTAAATCTTATCCGAATTTAGATTTATCATATTTAATGAAGCTAAATAAACTAAAATCTAGCTTAAAAGAAATTAAAATAATGCTTTACGGTGATCAGTCATTAAGCAGTAGAGACATCGAACAAAAAGAAGCCATTTCTTCAAAAGTGGGAATTATTATTTGGAATATGTGGAGAAACCGATCAAACCCCACTGTCACCAACAAAAAGTTGTACGAATCAGCATCAAATAATTTTGAAAAATTGATAATTGACATGCAAAGTTTAGATAATTTTATAAAAGAAATCGAAAAATATTTAGAAAGTAAACAGGTTCCATTTACTCCTGGAAGAGGTCTAATTTTAAACTGGAAAAAAGAGTAAAATGAAATATTTCATTTTGGAAAAGAAAATGCACTAAAAGAATTAGTATTCGATATTTTCCAAATATAATTGGCTATTAATAGATTAAAAATAGAATACGATGAATATGAAAATATTGTATCAAAAACATTTAAGGACGTATTTAAAATTTAAAAACCTGTTTTAGAGTAGTTGTTGTATTTTTTTGGATCGAACTCATAAAGAATAGCTTTTCTTCCTCTTGTGTTTCTTTGTACTTTTTTAACCTCTCTTAGAAAATTCATTTCCAGAATTCTTCTTCTGAAATTTCTTTTATCAAATTTTTTTGTCAAAAAAGATGCATATAAACCCTCTAATTCATTCATGGTAAATTGGTCAGGAAGAAGATTTTTACCTAGTGGTCTATATTTCATTCTTCTTTTAATTCTTTTTAATGCCATTTCAATCATATCGTTATGATCAAATGCAAACTCTGGAAATGATTCTAAACTTGTGAAAGCAGCTCCATTATCTTCATTTAAAATTACTTTATCTTTTTCGAGATTGATTAGACCGTAAAATGATATGTCAATAATTCTTCCATTTGGATGTCTATATACTTTTCCAAATGCATTTAATTGTTCTACATAAATGTTACTATTACCAATATTTTCAAATAATATTTCGGAACAAATTTCTTCTAAGGATTTATTAGGATCAAGTGCTTTGTTGGGGAGTATTAATGCACCTTTAAAAGGTTGGTCTTTGTTTTCTACTGTTAATACCTTTTTCTCTTCATCATTGTAGCAAAAAAGGCAGATACTTACTGATATTCCTATATTTTGATTTTTTTCAGACAAGTTCATAAATCTTAATTAGTGTATTTAAGACACTAAGTTAGTTAATTTATTATTCCTGACCCAATTAGTTCATCATTTTTATACCAGCTTAGAAATTGTCCAGAGGTAATTCCCCTTTGTTCATATTTAAAGAAAACCTGTAATTCAGATTTTGTGAATCTTAATTCACATTTGGTAAGTTGTTGTCTGTATCTAATTCTTGCATCATATTCTATGTCTTGAGATTTTTTGGATTTTAAATCTTCTCTAATCCAATGAATATTATCAGTACTAACAGATAAATGCTTTCTGTAGAGGCCAGGATGATCTTCTTTTTGTCCGACATATATGATGTTTTCATTAACATCTGTACCAATTACAAACAAAGGATTTATTTTACCTCCAATATTCAAACCTTTCCTTTGTCCAATAGTGAAATAATGGGCACCGTTATGTTCTCCAACAACTGTTCCCATATTTTTTTGGTAATTTATAGGAAGAAAGCTTTGTTGGTTCTCTTTGAATATGGAATGGTTCCTATCGATTTCAACTACTTGACCTACTTTGTTTTTTAAAAATTGTTGTAAAAAAATTGGAAGTTTTACCTTGCCAATGAAGCATAATCCTTGTGAGTCCTTTTTGGTTGCTGTGTTTAATCCTATTTCATTAGCTATTCTTCTTACTTCCTTTTTTTCTAGAGAACCTAGTGGGAATAAACTTTTAGATAATTGATATTGATTAACCTGGCACAAAAAATAACTTTGATCTTTGGTCTTATCAACTCCTGCTAGGAGTCTGTAAATTTTTTCACCATTAATTTGTATTTCATCCTTTCTACAATAATGACCGGTTGCTACATAGTCAGCACCCAACTCTAATGCTTTTTTTAAAAATAAATCAAATTTTATTTCTCTATTGCAAAGAATATCTGGATTTGGTGTCCTTCCATTTTTATATTCTTTAAACATGTAGTCAACAATTTTTTCTTTATACTCTTTACTAAAATCAATAACTTGAAAAGGAATTCCTAGTTTTTCAGCTACCTGTAATGCATCATTACTGTCTTCTATCCACGGACATTCATCGTCTATAATTACAGTTTCGTCGTTCCAGTTTCTCATGAAAAGACCAATAACATTATATCCTTCTCTTTGTAACAAATAAGCTGCAACACTTGAATCTACACCTCCCGAAAGACCTACTACCACAGTTTTCATTTTTCAAAAGTAATTAGAAATCATCTTTTCACCTAACATTGTTCTTTTTGTTAAAATAAATTTATCTTTAAAAGATACTTGTAGTCATGAATAATAACTTTCCAAACGTATTTAAACCATTGGATTTAGGATTTACAACTCTTAAAAACAGAGTTTTAATGGGTTCTATGCATACTGGACTGGAAGAAGTGAAAAACGGATACCAAAGAATGGCTTCTTATTTTGAGCAAAGAGCTAAAGGGGGAGTAGGATTAATAGTAACTGGAGGTATTGCCCCCAATTTTAGAGGTTGGGTAGCACCATTTTCAAGTAAATTAACAACTAAAAGAGTTGCTAAAAAACATCGTTTAATTACCAAAGCAGTCCATAAATACGATGCTAAAATTTGTTTGCAAATTTTACACTCAGGAAGATACGGTCATCATCCTTTTAACGTTTCTGCAAGTGATGTGAAATCACCTATTTCAAAGTTTAAAACTAAAGCCTTAACAGAAAGAGGAATTCAAAAAACTATAAATGATTTTGTCAGATGTTCTAAACTTGCAAAATATGCTGGCTACGACGGTGTTGAGATTATGGGCTCCGAAGGGTATTTAATCAATCAATTTATTGTTAAAAGAACTAATAGAAGAACAGACAAATGGGGAGGGTCATATGAAAATAGAATTAAATTCCCTTTAGAGATAGTCAGAAGAATAAGAAGTGAAGTAGGAAGAGAATTTATCATTATTTTTCGCTTATCCATGTTAGATTTGGTAGAAGGAGGAAGTTCATGGGAAGAAGTGGTCATCTTAGCCAAAGAATTGGAAAAGGTAGGAGTCACCATAATTAATACAGGAATTGGTTGGCACGAAGCTAGGATTCCAACAATTGCAACTATGGTTCCCAGAGGAGCGTTCAGTTGGGTTACTAAAAAAATGATGGGGGAAGTTAAAATCCCTCTAATAACTACTAACAGAATTAATACCCCTGAAAAAGCAGAGAAAATTCTTTCTGAAGGAGATGCGGATATGGTTTCTTTAGCAAGACCTTTTTTAGCAGATCCAGAATTTGTCAATAAAGCTAAAGAAAATAAGCCAGAAGAGATTAATACCTGTATAGCATGCAATCAAGCCTGTTTAGATCATGCTTTTAAAGGAAAAGTTGCGAGTTGTTTGGTGAATCCTCTTGCATGTCATGAAACAGAAATCATTTTAAAAAATGTGATTAAAAGTAAAAAAATCTTGGTCGTTGGGGCAGGACCAGCTGGTCTGGCTTACGCAATTACAGCTGCAAAAAGAGGTCACGAAGTTACTTTAATGGAACAATCAGATTCCATTGGTGGGCAATTTAATATGGCCAAATTAATTCCTGGTAAAGAAGAGTTTTATGAAACTATTAGGTATTTCAAAAATATGCTTATTAAATACAAAGTTAATCTAAGACTGAACACCAATTTTGAGCCAAATGAAGCTGGAAATTATGACTTAGTTGCATTGGCAACAGGAATTGTTCCCAGAAAACCAAAAATAAATGGAATAGATCATCCTAAAGTTGTTAGTTATGTCGATGTCTTAAAAGGAAAAGTTGATATTGGAAAATCAGTTGCTCTCATTGGTGCTGGTGGAATTGGTTTTGATGTTGCAGAATTTCTATCTCATAAGGGGATATCTTCTTCACAAGAAACTAATCTTTTTATGCGAGAATGGGGAGTTGATACTAGTTTTAAAGCAAGAGCAGGTGTAGAAGGTGTTAATTCATCTGTAGATAAAAGTCCAAGAAAGATATTCTTGTTACAAAGAAGAGCAGGTAAGGTTGGATCAAATCTTGGTAAAACAACCGGTTGGATTCATAGATTTTCACTTAGAAATAAAGATGTAAAGATGATTAATGGTGTTAGTTACCAACGGATAGATGACCAAGGTTTACATTACTCAAAAAATAATAAAGAAAAAATAATTGATGTAGATCATATTGTTATTTGTGCAGGTCAACTTAGCAATAATTACCTATTAGACGCCACTATTAAAGTAAATTCAAATTCTTTCTTAATTGGCGGTGCTTTTGAATCTTCAGAACTAGATGCAAAAAAAGCTATAGACCAGGCGGTCAGATCAGCCGCAGTAGTTTAATTTAATTTTTCGCATTTTTTTTAATATTTATTTAAACTGTTAATATTTAATATTGAGTTTTTTATAAATAAAATGCATCAACCATGCTGGACCAATAAGTAAAAACTGAATATCTTTTAAAAAGGAAGGTTTTTTTCCTTCTATTTCGTGGCCAACAAATTGAATAACCCATGATATTGCGAAAATAATCAAAGCAATAACCCAAAGATGATAGTTTATTACTTTCTCTAAAATTAGGTTTTCAATATAATTTGTAATAAACAAACATAAAGATGAAAATACTAACATTCCTACAGTTAAAATTGGGGATAATTTAAGGTAATAAATAAGTACAAAGATCATACAAATGGTAGCCCAATTTATAAACTGGTATTCATAGATTTTAAGTTGTTCTAGTGGCCCTAGTGGAATGGACCAAATTAAGGCGACAATACTCAAAAAAATTGAAGGAACACAAATCCAATGAATTAATTTGTTAATTGAATTCTTGTGGCTTGACCCGTATTCATTTAACAATAATTCAATTTTTTTCATATCAATATCTTATGTTTACTTACTTAAGATAAGTTTTTTATTGTAAACTTTATCAGCTGTCTTAAGCTGAACAAAATATGCTCCTTTAGATAAATAACTCACATCTATCCTTTCTTTATACTGCCCTATAAAGTCTTCTATAATTTGATTGGAGATTTCTTGTCCCAAAGAATTCAATATTGATATTTGAATATCTTCTCTAGAGCTAAGTAAGAAAATCAATTCGAACTCATTTTCTGCTGGATTAGGGTAGATTTCTAGGTCATAATCGTTTTTTTGAAATTCTAGTAAATTAGAAAATATTTGACACGAGCCAATGGTAATGTATAATTTATATACTCCGTTTGATGGGTTGTAAATTATGCTGTCATTTGAGATTGGTTGTCCGTTTGCAAACCATTGATAATTAATTTCTCCATTAGAACCAGTTATAGTTGGGATAATAAAATTATCGGTAGAATCATTTATTGAGACTTCTATTGATTCGTCGCACGTTGTAAAATTAGCTGTAAATATATAGTCACCATCAAGTTCGATGTTTTCTAGAATTTCATTATTTAAATTATTAGAATTTATAATGTTGTTATTATCCCAATGAGAAAATAGATATCCAGAATCAGCAATAGCTTGTATATTAATTGGACAACCACCGTGATAAACTCCGTTCCATGGATAATCATCAGGTGTTATGGTACTTATATTAATCTTACCTGAATTTGAAGGCGTAACATTTAATTCAACATCCTTTTGACCACTCAAAGTTAGAGATTGATTTAAATGTGCCCTAGCTGTTGAAATTCTTGAAGTATTGTAAGAAGTTATACTGTTAATTGCATTGCTCCACTGTGAATAGGAGTTTAAGCCACTACCATTTGGAGACCAAGCACTAATATGGTTGGGAATAGCATTTGATAGTCTATCTTTTAGTTCAGTAGCAACACCATTAAAATTGTTGGTTTGGAATATAGTGTTTATTAAATCGTTATACCTATTGGTAAACTTGCATTTAAATTCCTGGTTGTTTAATGCTCTAGAAAATATTTGAGAATGTTCACTAGTCACAGTAGGATATCTAGCAGCATTTATATAATTATCCCAAATACTTTGCCCAAAGTAGCCTAAAGAACCGTCTGTGTCGTAGAGAACGTACCTCCAAACACCTCCTGTAGTATCAGGTCTCCAGAGCTTGACATTGTTTAGTCCCCAAGCAATTCCCATCCAATCCATATTTTGAATATAGGTTTGGGTAATGAAATAGTCAATGTAATTATCAATGTCAAATCGTGAGCTGAAAACATCTATAAAATTAGAGTCGGAAACACTTGTGTTATTTAACATAGTAAATGTTTCCATAAAGTGATTACTTGAACCAGCTAAAGCACTGTCTCTATTTAATAGATCGATTTGATCACTACTCATACCGTGGTTGCTTTCGACGTAATGTTCATCAATTTTCTCTCTTATTCCGTATAATCCCCAATAATCCCCATTTAAATAAACAATGGCTGGCTCATAAGCCATTCTGTCAATATGAGTTTCTTTTACAACTCTAGAAACTATTGCATCTTGGATTCTATCATTCCACGTGTGTTGCCCACCATTTCTTAAATTAAAATTATTGAATTTTGTTAAATTACTTTTTCCAGGAATTAAAGGATATTCAATGGGACCTTTGTAGATAGATTTGGTATCAATTCTAAAAGATTTTTGAGGTTCTGCTCTAGACCATCCGCCGTGAATTTCGAGATCGAATTGAGTTTCAAATTGTTTGTTTTTATTTGCATCAAAAAATTCCATTCTAGACCATTTCGACCAAGGTTCCCAAAAATTGCTTCCAAAATATGGGTAATTGTTTAAATCTGCATTGGGACCAAAAACATAGAGTCCGTTATTCCAATCCCAAAGGTTGTCATTATTGGTTATAATTGAAAACACAGGAAGATTATGATTTTGTTCATTAATAATAAATGTTCTGTCTACAACCTCACTTGGTAAGTTATTGTTGGTGGAAAATGCTCTTACACTTAAAACTGAAGAATTATTAAATGAAAGTGAGGAATTAAATAGTAAATCAGTTGAGTCTGGAACATCTCCATTTGTAGTAAATCTTGTAATACTATTTGGGTTTTGATTAACATCAACAACCACTAAGTTAGTATACCACCCTGATTCTTTGGTTATTAATGGCTGGGGTTCAATTCCGTCGTAACACCAACTATTTAAATTATCATTTTTCGGAGTAGGTTGGTTAAAGAAACACCAGTTATTGGAACCGTCAGGAGATCTTCCGTATGATAATCCATTTTGCAAATCGTTTGGAATAGAAAGGCTATCTAAAATGGTACCTGCCGCATTACTAATTAAAAGAGTTTCGTCTATCGAAAGTTTAAAATTACAGTGAAAGTTAACTAATGGAGGTGTAAGCCAATTTGGTAAGTTTTGATAATTGATATTGTTACTAATAATTCCAGCAGAAAGAAAAAAGTTACTACTTAAATCTGACGAATTAAATGCTGAATTATGAACTTGAACTGCGAGCACATTATCGCCTTGCAACAATAAGTTAGAAAAATTTTCAAGACTTAAAAGTTTACTTTCTGGAATTCCACCATTATATAATACTGCTTCGTGATCATTATTAGTTGTTGTATTGAAAGTTGGGAAATAAGTGCTGAAATTATTAGATCTCATAATTTCAACTCCATTCAAATAAGCTATAAAACCGTCATCATAATCTGCATGAAATAATAAATGAGATAAATCATTAAGATCTTGAATGTTAAACTTTTTCCTCATGTAAAGAGAAATAGTGTTAGAAGATATAATGGTGTTGTCATCATTGTCTCCATAGCCAATACCACCTTGTCCAGAATTCCAAGATTGATCGTCAAAACCTAATGTATTCCAATCAGTATTTATATTGGATGATCCAGCTACATAATTCCAAATATCAGTTGCTTTTACAATATTTTCCCAGTGCGAAGGGTAGTAGTTTGGATTTTTATTTGAAGCAAAGACTAGAATTTTTTCATTAGAAGCAATTTGAAAATTTGGAAAACGCCATTTATCCAAATCAGAGGCTTTATCACTCAAATAAAAATTATTTAAATTAATAGGACTAGTTCCAGTGTTAATGATTTCAATCCAATCATTTTCTTCTTGAAACTCATCGGTAAATCCCTTGTGCACACTTACTTCATTTATTTTAATCTGACTAACAAATGAGATCGGAAATAAGACGATTATAAATAAGAGGTAATGGATGGTTTTTTTTTTCATAAAAAAATTAATAATTCTCCCAATTTAATCATTTTCAAAATTGAAAATTTATAATTTCAGAAGAATAATGACACTAAAAATTTAATATTATTATACTTAATAAATCAGTAGAGAGGAAGGGATTCGAACCCTCGTAACACTTTTGGTGTTAACACGCTTTCCAAGCGTGCGCCTTAAGCCACTCGGCCACCTCTCTATTTTTTTTCAATGACAAATATAATTTTTTCTAATATTATTTTGAAGATTCTTTTTAAATCCTTTCATTTGCATTCAAATTCTTCGGGGTGTAGCGTAGCCCGGTTATCGCGCCTCGTTTGGGACGAGGAGGTCGCAAGTTCGAATCTTGCCACCCCGACTGAAGAAAAAAAGCTCACTTTTTAAAGTGGGCTTTTTTTTATATCATAATTTTAAATTTTCTATTTTAGATATTAATTATTCGTCAAAATGAAAAAATTATACTTACTAATTTTCCTGATTTTTACTTTATTCTTTGTTAATGCTCAAAAAATATATTCAGTCAAATATGAATCAAGAGCTGAAGTAAAAGTTTTTGTTGTCGATTATGAGTCTAGAGCTGATTTAAAAGTTTATAAAGTAAAATATGAATCTCAAATTGATAAAAATGATGGTAAATGGTTCTTTGTTGATTTCGAATCTAGAGCTGATAAAAAAATATTTTTTGTTGATTATGAATCTAGAGCTGATTTGAAAATATTTTTCGTAGAATACGAGTCTAGGGCAGGGTGGAATGATAATTCTAAAAAACATCTTTTGTATTAATGAATAACAAAATCCCAAAAACTGGACTTTCTCAAGAAGAGTTATTTAATGAAATGGATAATTCAATGCTTTCAGATATAGATTGGAAATCTGGTAAAACCTTCGGAGCCGTTTATTATCCTGGAGAAAAATATTCTAAAGCTATTTCTAATGCATACACGAAATTTATGCATGAAAATGCTTTTGATCCGCAATTATTTAGCAGCATATTAACCATGGAAAATGAAGTGGTTCAACAAACAGCTTCACTATTTTGTTCAAGAAAAAAAGTTTTTGGTAATATAACAAGCGGTGGTACAGAGAGTATTTTTCTTTCAGTATTGTCTGCTAGAAACTGGTCACTTAAACATAAAAATATTAAAAAACCAGAAATTATTCTTTCTTCAAGTGCTCATCCAGCATTTTTAAAAGCAATGAATTTTCTTAATGTCAAACCAATAATTATTCCAACAAAAAAAGACTTTCATTTAGACTTTGGAGCCTTTGAAAAATCAATAAATAATAACACAATATTAATAATTGGTTCAGCGCCAGCTTACCCAACTGGAATGATGGATCCAATCGATAAATTATCGAAACTAGCTTTGGAAAATAATTTATTACTTCATGTTGATGCCTGTATAGGTGGATTTTTACTTTCTCATTTAAAAAAATGTAATTATGAGATTCCAGTATTCGACTTTGGTTTAGATGGAGTTAGTTCACTTTCGGTTGACTTACATAAGTATGCTTATGCACCCAAAGGTTCTTCAGTTTTGTTATACAGAAATGATGAGTTAAGAAAACAACAATTCAGCGTATACCCAAATTGGGAAGGAGGAATATACGGTTCTACTTCTTTTTTAGGTACCAAGCCTGGAGGGATTGTAGCTGCTACTTGGTTTGCTTTAAATCATATTGGTGAAGATGGATATCTTGAATTGACCCAAAAAACAATGTCAGCTACTAAAATCATTTATGATTTCATCAAAAAATCAGAAGAACTTAACATAATTGGCAATCCAATTATGAGTTTATTAGCTTTTACAAGCAAAATATATAACATATACCATATTGCTGACGAGCTTAGTCATTTAGGTTGGTATATAGGAAGATTGCAAAACCCTAGAGGAATTCATTTAGTAGTATCTCAAATTCATGCTGACGGCGCTGCTGAAAAATTTATAGTAGATCTACAATCAGTATTAATAAGTATGAAAAGGTTTAAAATTAAAAATCAAATTTCTAATGCTGCTGATTCTGTTGCTATTTCAGCTCTTAAAAAGACGGGGTATAACAGAATTAAAAAAACTATTCTAGATAAATCTAATTCAAATAAAAAGTCTAAAAAAAGATTGATTTATGATTTGAAAAGTGATTTAAAATTTGAAGAAAGCGACGATTTATTCAGGTCTATTTTAAGTCGTTACTATTAGTTTTTTTCAAATAACATAATACTTTCTATGTGCGCTGTGTGGGGAAATTGGTCCACTAAAGAGAATTTTTTAAGCTCGTACCCCATTTCATTTAAAGTAACTAAATCCCTTGCTTGAGTAGCGGGATTACAACTTACATATATGATTACCTTGGCATTAAGCCTTATCACTTTTCTTAAGGATTTTGGGGATATTCCAGCCCTAGGAGGGTCTATTACTATGGAATGAATTTTGTTCTGATATTCTGGATGGTTTAGAAGGAATTTACCAACGTCAGAGCTGATAAATTTTAATCTACTTAGTTGATTAATTTTTGCATTTTTAATGGCGTTTTTAATAGAAGATTCAACAATATCTACTCCAATAATGTTATTGGTTGTATGCTTGGATATTAATTGTCCAATGGTTCCTGTCCCACAAAATAAATCAAGTATTATCTGATCTTTATCAATTTCATATTCTAGTAAGTAATCAATTACTTTCTGATATAATTTTTCAGCACATTTTGGGTTGGTTTGAAAAAAACTTTGCATGCTTATTTCAAAATCCAAATTATTTATTTTTTCAAAAATTGTTTTTTCTCCAAAGATCAGTTTACTGTTTCCTTTGTCTAATTTTTCTCTATCTGCAACATCATCATTTATAGTATGAATTAAACCAGCTAGTCGTTCTTTGAAAAGTTGCGAAAGGAAATTAGCAAATTGTTCTACTTTGAATTTCCCAACATTGTTTGAGGAGGTAACAAGATTCATTAAAATTTTATTATTTGAATATGACTTCCTAACCACTAAATGTCTGAAAAACCCTACTTTCTTTGGTGGATGCCATGCTGGTAAAGCAGTTTGTTGTAAAAAATCTCGTATTTTAAATAAATTAATTTCTAATTCCTGGTCGAAAAGACCAGAGTCATTATTTAAATTTTCAACAATCCACCAAGTACCTTTCCTTTTAAAACCTAGTGAAAATGTATCGTCAACAACTTCTTCTTTATTAAAATCATAACCAATTGATGAAAATGAATATTCCATCTTATTGCGATAATGAAAAGAGGATGGAGAAGGAATCCATTCATCAAAATATTCATCCACACTATTCAGTTTACCTATTTTTTCAAATATGTTTTTGGTAACAGCTAGTTTCATTTTTTTTTGTTCATCAATTGGTAAATTGATATATGGTGCCCCAGATATTGGTTGATATTTAGATGTTTTTTCTAAGTTAGACCTCTTTAATACTTCTTGAATTATTCCTTCCGCATATTTAGGTTTCTTTTTAGTAATTTTAACCTTAACCAATTGTCCTGTAATAGCATGTTGAACAAATATTATATAATCTTTGTCGTCTAGTTTAATTTTACCAATTCCTTTTCCTCCAAACGCAAAATCTTTTATATCCAGATCAATTATGTCACCCTTTTTAATCATTTAATAACCTTATATTTACATATTACTTAAAAAACATCAATGTCATTAGAAAATATTACCAATAAACTCTTTACAATATTAACAACTTTGATTCTAATTTTTTATCTAGGGTCTGCCAATTGTCAAGATAATTCTGGAATTGCTAAAATTTCTGGAAAAATAGAGCATCCAAATAGTAATAAAGTTTTAATAAGAGGAAAAAATTATAGAAAAGAAATTAAACTCAATGAAAAAGGGGAGTTTAGTGATACTTTAAAAATTTCTAATGGTGAATATTCTTTTTATGATTATAGTGAAAGCACTACAATTTATCTTGAAGTTGGTTTCAATCTGTTCATAACATTAGATACTAAAGAATTTGATGAAACCATCAATTATTCTGGAATCGGGAATCAGCCCAATAACTTTTTAGCTAGTTATTATCTGTTTAAAGAAAAAAATACTATTGATTTTAAGTCTTATAAAGAAATGAGTAATCAAGAATATTTTTATAAAGAATTAAAAATATTTGAAGAATCTAATGCTCTTCTCAATAGTATGGAAATTATAAATGAAAACTTTATTGTTAACCAAGAGAAAGTTTTATTAATTGATCACCTCAATAATTTAATTAATAAGATGGGTAAGGATTATTTTTTAAATAAAACTACCTCATTTATCACTCAATACATGGATAAAAAAATTGACGATATTAATTTTAATGATCAATCTCTTCTTTCTATTTCATCTTTATCAAAATTTATAAATTCTTATTTTTCCATTGGCCTAGTTGCAGATAATATAAGTTGTTTAAATATCTATAATTCGGAATTAAGTAAGCAACAAAAAAAAGATGTTTTAACTACATTAAAAAGAGGTATTTCTTTTTATAATTTAGAGGATTTAGAATCCTATTATACTACTTTAAGAAAGCTAATAACTGACAACAATATTTTTTCAGCTGTAGAACAGAAATATCAGAAGATATTGAATTTGCAAAAGGGAAATCCCTCACCTTCATTTAATTATTCTGATACCAGCGGTCAAAATATTTCATTGAAGTCTTTAAAAGGAAAGTTGGTTTATATCGATGTTTGGGCGACTTGGTGTGGACCATGTAAAGCTCAAATTCCATATTTAAAAGAATTAGAAGAAAAATACAGAACTAGAGAAATAGCGTTTGTAAGTATGTCTATAGATAAACCGAAAGATGCTCCCAAATGGAAAAAAATGATTCAAGATAAAGAGCTAAGCGGTATTCAAATCATGGCAGACAACGCATGGGGATCTTCATTTGTTAACGAATACGTTATTGAAGGAATACCTAGGTTTATTTTGTTAGATAGAAACGGAAATATTATAAATGCTAATGCACCAAGGCCTGCAACTTTTAATAAAGGTAGCTACATTTTGAATGATGCTATTGAAGAATTGCTTCTTATGAATCTTTAATCATTAAGCTCTTTGAATAAATCGCTGAATTCAACCCAAAAAGCATCTAGTTTAATAAGGTTTTCTTTATAAAAATTAAAACTTATTGACCATGTTTCTTTGTTATTTATATTGACATTATCAATTGTTCTAGAAATTCTACAACATTTTTTATCAACTTCATTTACAAAAGAATTTTGCCATGTCCAGTTATCTCCAATTTTATTTTTAAAAAGTATTTTTAGCTCTAAAAATTGCTCATAAAATAATTTTCTAATTTCTTCATCTCGATGTTGTATATCGATATATATACTTGCAGAACTTTTATCACATTGAATTCTGAAATAGATATCTTTTACATATGTTGGGTAGTTTAACCATTTTACAGAATTACCATTTTTAGATTTATGGCGGGACATAGATTTTCCAAAGCTTGTAAAAAAAAGTTGTTTAATTTCTTTGTTATGTTTTTTACTGAACAATTATTTTATTTTTTGTGAACAATATCTTCTTTTTTTAAATCATAATTCTATATTTGTTCGTTATTTATAATCATTCTTAATAAGGTTTGCAAAATAGTAATTTAATTATAGCAGATAGTTCTGAACTTATAGTCAAAGGATTAAGATCTATTCTAGAGCCTTTTGTGAAAAACGAAATATTATTAGCAGTAAATTTTATTGAACTCAAAGAGAAAATCAAGAATCTTAAAAATGTTTTTTTAGTTATTGACTACACATCTCAAGGTTTTTCTTTGGAGGAATTAGTAGAACTTAAAAATAATTATCCCAAGACATTAATGATGGCTGTCACGCCCTATACTAATGCCCAAACAATTGTCCAAGCTATAAGAGCTGGTATCGAAAGTCACATCAAGAAAGAATGTTCTGTAGATGAGATTAAAGAAGCATTTAACGCTACCGTTAATGGAAATAAGTTCTTTTGCGACGACATAGTAAAACAAATGCGAAAAGAAAATATCAATCCTGACAAGGTTTTTTTTAAATCTTTAGATCCTGATCCAGTTCAATTAAGTGAAAGAGAACTTCAGATAATCCAATATATAGCTGAAGGCTATACCAACTCTCAAATTGCAGCAATTATATATTTAAGTAACCATACGGTAAATACACACAGAAAAAATATAATGAAAAAACTTGGAGTAAATAATACTGCTGGAATTGTCATGTATGCAGTTAAAACTCAAATGGTGAGTCCTAATCAGTTTAGCTTTAAAAAATCAAATTTATAATGGAGCAATCTTATTTAATTCCTTTTTTAATAACTCTATTTGCAGGGCTTTCAACTTCTATTGGAGGATTAGTTGTATTCTTTGGAAATACAGAAAAATTAAACTGGCTTTCTTTTACCATGTCTTTTGCTGCAGGGGTAATGTTATATGTTTCCTTTGTTGAAATACTTCCAGAATCTTTCACAGAGTTCACTCAAAGTCACGAAACCAACAGGGCCTTTTTATACGTTTTTAGCTTCTTTACTGTTGGGGTGTTTTTTGCAATTTTAACGGATAAACTTTTACCAGAACAGAAAATTAATAGTCAAGTAAATAAAAGTTTAATTTCAAAAAATAATAAAATATACCGATCTGGTTTACTGATTACCTTAACCATGGCTTTACATAATTTTCCAGAAGGAATGGTGACTTTTATTGGCAGTGTTAACGACTTGTCATTTGGATTGGTCATTGGTTTAGCTATTGCACTTCATAACATACCGGAGGGAATGGCCATTTCAGTACCAATTTATCACGCTACTGGTAGTAAAAGAAAAGCTTTTTTATACGCTACTTTAAGTGGACTTACCGAGCCTCTTGGTGCTCTGTTTTGTTATTTTGTTATCAATTCATTTCTAGACGCTTTTTTAACAGCAGCAATCATGTCTGTGGTAAGTGGCATTATGATCTTTATTTCAATCTTCGTTTTACTTCCTTTAAGTTATCAATATAAAGGAAAACTAGAACATATACTTGGGCTGGTTACAGGTATGTTTGTTATTGGAATTTCAATTTATTTGATGTAATTATTTCCCCATTCCTGGTAAAATATTAAAAGCAGTACTTTTCATTTCATTTTCATTGACATGATCAGCATCTTTTATTGCTTGATTAAAACCTTCAATTAACGCATCAACTAGATTCTCTTTTTCTAAATTTTCTAAAATTTCATCTTCAATGAATAATTCTTTAAGTTTCCTATTGCCATCTAAAACAAATCTTATTTTTCCATTTAATGAGTCTCCTTTGACATATATGTTTTCTAATCTTTTTTTTGAATCTTCAACTACACCTTGCATATCTTGTAGTTTAGACATCATGTCTTTCATATTTTGGTTTCCAAACATTAATTTAATTTTTATTTAAATGATCATTTCTTTTCTTTTTTTCTTTTAAATCTTTCATATTCCAACTATATAATTTGAATCCTACATATAAACCTCCAAAAAATATAATTCCGATAAAAAAAACAATAAAAAAATCTCCAGGCGACATATTATATAATTTTATTTTGAATAACTTTTTCAAGTTGAATACCTCTAGATCCTTTCAAAAGAATGTAGTGGTCCTCCAAATGTTCTAATTTCAAAAAATCTAAAAGTTGCGTTGTGTTGTCAAAGCATCTAAAATCATTCTTAGTTTTTTGATAACATTTACCTACTAAAAGGGTACTTATTGAAAGACCTTTTATATAATCTACTATTAATTGGTGTTCAGCTTTCTCTTCACTTCCTAATTCCAACATGTCTCCTAAAACAATCAATTTTTTAGAGTGTTTTATGTTCTTAAAACTAATTAATGCCTCTTTTGTGCTTGTTGGGTTAGCATTGTAGCAATCTGCAATAATTTTGTTGTTATGGGTTTTAATTAATTGTGATCTGTTGTTTGAAGGTTTATAATTTGTAATGGAATTTGCAATTTTTTCGACTTCAATATCAAAAATTTCTCCAAATCGAAAAGCTGCTAATAAATTGTTGAGATTATAACTTCCAATTAAATTGGTGCTAAACGCTATGGTTTTCGTATTGGAAATCACTTTTAATTCTAAGTAGGGGTTTTCTTTTATAATTAGTCCTGAAACATCGGATTTTTTAGTACCATAAGTATATTTCTTGATATCTTTTGGAATATAATCTGTCAAGATTTTATCATCGTTATTAACGATAATATTTCCTTTGGTTTTAATAATATAGTTATATAATTCAAATTTTGTTTTTCTAATATTTTCAATATTGCCAAATCCTTGAAGATGCGCTTTGCCAATATTGGTGATAATTCCATAATTCGGAAGGGTGATTTCTACTAATTCTTTAATATCACCAATTTTACTTGCTCCCATTTCAATAACGGCAATTTGGTGAGTCTTTTGGAGCTTTAGAAGTGTTAAAGGAACTCCTATGTGATTATTTAAATTTCCTTCAGTTATTAGTAAACGATACTTTGATTTTAAAACTGCACCTATAAGTTCTTTACTAGTTGTTTTTCCATTGGTTCCTGTTATTCCAATAACGGGAATGTTAAATTTCTTACGATGTAAAAGGGCTAAATCTTGCAAACATTTTAAAACATTATCAACTAGAAATGTTTTTCCTTCAATAAAATATTTTTTTTCATCTATTACTGCAAATGATGCCCCGAGAGTTAAAGCTTTATTAGCATATAAATTACCATTAAAATTAGGTCCTTTTAAAGCAAAGAAGATGTCGTTTTTACAGATGTTTCTGGAGTCAGTTGTAATTTGTTGATTACAAGATAAAAAAGCATCGTAAATACTTGCTATCATTATTCTCCAAATCTATCCATCACTGCATTAGTAACCCCAGTTGATGAGAATCCTCCGTCATGAAAAAGATTTTGCATGGTTACATACTTAGTAAGATCGCTAAACATGGATATACAGTAATTAGCACAATCTAGAGAACTAGCATTTCCTAGTGGACTCATGTTTTCACTAAAGTCTATAAATTTATCAAATCCAGTTACACCACTTCCTGCAGTTGTTACAGTTGGAGACTGAGATATGGTGTTTACTCTTACTTTTTTTGAAGTACCATAATGATAACCAAAGCTTCTAGTTATGGATTCTAACAATGATTTTGCGTCAGCCATGTCATTGTAATCGGGGAAAATTCTCTGAGCAGCAATGTAGGTAAGTGCCACCACTGATCCCCACTCATTAATTGCATCCATTTCGGAGGCAACTTGTAAAACTTTATGTAAAGACATTGCAGAGACATCCAATGTTTGTTTGTACCATTCGTAGTTGAGTCCTGTATATTTTTTCTTTTTCCTTACATTAGGAGACATACCAATAGAATGTAAAACAAAATCTACTTTGCCACCCAATATTTCTTGTGACTCGCTAAATAGGTTTTTTAACTCCTCCACGTTGGTTGCATCTGCAGGTATAACTTTAGAGTTTGTTTTTTCAGCTAAATCATTAATTGCACCCATTCTCATTGCAATAGGGGCATTGGTGAGGGTAAATGTTGCACCTTCTTCGTGTGCTCTTTCTGCTACTTTCCATGCTATAGACATGTCATTTAAGGCTCCAAATATGATTCCTTTTTTTCCTTTTAGTAAATTGTGAGACATATATTTTGTTCTTTTATTCAAATATAGAAATATAGAAATATAGATCAATAAATTTTCTTTCATTTTTGAAAATACTGTAGTTTAGTTATATACAATGTCAAAGAATTACCATCGTACATTAGGAATACCACCGACAGCTAGTAAATCCGAGGTTAAAAAAGCTTATAGAATACTCGCTAAAAAACACCATCCTGATAAAAATAATTCTAGAAAAGCTCAACAACTTTTTATAGAAATAAATGAAGCATATGCAGTACTTTCAAAAGATGACCTTCCAATTACGAATAGACCAACAGTAAAACATGGAAAAAGTAAGGGGTCTAGCATTTCAGAAATGGAACTTGAAAAAAGAATGCAGTGGGCGAAAAAATATGCTCAATACAAAAAAATAAAAGAAGAAAAAATAAATGAAATTAGTTATTATAAAATACAAAATTCATCTGTAGGGAGAACAACTTTTTTAATAAGTATAATTAGTATCGTATTGGCTTTTTCTATTTTTTTAGATTTTAAAATTTTGCCTTTAACAGCTTTCAAAGTAGACTTAGTCACTAATTATATTGATATGGGTTCTCAAAAACTAGCTCTAAAGCTAAAAGATGAACAAGATAATGAGTTTGAATTTGGAGTTTCCTTTGATGACATCAAAAGAATAGATATAGCTTCTATTAAAGAATTTAATTGCCAGAAAAGTTTTTTATTTAGACAGAAGACCAATATGCTTCTAAAAGTAAAGGATAAAGAGATTTCAATTTTCAATCATTATTGTGTATACAAAGTATTTTATTTTTACTTCATAATATTATTGTTACCGCTAATTACATTGATTTCTAAAGGCCCCAATACTGTCTACATTTTGTCTACCTATGTGATATCAAGTCTTTCAGTAATTGGTATGGTTTTTCTGTTTTTAACATTCCTACTATGAGAATACGATTATTTCCGTTGTTTTTTTTATTTATAAGTTGTAACAATTCTCCTCCTAAAAAATACTATCAAAAGAATTTTACTGAATCTTCTAATAAAAAAGAGGTTGTAGTTCCTTCAAAAAAAAGAAAAAAAACAAACTATTCTAAACTAATTACTAATCAAAATGTTAAGGAAAAATTATTCGAATTTGGTTTAAAAAACAAAGAAGATTTAATACTTATAAAAACTGTATTAGGTTCTATTAAAATTAAACTTTACAAAGAAACACCACTACATAGAGCAAACTTTATAATGTTAGCTAAAAGAAATTTTTTTGATTCTACTATTTTTTACAGAGTAATCAGAAATTTCATGATTCAAGGTGGGAATAGTGATGATAATAATATGTTACAAAAGATGGCCAAAATAGGGATGTACAAAGTGCCGCCAGAAATTAACAAGAAATACATTCATAAAAGAGGTGCTTTAGCAATGGCAGTACAAGAACAGTACTATAAGAATCCTACAAAACAAAATTTATCGTCTAGCCCTTACAATTTTTATATTATTCAAAAAGGACCCATTTCTGACAATTATATGGATAAAATTGAAGAAAAATATAAAATCAAAATTCCAATCAAAAACAGATCATTGTATAAAAAAATTGGTGGTAGTCCACATTTAGACAATGAATACACAGTATTCGGTGAAGTGGTTAATGGCATGGAGGTTGTTGACAAAATAAGTAAGTTAATTACAGACGGAAAAAATAGACCTTTGACTAATTTGTATTTGTCAGTAGACGTTATTCAGTGATTTTAATAGTTCTTAAATGTAACTTTTTTTAAAATTATTAGTAAATTATAGCAAAGAATAGCATTTAAATGAATCAAAGTACGACCTATATTGGCTTTATATCATCTATGTCTGATCATCTACAATTGCACAGAAAAGTTTATGTTTTCTTTTTAGGTTTTATGATTTTTGGAACCCTTTCTTTTATTAACTATGAATCTACAAATCTAAAAGAAATTAACTCTGTTGATAATGATGTGGTTTTCCTTAACAAGGATTCTAAATCCAAGTTGAAAATTGCTTATGATGATGTAAATACCAAAGAAATAGATTCTCCTTTAACTACCCATTCAAATCATTTGAAAGAAACAGAACATAAATTTGCTTTAATTGTGGGTTCTTATTTAGAAATATCTAATGCAAAAAAATTAAAAATTGAAATGAATGATAGAGGGTTTAAAGAATGTGAGGTTATTCACAATGAAAAAACTTCAAAGTTTTGGGTTACTTTAAAATTTTATAAAAATAAAAAAGATGCCGTATCTGATAGAGAAAGATATCTTTTGGATGGATGGATCAAACAAATGTAAAGTTATTACTTTAAAATAATTCCAACTGGGCAATGATCTGACCCCATTACATCGTTCATAATAAAACTGTCTTTTACCATGTCAATTGCATCTTGTGAAGCTAGAAAATAATCTATTCTCCAACCAACATTTTTGGATCTAGAATTAAAACGATAACTCCACCAAGAATATTTAATTTTTTCAGGATAGAAATATCTAAAGGTATCCGTAAAACCTGCAGAAATAAAATTATCCATTCCGTCTATTTCCTGTTGAGTGTAGCCAGATGTTTTATTATAATTAGATTTTGGATTCTTTAGGTCTATAGGTTGGTGAGCTACGTTTAAATCTCCATTTAGAAATACGGGTTTATCTTTATTTGATATATAACTTAATAATTCTTTATCCCATTTTTTTCTGTAATCCAATCTTACTAAACCTGTTCCACTGTTGGGGACATAAACAGTTATGAAATAAAAATTTTCAAATTCAGCACAGATTAGTCTTCCTTCTTGATCGTGTTCTTCAATTCCAAGACCATAGCTAACGTTTAAAGGCTTCTTTTTAGATAAAATAGCTGTACCACTATATCCTTTTTTTATAGCGCTGGATGAAAAAACATGATAACCAGTAACATCTTTTAGTGCAGTTCTAACCTGTTCGTCTTGAGCCTTTGTTTCTTGAAAACCTATAACATCTGCATTAATATGTTCAATAATACCGGCAAGACCTTTTTTTTCAACAGCTCTTATTCCATTTAAATTCCAAGAAACTAATTTCATATACTAATATTAAAAATTTTCAATATGAATGTATTAAATCTTTTTTAATCTGATATTTTTGTAGTTGATAAAATAAAATAACAATGGATTTCAAGTCGTATAACTTTCAAAATAAAAGAGCTTTAGTTAGAGTAGATTTTAATGTTCCTTTAGATGAAAATGGTCGTGTTACTGATGATACAAGAATCAAAATGGCATTGCCAACTATCAATTGGATCATAAAAGCTGGGGGAAGTGTTGTTTTATTATCACATTTAGGCAGACCTAATGATGAACCAGATTCGAGTTATTCTTTGCGCCAAATAATCCCTTGCTTAGAAAATTCATTAAATAAAAATATCACTTTTTGTAATGATTGTATTGATGAAAACTCTTTAATAATTACAAAAAATTTAAAACCAGGATGCATCGTGTTATTAGAAAATCTAAGGTTTTACAAAGAAGAAAAATTAGGTGATGAAGATTTTGCTAAAACATTATCAAAACATGGAGATGTTTATGTTAATGATGCTTTTGGAACTGCTCACAGAGAACATGCTTCAACTTCGATTATAGCAAATTTTTTCCCAAATGATAAAATGTTTGGATTTTTGATTCAGAATGAAATTAAAAGTGTTGAAACAGTTCTCAATTCTAGTAAGTATCCACTCACCGCCATTGTTGGTGGTGCAAAAGTATCATCAAAAATTACCATTATTTTAAAACTGATTGAAAAAGTAGACCATTTAATAATTGGTGGTGGTATGGCTTACACATTTATCAAAGCTCAAAAAGGATCTATCGGTAAATCTTTAGTAGAAGAGGATTACTTAGATTTAGCAATTGAAATACTTGATAAAGCAAAAAAAAGAAATGTTCAAATTCATTTACCTTCAGATGCTTTGTGTTGTAAAGAGTTCGATAATAATTCTGTTTCAACTACTAGATCTATTTATGAAATACCAAATGATGAAATGGGGCTAGATATAGGAGAGGATTCTATAAAAAATTTCGAAGAAGTAATAAAAAAATCTTCTTTGATTTTATGGAACGGGCCAATGGGTGTTTTCGAAATGAGTAATTTTCAAAAGGGTACTCAGTCAGTAGCTAATGCAATTGTTTCAGCAACAGAAAATAATGCTTTTTCTCTCATTGGTGGTGGTGATAGTGTTGCAGCAATAAATTTGTTTAAATTAGCTGATAAGGTAAGTCATGTTTCTACTGGCGGTGGAGCTATGTTAGAATATCTTGAAGGAAAAGAATTACCTGGAATCAAATCTATAAGAAGTCTGTAAATGAAAAATATTTTTTCGTTTTTAATAATCATTTTATTTTTTGCAGGTTGTCAAGAAAAATCTGAAAAATGGATAGATAATATTATACTTTCAGAAAATGAATTATTAATGGCCGCTAGTGTTGATTTAAACACAATTATAAAAAAGTCAGACATAGAAAACAGTAATAATATAACTAACCAACAAAAATTACTTTTTAATGCTTTTAATGCTTCTTTAAAAAGTAGTTTATTGGGTTTCGATGTTGAAACTCCTCAAAAAATCTTTGTAGTTGCCAATGAAGCTAATTTAGATGGTGCTTTTTTTTGGGTGGGTGAAATAACGAGTGAATTTCTTTTTGAAAAAACATTGAAAAACCTTTTTAAAACGAAGGAATTAACCAACTCGAATTTAAATTCATTTTTCATTGATCAATACAATGCTTTGGTAACCTTCAATGAAGATTATTTTATAGTTGGAATATCTTCAGAAACAAGCTTCTTAGAATCAAAATCGAAATCCTATTTTACAAGTCCAAAAATCCCTTCAGAAAATCCATCTTTAACCAACTTCTTACTAAATAAGGACGATATTGGATTTTATGTTTCAAACGAAAGAATTAACCATTTTGAAAATAATGATAATAGTTCTACACCTAATTTTAAACCTTCTAGTTTTAGGAGCTTTGATCAATTTGGAAAAGAACTTTTAGGCAGTATTAATTTTTTAAACGGAGAAATTGTTTTTAGAATTATTTCTGACAATTCTAAAAATATAATCTACAAAAATATAGCGGTTAATTCTAATTTTAAAAAATTCGTTTCCTTCAGCAAAAATCCAATTTCTTTTGTTTTTAGTAATTTGAATTTATCCAACTCTAAATTGTCTCAAAACATTAATTTCTTTTATGATTATTTCCCAAAAGATTTTATTGTAAATCAAATTTTCAACTCTAAAGAAGGTGTTTCTTCATTAACTGGAGAAATTTCAATTTCATTATTTAATGGTGCTAAAAATGACTTAAATTCAGAAACAGACGAATTATTAAATGATGATTATTGGGAAGATGATTTCACTGAAGAAAATTTAAAAATTGATAATTTGCCATCATTTTTAATGAGTTTGGGTGTAAAAAATAAAGAGGTTTTGATAAATTATTTGAAAATCATTAATGATGATTTTAATTTAAACCAGATTTCATCGTTTAATAATTCCTTTGTTTTTTTACAGAATAACATTTTCCATATTTCTAATAATGAACAGGAATTAAAAGCTTTTATTAAAATGAAAGGTTTAAATACTTCAAATAAAATTAATTTAACTTCATTCCAAAAACCATTATATGGTCATGTAGACCTAAAAGAAACTATGAAATTTCTGAATTTAAATAATGATAATTCAATGCCATTTGAAATAAACAAATTACTGAATAGTATAACCTTTTCTGGATCTAACGAAGAATTTAAATTTTCATTGCAATATGTAGATAAAAACACAAATTCTATTAGTTCTACAATAGATTTCATATTACAGAATAAGTTCTTAGAAGCCTATTTGTAATTTTCAATAGCTTTTCTTACGGTCCCGTATTTTTTTATAAGTTGTTGAGCTTCTTTTAATTCTAAATTGGTTTCTTCCATCACCATTTTCTCTGCTCGAGAAACCAACTTATTGTTTGAAAGTTGCATATCTACCATTTTATTACCCTTAATTTTTCCAAGTTGAATCATTAAGGTAGTAGATATCATATTTAGAACTAATTTTTGCGCTGTTCCCGACTTCATTCTAGTACTTCCAGTTACAAATTCAGGTCCAACAATTGGTATTATAGAACATTGAGCAATTTTGTCTAATGGGCTTTCGGGATTGCAACTTATACACCCAGTAAAAATATTATGGTTATTACTTTCTTTTAATGCCCCAATTACGTAAGGTGTAGTTCCGGATGCTGCAATTCCTATTACACTATCCAATTCATTAATATTATGTTTTTTTAAATCCAACCAACCCTGAGAAAGATCATCTTCTGCAAATTCTACAGCTTTTCTTATTGCAAGGTCACCACCAGCAATTATTCCAATTACTAAATTATCAGAAACACCAAATGTAGGAGGGCATTCACTTGCATCAACTACTCCTAATCTACCACTTGTACCGGCACCAATATAGAATAGTCTACCACCCAATTTCATTTTTTTAGAAATCTGATTAACTAGGAAGTTAATTTTTGGTATTACTTTTTGAACAGCAGTGGCGACTTTTTGATCTTCTAGATTTATATTAGTTAACAACTCATTAATACTTTGCTTTTCTAAGTTGTTGTGGTGGGATACTTGTTCAGTAATTTTTTTAAAACCCATTTTTTGTCATCTTATTTATGAATGTTGAAAAATTAAGTTATACAATTATTACTATTATCTATCCTTATTTGGTAATTTGTTTAAATATATATAATATCACGAAATGTTAAAAGAAGGAGATAATGCACCAAATTTTAAAGGACTGGATCAGAATGAAAAATCAATCCAATTAAGCGACTTTTCAGCAAAAAAAATAGTTCTTTATTTTTACCCCAAAGACGACACCCCTGGATGTACCAAAGAAGCTTGCAACCTTAGAGATAACTATACTAGTTTAATAAAAGATGGTTATGCTGTAATAGGTGTAAGCGCAGATAATTCCGCTAAACATTCAAAATTTATTACTAAATATGATTTGCCTTTTTCTTTAATTGCGGATACTGAAAAAGCGGTAATAAATAGTTACGAGTGTTGGGGGCCAAAGAAATTTATGGGAAGAGAATATGAAGGTATACTAAGAAAAACATTTATTATTGAAAATAATAAAATTGTTAAAATATTTGAAAAAGTAAAAACAACAGATCATTACCAACAAATTATAGAGGCCCTAAAGTAGTACGTAAAACGATTACGTTGCTAATTTATAAATTGCTTTAAATTGAAAAAAATGGAAGACATAAGTAAAGAAAAATTAAAAGCCCTACAGGCTACCCTTGACAGATTAGATAAATCCTACGGTAAGGGATCTGTTATGAGATTGGGAGATGAGCCAGTTGAGAAAATTGAAGTAATTAAAACAGGTTCAGTTACACTAAATAGAGCATTAGGAGTTGGAGGCTTTCCAAAAGGTAGAGTAGTAGAAATATACGGACCAGAATCTTCCGGTAAAACCACACTAGCGATACATGCAATTGCCGAAGCTCAAAAAACTGGAGGTATAGCTGCTATAATTGATGCTGAGCATGCTTTTGATCAGTTTTATGCTAAAAATCTTGGAGTTGACATTGATAATTTGTTAATTTCTCAGCCAGATAATGGTGAACAAGCTCTTGAAATAGCAGATAACTTAATAAGGTCAGGTGCTATAGATATTTTAGTAATAGACTCTGTTGCAGCACTTACTCCTAAAGCTGAAATCGAAGGCGAAATGGGTGATAACCAAATGGGGCTCCAAGCAAGATTAATGTCAAAGGCCTTGAGAAAATTAACCGGAAGTATTAGTAAAGCAAATACCTGTTGTATTTTCATAAATCAGTTAAGAGAAAAGATAGGAGTTATGTTTGGTAATCCAGAAACAACTACTGGCGGTAATGCACTGAAATTTTATTCTTCTGTAAGAATTGATATTAGAAGATCAAGTGCTATCAAAAATGCAGATAAAGTAATTGGCAACAGAACAAGAGTAAAAGTTGTTAAAAACAAAGTTGCTCCTCCTTTTCAGCAAGCAGAATTTGATATCATGTATGGAGAAGGAATTTCTAAAACAGGTGAGATAATTGATTTAGGTGTTGAAATGAATATTATTAATAAATCTGGTTCTTGGTATTCCTACGGAGATACTAAATTAGGCCAGGGCAGAGACGCTGTTAAAGAAATATTATTCGATAATCTAGAACTGTTAGAAGAACTTGAAAATAAGATTACTGACCAGCTCAATAATTAATAAAACTTTAACTAATTTTAAGGCCCGTTAAGGGCCTTTTTTATGAAATATATAATTATTCTTTTTCTATTTATTAGTAGTTGCTCTACTAAAACATCTAAACAAAGTTCATCTGAGATTATTTCGTCCGATAAATCTGAAATAGATCAAAATTATGAAATTCAGAATTTATACGATATTGATAAAGAAATTATCAAAAACCCAAAGAGTCCAAATGTATATTTAAAAAGAGCTCTTTATTATCAGAAAAAAAGAAATTTTCAAGCTGCTTTAACTGATATAAACAGGGCGTTAAGTATAACTCCAGATGTCTCTTTTTTAAAATACCACAAAGCTGCAATACTCTATGAATTGGCAGTTTTAAAACAAGATGTTAGTCTAATTGACGAATCAAAAATATATTTAGATAACTGTATAAAAGAAGATCAAGAAATTATTTCTGCAAGGTTACTGAGAGCAAAGATTTATTTATTTGAAAAAAAAACAGAGGAAGCCATAAAGTTGGTTAACCAAGTTTTAAAAGTTGAGAAACGAGTAGCAGAAGCTTATCTGATAAAAGGAATGGTTTATCATTATTTGGGTAATAATAAGCTGGCCAGTTCGTCTTATCAAACAGCAATTGAAGTAGATCCTAACTACTACGATGCCTATATTCATATGGGTATGATTTCTGAAATTTCTGACAATTATAATGCTGTGGATTATTATAACTCAGCTATCGAAATTGAACCTAATAATATAGAAGGATATCGAAATAAGGGATTGTATTACCATTTTAACTCAGAATACAATAGTGCTCGAAAAGAATTTAAAAATATCATCAATATTGATTCAATGTTTGAAGAAACGTACTTCAATATTGGAAATACTTTTTTAGGTGAATATGATCAAAATAAAGAAGATTTCATTCTTGATTCTGCATTTTATTATTTTTTAAAAGCAGTAGATATAAATCCATTCTATGTACAAGCAATTCATAATATTGGGTTGTGCTATGAAGTGAAAGACGATATATCTAAAGCAAAAAAATACTACAATAGAGCAATTAATATTGATAATAATTACCGTCCTTCATTAAATGCTTTAAATGATCTTGATTAATTTATAAGCTGTATAAGTTGGTTAATATTTAAAAACCTTCCCCTTTTTACGTTGTTTAGGACAATGATGGTTTGGTCTTTTTCCAAAACTTTTATAAAATAGGATCTAAACCCTTTCCACCAACCTGTATGATATACGATTTTACCATAATCCTTATGGTCTTTTAATCTAAATCCGTAGCCATAATTTTTATTTATTTTATAGTTTTTATTCATTTTACTGAAAGCTAATTTTTTTAAACTGTCACTAATTAAAATATTTTGCTCTAATGCTCTGTCAAATTTTAGCAAATCCAATGTGGTTGAATAAATCCCTTTATCTCCAACAACTCCATTTAGATAGACATCTTCCCACGGAGTTCTATTTTCATATCCTTGAGCAGGATAAATTAATTCTTCAGAATTAGTTCTATCATATACTACACTACTATTCATTCCAATTAAATTGAAAATATTATTTTTAATATATTTCTTAAATGTATTACCAGTTATTTTCTCAACAATAGAGGCCAATAATAAAAAATTAGTGTTGCAATAATAGTATCTCCGATTAGGTGGGTAGTTTTTTAGAGGTTTGATTTTGGATATAATTTTTAATACATCGTTATTACTTATAGTTTTTGTTTTGTCTGGCCATACCTCACTTGGGTTGTCACAAAAATGTGTATACTGACTTAAACCCGATCTGTGTGATAAAAGTTGATGAATAGTAATTCCATCATATGGAAAGTCTGAAAAAAATTGATTAATGGTGTCGTTCAGACTTAATTTACCATCTTGTATTAATTGTAATACAGCAATTGCTGTAAATGGTTTAGAAACTGAAGCTAACTGAAATGTATGTTGTTCTGTTAGCTCTTCTTTTTTTGAAATATTAGCGTATCCATAGCTTTCTTTTGAAATAATATTTCCATTTTCTGCAAATAAAATATTTCCATTAAATTGATTTTTTTTAAACTTTTTATAAAAAAAGGACTCTACTTTAACTTTTCTATCGTCATTTTTTAGATTTTTAAATTCACTTATGGATGTGTTGATTTTATTTTTTTTAGATTTTTTCTTACTCTCATTGTTATTACATGAAATGGTAATTAGAAAAGAAATAAGAAAAATACTATATCGATTTATCATTTTAATTTTGTCTGTATTGAATTTGGAATGTGTTTTAAAAAGATTTTAGAGTCTTTGAAGATTCTCAATTTGGTTTCCTAATCTTCTGTAGCACCAAAGTTTATCTTTAAAGATAGAAGACTTAAAAATAGACTTATTAAGTAACATTCTAACACACTCTTGAATTCCTTCAATTATGGAAGGGTGGGGGTGAACCATTTCTGCTAATTCTTGAATGTTTTTATCCATTTTCATTAGCAGACCAATTCCTTGAATAGTGCTAGATGCATGCTCTCCAACAGCTCTCATCCCTAAAATTTTCATTTTATCATCGTCCGTAACAATGATTTTGAAAAACCCTTCAGTTTTTCGCATAGCAATAGCTCTTGCAATACAAGAGTAATCCAATTTAACAACTTTAACTGGGATGTTTTCTTCAATACAAGTTTTTTCATTGATTCCGACAGAGGCGACTTCGGGTTGAAGAAACATGATAGTACATATGTTTTTGTAGTTTATTGGATAGTATTTTTTAGAGAAAATTCTTTCAACGGCGTAACGACCTTCTAGTTCTCCTA
The DNA here is from genome assembly GCA_029251405.1 of Flavobacteriales bacterium. Classification (GTDB taxonomy): domain Bacteria; phylum Bacteroidota; class Bacteroidia; order Flavobacteriales_D; family Parvicellaceae; genus MED-G20. Next base: position 113,673 of record JAQXDK010000016.1, read on the forward strand.
CATTCACTAACGATATGTGACCACTAGCATCTCCAACAACATAAATATTGGGAATATTTGTTTGGGTGTCTACATCACCAATATGAACACCTCTTTTACTCAAAGTTACACCAGCATTCTCCATTTTTAAACCTTCTATACAAAGTTTTCTTCCAACAGATAAAAGGGCTTTTTCTACACGAATCACCTCTTTAGTCCCGTCTTTATAAGATAATTCGTATTCTACTTCACCATCTTTAATTTCAAGTCTTTCTAACTGAGCTTTATTATGAATAGTAACTCCTTTTTCTTTTAGGTTTTTACTAATTAAGTCAGATATGTCGTTGTCTTCAAAAGGTAAAATTCTATCAGATCTGTCAATTAAATAAACCTTTGTTTTCCCAAAGTTTGAGAAAATAGTAGCATATTCACATCCAATTACACCTGCTCCAACTATAACCATCGATTTTGGAAAACTTTTCATGTGATCAACGCCATCACTGGTCATTATTACTTTCTCGTCAACTTCAATGTTGGGCAAGGTCCTTGGTTTACTTCCTGTAGCAATAATGATATTTTCAGCATAAATTACTTTTTTTTCACCATTTGCTTTTTTAATCTCCACATGATGGCTATCAACAAATGTTCCTAACCCTCTTTCATATTTGAAAATATTGTTTAGAGCTTCTGACTGTAGTAACTTTAAATGACAGGAATATTGAAATTTCCTGTCAAAGGTTGCATCCATAAGATTTTTCTGAACATCTTCCCAAGACAAATCAACAGCTTTTCTTCCTGCAGATTTAATACCTTCATTAATTGTTCTTAACTTTTGAGACAACTCCCACATGGTTTTAGAAGAAAGAGCTCCATTATACAGACCTGCACCTCCAACTTTATCTTTTTCTATTAAAACTGTTCTCTTTCCAAAATCAACAGCTCTCATAGCTGCTGCATATCCAGAAGGTCCGGCCCCAATTATACATAAATCATATTGCTCCATATTATTTATATTTTTAAAATTGTTGGTTAAATTATTCATTCAGATAGATTCTTTTACAATTTAATATTTATTGATAACTGAGGTGCTATATAGCTAGATGGACATCCTGTTTGTAAAATTGGTTTTATTTGAAGTCCTAAATTATCGCTTATATCAAAAAGAAATAAATGTGCTTCTACATTAGCATCTATTATCTGTAGAACATATGCTCCAATAAAGGAAATAACAGATAAATCTCTTAATCTACTATATTGATCTTGTATAATCTTTAAGTCACTTGAAGAGTACAATGGGTAATTCAACGGATTATTTCCATTATCTCTTCTATGTATTCTTTCATTCTTGATTTTTTTAAACTCTTGATGATTGAAATTAATAAGATAAGTAGTGGAGCCAATAAAACCATAAATTATAGGTAATTTCCACCAAAGACGATTTTTGATATTTGTAGGTCTTATTTTATTGTTATTACATTGTCCTAGACCAGGAAGAATACAGGACATTAAAGTAGATTTTTTTGTAAAATTCACTTGTTTTGTCGAGTCGTTTAATTGACAAAAGGAATAGTTAGATAACAAAATAAAAAAGTATATTATAAATCTAAACATCAATCAAAGTTATCTAGAATCTCGTTTAAATGATCTTGATTTTTAAAATTTATAATTATTTGTCCATTACCCTTAATTTTCTTTTTGATAACTACTTTTGAATCCAGTTGAAATGAAATGTCATTTTGCATTCTTTTTTCATAATTACTAAGTGTATTTGCACTATTTTTTTTGGTTATAGTTTTTGATCTGAATATTTCTTCAGATTTTCTGACAGATAAATTATCAGATTTTATTTTTTCAAAAGCTTGAATCATATCAGATTCATCATTTAAAGAAAGTATGGCACGTGCATGTCCCATGCTTAATTCATTATCTCTTACCGCTTTTTGAATAATAACGGGTAGTTTCAATAGTCTTAGAAAGTTGGTAATAGTCGATCTGTCTTTACTTACTTTTTCACTTAATTCAAGGTGTGTTAACTGGCATTCATCGATTAATCTTTGATAACTGAGACCTATTTCAATTGCGTTTAAATCCCGTCTTTGAATATTCTCCACAATTGCCATTTCTAACATTTTTTTGTCATCAGCAATTCTAATGAATGATGGAATTTCATTGACTCCAGCAATTTTTGCAGCTTGGTATCTTCTTTCTCCAGAGATAATCTGAAAATTATCTCTTCCCATTTTCCTAACAGTAATGGGTTGAATTATTCCATGTTCTTTGATAGATTTTGATAATTCCTGTAGCGCATCTTTTTCAAAGTCTATTCTTGGCTGAAAGGGATTTGGGGTGATGTTAGTAATGTCAATTCTTGAAATTGATCCAGCTTGGTAATTTTGTGGATTTTTAGATTTACTTGTAATATCTGTTTTGGCATTTTCAAGTAAAGCACCTAAACCTTTCCCAAGAGCATTTTTCTTAGAAACCATTTAACTCTAAGTTTTTAGAAACAGAATCATTAGAATTGGATACTAAATTTTTATTGATTAACTCTTTAGCTAAGTTTAAATAGTTCACAGCACCTTTACTACTCGCATCGTGCATTATTATGGTTTCTCCGTGGCTTGGAGCTTCACCAAGTCTTGTGTTTCTGTGAATTATAGTATCGAATACAAGTTGTTGAAAGTGAATTTTAACCTCTTCAATAACTTGATTAGATAATCTTAGTCTTGTATCGTACATGGTTAATAGTATTCCTTCAATATCTAAAGATTTGTTTAATCTACTTTGTACGATTTTAATAGTATTAAGCAGTTTTCCTAACCCTTCTAAAGCAAAATACTCGCATTGTACTGGTATTATTACACTGTCAGATAATGTTAGAGCATTTAATGTTAGTAGACCTAAAGATGGTGAGCAATCTATGACAATATAATCGTATTCGTCTTTTAGATGTGAAAAAATATTTTTAAAAACATATTCTCTTTCTTCTAAATTTATCATTTCAATTTCTGCACCTACCAAATCAATGTGGGAAGGCAGAAGGTCGAGGTTAGGACTTTTCGTACTTACAATTAATTCTTTTGGGTCTACACTATTAATGATACAGTCATAAATTCCTTGATTTATTTTTCTAGGTTCAAAACCAACTCCCGAAGTACAGTTTGCTTGAGGATCGGCATCTATTAGTAGGGTTTTTTTATCTAAAACTCCTAAACAAGCTGATAAATTTATTGCAGTAGTAGTTTTGCCTACTCCGCCTTTTTGATTGGCTATTGTTATGATTTTCCCCATTTAATTTTTGATTAAATTATAACTAAAGTTAATACTATAAGTAGAAAAAAAATGAATTTAAAAATTCATTTTTAAACATAATTGTGTTTAAATATTAAAGAAGTGGGGTTTGTCCACATTTTAAAAAAATACTAGAAATATTTAAAAATATAAAATACTGTAAACCAGTGAGATGAGAAAAAATATTTTTTAATTTGAGATGTTGAAAAGTAACTGATTTTTTAATCTAAATTTTTGAAAGATTTACTTTCTAGTGAGTCTCCATTGTTATCAGAAGTGGTTTCATTTAAAGAAACTACTTTTTCAACAACTTCAGAGAGACCATCTTTGAACTTGTCAAAGTCTTCCTTATATAGAAATATCTTATGTTTTTCAAAATGGAAATTACCATCTTGGTCAAACTTTTTTTTGCTTTCTGTAATGGTTAAATAATGATCGCCCGACCTTGTAGATTTAACATCAAAGAAGTAGGTTCTTTTCCCAGCTCTTACAGATTTTGAAAAAATTTCATTTCTGTAGTTTTCGGTGTCTTTATTATCTTCCATTTACATCTAGTTTATTAATAGTACTGCAATATAATTAACCTTTTATTTATTTCTAAAAATATATAGAAATTAATTTTCTTCAATCTGTTGTTTTTTGAAAATTTCGTAATAAAACCCTTTTTTTTCTACAAGTTTTTTGTGGTTTCCTTCTTCAGATATTTGCCCATCTTCAAGAACAATAATATGATCACAATGACTAATATTACTTATTTTATGGCTAATATGGATGGCTAAACTTTTATTAAGATTTAGCGATTTTTGAATTTTTTTTGATGTCTCTGAATCTACAGCAGATAGACAATCATCAAAAATTAATAATTGAGGGTTTCTTGCTAGTGCTCTAGCAATGGAAATTCTTTGCTTTTGTCCTCCAGATAACGTGACTCCTCTTTCGCCAATTTTAGTTTCGTATGAGTTTGAAAAATTTTCAATTTCAGAGCTTAAACCAGCTTTTTTTGCAGCTGATTGCACATCTTTAAATTCATAATCTGTTTTATTTAGTCCAAACGCTATATTGTTTTTTATAGTATCAGAGAACAAAAATACATCTTGAGGAACGTATCCAATTTTTTTTCTGAAATCAGAAAGTTTAATATCGTTCACTGAACTTCCATTTATTAAAATCTCACCACTGTTAATTTCGTAGAGTCTGCATAGAATTTGAGCTAAAGAAGATTTGCCACAACCAGTTTTTCCAAATATCCCAATAGTCATCCCTGATGTAAGTTTGAAGTTGATATTTTTTAATACAAAATCACTACTGCTTGGATATTTAAAACTTACATTTTTAAATTCTATCTCTATAATCTCTTTTAAATTTTTATCACCATTATTAATTACCTTTTCTTCGATTTTAATAAATTCATTTATTCTTTTTTGAGAAGCTGCAGCTCTTTGAACTAAAGAACTCACCCAACCAATAGAAGCAAATGGCCACGTCAACATATTTATATAGAATATAAATTGAACAATATCTCCGTAGTCTAATTCTTTGTGGATCGTTTTAATTCCTCCAAGGTAAATGGTAATCACAGTGCTTAATCCAATTAGAAAAATTATTGTAGGTAAAAATAGGGAGTTAACAAGAGCTAAATCTAATGAAGCTTGCTTGTAATTATTAGTTTCTTCCTTATACACATCTAAAAAATACTTTCTTTTATTATACGCTTTTAATACTCTAATTCCTGAAAATGCTTCTTGAACAAAGGATGTAATTTTAGATTGTTTTTGTTGAGTGATTTCACTTTTTTTATTGATTATACTACTGACTTTATAAATTATAAGCGAAAGAATAGGTAATGGAAAAAGCACGTAAAGGGTAAGAGTTAAGTTTTTATATATCATAAAAGAAATAACCATAATAAAAAGTACAGAAACATTTATCGAATACATAATAGCGGGACCAAGGTACATCCTCACTTTAGTTACATCCTCACTAATTCTGTTCATTAAATCGCCTGTTTTATTTTTCTTGTAAAATGAAATGCTTAATTCTTGGTATTTAGAAAAAATTTCATTTTTCAAATCAAATTCTATTTTTCGAGACATTACAATTATTGATTGTCTAGTGAAAAATAAAAACAATCCTTTTAGTAAAGAAAATAACATGTAGGTAAATACTAATTTTAAACCAAGATCCCAGAGAATTTCATTGCTTTTATTCGTACTGGTCTTGTAGTCAATTAGTTCGTCAACTGCATTATCTATAATTTTAGGCATGTAGACCCCAAAATAATTGGATGCTGTTATAAAAAACAGTCCAAAAAGAAGGTGCCATTTATACTTCCATAAATATTTATTTAAATAAAAAAGAGGTTTCAAATCCTTTCAAATATAAATACTAAAACCAAGCATTTTATTTTTTTCAAATTTTATATTGACAAAATATTATTTTTGTGAAATATTTCTATAAATATTATGATTAAAGAATTATCAAATACAGCTCATTCAGAAAAAAGTAGTGCCATTGATTTTTTCAAAATGAACCATGAAAAGATACTGTTTTGCCAAGATGAGCAATCTGGTTTAAAAGCTATTATAGCAGTACACAATACGGTTTGTGGACCAGCTCTAGGAGGTACTAGAATGTGGAATTATGTTTCTAGCGAAAATGCTTTAATTGATGTCATGAGATTGTCGAGAGGTATGACTTATAAAAATGCTATTTCAGGTCTTAATTTAGGAGGAGGTAAAGCGGTTATTATTGGAGATTCTAAAACTCAAAAATCACCCGAATTATTTATGAAATTTGGAGAGTTTGTTAACTCTTTATCGGGGTCTTATATTACAGCAGAAGATGTAGGTATTAATCCTCAAGACATGTTACATGTAAATAAAACCACAGATTATGTTACTGGTTTACCTGGAAAAAAAGGAGATCCGTCTCCAATTACTGCATATGGAGTTTATATGGGAATGAAAGCGGCATTAAAATTTCAAAGTGGTAACGAAAGTTTAAGTGGTAAAAAAGTACTTGTGCAGGGGGTTGGTCACGTAGGACTGTATTTGGTAGATTATTTACATAAAGAAGGGGCGGAAATTATTGTATCTGATATCAATAAAGATGCTGTAAAAAATACAGTTAATAAATACAATTGTAAATTTATTGATACAAATGACATATTCAATTCACAAATAGATATTTATGCTCCATGTGCTCTTGGTGCAACTATAAATAACAAAACCATCAAAGAGCTTAAATGCAATATTGTGGCTGGAGCTGCTAATAATCAACTTCAAGATGAAAATATTCATGGACAACAACTAATTGATAAAGGGATAGTCTATGCTCCAGATTATTTAATTAATGCAGGAGGTGTAATGAATTGTTATGCAGAAATTCATGGAATTAGTGATGAAAAAGTAATGCAAATGGCAGGAAATATTTACAATACTACTTTAGATATACTTCATAAATCAAAAAATGAGAATATCTCAACTTCATTAGCAGCCAATAAAATTGCAGAAAAAAGAATTAAAGAAGAAACTATAAAGTTGAATAATGTTAAATAGAAGGCATATCAGAATCAAAGTTTTACAGGCTTTTTATGCCTTTTCTCAATCTAACAACAAAGATTTGGAAAATGGTTTAAAGGAGTTTATACATAGTATGAATAAGACTTATGATTTGTATATTTATTTAATTCAAATTTTTATTCCTATTAAAAGGATTGCTAATATTAAGATAGAAGAGGCTAAAAGATCTTTTATTGAGAAAGCTCCACAATCCTTCAAGAGATCTTTTGTTGATAATAAGATTATTAAGATGTTAGAATCCTCTGAAGACTTAGAGAAAACAATTAACAACTCTAAAATAAGTTGGGTAGGGGATGTTGAAAATGACTTAATTAAAAAAATGTTTAGTAGTATGTATGATTCTGAAACATTTCAAGAAATTTTGAATTCAGAGGAAAATAGTTTTGATCATCAGAAAGCTCAATTGATTAAACTTTACAAAGAAGAAATATGTAATTACGACTTACTTCATCATTTTTTTGACGAAAAAAGTATTTATTGGCAAGACGATTTAGATCATGTATCTTCAATGATCTTAAAAACTTTAAAATCTTTTAAAGAAGACTCGAAATTCACATTAATGCCTCTATGGAAGGAAGATGAAAAACAATTTGCTTTAAATTTATTATCAAAGGCAATTACGAATAAAGAACACAACGATAAGGTTCTTCAATCTTATTCTAAAAATTGGGAAAGTGAAAGATTGGCTAAAATGGATTCTTTGTTAATGAATTTGGCTGTTACAGAAGCTAAAGAATTTTCTTCAATTCCTTTAAAAGTAACCTTAAATGAATACATAGAAATCTCCAAGTTTTACAGCACCCCAAAAAGTAACGGCTTTATTAACGGTATTTTAGATAAAATTTTTATTGAGTTAAAAAAAGAAGGAGAAATTAAAAAAGTAGGTAGGGGATTAATAGGTTAATTATGAAAAAAAATATTTTTATTTATATATTTCTGATTGTATGTTGCTCTTGTGTAAGTGATAAAATTAGTAATTCTACTGAAATTACGGCAGACTTAATAGCACCTGAAAATCCACCAGTAATTAAATTTGAAGAATCTACTTTCAACTTTGATACTGTTGCATTAGGATCAAAAGTAGAATATACTTTTGTTTTTGTTAACGAAGGAAAAACTCCTTTACTTATTAATTCTGTTAAGGCTGGTTGTGGATGCACAGTTCTAAAAGGTTGGCCTAAAACACCTGTTGAACCAGGTGGTAAAGGTGAAATACCTGTTGTATTAAATACTAAAAGAACAGGTTACATTAAAAAATATATATCTATATTGGCCAATACGAGACCCGCTACTAATAAGTTGTATTTAGAGGGTTTTGTTGCAGGTATTTAAATTAAAATAAAAACTTATGAATAAAGTATTTTTTCTCGAATTATCATCAGCCGAAAATAGTAGTGGTGGAATGATGAATATCATTTTCTTAGTAGCAATTTTTATAATTTTTTATTTTTTTATGGTTAGACCCCAAAATAAAAAAAGAAAAGAATTACAAAACTTAAGAGACAATCTTAAAAAAGGAGATAATGTAGTAACTATTGGAGGTATCCACGGTAAGGTAGTAGAAGTTAAAGAAACAACAGTTTTAATTACTGTTGATGCTAGTACTAAACTTAAAATTGATAAATCTTCTATTTCCCTTGATTCTAGCACAAAATTAAACGAAGAAAATAAACAATAACTTATGTTGAAAGTTGGTTTAACTGGTGGAATAGGATCAGGTAAAACCACGGTTTCTAATCTTATTAAAGAGCTTGGTTTTCCGGTTTATAACTCTGATTCAAGAGCTAAGTGGTTAATGAATAATGACCCAAGTACAAAAAACTTAGTGGTATTGGAATTTGGAGAAAGTGTTTACGATAAAGGTGTGCTTAATAGAAAGTTAATTTCTGAAATTGTTTTTGGTGACTCATCAAAATTAAAAAAACTTAATTCAATAATCCATCCTGTTGTTGCTGAAGATTTTAAGAATTGGATTACTCAGCATGATTCAAATAGAATAGTTTTTAAGGAGGCAGCTATTTTAATTGAAAGTAAAGCATATTTAGAAATGGATAAAATTATTTTAGTATGTTGTTCTGAAAAAATTAGACTAGAAAGAGTTTTAAAAAGAGATTCTAGCAATTATAAATCTATTCAAAAAAGAATGTCTCATCAAATGACTGATACTGCCAAAGAAAAATATGCAGATTTTGTTATTGACAACAGCGAAAACGAAGAGAATTTAAAGGAAAAAGTGCGGATTACTATTGAAAAACTAATTGAATCAGTTAAAGAAAAGTAAAAGTTCACCCCCAAAATATATATGCTAAAATAATAGCTGCTATTATTCCTACAACATCTGCAAACAGTCCAGCAAGAACAGCGTATCTAGTATTTTTAATACCTACTGAACCAAAATAAACAGCAATTACATAAAAAGTAGTTTCTGTAGAACCTTGAAATGTAGAAGTTAGTCTACCTACAAATGAATTAATTTGACTGGCGTTTTCTCCCCAAGACTCTACCATTAATCCTCTTGCACCTCCACCAGATAAGGGTTTCATTATTGCAGTTGGAAGAGCTTCTACAAATTGAATATTATCAAGAAATAAACTAAATAGTTGACCTATCGAATAAGTCACATAACTCATAGCTCCAGAAGCTGTGAAAGCTCCAACTGCACAAAGCATGGCAATCAAATAGGGGATTATTCGAATTGCAACTGTAAACCCCTCTTTAGCGCCTTCTACAAATTCTTCATAAATATTTATTTTCTTTCTCAACCCCAAGCTAATAAATCCTATAATAAAAGAAAATATAATTGCTCCAGATGCAACTGAGGATATGATTTCAATTTGGCTTTTGTGATTCATTAAATAATAAACCAGACTTCCAATAAATAATATTGCAGTTCCTAAATAGGCAATAATTGTTTTTTGGAATAAGTTAATTTTTTGGATGATGGCAACAAGAATAAGACCAGCAATAGTAGAACAAAAAGTGGCAATCAATATTGGTAAAAAAACATCTGTAGGATTACCACTTATATTGTTTTCTGCCATTGCTGAGGCTCTTAGAGCTATTATACTTGTTGGTATTAAAGTTAGTCCTGAAGTATTTAATACTAAAAATAAAATTTGAGCATTTGAAGCCCTGTCCTTATTTGTATTTTCTTTTTGTAATTCTGCCATGGCTTTAAGTCCAAGTGGTGTTGCTGCATTGTCAAGACCTAACATATTAGCAGATATATTCATAATAATAGCACCGTGAGCTTTTGAGTTTTTTTGAACTTCTGGAAATAATTTATGAAAAAGTGGTGAGAATGCTTTTGATAGTAAATCTATTGCACCTCCTTTTTCACCAATCCGCATAATTCCAAGCCAAAGAGCCATAATTCCTGTTAAACCAATGGAAAGTTTAAAGCCCAACTCAGCTCTTTCAAAAATTGAGTTTACTATTAAGGAAAAAATTTCAGGATTACCGGTAAAAGTTTTAAATATTGCTATAATAAATGCAACAATAAAAAACCCAATCCATATGTAGTTTAATGTCATTTTAAAAATAATTAACTATTGTAATAACTGATATAAAATTAAATTAAATTCTTTTTAGTTAAACGTAAACAATATATTTGTTAACACTTGTGTTTAACCAAAAAATACTTTTAAAATCAAATAAAAACAGTATCTTAGTGTCAAACTAACACTATATAGCTTTTGGTCAGCAAGTAAACTAATTTAAAAATGATGAGCGTAAACAACTGTTTTTCAAGACTTTACTTTTTTATTGTATTTTCTATTTTCACTTTTGGTGCTTTTGCACAGTCAATTATGGTAACAGGAACTGTAATTGATGAACTTAAAGAAGGGATGCCTGGTGTAACTATAAAAATTGAAGGAAATCCTACAGGTACTACCACGGATTTTGACGGTAAATATGCTATAAGTGTTAACGATAAAAACAGCATACTTATCTTTTCGTTTATCGGTTATAAAAATCAGGCAATCCAAGTAAATGATCAAAAGAAAATTGATGTTCAGTTAAAACTATCATCAGAATCTTTAGACGAAGTTGTAGTAATTGGATATGGAAAAACTACTGTAAAAGAACTTACAGGTGCTACAGTGCAAGTTAAAGGTGAAAGTATAGAAAGACTTAATATTCCAAGGATGGATCAAGCTCTTCAGGGGCAAGTTTCAGGAGTTACCATCAATACCAACTCAGGTTCTCCGGGAGGTTCTTCTAGTATCAGAATTAGAGGTTTATCAACATTTGGAGATAATGACCCATTAATATTAGTTGATGGGGTGGTTTATGATTCAGAAGGTTTAAATTCTTTGAATCCTGGTGACATAGAATCGATTAATGTATTGAAAGATGCCACAGCTGGTATTTATGGAGTAAGGGCTGCAAATGGTGTTATAATTATAGAAACAAAAAAAGGTAGAATTGGAGCAAAACCTAAATTTGAAGTAGGTTCTTATGTAGGTGTCCAACAGACTACTAACAGTTTAGATTTATTGAATGCAGCTGAGTATGCTTTAATTAAAAATGAAATGTTTATTAGGGGTACTGGTGCACCTATATTCAGCAATACAGATTTAAAGGTGGGTACAAACTGGCAAGACACAATTTTCCAATCAGCTCCTATTGAAAGTTTTAATTTTGGTGTTACTGGAGGTAGTAAGAAGTCATCTTATTCTATTGGAGGTAATTACTTTTCACAAGACGGTATTGTAGGAGGAGATAAGTCTAGTTTTGATAGATATAACGCAAGAGTTAATTTAGTTAATTCTTTAACTGATAAATTAACTCTAAGCAGTGTTTTTCTTTTCACTCATGAAGAAAGAAAAACGTTGCCAGAAAATGGATTGGGATCAGTTTTATATAATACTATAAATGCTTTTCCTACTAGAGATATTAGAACTCAAGATGGCAGGTACGAATATCTGCTTGAGGTAAACGATATTATAAATCCAGTTGCTCAAATAGAAAACACTCATAATAATGCCGTGGTAAATAAATTGGTAGGGAAACAAGAATTTGAATATAAGATTAATAAGAATCTAGCTTTCACTAATAGACTTAGTTATAATTATGCATCAGTAGACGATAAGAGTTTTTCTCCTTTGGCTTGGTATGGTATCGGGAAATATGCTAATTCTGCTATTAACGAAAATTTAGATCCTAGAATGGTATTTCAAGGATTTCAACTGTCAGATCCAGACAATTTAGTTTACGACAGTATACTTGTAGAACAAGGGGCAAGTGTTTATGAGCAAAGAGCAACATACTTAGATTTAAATTTCGAGAGTTATTTAAATTACTCTAAAACCATTGATGACCATAATATAAAAGCTACTTTGGGAACAACAGTATTTAGTAGGAGAGGAGACGTACTGAATGGTACTGCTTTCAATATTCCTAATAACTCCATAGATTTTGCTGATATATCTGCAAGTTTAACTTCTGGTCAAATTAATCTAAATAATACCGGATCTTATGAATTTGAAGAAAGATTACTTTCGAACTTCTTAAGAGCGGAATATGGCTTTAAATACAAATACATTTTTTCTGCAATATTAAGAAGAGATGGTTCTAGTAAGTTTGGTCCTAACAACAGATTTGGATACTTCCCCTCTTTTTCTGGTGCATGGATTGCTTCTGATGAAAGTTTCTTTAATTCTAAGGCAATTACTTTTTTCAAGGTTAGAACTAGTTACGGGGTTTCAGGAAATGATCAGATTGCAAATTTTGCTTACAGAGCTTTATTAAATGGTGAGGGTGATTATGTTTTTAATAACACAATAGTTCAAGGTGTAGCTATAGGAACTCCTTCCAACCCAGATTTAAAATGGGAAACAACTAGACAATTCAATATTGGTATTGATCTTCAGCTTTCAAATATTATTGATATTAGTGCAAACTACTTTGTTAAAAACACCAATGACCTTCTTTTTCAACCTGCAGTGTCCTCTTTAATAGGTTCTTATGGACCAGGAGGATATCCTCCATATGTAAATGCTGGAGATGTTTCTAATAAAGGTGTAGAATTAGAATTAGCATATGCTACAGATCCAAAAAATAAAGTGGGAATGAATGTGAATTTAAATTTTACTTACATAAATAATGAAGTAAAATCAACTCCAGAAGGTGTAGATTTTTTACCTGGAGCTGGTTTTGGTGTCGGAGGCAATACAGCTACCCGTTTTGAAGTCGGATTCCCTATTGGATATTTTATTGGTTACCAAACTGATGGTGTATTTCAAAATCAAGAAGAAATTGATAATGCTACAGTCAATCAGCCAGGAGCACAGGTTGGTGATTTGAGATTTGTAGATGTTGATGGAGACGGTGTAATTAATTTCAGTAATAATTCAGATAAAACTGACTTAGGTTCGCCTATTCCTAAATTCATGATTGGTTCTGTTTTAGGATTCAATGTTTTTGGTGTTGATATTTCAACTAATTTATATGCTGCTTTGGGACATAAAATTGTAAGAAATTACGAGAGACAGCAACCCTATGCTAATCAACTTAGTTACGTCTTGGATAGATGGACTGTAGATAATCCATCAAATGACAATCCTAGAGTAACAACAACTGCTACGAGAAATGGCGTTTTCTCTGATTATTTTGTTGAAAATGGTTCTTATTTGAGAGTAAGAAATGTTCAAATTGGATATGTATTACCAAAAAATATTTGTAATAAATTTGGAACAGACTACATCAGGTTTTATATGTCAGCAAATAACTTGTTTACCATTACCAACTATATGGGTTACGATCCAGACATAGGTGCAGCTCAAGGTGCTTTGTCTAATGGTATTGATTACGGATTTTACCCACAAGCTAGAACTATAATGGGTGGTGTTAACATTAAATTTTAATAATATGAAAAGAGTATTTAAAATATTTTCTGTCTTTCTTTTAACTTCATTTTTATCATTGGGATGTAGTAAGTTTCTAGATTTAGAACCTCCTTACACTCAAGACGCTGAGAACTTTTTTCAAAATGAAAGTGATTATTTAAGAGCCCTCACTGGAGCATACGATTTGCTTCAAGGTGTTTATGTGTCTTTTTGGATAGGTGAAATTGCTTCTGATAACACTATAGCTGGAGGAGAAAGCGTGACCGATACTGAAGGTCTACATCAAATAGATAACATGACTCATGGCGCGGTAAATAACGAGCTAAGAAGCCTTATGAGATACAATTACTGCGGTATCGCAAGATGTAATTTCCTTTTAGAACCAAAGGATAATGAAATCGATTTCCCATCCAAGCCAGTTATCTATGCAGAAGCTAAGTTTTTAAGAGCTTTTTATTATTTTGAGTTGGTAAAAGTATTTGGAGATATTCCTTTAATTATTGATAAAAGATTAGGTGGGCAAGAAGTGTTAGAAACTGTAAGAACGCCTTCGTCAGAAGTTTATGCTCAAATTGAAAAGGATTTAAATGAAGCAATTTCTGTTTTGTCTTATAAATCAGAATCCTCTCATTCTGGTATTCAAGGTAGAGTTGATAAAGGTGCAGCACTTGCTCTATTGGGTAAAGTGTATTTATACCAACAAAAATGGAATCTTTCAAGTCAAACACTTGATGTTGTAATTAATTCTGGAAATTACACATTAGGTTCCGACTACAGTACCTTATTTCAAGAAGCCAATGAAAATAACAGTGAAACTATTTTCGATGTGGAGTTTAGTAGTGGTCAAGGGGGAGATTACGGATGTTTAATTTGTTTGGAAGGAAATGTTACTGTTGGTTTTCAAGGTATTAGATCTTATGATGGGCCCGTTTATGGTGATGGAAATAGCTATAACTTACCTACCCAAGATCTTTACGACTTTTTTGAATACCAAGATCCGAGAAGAGAAGCTACATGTCTAAATATCGATGAATTTATTGCAAATAATAGCCCTGGAACTACTTACACACAAGGTGGCGGTGGGCATACAGGCTTTTACAATAATAAATATATTAAGTCTGCTTTAGAAATGGGAAATCTTGGTGACAATGACCTAACTAGTGGTGTCAATTACCGTGTGATAAGGTATGCTGACGTATTGTTAATGGCTGCTGAAGCATCAAATGAAAATGGTGATACTTCTAATGCTATTCAATATTTAAATGAGGTAAGAAATAGAGTAAATCTATTTCAATATCAAGTAGATGTAACGCAGCCACCTTGGAATAATTTTAGTGATTCTCAAAACTCAATTAGAGACATAATACATAGAGAAAGAAGATCAGAACTTTCTTGTGAAGGTCATAGGTTTTTTGATTTAGTTAGAACCGGAAAAGCTGCTAGTGAAATAGATGGCTTTGTTGTAGGGAAACATGAATTATTCCCAATTCCACAAGACGAAATTGATTTAGCAGGTGGGAATTGGTCTCAAAATCCAGGATATTAAAATTTAAGAAATGAAATTGAAAAATATAAAAACGGTATTATTATTAATTCCTTTAGTAATTGCTTCTAGTTGTGGTAAAAAAGGATGTACGGACCCAAAAGCACATAATTTTGATCCAAATGCAACGAAAGACGATGGTACTTGCTTTAAAGGCTTGACTGAATCATCAGCTTTATTCACTATTGCTCCTACAAGTAATCCTAACGTTGTAGTTTTTACTGCACAAAATCCTGACGTAGAATGTTCTTGGGATTTTGGAAATGGAACTTCAGGAAGTGGAACAATAGACACAGCAGAATATCCTTTTGCAGGAAATTTCACAGTAACTCTTTCTGTTTTTAATTCTCAAGGGGATGCATCAAGCTCAAGTCCTATTACTATTGATTCAAATGATATTAGTTTGTTTGATAATCCTTTACATTTAATACTTACAGGTGGACTCAATGGCCCTGGATACAGAACATGGCATATTGACTCTGCATGTGATTATCATTTTGGTGTCGGTCCACCTGATGGAGACGCTCCTGACTGGTGGCATGCTACTGCCAATTCTAAACCAGGAGTAGGACTGTACGATGATAGATTTACTTTTCACCTAGTTGGATTTAAATACGACTTGATAACTAATGGAGATATTTATGTACACAATACATTAGGTCCTAATTATCAAGGTGCTTTTGAAAACTTATACGATTGGACAGCTCCGTTTGAAAATATGTCTAATGAGAGTTGGGATTTATCAACTGATTCTGTGATGACACTCTCCAATGGTGCCCCAATGGGTTTTTATTCAGGTGTTAGCGAATTTGAAATTACTCAGTTAAATGATACTTCAATGATTGTTAAATACGGTCATCACGACGGTACTTTAGCTTGGTTTGCTAGATACGTTCCAGAAGGTTTTGTAACTACTTGCCCATAGATTACTTTATGAAAGGATTAAATTATTTTATTTATTTATTGGCATTGCCTCTTTTTTTTAACAGTTGTAAAAAAGGTTGTACAGATCCAAATGCAGAAAATTATAACCCTGAGGCAAAAAAAGATAACGGTTCTTGCTACTTTATTAATTTACCTACCAACTTAGAAAGTACGATTACCAATGTTGATAATAGTGGTGTTGTCGAAATACAAGCAACTGCTACAAATGAAAATTTTTTTACTTTCATCTTCATGAATGCTACAGATTCTACAATTATAACTTCTACAAATGGATCAGCTAGTTACTCTTATTCTTCTTCAGGAACATATTTTATAAAAACTAGAGCAAACCTTACGAGTTCTCAATATATTGAAAGAATAGACAGTGTGACTGTTTCTTTCAGCGTAAATAATACGGGATATACTACGCCATTGAATTACCCTAATTATACGCTTTCTTGGAATGATGAATTTAACGGGACATCACTTTCCAACGATTGGACACATGAATTAGGGAATGGTTATAACGGATGGGGAAATAATGAATTACAGTATTATAGAGAACAGAATACTTCTTTAGAAAACGGATACCTCAAAATTACTGCAAAGCAGGAATATTATGGTGGGAAAAATTATACTTCTTCTAGAATTAAAACACAAGGAAATATTTTCCATACTTATGGAAGAATAGATATTAGAGCTAAGCTTCCTTTCGGTCAAGGAATATGGCCTGCAATGTGGATGTTGGGTGAAAATTTCTCAGCTGTTGGATGGCCAAGTTGTGGTGAAATTGATATTATGGAAATGATTGGTGGGAATGGTTACAACGACAGAACAGTACACGGTACTGCACATTGGGAAAGTAATGGTCATGCAGAATATGGAGGGTCGAACTCTCTTTCTAGCGGTAGATTTGCAGATGAATTCCATGTTTTTTCAATTATTTGGACTCCAAGTTCTATAGTATGGTTAAGAGACGATATTCAATATCAGGTTATTGACATTACTAACCTAAGTGCATTTCACAACAACTTCTTTTTTATATTCAATTTGGCTGTAGGTGGAAATTGGCCAGGTAGTCCAAACGCATCAACTATTTTTGATCAAACTTTACTAGTTGATTACATTAGAGTCTTTCAATAAAAAATATATGATTAATAAAGTTAAAATAGTTTTCATTCTTTCGGTTGTGTTACTAACTGCATGTACTCCAAAAAAAACTTCAGTAGAAACTAATAAATCATCGATTGATGTAAAAATTGATTCACTATTAGCTAAAATGACCTTGAGAGAGAAAATTGGTCAAATGACACAAATCAATTTAACCGTTATTGCTAAAGGCTCCAATAAATGGTCCTCCAATGACACTATGGAAATCGACCCTGTAAAAGCTAAAAAAGCTATAATGGATTATAAAGTTGGTTCGGTGTTAAATACAGTTAATAATTTAGCACAAACACCAAAAACTTGGTACGAAAATATTTCTGAAATACAAAAATTTGCAATAGACAGTACACCGATTAAAATCCCCATCATCTACGGAATTGACGCGATACATGGAGCCACTTACACGGACGGAGCCACTATGTTTCCGCAGCAAATTACGACTGCAGCCACATGGAATACAAAAAACGCTTACAATATGGGTGCTGTTTGTGCTTATGAAACAAGAGCGTCTGGAATTCCCTGGAACTTTTCTCCAGTTTTAGATTTGGGTTTAGACCCTCGATTTCCAAGACAATTTGAGACTTTTGGTGAAGATCCTTTTTTGGTAACTGAATTTGGAAAGGCCATAATAGCAGGATACCAAGGAGATGATAATAATATTGGTCACATGTCTAAAG
The DNA here is from genome assembly GCA_029251405.1 of Flavobacteriales bacterium. Taxonomy (GTDB): domain Bacteria; phylum Bacteroidota; class Bacteroidia; order Flavobacteriales_D; family Parvicellaceae; genus MED-G20. Next base: position 131,686 of record JAQXDK010000016.1, read on the forward strand.
TAGCTGCATGTATGAAGCATTTTACTGGATATCAAGCCACTATAAGCGGAAAAGATAGAACTCCTGCTTATATACCTGATAATGTATTGTTTGAATACCATATAAAATCTTTTAAGGCAGCTATTGATGCTGGAGCTAAGACGGTAATGATAAATTCTGGATTAATAAATGGAATACCTGTTCATTCAAGTTTTAAAATACTTACCGAAATATTAAGAAATAAACTTGGTTTTCAGGGTGTTATTTTAACTGATTGGGAAGACATTAATAAGCTTTGTGACCGTGATAAAGTTGCAAGAAATAGAAAAGAAGCTATTAGAATGGCCATAAATGCTGGTATTGATATGTCAATGGTTCCTTATGAATATGAGGAATTTATTGAGTTATTAACTGAATTAGTTAAAGAAGGTCAAGTTGAAATGTCAAGAATTGACGACGCAACTAGAAAAATTCTAAGATTAAAATATGAATTAGATTTATTCAACAACCCTGTTACTAACTATAAAGATTATCCTGATTTTGGTGGTGAAGAGTCGGATAAATTAGCTTATGAATCTGCATCTGAATCTATTACTTTATTAAAAAATAGTAACTCAATTCTTCCATTAAAAAAGGGTTCGAAGATATTAGTTACTGGTCCAAATGGTAACAACATGCAATGTTTGAATGGTGCTTGGACTTATAACTGGCAAGGTAAATACACAGATTTATATGTTAAAGGAGTTCCTGCCCACTTAGTTAATAAGGCAACAAAGGAGGGCATTTTAAAAAACTCCTTGATAAGCAAAAATTTATCACCAAAAAATTATACGACTATATTTGAATCTGTTTCTAATGTTTACGGAGAAAATAACGTCACTTATATCCCAGGAGTTTCATATAAGCGTGGAGGTGCTTTTTACGATATGGTAGAAGATGACATTGATCAGGTTGTAAAAGCTGCTAAATCACATGATTTTATATTATTGTGTTTAGGGGAAAATTCATACACAGAGAAACCTGGAGATCTAAATGATTTGAACCTTCATGAGCTCCAGATCAAGTTAGCTAATAAACTATCTAAATGCGGCAAGCCTGTCATATTGGTTTTAAATATTGGTAGACCAAGGCTAATTTCAGAAATTGAACCGTTCATGTCTGCAATTGTAAATATCTATTTACCTGGTAATTTAGGCGGTATTGCTTTAGCAGATGTTCTATCAGGTAAAGTGAATCCGTCTGGAAAACTTCCGTATACGTATCCAGCTTACCCCAACTCTTTATCTACTTATTATTACAAACCATCCGAGGTTCAAAATAATGCTCAAGGAGCCTATAATTACGTAGGAGAGTTAAATAATTTATATGAATTTGGTTACGGCATTAGCTACACAAATTATGAGTATAAAAATTTCAAATTAGTTAATGATACACTAAATGCAAATGACACTTTAAGTTTATCAGTAACCATTGAAAATACCGGATCTATAGATGGAAGCGAGGTGGTTCAGGTTTATACTTCTGATTTATTTGCTTCAGTATCTCCAGACAATAAAAGATTGAGAGCTTTTGATAAAGTTTTTATTGAAGCTGGACAATCTAAAGATGTGTTGTTTAAAATTCCTGTATCTGATTTATCTTTTTATAATGATGAAAATATTAATGTTTTGGAAAAAGGAGCTTTTAGTGTTCATGTTGGGGCTAATTCTAAAGATTTAATTTCTTCTAATTTTCACGTTAAGTGAAGTAATGAATAAACTAATTATATTTTCTTTTATTATTTCCTGTATTTCGTGTAATGATTTAACTAAGAACCCTTCAAAATCAAATTTGGTTTGGGAAGACAATTTTGATGATATCGATTTAAATCCCAATTTTTGGAATATTTATTCTGGTAACGGATGTCCTGAACTTTGTGGGTTTGGTAACAACGAATTGCAGTATTATGTAAATGATTCTAAAACGATTCAAATTAAAGACGGTAAACTTATTTTAACTTCCTATTTCGATACTATCTCTAATTCATTTAAGTCTGCTAAAATTACTACAAATGGGAAAATTGATTTTCATAAAGGTTACCTAGAAGTAAAAGCAAAATTACCTCTTGTTATAGGCTCTTGGCCAGCCATCTGGCTTCTGCCTTCCCTAGATAGAAAACTTAATTGGCCACTAGATGGTGAAATTGATATTATGGAAAATGTAGGATACGATTCATGCAAAATTTTTGGAACCATTCATACAGCAGCTTACAATCATACTATAGGAACTCAAAAGTCTGATAGTGTTACTATATCAACTGCGCATAATGAGTTTCATACATACAGTTTAAATTGGACAGATTCTTTATTGGAATGGTACGTGGACACAATTTTATTTAACAGAATTAAAAGAAAATCATTTGACAGGGTAGAGCAATGGCCATTTAATAAAAATTTCCATTTAATAATTAATCTAGCCGTAGGAGGAGATTGGGGAGGGGAATTAGGTATCGATACTTCAAATTACCCAAAAGAATTTATAATAGATAAAGTTTCCCTTTTTAAGGAAAAACCTTAAAATATTGCCAATTATTTACTGAGTTGTAGTTCAATATCTATTTCTGAGTTAATCGTAAAACCCATGGTGTCTATTACAAAAGGAATGGTGCCACTTAAAAAACATACGTTTTCTTGTACAGAAAGTATTTGATAATCTGAAACCAGGTTGGTATTTTGGTCTGTCACCAATAAATTATTTTCATTATTGGATAGCTCCCAAGTTCCTTCACTAGTCATATCAATTGGAATTCCGGGTAATGTTTGTCCTAAAATATCAATTCCTTCTGTAACAAAGTTTAAAGTATTGGAACAAGTTTGTTCTGGATATAGAAATGTCCAATTTCCAGCGTCATTAGCTTCTCCTGAAATAGTTTGACTGCCTAATATTGGAATATCTATCTGAGTTGTGTACTCTATATTTAAAATATTCCAACTACCACTTAATAAATAAGAAGTGGAGTAGGTACAAGATCCGTTATCGTCTGTTGCATTAGGATTATAATTAATCGCATTAGGGTCCATGCAATCTAAAATAACACAAGAGTTGTCATTATTTTTCGCATCTGGATTATAGTTAGTAGCAGTTGGATCTGTACAACCGTCTTTGCCGCAAGAAAAGAGTACAATGCTTACTAATAAAAGTGTATTGTATTTTAAGATATTTCTCATTTTAATTACCTAGAAAATTCAAACTTCGAGTCAATAGATATACTAATATCCATTCCAAAATCGCTGGAAACTTCGCTGTAGCTACTTGATAATTCAAGACTGTAATTATTTACTGATACGATAACAAACGCCAAAGTTGTATCTGCTATGTTAATGGTTAGATCATTATTAGTTTTTAACCAAGTACCAGTATCACTAGGTTCATCTGTGTAATAAGAAATACAAACACCGGTAGACTGGAAGTCAATTCCAGTAGGATTTAAAGAGTCTGGATGTGTAATTTCAATGTAAGAAGTGTCAAAAATAGGGAAACCTCCAATAGATGCTGTTGCTTGAACTGAATTCTCTTGATAAGTTGAGGTCCATGAACCTACTACGTCATAAATACATGTCCCATTGTCAATAGAAGCTTCACTGTCATAATTAGAAGCAATTGGATCTGTACATCCTTCAGTTTCCTTGGAACATGAACTCAATAAAAGTGCAGAAGTAAGTACTAGACTAAAAAAATTAATGGTTTTCATAACAATTGTTTTATATCATAAGTATACGTAATTTTTAATAAAAAGTTTATTTTTTTTAAATTTATATTTGAATCAAAAATTAATATGACCAGCTCATTATCCTTTTATTATCCAAAAAAAGACAAAATATCTGATGATTTACTAGAGCGTATTTTACAACTCAATCAATTCAATACACCTGCTTTGGGATCATTGAAGAATATTGACCATTTAAAAGAGTTATATTTTTTTTCAAAGTTTATTTTAGTTGTTAAAAATAAAAAATCTCTTATTGGATTTGCTGTTGTTATGGATGGTAACAGTGAGTATCAGTCCTTAAATTATAAATATTTTAAAAAAAGATTTGGATCTTCATTTTTATACATTGATAGAGTAGCAGTGCATTCAGATTTTCAAAATAAATCTGTAGGGAGTTTAATTTACAAGCACGTATACTCTATTTCTTTAGCTATTCCATTCCCATTATGTTGTGAAGTAAATACAGTTCCATTAAATACACAATCTCTTAATTTCCATAAAAAAATGGAATTTCATAAAATTGATGAAATTCCATTTGGTGAAAAAAGAGTTGCGATGTTAGTTAAAGATTAATAATCTTATCTTAAAATTTGCAATTGTTTTGTTGAAATTAGATCATTTGAAATAACCACAACGTTGTAAATCCCATTACTTAAATCTGAAATATCTAAGTTTAAATGATCAAATGAAGATGTAGTAAAGTATGTTTGAGTTTTAACAATCTCACCTAAAACATTCACAAGTTTAATTTCTACATCTCTATTTTTTTGTCCTTGAAAACCTATAGTTGCGAAGTTATTTGCAGGATTAGGAAAAATCATAAAATTATTAGCTGAAGTTAAATCATCTTTGACGTCCGTAACTAATGATGCTGTAGTAGATTGTAAAATCTCTTTAGTAACCTCATCTTGAATCCATATAGCAACACCTAAATTATCAAAATCTTCTACAGAGTGTTCAATCATGTGATTAATTGGAGCATTTGCATCCGCGGGCAAAGAATAATTGCCTTGAAAAGTATAAGAGAAATCATAAGTTTGAGTAACTCCAGACTGAAGGGGATTAATCGCATATCCATTAGCATCTGGTAACATTTTTTTCATAACGTTAGCAAATTCAATTTCACCATTAGAAGAAGCATTGTTGTAGGTAAGATATTCAAAAACTCCAGTATAGATCTTCAGGTTATTACTTGATAAATTCTCTAAAGGATCTATTGTTATATTAACATCTACAGATTGCCCGCCAATAGAATAATTTGCGGAAAGGCTTGTGAAAGATGGTATAGCTGCATAATCATCAAATTCTTGTGCAGTAAAACTACTAGGATTTGAATCGTAGCCACCATCAATTTCTAATCTTGGTACAGAGTTGACTCCGTAAAAAACTCTTCTATCATAACCTTCTTGAGTAAAATATGGATCACCATTTCCAGGCCAACTCATTTGATATTTTAAAAGTGTATATAATTCTGAATAATTAGAAAGCACAGTCCCTAAATTGAGATTTCCTTGAACACAAGGACCACAAGTCGAACTTGTAAAAACTTCCATCATTGGTCGTCTTGTTTCAAAAGAGGTGAATACATTCAAAGTTCCGTTAATAGTGTCGTTAGTAGGATCCATATCACTAGAACCGTTAATATTACTTGCCCATATTGCTACATCATAAGTTCCTGAATTAGTTGGATTCCAAGTAGTGGAATGATCAAAAGGATACATGTCGTAGGTATTAATAGATAAATTTGAAAGAGACTCAGTTACTGCAGTTCCTCCATTAATTGAATAGTTGATATCCATTGATGTTATGGTACTTGAACCTAAATTAGAGATCTCTCCAGAAATTGTAAAAGGAGAATTTCCTAAAATTAGGTATGGGAATGTAGTAACAGCTATTCCTGTGGCATCAATTGCGCTTTGCGAACCAAAAATAAATTCATAATAATGGTTGTCGTCCGGAAGTGCACTACCTCCAGCAACATTTGCTAAAGCTGGAGAACCGCTTACCATTACTGCAGTAGTCGCATCAATTTGAATTCCAGCAGTAACCAATGGATTTGCTGCTGAACTATGTCTTTGATCTACAATATAAATTTTATTGGAACCTTCTTCCAAAACAATAGACCAGTAGGACCAACTACCTGCTGTGTAGGATGTGAAAAATATCCAGTGTTGTTGAGCACCTGCCGTACCAAAAGTTTTAGTGCATATGTTATCGTTTGAACCAGAGCCTTCGATTCCCCAAACCATAACAGAATTATCTGGAATAGCTGGGTCAGGTATACTAGCATTTCCAGCACCAGGGACTCCACTTGCAGTTGTAGAAAAAGTTAAGACCCCTGTAGAAGAAACCTTATACTGGGTAACACTAGAACCGTTAAAATTAAAACTAAATGGTATGGTTTCAATACTTGACCAAGTTGGTGAAGATTGACTTGGGCCTAATATTATCGTCCATGACGGGTCTAAACCAGAACCACTAGGATACTCACTATCTGTGTTTAATCCTCCAGGATTTCCAGGGCTAGCTGCAGGTATGTAATAATATTGAGAAAAAGAGGAGTTGGAACATAATAAAAATCCAACAAGAAGAGTTAATAATTTATTCATTATAATTAATTTGATTTTTATAAATATATTAAAACATAACAATTTAAATACAACCTTATAGATTAATTTTCTTTAAAACAACTTTAAATTTAATTTTCACCACGTTAAATTTAGATTTATAATGTTTCACAATTTTTTTGATTTTTTTGATTTTTTTGTTTTGAAAAAACTTCTTTTTTAGTTTATTTTGCATTATAAACTTTTAAAATACAAAAATGAAAAATACAACTACACGTAATAAATTTCCTTTATTTGTTGTTCTTGCACTGCTATTAAATTCTTGTGTGACTTATAATCATTCTCACAGAACGAGTGGGAATTTAAAATCAACTAACACTGGGTTTCAAGTTAAAGATCAGTTTGTTGTCGATATTGACATCGATCTTTCTAAAAAGGTAAATGGTACATCGGCAAAACATGCAACTAAGCAAGCTGCATTTGATGAGGCATATTACAATTGTATCACCTTGAACAACATTGATGTAGTAGTTGATCCTATTTGGAAAAGATCAAACAGACGTCCATTTTTCACTGCTTCGTTTCCGTTTTTCTTTGTCAAGAGATACGTTGCTGAAGTTACCGGTTTTTCAGGTTTTTATAAAAACGCTAGAACTTTGGCTTCATGGGAAACTAAGGAAGCAAAAGATAATGCAAATAGAAAATTAAAAGTAGCTCAAAGTCAAATGAAACTTGAAAAAGAGATTTTTGAAGAAAGAAGCAAAAATCTTGCAATTTTATCTAAAATTGATCCAAGGTCTAGTGAAAAGAAAAGTTCTTATGCTATTGAAACTATCAATGGGTGTTGTCCAAGTAATAATACTAACTCTAATATCGGAAACAACAGTAGTGGTAACGGTTTTGGAAATGTTCATTTGTTACATACTACTGAAAACAAATCTTCTTTAGTAGATGAGTATGAAAACTTAATAGATGTAAAATGTATATCTTGCTTAACAGGTCAGAATAATAGCAAAACAAAGACCATAAAACAAGGTCCTAACAGTTCTGGAAATTCAGAAAATGAGTCAGCAGGTTTTCTTTCAGGATTGAAATGTAAAATACCATTATTGAAAAAATTCCTTTGTAAATAAGACATATTTTATAAATACAATATGCATATTTTAAAAATAGTTAAAGTGTCACTAATTTCAGTGACACTTTTTTTTATATCTGGAGTTATCAATATATCTATATCTCAGGTGAAGTATGTATATCATGAAAAACCAACATCAATTTTAATTAATTACAGTTCCAAGTATAAGAAATCAAAAAAAATCCCTACCCAACTTAGATCTTCTATTTCTAGTAATTCTCTCACTAAGAAGATTACTCGATCTGGTGTAGAAATTATTAACGGTTCCACATTAATCAGTACTGAACCTAAGAAACCTAATTCTGAAATAGCACAATTAAAGTCAGAACAAAAATTAAATAGTAATGTATCCATTGTTAACATATCTGCTGTAGAGGTTGTTAATAGTAAGAATTTAGTTGAAGATGGCTCAGTAATTGAAAAGTCTGTAATAGACTATACTGCTTTTCAAAAGCTATTAGACGATAAGTCGACTGTAATTTTCAAAAACGATTTTGAATCAAATATAGAAACTGAAGAATATTTAGTGATTAATGAAGTTGAGGAAGAAATACAAGAAGAAGTTATAGAGGAGTCAAAAGTAGAGGAGTTGGTAGTGAACGAAAATATAGAAGCTAAAATTGAAGAAGAATTAATAGATGAAACTGAAGAAGATTTAGAGATTAATGAAGTCGAGGAAGAAATACAAGAAGAAGTTGTAGAGGAGTCAAAAGTAGAGGAGTTTATAGTGAATGAAAATGCAGAAGTTGAAATTAAAGAAGCGGTTAAAGAATTTCCAGATGGTGTAAAAGAATTAAAAGATGATGATAATCCAGAAGAAGAGAAAACTCTAAATAACAATTTGCAATACACAGCTCACGTTGAAGGCGATTTATCTAATTCAGAATTTTATTACACTGTTAATATTAAAACTGTTTCTGGCCCGGTCGAGGGTTTAAACTTCCTAACTCAAGTAAGAGATGGAGACGAGATTTGGGATGAATATGCTTTTCATTTATTTAAAGATGCTAAAAATGCTACAAAAATCACACTAGGTAAATTTGCAGAAAGAGAAAAAGCAACAGAAATAATGAATTATTTGAAAACTAAAAATATCAGTAACCCAACTGTGGAGAAATTTGATAATGATATGAAAATCAAAAGTTCTGCTAAAAGTCCTCCAGCCTCAAAAAAAATAGTTTCAAAAACATCTTCTGATTTGATAACTGTCAAAACAGATGAAAATCTAAAACTTAATCCTAATACAGCTAGTCTAGAAAAAAAGAACAAACCTAAAATAATTTCATCTACTGCAAGTCCAGATAAAAGAACTGGTAGCATTGCTGAAGACATATCCGCTAATATCAATTCCTCCGATAATTTTTATACAGTTCAAGTTGGTGCTGTAGATAAAATTTCTTCCAATAATATAGAGGGTATCAATCTTAAAAAAGAAAATCTGTTTTTTTCAGATATTGGAAACTTAGGTTATGCTATAAATTATGGTAAATATGATAATTATGAAAATGCACGTATAGAGGCTGTTAATTTACATAATAATGGCGAGGTGTCAGCCTTTGTTACTAAATACGCTAATGATAGAAGAGTCAAGGTTTCAGTTGCTGATTACAGTTCTGAAAACGTTTCTGAAAATACCATTAAGGACGATATCGAGAAGTTGGGTTACAAGCCTGTTACTGCCCAGATGAAGGGTAAGTTTATACAATTAGCGACTGTTTATAATTGGGATTCTCATAACTTTAAAACAACTTTTGATAGTCTTGAAAGAACAGTGTATTTCAAAATAAATAAATCACATGCAGTGCAGTTTTTTGTAGGTCCTTTTAATCAAAGTGATCTTTTTATAGAATTGAGAAATGTGAAAAACACAATCCCAGACGCATTTGTAAAGACGATCTAGTCTATTTTTTAATTTTTCTTGATAGGATAATTGGTAAATATAGAGCTATACCGCTTATCAATCCAATAGTTGTTCCAATTGTAATTATTAGAATTCTTGGATACTTAGTTATATCAAGGATTTCATATCCAATTATTGGATGGTTAGATATGTAAGTATCTATGAAAATAGTTTGAATTAAAGAACAGTCAAATCCCCATGTCAACCCTACAACAATGCAATGAGTAAATATAAATTCTTTAAGCTGAGAATTTAGATAAAAACTTGTTGCTATACCCATAAATATCCAAATTGCTAATTCATATTCTTGACACCATCCTAAAACAGTAGTAAAACCCATGAAAATTCCAAAAACTCCTGTCTTTAAAATAATTTTTTGGTTAAGTTTTGTAAAATTCATCATATTTTAAACTTTATGAGTTAAATTTGAAGTGTTAATTTAAAAAAATTGAATCTAAAAGAAATATCTAAAAATTCAAAAACTAGCATTGTAGATGTTAGAAGCAAAATGGAATTTATTTTTGGTAATGCCAAGGGGTCTACAAACATTCCTTTAAATAAAATAGAAGAAAAACTTAAGGATTTAGAACGTATGCAGCCTCTTGTGATGTGCTGTGCTGCTGGAGTAAGAAGCGAGCAAGCTGTCCAATTTTTACAATCCAAAGGCTTAAAAGAAGTATATAATGGAGGTTCTTGGCAAAATGTTCAAAGTATGTTAGATAGTTAGCATGAAAAAATTATTCTTTATATCCTTTATTTTTTTGGTCATGGGCTGTTCGAATGGCAATTTACCTTCACCAACAGTTCCTCCAAAAGTTATGGATGTAGAATATTATCAATTAGAGAAACTTTTAATCGATAACCCTGGAGTATTATTAGATGTAAGAACTAAGGAAGAGACGAATAATGGTCATTTGGAGAACGCAAGTTTTATTGATTTTTACGATGAAAATTTTGAAGAAAAAGCCAGTTGGATAAAAAAAGATCAACCTATATACATCTATTGTCATGCTGGAGGCAGAAGTTCTAAAGCTGCTGATATTTTGTTGTCTCTAGGGTTTAACGAGGTTTATAATTTAATAGGGGGTTATCGTAATTGGGTTGATCAAAATTTACCATTCAAAAATGCAGTAAATCCGCTTGTATCTAACTTAAAATCTTATTCTGCAGATGCTATTGACGAAACTTTAAAATCTGAAAGTAATGTGATGTTGGTCTTTAAAACCCCGTGGTGTTTGCCTTGTAAGCAGTTAGAGCCTGTGTTAGACAGTTTCTCATTAGTTACTGAAAATTGGAAAGTGTTAAAGATTAACATGGATAACAATATGGACATAGCTAAAAAGTTTGACGTTAAGTCAGTACCAACTATCTTAAATTTTAAAAATAATATTTTACAATTTAAACATACAGGATATTTAAGTCTTGATTTGTTAATGTCAAAAGTGAAATAAGATAAATTGTTATTGCCTTTTTTTTAATCACCAAAATTAAGACTGTAGTTAAATCAAGACTAGCTGTGATAGTGGAAATCTAAAAAAGCATGCTAAAAAAAACTGTTGCTTTAGCTGAAAAAAATTACAGTAAGCTGATGATTGTCAATTTTACATTTTAAACATGGCGAGTAGAACACTTCCAAACGAAAACATAACCACTGTTGCAATCACTGTTTTAAGTTTTTGGTTTTTATATCTTGAAAAAAAATATATTGGAACGTAAACAAAATCGAAAAGAACAACTGAGCTTATCATTATTTTATTAGCCATAGGCCAATGCATTATTTTAAACAAAAACCCTAAGGATAGGGTGGTGCCAAGTAGAATTCCGAAAATATAAGTCAGTCTTTCACTTGTACTTTCATCTTCAGTCATTTTTTTAAATATAATAAGAGGAATAAAAATCATTGCAAATAGTAATACTCCAGATGTTATCATTAGCCCTGCTCCAGGCCAGTGGAAAAACTTGAACAAAATTCCTGCAAATAGTAAGGTAGTGTTGAGTAAACCTGTTATGTAAATCGATGTTTTCATATTTATTAAATACAAAAAAATTGTGTCAAAAACTATTATTTGTTTATTAAATTTTTGTTTACCACTGTTAAATATTTTTTAACCACTTCTATTTAATTGTAAATTATATGTTTATTTGTTTAAAATTAAAAATTGCTCAGTTTTACAGTATATAATAACAAACAATCATCGAAATGGGTAACTTTTATTCATGGTGCTGGAGGTAGTAGTTCTATTTGGTTTCGTCAGATTAGATCTTTTAAAGAAGAATTCAATGTCTTATTGATAGATCTTGGTGGGCATGGTAAAAGTAAATCGAGGTTTAGTAAAAGAAGTAAGCAAGGTTATACTTTTAATATAGTTACCGAAGATATTGTAGAGGTGCTAGAGCATTTGAAAATAAAATCTTCGCATTTTGTGGGGGTTTCATTAGGTACTATCATTGTAAGAGAGGTTGCTGAAAAAAATCCTCATTTAGTGGACAGTTTAGTTTTGGCAGGTGCCATTTTAAAGTTTGATTTAAGATCAAATTTCTTAATGAGGTTTGGAAACTTTTTTAGAACATTGGTGCCGTATATTATGCTTTACAAGCTTTTTGCTTTTATTATTATGCCCAAAAGAAACCATAAAGAATCTCGTTCTCTTTTAGTTCAAGAGTGTAAGAAGCTTTATCAAAAAGAATTCATCAGATGGTGTAAACTTACAATAGGTATAAATAGGGTTCTAAAGTTTCATCGTTCTAAAGATTTAAAAATTCCATCACTTTTTGTAATGGGTGAAGAGGATTATCTGTTTTTGCCCACAATTAGAAAAGCTGTTTCTTATTATTCCAACGCTCAGCTACAGGTTTTGGAAAATGCAGGCCATGTTGTTAATGTTGATCAGCCAAAAGAATTTAACGATGTAGCAATAAAGTTTTTAAACACGGTTTAAATATTCAATTTATCATTTTACAAGTAATAAAAATAAAGCATATTTGCATTCAATTTTACTAAAATGAAAATTAGACTTACGTTAACCATATCTTTTTGTCTTTCATTTTTGGTTTTTTTTTCTCAGTTGGGCCGTGTGAGTGGAAGAATTTTAGATGGCAATTCAAAAGACCCTATGGCTTACGTAACAGTAAGTGTGTTAAAAAAAACTGACTCTTCTTTATTAAATGGAAGTGTTACAGATGTAGATGGTTTTTTTAAAATTCAAAATATTGATATTGGTCAGCAATACTTAATAAAATACTCTTTTATTGGTTATAAATATCATTTTCAAGCTATCGATTTCAAGGGTGCACAAAATTTAAGTTTGAATGATGTTGTAATGTTTTCTGACAACAACCTCCTTAAGAATGTTGAAGTCTTGGCTGATGATCCTATTATTACCTACGAAATTGATAAAAAAGTAGTTAATGTGGAGTCTATGAATACAGTGGTTTCTCAGACTGCAGTAGAGGTGTTGGCTAACGTGCCAAGTATTTCTGTTGATATGGATGGGAATGTTGCTTTAAGGGGTTCCTCGGGTTTTACCTTGTTAATAGATGGAAGACCATCTGCTTTGCCATCTTCAGAGGCTTTACAACTTATTCAAGCTTCTAATATAAAAGACATCGAAATTATAACCAATCCATCTGCTAAATACGATGCAGAGGGAACTTCTGGAGTAATTAATGTCATACTTAAAAGAAACAAGTTAGAGGGAATTTCGACTTTGGTAAATTTAAATGGTGGAAATTCTGGTAATAGTTCAGATTTCATAAATGCAGGTGGAGATTTTATCACGAGTATCAACACTGGAGATTTTAAGTTTAACATTGGAGGTCAATATGTAAATAGAAATAGATTTAGAGATATTGAGCAAATTAGAAGAACTACGATAGGTGGAGTGGAGTCTAGTATTGAAAGTCAAGGATTACATCGCTTTTTTGGTAAGAATTATGGGGGTAATTTCGCCATGGAATATAATCCTAGTAAAAGTGATTTTTTTAATGTTGGAGTCAATATCACCCAACGGCAATGGAACGCAGCAGCTAATTACTTTTTTGAAGAATTTAGTGGCGACTCCTTACTAAACTCCTATGAAAATAGAGAGCGAACTTTGAGAGATTTTTTTGTAATTTCTTCTAGTTTAGGCTATCAGCATTTGTTCAATAATGATAAAAATCATTACTTGTCTTTTTCTTCTACCTATAATTTATATGATGGAGTTGAAGATGCTGAGACAGAGTTTTTTACATTGGATAGTATTCTGCTAGGCGGTAATAGAAATACCGAGGTAGGGCCTTCTAATTCGCTCCGACTTAGCTTGGATTATCAATATCCTTTTAAAAATGGTGTGAAATTTCAATTAGGTGCAAGAACTGATTTTGGTTTTAGTGGAGACGATCAAGACGCATTCGAATACGATTTAGTGAATTCAGAATATTTTAGGTTAGATTCTTTTTCAACAGATGTTTCATATGTTCAGAATATTTATGCTGGTTATGGTATAATTAATGGTAAAATTATTGATAAGCTAGGTTATCAGTTGGGATTAAGGGCTGAGTACACCGATAGGCTTATAGAATTGACAGATGCAACTTTCAATACTTCAATTGACCGATTGGATTGGTTCCCTTCAGTTCATCTGTCGTTTAGTCAAAATACAAAAAATCAGTACAAACTAAGTGCCTCTAAAAGAATCAATAGGCCTAGAAGTTGGCACCTTGAGCCATTTATAGCTTGGGAAGATCCTTACACTGTTAGGCAAGGTAATCCAGATTTGCTTCCGGAATATATTCAGTCTTATGAGTTGGGTTACATAAGGCAATTGAGAAAAGGAAGTTTTTCCTCTGAAATCTACTTTAGAAACACCAATAATATTAGGGAACGAATACAGCAGGTTTACGACACTAATGTTATTATTAAAAGACCTGTAAATGCTGGTGTTTCTAATGCTTTGGGTTTAGAATTGGCTTACAATTACAAACCCTTTAGTTGGTGGATTTTAGATTTTGGAACAAATCTATTTTATTATCAAATAATTGGAAAGATTGCAGGTTCTAGTTTGGATCAAGAAACTTTCACATACAGAGGTAGGTTGTCCAATAATTTCATTTTAAAACACAATTTTAAAATCCAATTCATTACTAATTACACAGCAGATGTGGTTACTGTTCAGGGGGTGGATAAGGGGTTTGTCAGTTTTGATTTAGCAATAAAAAAAGACTTTCAAGAGGGTAAGCTTTCAACAACTTTTCAGTTTAGAAACCTATTAAACACTGAAAGACGCGAAACTTGGGCAGATACTCAGACGCTTTATTCCTACAGGTTGGCTTCACCCAAATGGCCAATCTTTACTTTCTCTTTGTCTGTGAGACTGAATAATTTCAATAGTAAAGACAAAATACAATTGGAAAAAGGATCTGAATTTTAGTGATTTTAATTTTTTCATTTTACTGTTTTGGAACTACTATTCGGGAAAAAAAATATCATGTTTAAACATAGGTGAGAAGGGAAGTTGGTTATACCTCTGTTGATTTTTAGTGATTTATAACGTTTTTTTTAGGAAAATTTGTATATTTCCAAGATGAATTCAAAGTTAACTTACTCGCTTCTTATTTTTTTAAGTTTCACCCTCAGTTTTTACACTCAGGATAAAACATGGAACGGATCTTCAAGTTCACAGTGGCATACAGATGCCAATTGGACTCCAACTGGTGTTCCTACATCTGGCCAATCTGTTTTAATTCCAGATGTTACAACTGATCCGGTTATTTTTACTACTGTTGAGTGTGCTGCTTTACAAATTGAATCTGGAGCTGTTTTGACAACTTTTACTTCTGGATCTGTGAAATTAACAGCAGCATCCATTGAAATTCAAAGTGGAGGTGAACTAGATATTTCTTTTGGAGAGATTGAATGTACAGGAAAACTTGATCATGATGGTTTGTTGACTATTTCTGGTGGTTTGTTAGATATTAACGGTGAATATGAATCATCAGCTTCTAGTACTGAGGCAATTTCTGCGGGTGACATTACTGTTTTTGGAGCTTGGACTGCTGCTGACGACGATGCTTTTACTCCCGATGGTGGAACTGTTACTTTTGACGGTACATCGAATCAAAATGCAGCTCAACACGCAAGTTCTTACTTCAATAACTTAGCAATAAGTAACTCTAACAGTTCAGACGTTGATTTTACTGCAGATTTAGACGTAAACGGTACATTAGCTATTGCTTCTGGAGCAGACTTAGATATTAGTGCAGCTTCAAATTTGGAAATTGAAGGTACCTTCACCAACAGCGGAACTTTCACCTCATCTGGAGAAATAATTACTTTCAATGGATCTTCTACAACAGACGCACCTAGGTTAGATGCTGATGCTTCTTTGAATATCGTAATTAATAAATCTTCTGCTAGTAACGAAGTTAATTTTCTTGGTAATGGATCTTTTACCAATTTTACTGTGTCTCAAGGTGTAGCAGACATTGATGATAATACTTTTACAGTTACTGGAACATCAGATATTGATGGAACTTTATCAGCCAGTACTGGAACCTATAATGCGGACGGTGCTTTTGATGCTACTGGTGGAAATATTACTTTTAGTGGTGGTGGAAATTTAATACTTTCCAATACTTCAGTTACGAGTTTGGGTACATTCACAAAATCGACTAGTACAGTTAAATACGATCAAAATGTTGCTCAAAATATTGACAATGTCAATTATTATAATCTAACGATTGAGGGTGGGAGTAACAAAACATTTACTGGAAACACTGATGTTTCTAATATCCTAGATATTAACGGTGGTGTTTTAGTATTAGATAATTCTTCTTATAAAATTACTGTCGCAGCTGTTACATTAGATGCATCTTTTATAAATATTTCAGATGGTGAAATGGAATGTTCTGGGACATTTGATCATAATGCTGGGAATCTGACAATGTCTGGAGGTACTTTGGATTTGAATGGAGATTATGAATCTGCTGCTAATAGTAATTCAAGTATATCCGATGGAAATATTACTATTGCAGGTAACTGGACAGCAGCAGCAGATGACGCATTTAATCCTACTGGTGGAACAGTTACTTTCGACGGATCTTCTGACAGAAACCTTACTTTCAATGCTAGTTCAAATTTTCATAACCTGACCATATCAAACACAGGAAGTTCAGATGTAGATGTTGCTAATGATTTAGATGTTAATGGGAATTTAGTAATTAGTGCCAATGCAGATTTTGATATTTCTGCTGCTTCAAATTTATATATTGCCTTAGATTTCACAAATTCAGGAACTTTTACAACTGGTAACGAAACCATTACTTTTGACGGAGCTAGCAGTGCAAGTGAATCTTGCCCAGCAATTAGTAATGCAGATGTAAATATTGTAGTAAATAAATCGGATGCAAGTGGAACTGTAACATTTGGGAATTGCTCGGTGAATCAGTTTACAGTTACAGACGGAATAGCCAGTATTGGTGCAAGTACTGTTACTGCAGATGCTGCTATAACAATTTCAAGTGGTGCAGAACTAACAATATCGTCTGGTAGTTTTACAGCAGACGCTGCTTCAGATATTGACGGAACACTATCCATTACATCTACTGGAACTTACGATGCCAATGCCGATTTTGATGCTACAGGAGCTGCTGTAACTTTTTCTGGTGCAGGTTCAATAGAAATGTCTGGTTCTATCACAAAACTGGGGACTAGCTTTACAGAAGGTTCCGGAACCATTAAATATGATGGTGCTGGTGTTCAAGGTATATTTAATACCACTTACAACAACCTAATTATCGATCAAAATTCAACCAAATCAGCTACTGCAGATTTAGATATAGACGGTAATTTAACAATTGACAATAGTGCAACTTTGGACATGTCAGCTTCAAATTTCAATATGGTTATTGATGGAGATTACACGTTAACTTCAGGAACTTTTAGTTCTAGAACGGGAACAGTTACTTTTAGTGGTGCTGGGGCCCAAAGTTTAACCCCGGGGTCAAGTAGTTTTTACAATTTAACTACTGCAACGAATGGTACCAATGTCACCATACAAGCTGATGTGACAGTTACAAATAATTTAACAATTGCTAATAATACAACTTTAGATGCTGGAAGTAACAGAGCTATTACTATTGGTGGTAACTGGTCTAATAGCGGAACATTTACAGATCAAGCAGGAACAGTTACGTTTAATGGAGGAGATGCACAAACGGTAACATCAGGCGGAAGTGATTTTTATAATTTGACAACGACTGGCGCATCAACCGCAGTTACGTTAGCAGATGCTATGACAATTGCGAACGATTTATCAATAGCATCAAGTTCCTCTTTAGATGTTTCAGGTAGTAATTTTTCTATTGGGATAAAAGGTAATTGGTCCAATAGTGCAACGTTTGTAGATCAAGCAGGAACAGTTACGTTTGATGGAGGCGATGCTCAGACGGTAACTTCAGGTGGAAGCGATTTTTATAATTTAATAACGACAGGCGCATTAACTGTAGTTACGTTAGCAGATGCCATGACAATTGCGAACGATTTATCAATAGCATCAAGTTCCTCTTTAGATGTTTCAGGTAGTAATTTTTCTATTGGCATAAAAGGGAATTGGTCCAACAGCGCAACGTTTGTAGATCAAGCAGGAACAGTTACGTTTAATGGAGGAGGTGCACAAACGGTAACATCGGGTGGAAGCGATTTTTATAATTTAACAACAACAGGTGCATCAACGGCAGTTACGTTGGCAGACGCCATGACAATAGCGAACGATTTAACGATTGCATCAAGTTCTAGTTTGGATGTGTCTGGAAGTAATTATTCTATTGGAGTCAAAGGTAATTGGTCCAATAGTGCAACGTTTGTAAATCAAGCAGGGACAGTAACTTTTAATGGTTCTGCAGCACAAACTATTTCAGGAACAAATACATTTTATGACTTAACCATTAATAATACTCATGGTTCTTCAAAAGTAAGTGCCAATGGAAGTACTTTAACAGTACAAGACGATTTATTAGTAAGTGATGGGATTTTTGAGTCTGCATCGGATTATGTAGACGTTACGATAAGTGCTGGTGCAACTTTAGAGCTTTCTGGAGATATTACTGTAAGTGGAGATTGGTCTAATAGCGGAACTTTTACACCAAGTACAAATACGGTAACATTCGATGGTGGGGTTGCACAGTCCTTAACTTCTGGAGGAAGTAGTTTTTATGATTTAACAACAGCAACGGCGAGTACTGATGTTACTATTCAAGATGCATTGGTAGTTTCCAATGACCTGACAATTGTAGCTAGTACTACCTTAGATGCAGGAAGCGATCAAGCCATTTCAGTTGGAGGAAATTGGGATAACGGAAATGGTGGAACTTTTATATCTGCATCAAATACAGTCACATTTAATGGTTCTGGAGCACAGACGGTAACTACAGGTGGAACTGGAACGGGTAATGATTTTAATAATGTAACTATTACAAATACAGCAGCAAGTCCTGCAACTGATTATGTTCAAACGTCTGGTGCTATAAAAGTCGATGGAACTTTGGATGTAACAGATGGACAGTTTATGCCAGCTGTTTCAAGTGATTTTGTCAATGTTACGCTATCTAGTAGTAACGGAAAATTAAAGCAAGCTGGACTAGGAACAATAACCGTTTCTGGAACCTGGAACAATATTGGTGGAAGTTCAGCATCTTTTGATGGAAATAATGGAACAGTATCTTTTGATGGCGGAGTAGCACAGTCTGTTACTAGTGGGGGTATTTCTTTTAATTTTTTTAGAACAGCAACATCTGGTACTGTAGTTACTATTCAAGATGCTTTGATTGTTGCAAAAACTCTTACAATAGAAGCGAATACCACTTTAGACGCAGGAAGTAATCAAGCTATTTCAGTTGGAAGTTATTGGACCAATTCTGGAACTTTCACATCTGCTTCTGGAACGGTAACTTTTAATGGTACACTTAGTCAAGTAATCACAACAGGTGGAGTGGGAACTGGTAATGACTTTTACAACTTAATAATAGCAAATACAGGAAATCCTGCAGGTAACAATGTTTCAACATCTGGAGAAATAAAAGTTACTGGAACCTTGGATGTAAGTGATGGGTTGTTTATCCCAGCAACATCCAGTGAATTTTTAGATGTTACTGTGTCTACAGATGGTTTTCTTGAGACAGCTGCAAGTTCGTCTATTACTGTTTCGGGAAATTGGAGTGATGCTGCTGGAACTTTCACTCCTAATACAGGAACTGTTGTAATGGATGGAACTTCAAAAACCATTGCTACTGGAGCAAGTAATGAGTTTTATAATCTAACAATAGACGGAACAGTAACTACTAGCACATCTAACGATGTTAATGTACAGAATTTATTAACTGTAAATTCCTCAAA
>JAQXDK010000017.1 GCA_029251405.1 Flavobacteriales bacterium
GCAGCAGCTAAGAAAGCTGCACCGAAGTCAGCAGCTAAGAAAGCTGAACCTAAGGCAGCAGCCAAGAAAGCTTTACCTAAGGCAGCGGCTAAGAAAGCTGCACCGAAGGAAGCAGTTAAAGAAAAAACTACTCCAATAGAAAATAAGGAAGTAGAAACTACCGAAGAAATTAAAACTCCTGCAGTATTTGACTGGGCTACTTTTGAAGCCGAAGAGACAGATTCTTATAGTAAATCTGAAAGAGCAGAGTTAAATGACATGTATGATGGAACTCTTACACAAATTGAAGAGAAATCTTTAATTCAAGGTTCTGTAATTGCAATTACTAAAAAAGAAGTTGTCATTAATATAAACTATAAAAGTGAAGGTGTTGTTCCTAAAAATGAATTTAGATATAATTCTGATTTAGCCATTGGAGATACTGTAGATCTGTTCATAGAAAATATGGAAGACAAGACAGGACAGTTAGTAGTTTCCCATAAAACAGCTAGAACACATTTAGCTTGGATAAGAGTTAATGATGTTTTAGCTTCAGGTGAAATTATAACAGGTTATGTTAAATGCAGAACTAAAGGAGGTCTTATTGTAGATGTTTTTGGAATTGAAGCATTTTTACCAGGATCACAAATTGATGTAAAACCAATCAGAGATTACGATCAGTTTGTTAACAAAAATATGGAATTCAAAGTTGTTAAAATCAACAAAGAATTTAAAAACGTTGTGGTATCTCATAAAGCTCTTATTGAAGCAGAAATCGAAGAACAAAAGAAACAAATAATGTCTGGCTTGGAAAAAGGTCAAGTATTAGAAGGTATTGTAAAGAACATCACTTCTTACGGAGTGTTTATCGATCTAGGTGGAGTTGATGGTCTTATCCACATAACCGATCTTTCTTGGGGAAGAGTTAATCACCCTGAAGAATTGGTGACACTAGATGAAAAAATTAAAGTCGTTATACTTGATTTTGATGATAACAAGAAAAGAATTGCTCTTGGATTAAAACAATTATCTGAACACCCTTGGGATTCTTTAAATAAAGATTTAAAAATTGGTGATAAAGTTAAAGGTAATGTGGTAGTAATAGCTGACTATGGTGCCTTTATAGAAATAGCACCTGGTGTTGAAGGTCTTGTTCATGTTTCTGAAATGAGTTGGAGTCAGCATTTAAGAACTGCTAACGACTTTCTTAAAGTTGGAGATGAAGTTGAATCTGTGATTTTAACTTTAGATAAAGAAGAAAGAAAAATGTCTTTAGGGATTAAACAACTAATTCCAGATCCATGGGAGAATATTGACAAGAAATATCCTGTTGAGTCCAAACATACATCTAAAGTTAGAAACTTTACCAATTTTGGTGTTTTTGTAGAATTGGAGGAAGGTATTGATGGATTAATTCATATCTCTGATTTATCATGGGATAAGAAGTTCAAGCACCCTTCAGAATTTTGTAATGTCGGAGACGAATTAGATGTTGTCGTATTAGAACTTGATGTAGAAAATAGAAGATTAAGTTTAGGTCACAAACAATTACAAGAAAATCCATGGGAAGTATATGAAACAGTTTTCACTATGAATTCTACTCATGATGGTACAGTTATTAAATTAAAAGATAAAGCAGGTATTGTATCAATGGAATACGGTGTCGAAGCATATTGTCCGGCAAAGCATATGAAAAAAGAGGATGGTTCTTATGTTGCAGCAGAAGAAAAATGTCAATTCGTTGTTTTAGAATTTAATAAAGAAGCTAAGAAGATTTTAGTTTCTCATACCAAGGTCTGGGGAGAAGTAGAAGCAAAAAGAGTTAAATCTAATGCTTCTAAAACTAGCAGAGCTGTAAGAAGCATTAACGATTCTAGAGAAAAAACTACATTAGGTGATTTAGAAGCGTTATCAGCACTTAAAGATAAAATGGATAAAGGCAAATAAAACTTTATAATTTAAAATTACAAAACCGCTCCAAGAGCGGTTTTTTTTTTATTACATTTAACTTAATAATAAATAAATAATGAGTGTACTAGTAGATAAAAATTCAAAAGTAATTGTACAAGGTTTCACAGGAAGTGAAGGAACTTTCCATTCTGAACAGATGGTTTCTTATGGAACCAATATTGTTGGGGGAGTTACACCAGGAAAAGGCGGTCAAAAGCATTTAGGGAAACCGGTTTTTAATACTGTTCAAGACGCTGTTGAAAAAACTCAAGCAAATGTTTCTATAATATTTGTACCACCGGCCTTTGCTGCAGATGCTGTAATGGAAGCAGCCCAAGCTGGTATTAAGGTAGTAATTTGTATTACTGAAGGTATTCCTGTTTCAGATATGATTAAAGTAAAAGAATATCTTAAAGATAAAGATTGCCGAATGGTTGGTCCTAATTGCCCTGGGGTTATTTCTGCAGATGAAGCTAAAGTTGGTATTATGCCTGGATTTATTTTTAAGAAAGGTAACGTTGGTATTGTAAGTAAATCAGGAACTTTAACCTATGAAGCGGTAGATCAAGTTTCTAAAGTTGGTTTAGGTCAAACCACAGCCATTGGCGTTGGTGGAGATCCAATCATTGGTACAACGATTAAAGACGCTGTAGAACTTTTGATGAACGATCCAGAAACTCATGGTATTATTATGATCGGTGAAATAGGTGGAAATTTAGAAGCTGAAGCTGGTAAATGGATTAAGGAAAATGGTACTAAACCGGTAGTTGCATTTATTGCCGGTGATACAGCTCCAAAGGGTCGAACTATGGGACACGCTGGTGCAATTGTAGGTGGACACAGCGACACTGCGTCTGCTAAAAAAGAAATTTTAAGAGAATGTGGTGTTCATGTGGTTGATTCCCCTGCAGATTTAGGTGTGAAAATAAAGGAATTATTATCTTAATCAATGTTATAAAAAAAAAGCTACCTATTGGTAGCCTTTTTTTTATCTAAATATTATATTATTTATTCCGAAGGATTGCTTACTGGTCCCTGAGTAGGTTTTACAGCATTAGCATTTGTTTTTGGTTTTTTTACTTCACCTTTAATTCTTATTACTGATGTTCCTCCAGTTACATTACCTTCACTATCTTTTTTTGATCTAGTAATGTTATCTGTATTCATTGCATTTGATTGGATAGTTACAGATTTGTTAATTACTCCAATTCTCTTGGTGTCGTATCTAACTTTTATTTCTCCAGTAGCACCTGGTGCAATTTCTTCTCTTGGCCACTGAGGAACTGTACAACCACAAGAACCTTTTGCATTTGTAATTTTTAACGGCTTATTTCCAGTATTTGTAAATACAAAAACACATTCACCGTTTGCACTTTGTTGAATTTCACCGTAGTCATGCGTAGATTTATCAAATGATATTTCTGCACCCTGAGATATTACTGCTACTGGTTGTTGAGCTGTAAATGATTGAATGATAAAAAATGAAGCTATAAAAAGCGTTAAGTGTGATATTGATTTTTTCATTGTTATGATTTTGTATTAGTTATTTCAAATATATAAAATGTGTCTCAATTATGGTAAACAAAAATTAGACCATTATTAATGATTATTTTTTTTAGACTCTTCTATACGTTCTTTTTCTTTTTTGTTTTCCGTTTCTAATTCATCTAAGTAATCTATTTTAACATCTTCTAAATGTTCAATCATTCTACCCAATGAAAGGGCATTTAATTTTTTACCTATTATTTTCTTTTCTCTATCGACTAGATAAATTTGAGGTGTACTAAATATATCATAAGTGAGTCTGAAATTTAAACTTTCTAAAGTAGTTAGTCTTTTTTCATAAATATATTGTTTTGCATTTTCGTTTGCCTCTGGAAAATCAGAAATATTAACCCATTCTAATTTTTTCTCTTTAATAAATTTCCTCCATTTTTCATTTTCTAAGTTGGTGCCAATTGCTATGAATTCAATATCAATATCCATGTTTTGAAAATCTTTATAGAGTTTAGTCAATTTTGGAATTTCTTTTTTACAATGTCCGCAATCTGGATCCCAAAACACTAGTAAGTTGTATTTATTGGGTAGGCTATAAAAATCTATCCATTTTTTTTCTGACGTATCAGCTAGGATTAATCTTGGCGCTTTTTTGCCAATTAGAAGCGGAAATGTTTTATCAGCTTTTTCACACAAGTCTACTAATTTTGTGGAGTCCAACCAGAAAGCTTTAGAATTGTCAGCGGGACAATAGTATTGTTTTGCCATACAGACAAACACTGCATCCATTCCCATAATATTTGATGTTTCGTACTTGTAAGTTAAGTGATGAACCGTATATTTAAAAAGATCACTAGTTTCATCCATCTGGTTAATAAGTTCATACGCATACTTGCAAATGGTATCAGGAATTTGAGGAATCATTTTTTTAAAAAAGAAGTCTAACTTTTTATGATAAACTGGCGTGTGAACGATTCTGTTATCAGTTACATCAATATGGTCCCAATAATGTTCTAAAAAAAAGCGATATCTAAGTGAATCATTAGAACTTATTTCATTGGGGATAGTTGGTTCAACAGACATAGCTAGAACTTTAGCACTTAGCAATTCCTTGTTAAGGATATTATTTTTTTGATAACTCTTTACTAAACTATCTAATTCTTGTCTTTGGAGTTCATTATCAGGTTTTAAGGTTGAAGCTTTCTGTTTCATAGATCCCAAAAAGCGGATGTAGTCATAAAAAAGCTTATTGTTTTCGGACTTTATTACCTTCATTTTCCCATTGAAATCATCAAGAGCTGTTTCCATCTCTAAATCTTCGTCTGCAACAATGAATTCAAAGTATTTAGAATTAGGACACACAAGGGCATAAATGCCACCTACTAATTTTTTTTTATTGAAAACTACTTTTTCATTTTTTGAGACGGTTGTATCTGCGTAATATAATTTATCTCCGAAATACCTTGCAAGAAAAACAGTTGTATCGCTAAGGCCTTGAATTTTAAATTCAAGGTTTTGTTGGCCAACAAAAGAATATGAAATTATTAAAAATAGTATAAGTATATTTTTTTTCATGATGTACTCTTATTCTAATAAAATTAAAAATTAAATAGTAACGAACTTAAAATTAACAATTTTTAAGTGTTTTTAATAGAAGAAATTGGCTAATCACTTGACAATAAATGGGATTACTTCGTTTAGAGTTTTAATAAAATAATTTCCTGGGTTAAAATTTAAATTCATCTTCTCTAAAAGAATTCCGTTCCAAATTTCTTGACCTTTGGAATTATAAATTTTAATAAATTCATCTTCAGAAACATTATTAAAATTAACAGTTCCGGTTGATGGGTTGGGGAAAATTGTAATTTTTGATTGAATGTTTTCTTTATTGCTTGTAAGATCGTTGGATTCAATTCTAATATTATCTAATCCCAGGATATATTGATCATTAGAGTAATGTCTAAACGCAAAATATATCGGAGTATTCTGTGCAATACTATTCAATTTAACTTTAAATCTTGTCCAAATATTAGGTACAGCTACAGTATCAAAAATTAAATTGCTATTTAATATGCTATCTAAATTTAAATATTGTGAATAATAAATTTGAAGTGCCTCTGGATAGGATCCATCAAAAGATTTAGCATCAAAATACAAATAGTTTCCTTCCTGATTAAAAGTAATTGCTGGTGTAACAAGTAGGTTATTTGCTTCCAAAGTATCGTTAAACCAAGAATTAGCAACTAGTACAGAATCACCGATATTTGTTGAATCTATATCTTCCACTAAATGGAATGAATTATTGAGCCCCATAACAGAAGGATCGTTGTAGGGAACAGCAGAATCCGCATCTATTAATGTCCAAGATGAAAAACTTCCTGAATTAAAATCTTGATTTAATAAAACTGACTGTCCATTTATAATCAAAGAGGTAAGTGTAAATAAAATAATATGAATATATTTCATAATTAAGGTTATGTGTAAGATTGCAAATGTAATTATTTCCTATCAACATCAAGTTATGGAGAACATATCATTAAATCAATTTTTTTAAAAAATCGTGGTGTTATTTTTGATACATGATAAATATGAAACAAATTATAATTTTTTCTCTCTTATTCAATTCTCTATCAAGTTTTACACAAAAATTTTCTTTGGACGATTTTTTTAGTGAAAACACTGAATTATCTAGAAAAGTAGACTCAATTTTTAAATCTTTAAATGACACAACGAGAATTGGACAAATGATTGTTCCTGCGATTGGAAGACTGGGAAAAAAAAGAGAACATGTTTATAATTTAGCTAATAAAGGGTGGATTGGTGGAATTCTACTTCTTAATGGAACTATGGACGAATTTATTAATGATGTTAGAATTTTTGATAGTATATCCCATAACAATAATCATCTCCCCTTAATGTTTAGTGCTGATGCAGAGCCAACGTTAGTAAATAGAAAAATATTAGGCTCAAAAAAAGTTCCATACACAAATACTATATCAGAATTTGACAGTGTTGCCATTGTAACTAATATTATTTCGGACGATTTAATAAAAATTGGAATAAATCAAAATTATGCTCCGGTAATAGACGCATCACCAAATAAAGTAGTGAGTAATCGGAGCTTTGGATTAAATATGGATACGGTTATTAGATTTTCTCAATCTTTTATTACTGCAACTCAGTCAAGAAATATTGTAGCTACAGCAAAACATTTCCCAGGTCACGGTTACGTAAAAGGAGATACGCATAAAGAATTAATCTTTATTGACGGTGAAATGAAAGAAGTTGAAAATTACATGACATTAATATCTAATGGTTTAATATCTATAATGGTTGCTCATTTAGCGGTTAAGAATAATAGTAATTACAATACCAATGGATTACCAGCTACGTGCTCTAAAAGAATAGTTAGCGATTTATTAAAAGATTCTTTAGGGTTTAAAGGATTGATAGTTACTGATGCTTTAAATATGGGTGCTGTTGCCAACATTGAAAATAACGGTTTAATGGCAGCTTTTGCAGGATGTGATCAACTGTTAATGCCAATAGATGAACAAAATGTGTTGTTTGGTATCCTTAATGAAATTACTTTAAGCGATATGTTTAAAGAACAAGTTTATGATTCTGTAAAAAAAATTATCAGAATTAAAATGTGTCTTGGTAAAAAGTTTAATTAATTGTAAGTCTTTTTATTCCATTGGTATTCACTTGGATAAATACCTTGTGAAAAACATATAAAGGTTGTGAGCGAACATAACATTATAAAGGAATAAAAAAACCATGCTAATCTATGGTAACCAAAATATCCCATATCAATTTCAGCACCATTTAAAATTAACCAAGTTGGAGTAAATAAAGTGATTATGAATGCAGTTATTGCAACAGTTGAAACCATGGATTCTAAACTCCTGAAGGGTAGGGCTGAAATTTTCTTCAGCCAACTTAAATCACTTCCCCATTTATGGACCAAATAAAATTCATTATTTTTCAAAGGAATAAATAATAAAGGATCTTTGTTACAATCTTCTAGGTCAAAAGCTTCTGAAGGTGCTAAAATATAAAACTGTTTTACTTTAATAGAATTTGACTTTTCAATTTCCTTAATTTTAAAAATTGCCTCCTGTGGAATATTGTTTTTAAAGTATTTGGTTGGTAAAAATCGAAGTCTATATTTCACAGCGATATCTTCAATAATTTTCTGGCTAAAAATATTTATATCATTTTCAATATTTAAATCAGCAAAGTATTTTTTAGAATTTGAAAGAGAAATGTTATTGATAATGGAATTTTCTTGTTCAATATCTTTTGTCAGAAGTTTGTTGAATAGCTCCAAAACTGGTTCTTTAGATTTAGCTCGGTGACTTATTAATTCTTCTTTAATGTCTATAGTAGGAAACATAATAAATATTTTTACTAAAAATAATTACAAATTAAATTTAGAGCCATTTTGTTTAATACTTTAAAAAGTAGAGGTTATTTATTTTTGGTAAGATTCTTTTGATACTTGCTTTGAACCATATCTACAAAAACTAAAATTGCAATAATAAAATAGAAAGTTGTTTTATTCATCGAGTGAACAGGATTTTCTAATATTACAAGATGTGCTTTTTCACCTCCTTCACTTAAAAGCATTACTCCAACAAGAAATAAAATAAAAAGTCCAAGCACTTCATACTTTCTGTTTTTTTGTAAAAAACTAGAAACTTTATTTGCCGCCAGTATCATTAATACCCCACCTATGACAATGGAAATAGCCATAATGATATAATTACTGGTCAGCGCCATAGCACTTAAAATTGAATCAAAAGAAAAAATAAGATTCATTAGAATAATCATTAAAATTACTTTTTTTGCAGATTTTTTCTCTTCAACTTCATCTTTTTCTTCAAAGACAATCATATGCCATATTTCTTTAATGGCCGTATAAAGAATAAATCCACCACCGACTAAAACAATAACTGAATGAAGGTTTATTTCCAAAGAAAGTAAACTAGAATCTATTTTGTAAAAGGGATTTTTAAAACTTTCAATTAAGTTAATTAAACAAAAAAGTAGGATTATTCTAAGTATTATGGCAATAGAAATACCGACCTTTGTGACAGATTCTTGTTTATTCTCAGGAGCTTTTTTAGCTTCTAAAGCTATATACAATAAGTTGTCAAATCCTAAAACAACCTGAAGAAAAACAAGCATTATCAAGGTACCAAAAAGTTCAAAATATTCCATCATTACAATGATAGTAAAAAATTAAAAAATATGTTAAACTAATATTGTAAGTTGACTTTAAATTAGGTTCTTTTTTACTTTAGTAAAAAAGTTAGATGTAAGTTTTTAATTAAAAATATAACCATTTAAACTTGCTTTGTTCTTGCAGTATTAAGGTTGGAGCTGGAAATTTAATAATAGAGAAAGAATTTAAAATTAATTTAAAAAATCGATTTTTGGTTTTAATTGTGGATAAATCTAAATCCACACTTAATAATAGTTGGGATTGTCTTTTAATTTCGCTACAGTTTATGCAATTAGAAACATCATTATTTCTAGCTCCCACAAAACCATCTATGGAATATCCAACTGATAAATCAAAGTATTTCAAAACTTTATTGTTTTTCTGTAACCTGTTGTTAAAATCAAAAGTTATCCAATAAGTTTGTCCATTGTAATCTTTGAATATACTTTGTAACTCATTACTTCCAAGCAAGCTGGGCCTCAATGCAGCATAATTTGACTGATGAGATGAGAATTTAAATTTTATAAACTGTTCTTCATATTTTTTTTCTTGAATAAAATAAATTCCAGTTCCTAGAAAATTAGATAATAGGTCATAATTTGAAAATCCCCACTGCTCAGAAAATCCATCTAAAAATTCTATTCCAATCATATAAGTTAAGCTGTAAATAACACCTTTTTCTAAAGGTTTATTAATGCCATTGTTTTTTAAAAACAGATGACTTTTTCGGGCTACTTGATAAGAAGAATAAACGTGACCAACTTTATCCATATAGTTCCATTCTTCTAAATCATTAAAAAAATGAAACGAAGACTGCGGGTATTTTTTATACCACAATTGGTAAAGTCCAAAGTAACTTGAAGTTGTTGCTGCTAAAGCAACCGAATTAATAATTTTACTTTTTCTATTAGTTGAATCTATTAAATTATTTGTTTGAAAAATAAATTTATGGTTATTAAAAATTTGAGTTGCGTTCGACTTAAAAATAGATAAGATTGTAATTAAACATGCAGTAATTAAATATCCTAATTTATTGTTTGAGAATCCCTTTTTCAATTTATTTTTTATTCCAAATAATTCTTAAAATTATTGAATTTTGTATTGCTTTAAATTCATCCAATGAAGTGAGTTTTATTTTTGAATATTGGAGATTGTAGGCTAATGATATAATAATGTCTTGTGAAATTGACATACTCCCAACGATCCCAGTACCAAACCCAAAACCAGATAGCGAGTTATTATTTTGATTATTTATTAATTGTAAAGCAGGGTTGGGGATATTGTATACTTGATTATCAATTACCATATAATTACTTTTGACTTTTGATTGGTTTACCTGTACAAAAATTGGGAATCCAATATGATATTCATTTTCACTTATCAGGTTTGAAATAATTCCTAAATTAATAAGACTTCTCCTCTCTTCACCAACTAGGCTTGCCAATATATTTTCCTTGATTAAATTGTTATTACTGTTGAAGTTTTGAACAATATTGAATTCTCCAATAGCTTTGATTTCTACAAAATTGTAATCCAAATAAAATTTAATTTTTTCCTTTTGGAGACCTAAGTGAAGACCTAATTCTAAACCTGGTCTGTATATCATATTAGGAGGTACATTTTCAGGACCCCAGTTACTGAATCCTAGTTTTTCGTCAAGATAGTTTGAAAGTGCATTTGGTATTGTAGGAAATAATATGGTGTTAATATTGAAAGAAGAGTTGTAATAACCATTGTAGAAGGATGAAGCACTATCATCAGCTAAATGGGTTCCGAAATTTATTCCATAAACAAAATTAGATTCTTTATTGAAAAATTGACCATTAATTATAAGTGGAAAAAATAATATAGCTACTAAAGAACGCATTTTTAATAGTTGATCAAAAATTCAATTTTTTCTTTGATGGTATTATTAGCTAAAAATTGTTTTTCTAATTCATCAGCAAAGGGTACAGGAGTATCTAAGCTCGCACATCTTGTTATTGGAGCATCTAAATTTTCAAAACAATTTTCGTTAATTAACGAAGATAGTTCTCCACCAATTCCTCCAGTCATAGAATCTTCGTGAACTATTAAAACTTTATTAGTTTTTACTACACTTTTAAAAATAGCTTTTTCGTCTAATGGGAGTAGGGTTCTAAGATCTAAAATATCAACTGAGATATTCATTTCTTCAACTATTTTTTTTGACCAATGAACACCCATTCCGTAGGTTATAATACTGAGCTCTTTCCCTTCTTGAATCAGCTTTGCTTTGCCAATAGGTGTCGTGAAGTAATCTTCTGCAACATCTGCAGTTAAGCTTCTGTATAAAGCTTTATGTTCAAAAATCATCACTGGATTTGGGTCTTCAATAGCAGCAGTCATTAGCCCTTTTGCATCTTCAGGATTAGATGGATATACAATTTTTAGTCCTGGGGTGTGGAAAAACCATGCTTCATTACTTTGAGAATGAAAAGGGCCAGCCCCAACTCCAGCTCCAGTTGGCATTCTAATAACTACGTCGGCATTTTGTCCCCATCTATAATGTAATTTTGCTAGGTTATTTACGATTTGATTAAAACCAACGGTTGCAAAGTCCGCAAACTGCATTTCCATAATGGCTTTTCTATTTTTAAGAGAAAGGCCTAAAGCGGCACCAACAATAGCCGATTCACAAAGCGGTGTATTCCTTACACGATCTTTTCCAAATTTCTCAAGAAAACCATCTGTTACTTTGAATACTCCACCATATTCAGCAATATCTTGTCCCATAATAATAGAATCGCTATACTTTTCCATAGCTTGGTACAAACCTTGGGAAATGGCATCTATAAATCTTAATTCTTTTTTATTTTCAGTAATAGAATTTTCTTCTGGAAGGAATTCTTTGTAAACGTCTGTTAATTCAGTTTCTAAATTTGCAACTAACTTTGGAGTTGAGAAAGCTTTTTTCCAAGCATTGTTAATATTGTTTTTGATCTCTTCTTTTTGTTTTTCCATGTTACTTTTAGAAATAATATTTTTTTCTAAAGCCAATTTTTCGAGTTTTAAAATAGGATCTTTAATTCCCCATTTTTCTTGCAATCCTTTAGGATAATATTTTGTTCCAGACGCCTCCTCATGACCTCTCATTCTAAATGTTAATGCTTCAACTAAAAAAGGTTCTGGATTTTTCTTTTGTTCCAATTTTACTGATTCTATACATTCGTAAACCTTTAAGATGTCATTTCCATCGACTTGAGCGGTTTTCATTCCATAACCTATACCTTTATCAATAAATTGCTTGCAATTAAATTGTTCTTTTGAAGGAGTAGACAGTCCCCATTGATTGTTTTCAATGACAAAAATCACAGGAAGTTTCCATACAGAAGCAACGTTTAAGGCTTCATGAAAATCGCCTTCGCTTGCTCCCCCATCTCCACTAAAAACTAAGACAGATTTTTGAGATTTTTCAATTTTTTCAGCTAATGCAATTCCACATGCAATTCCTAGTTGAGGTCCTAAATGAGAAATCATTCCAACAATATGATGTTTCATAGTTCCGAAATGAAAAGATCGATCTCGTCCTTTTGTAAAACCTTCTTTTTTACCTTGAAATTGACAAAATAATTGAAATAAATCAATATTTCTTGTTGTAAAAACTCCTAAATTCCTGTGCATGGGTAGGATAAATTCGTCTTTTTCCATTGCTAAAGTAGCCCCGACAGAAATTGCTTCTTGACCAATTCCAGAAAACCATTTGGAAATTTTCCCTTGCCTGAGAAGAATTAGCATTTTTTCTTCTATCAGTCTTGGCAACCAAAGCGCTTGGAGCATTTGAGAAATTAATTCTTTTTTCATCAGGAATAAAAGTAATTTAAAATTCTAATAATAAATAGTTGAAGTAATTTTAATTTTTTATGGACAAATACCCAACTTAAATCAATGGCTCTTCGTTAATAAGTAATACTAATAAATCTTAATTTGATTATTTAATTAAATAATTTAGTTTTACACTCTTATTTACATCAAAATGATAAACTTTTTAATTAAAAAATTTAACTTTTTAATAGTATTATTTTTTCTATTTCATTTGCCAGTTCATGCAACTCATATTATTGGAGGTGATTTTAAAGTAACCATGACTAATAATGGTACTAACTCTAGTATTTACGATGTTCAACTTAGGCTTTACAGAGACGATGTAAATGGGGCAGTAAATATGCCGGCATCTGTTACTATAGGAATTTATCAAATTGGAACTAATAATTTACAAACTGTAAAAACATTATACTTAAATAATGGTAATGGTTCTATTGTTCCTCTAGGCGATCCTTGTTTTACCCCAAATCCTGCTATTTTCAGAATTGAAGAAGGTGTTTATAATTCCTTAACACCTGTTACGCTACCTAATTTTTCTATGGGTTATTATTTACATTACGAAACTTGCTGTAGAAATGGCTTGGTTGATAATTTACTTACACCAACAGCTGATGGAATTTCTATTTTTGCAATAATTCCTGATCCAGGAATTGGCCAAAATTCTACCCCTGATTTTGGTAATTATCCAAATGATGCCTATTTCTGTGTAAATAACACTAAATTTTTTACTTGGCCAGTCACTGATCCCGATGGCGATTCTCTTGTTTTTTCTTTAGTTCCTCCTTTAAATGATGGAACTAATCCAAATAATGGGAATTCAGCACCAGGTGGTGGAGCTTATCCATTTTATCCTACTTGTGCCTATGCAGCGGGTTACAATCAATTCAACGCTATTGGAGGAACTCCACAAATGTCTATAAATCCTGTTACTGGAGAGATCACAGCCTGTCCAGCAATATTTGGATATTTTGCTTATGCAGTTCGAGTTGAGGAATTTAGAAATGGTGTTAAAATAGGGGAAGTAAGAAGAGATGCTCAATACAAGTCTGAAGCTTGTGTATTGGCAAATCCTCCTTTAATTTCAGTAAATGATCCTACAAGCACTACATTAGATACATTTTCAATAGAAGTCTATGTTAGCGATAGTATTTGTTTCGATATTGACGTAGGGACGAACGACCCACTTGATTCTTTATATCTTAAATTAACTTCTAACAACTTCAATCTTTTAGGAACTTATATGCAACCATCTCCTTACCCTTCTGGTAACACTACTCTTGCTTATTTTGATTGGAATAATGTCATAGGAGATACTGTATTTTTTAATCCATTTAATTTAAATGGTAATGGCTATTTAGGTACAACTGGAGATTTGTACATGCGATATTGTTGGGAAGCTCCGTGTGAAGGAATTGATTCCACGTTCTTTATTAATATGGATTCTTATTCGGTTGATTGCAGTGGTTTTAATCCGGTTATAAAAGAATTGAGTGTGCATGTCAATAAAAAACCCGCTCCAACTTTTCTTGATATACCATCGAACATTAGTGTGACATTAGATGATACTATGTGCATTGATCTATTTGCAGAGGACACTTTTAATTTAGACGATACATTGGCTATTGAACCCTATTCTGGTAATTTTGATTTTGGATCTAGCTTTGTTCCGCCAACTCTCAATAATATCACAGGTGAGTATTATTATGAAGACTTTAATGATAGTATTGGTAATACTGTTACCATGTTTGGGTATTCACATACTGGCGATATTTCTTCGGCGATACAAAGAGTAGCCTTAAGATTTTGTTGGGTAACTGACTGTGATTATGTTTTTCAAAAAGAGTTTGATTTAAATTATAAAGCCTTTTCAACTGTCTGCGGCTCCGATACAATTTTGGCCTCGTCACATGTTACAGTAGAACCTCCTACAGGTGATGTTAAAGAAATACCTAATATTTTCACTCCAAACGGTGACGGAGAAAATGATGTTTACACCCTTGCTGGTCAAGATGATCCTTGTTATGATGTCATGGAAATTAAAATTTACAATAGATGGGGACAATTAATTTACACTTCAGATGATCCAAATTTTGAATGGGATGGAACAACTGAAAGTGGAAAAGAATGCGGTGAAGGGGCTTATTTGATAATCATGGATGGTACATTTGGAAGTACTTACGATGCTGACGGAAACAGAAGCTCAAATTTAGTTAGAGACGAATTTTGGGTTCATTTATTAAAATGATTTTTTAAACAATTTTCGTATAATTTCTCATACTTAGGCAGTATATTTTTAACATCAAACTTTAAGGCTTGGTTAAATGCTCCTTCTTTAAACCTTATAAGTTTTTTTTCATCAGATAAAATTTCAACAGCATTTTCTGCCATATTTTTAAAATCTCCAACGTTACTGAGCATCCCGCTTTTTCCATGAATTACTACTTCTGGAATACCACCTGTATTTGTAGCAATAACAGGTACATTACAAGCCATAGCTTCTAAAGCGGAAAGACCAAAACTTTCTGTTGAAGATGGTAAGAAAAATAAATCAGATATATTTAGCACTTCTTTTGTAGACTTTAGACTTCCCAAAAAGTGAATGTTATTTTTAAAATTAGATTCTCTAGAAATTTTTTCTAGGCAAGACCTTTCGGGACCATCTCCAACTAAAAGTAATTTAACTTTTATATCATTTGAAATTATTTCAAATGCCTTTAATACATCTTCTATTCTTTTAACTTTTCTAAAATTTGAAATATGGCAAATTATTTTTTCACCATTTGGAGCAAATCTTTTTTTATAAAAATTGTTATTGGTAAGTTCATAATCCTTGATACAAATAAAATTTGGTATAACTTTAATTTCATTTTTTATGTGAAATAGTTTATTTGTTTCCATTTTTAGATTGTTAGAAACAGCTGTCACAGAATTGGATTGATTGATTGAAAAATTTATAACTGGTTCAAAAGAAGGGTCTTTTCCTACGAGTGTAATGTCAGTTCCGTGTAGAGTTGTTATAAATGGAATCTTTATGTTTTGATCTAGTAAAATTTGTTGAGCCATATACGCCGCTGAGGCGTGTGGAATCGCATAATGAACGTGAAGCAAATCTAATTTTTCAAATTTGACAACGTCCACAAGTTTACTAGTGAGAACTTGTTCGTAGGGAGTGTATTTAAAAAGAGGATAGTCTGAAGTAGTTACTTCGTGATAAAATATATTTTTTCTTAATTCTCCAAGTCTTACAGGTTCTGTATAGGTTATAAAATGTATTTCATGATTCTTTTTAGCTAATTCTTTACCTAACTCTGTTGCCACAATTCCACTACCGCCAAAAGTTGGATACAATACAATTCCTATTTTCATTAAATGTTTTTATTTCAAATATAGTTTAATTGCTCTATTAGGAAATTTTGAATTAGTTATATTAGCTATTAGTTGACATAAATCTTCCACTACATGAATAGTTTTAAAAAAGATGTAACATTTAATAAAAACGAGGATCAATTAAAATTGATGATTTCTAAATTGAAACAAGAATTAAATGTAATTTATCAAGGAGGTGGTAAATCCAAAATTAAGAAACAACAAGAAAAAGGTAAATTTTCAGCTAGGGAGAGAGTCCATTTGTTATTGGATAAAAACAGTTCTTCAATAGAAATTGGTGCCTTTGCTGGATATGATATGTATTCAGAATATGGAGGATGTCCAGCTGGGGGAGTAGTGGTGGTAATTGGTTATGTAAATAACAAAATGTGTATTGTAGTTGCCAATGATCCAACGGTTAAGGCTGGTGCTTGGTTTCCTATTACAGGCAAGAAAAATTTAAGAGCTCAAGAAATAGCAATGGAGAATAAATTACCTATTATCTATTTGGTTGATAGTGCAGGTGTTTTTCTACCACTACAAGACGAAATTTTTCCGGATAAAGAACACTTTGGTAGGATTTTTAGAAACAATGCAAAAATGAGTGCCATGGGTATTACTCAAATTGCTGCTGTTATGGGAAGTTGTGTTGCAGGTGGAGCCTATTTACCAATAATGAGCGACGAGTCTTTAATTGTTGATAAGACCGGCACTATATTTTTAGCAGGCTCTTACTTAGTTAAGGCTGCCGTTGGGGAAATTATCGATAATGAAACACTTGGAGGTGCAACTACCCATTGTGAAATAAGTGGAGTAACTGACTATCATTCTCCAGACGAAAAGACCTGTCTAAAAACTATAAGAGACATTGTCGATAAAATAGCAGCTAACGAGAAGCAAAATTTTAACAAAATTGAAAGTAAAGAACCTATTTTTAATATGGAAGATTTTTACGGTGTTTTCCCTGCTTTAAGGTCTACAAATTACGACGTCAAAGAAATATTAAATTTTTTTATTGATAATGGTGAATTCACAGAGTATAAAAAAACCTATGGTAAAACCATTGTCTGCGGTTATGCAAGAATTAACGGATGGTCTGTCGGAATAGTTGCTAACCAAAGAAAAGTTGTTAAAACAAATGATTCTGAAATGCAATTTGGTGGAGTAATTTATAGCGATAGTGCTTCAAAGGCTTCACGATTTATTATGAATTGTAATCAAAAACGAATCCCACTTGTGTTTTTTCAAGATGTAAGTGGTTTTATGGTAGGAAGTAGATCAGAACACGGAGGAATTATTAAAGATGGTGCTAAAATGGTCAACGCAATGGCAAATTCTATAGTTCCAAAGTTTACCATAATCATGGGAAATTCGTATGGAGCTGGAAATTATGCCATGTGTGGGAAGGCATACGACCCTAGGTTAATTGTTGGCTGGCCTACAGCTGAAGTAGCAGTTATGGGTGGTCAACAAGCTGCAAAAGTATTATTACAGATTGAATTAGCGTCTTTAAAGGCAAAAGGAGAAAAGATTTCTAAAGCAAAAGAACAAGAGATTTACAGTGAAATACATAAGAAATATGAAGCACAGACAAAACCATATTATGCCGCTTCAAGGTTGTGGTTAGATGCTATTATAGATCCTGCAGAAACAAGAAACTGGATTTCAATGGGAATAGAAGCTGCTGACAACAACCCAGAGAAAAAAGAATACAAAACTGGAGTCATTCAAACTTGAATAACTAGAATGTTTTCTAATTATTCCAATAATCTTCTTAAAATCTTACCAACGTTAGATTTAGGTAATTCATCTCTAAAGCTAATGCTTTTAGGAACTTTATAATTAGTTAATTTTTCTCTACAAAATTCTATTACTTCTTGTTCAGTTAATGAAGTATCTTTTTTAACTATGAAGGCTCTTACAAATTCAGTTCCATCTTCTTTTTTCTCACCTCTTACACCAACTTCTAATACTTTAGGATTTTCAGAAATAGCTTTTTCAACATCATTAGGGTATACATTGAATCCTGAAATTAAAATCATTTCTTTTTTTCTGTCTACAATTTTAAAGTATCCATCCTGATCCATGGTTCCAATATCACCTGTCAAAAAATAGTCTTTATGCATACATTTTTTAGTTTCATCAGTCCTATTCCAATAACCCTTCATAACTTGTGGACCTTTTATTCCTATTTCTCCAGGTTTACCAACTTCTACTTCTTTTAAGTTATCATCGAAGATTTTAATATCCGTGTTTGGAAGTGGAAGTCCAATAGATCCAATTTTATGTTTACCGTTCCAGGGATTAATGGTGGCAGCAGGGCTGGTCTCCGAAAGACCATAGGCTTCAAGAAGTGCGCTCCCAGTTAATTTTTCCCATTGTTCAGCAACAACGTCTTGAACAGCCATTCCTCCACCTAAAGCAAGTTTCATTTTTGAAAAGTCTAAATTTTTAAAAACCTCTTGATTCATTAACCCAATAAAAAGCGTATTAACTCCAGTAATAACTGAAAATGGATTTTTCTTAAGGTCTGCACAGAATTTAGGCATGTCTCTTGGGTTCGTAATTAAAATATTTTTAGATCCATATCGAAAGAAAGTAAGACAGTTTGCAGTTAGGGCAAATATATGATAGAGCGGAAGGGCAGTAATAACCACTTCTTCACCGTGATCAATATTTTTACCAATCCATTCTTCGACTTGAGAAACATTGGCACATATATTACCATGTGTTAATTCTGCACCCTTTGAAACGCCAGTTGTTCCACCAGTATATTGTAAAAATGCAGAGTCGATTGCTTTAATTTCCACTGGGCTTCCTTTCTTACCACGGTTATCTTTTAATATTTTTTTTAGAGAAACACTTTCAGCTAAAGAAAAATCAGGAACCATTTTTTTTACTTTTCTTATCACAAAATTGACAATACTACCTTTAATCCCACCTAAAAGATCACCAATAGTCGTAGTTATCACGGTTTCAATTTTAGTCTTTGAAATAATTTTTTCTAAGTTAAATGCGAAATTTTCAACTATTATAACTGCTTTAGCTCCAGAGTCGTTATATTGATGTAACATCTCATCGGCTGTATAAAGAGGGTTGGTGTTTACAATTACAAATCCAGCTTTAAGACACGCAAAAATAGCTATTGGGTATTGTAAAAGATTCGGCATTTGGAGCGCCACTTTATCACCTTTTTTTAAATTCGTTTTATTTTGCAGGTACCATATTAAAGAATTCACGTGGTCGTCTATCTCTTTATAAGTTAGTTCTACATCCATATTCTTGTATGCAACTTTACTACCAAAGTTTCTTATAGATTGATCATATATTTCAACAATATTTTGATAATTTATTTCAGTTGAGTGTCCAACAAAGTCTGGATAGCTTTTAAGCCAAGGGAAATTTTTCATTCTGTTAAGGTTATGTTATTTTAATAAGTTAAGAGATTATTTTAAATAAATTATCATTTAAATAAATATAGGAGTTATCTCTTAAATTTCAAATTTTTCTAAAAAAGAATAAATTTTAGTATCGTATTTTGATAATGTTGTTATTTTAGTGGGTTTTTCAGAACTAAATTCTCTATTTGGAGTATAAATAACATAATGATAAGCCAAGTATTTTCAAATAAGTTTTTAAAAGTTGTACCACTTCTTGTGGGTATTTGCTTATTATTTTTAGGTAAATGTTTTGCTCAAGATCCTATGTTTACCCAATTTTATTCCAATCCTATTTATTTAAACCCTGCTTTTTCAGGTAGTAACAAATGTCCAAGGATTGTTTCAAATTATAGAAATCAATGGCCTGGATTTTCAGGAGATTTTATCACCACTTCTGTTTCCTATGACCAGTATATTGACGCAATTAAAGGAGGATTGGGAGTTATGTTGTTGAGCGATCAAATAGCTAAAACGTTACAGTCTAACGAGGCTAGTCTAGTTTATTCTTACCATCAACATTTATCAAGAAAATTCACGCTGAACTTTGGTTTGCAAGGAACTTACATTCAAAAGTCTGTAAATAGATCTAACCTAACTTTTGGTGACATGATACATCCAAGAAGAGGTTTTGTCTTTTCTACTAATGATGTTATTACTGCAGCTCCTGTAAACCTATTTGATTTTTCAACAGGTCTTTTGGGTTATACTGATAAATTTTACATTGGTATCGCAGCTCACCATTTAACTGAACCTGAAATTTCTTTACTTTCAGGGAGCAACAACAGCTCTGTTTTAGATACTCGATATACCGCACATATGGGTACTGAAATTACACTTGGTTCAAAATCAATTTTCAGTGAAGAGAATGAATCTATTTCTCCAAGTATTCTATTTGTAAAGCAAGGTGATTTCCAGCAATTAAATGTAGGATTATATTATTCTAAAGGTAATTATGTTGTAGGTGCTTGGTATAGGGAAGGTGATTCTTTTATAGTAACTCTGGGAATGGAAACACAATTACTTAGAATAGGTTACAGCTACGATTTAACATCTTCACAATTAGGAACTTATTCTGGAGGGTCTCATGAAATATCAGTTGCTTTAAAAATATATTGTGCTCCAAAGAAGAAGACCTTTAGAACCATGTCTTGCCCTTCATTTTAGTACTAATCCGTCACTTAATGTTATTTTTTTGTCTGCTAAATCTGCAAGTTTGTTATTGTGTGTAACAATAATAAATGTTTGGTTATTTAGATCTCTTAATTTGAAAAATAGTTCATGCAGTTGATCAGCAGATTTAGAGTCTAAATTACCACTTGGTTCATCGGCTAAAATTACACTTGGTTCGTTCATAAGTGCTCTTGCAACACTAACTCTTTGTTGTTCACCTCCAGATAATTCATTGGGTTTATGATTTACTCTTTCGCCAACTCCCATGAGGTTGAGTAAGTATTTTGCTCTTTCAGTGGCATTTTTTTTAGATATTTTAGAAATATAAGCAGGTATGCAAACATTCTCTAAAGCAGTAAATTCAGGTAAAAGATGATGAAATTGAAATATAAAACCAATATTTTTATTTCTAAAACTGGCGAGCTCATTTTCATTAAGTTTTGAAATATTTTGACCATTGATTAGTACTTCTCCACTACTAGGTTTTTCTAAAGTTCCCAGTATTTGAAGTAGCGTAGTTTTCCCTGCCCCACTTTTGCCTACTATAGAAACGATTTCTTTTTGGTTTATTGAAATATTAATTCCGTTTAAAACATTTAGAGAATTGAATTTTTTATGTATTTGAACCCCTTGAATCATCTTATAAATGTAATTAGATTAAATCTATTTTTAAATAAAAACACTAAGCTTATGTAAATATTTTAATAATGTAAACTATTCATTCCAACAAATTTTTACATTTACTTAAAATATAATTGATCATATGAACTTACACGAATACCAGGGAAAAGAAATTTTAAAAAGTTACGGTGTAGCGATACAGGAGGGCAAAGTTGTGCATTCGGCATCTGAA
The DNA here is from genome assembly GCA_029251405.1 of Flavobacteriales bacterium. Classification (GTDB taxonomy): domain Bacteria; phylum Bacteroidota; class Bacteroidia; order Flavobacteriales_D; family Parvicellaceae; genus MED-G20. The sequence goes on from JAQXDK010000017.1 coordinate 21,329, forward strand.
GCTTTAGCAGCAGCTAAAGAGTTAAATGCGGAAACAGGTACTGAATGGTTTGTTATAAAAGCACAAATACATGCTGGAGGAAGAGGTAAAGGTACAGTAATTGAGACTGGCTCTCACGGAGTTTTAATTGCTAAAGGAGTGGGAGAGCTTGAAGAAAAAGTTAACGGTATTCTTGGTGGACATCTAGTTACAGCTCAGACATCATCTTCTGGTAAAAAAGTGAATAAAGTTCTGATTGCTGAGGATGCTTATGCTCCAGATTTTGATAAAACATCAGAGTTTTATATGTCTGTATTACTAAATAGGGAAACAGGAAGAAACATTATTATGTATTCTACCGAGGGTGGAATGAACATTGAAGAAGTAGCAGAAAAAACTCCTCACTTAATTTTTAAGGAAGAAATTGACCCAAAAGTAGGAATCACAGGTTTTCAGTGTAGGAAAATAGCTTTTAATTTAGGACTAAGTGGCAAATCTTTTAAAGAAATGACAAAATTCGTTCATTCACTGTATGCTGCTTATGTTGGTTGTGATGCTTCTTTGTTTGAAATTAATCCTGTGTTAAGAACATGTGACGACAGGATATTAGCAGTAGATTCTAAGGTAAGTCTTGATGCTAATGCTCTATTTAGACATAAAGATTATGCAGATTTAAGAGACTTTTCTGAAGAAGATCCTATGGATGTTGAAGCGGATCAGGCTGGTTTGAATTTTGTAAATCTTGACGGAAATATTGGATGTATGGTAAACGGAGCTGGATTAGCAATGGCTACTATGGATATCATCAAACAGAGTGGAGGAGACCCAGCCAATTTCCTTGATGTTGGTGGAACAGCCGATGCTGACCGAGTAGAAAAAGCTTTCAACATCATTCTAAAGGACTCTAACGTTAAAGGGATTCTAGTTAATATATTTGGTGGAATTGTCAGATGTGATAGAGTTGCTAAAGGAATTGTTCAAGCTTACAAAAGCATAGGAAATATTCCTGTACCAATCATTGTAAGACTACAAGGAACTAATGCTGAAGAAGCTAAAAGTATTATTGATAATTCAGGATTAAATGTCCATTCGGCAGTAACTCTAAAAGATGCAGCTGATAAAGTTAAAGAGTTAGTGAATTAATATTCATATATAGTAAGTCCACTTCTTAGTTTAGGTTCAATCCAAGTACTTTTTGGTGGCATTGTCTCACCCATATCTGCTATCGATGTTATTTCACCTATTTCATGTGGAAAAAGTTCTATTCCTAAACTGTTTTTATAATTATTCACTTTTCGAATAAGTAAATCAATTGGCTGATTCCCTTTTATATATTCAATATTATTGTTGTTACTTATATTTTTGATATTGAAAATTTCATTGAAAATTAAATCAGAGACCATTTGACTATTTAATTGGCTTTTAAAGTCATTCTTAATTTTTTCTGATTTTACTTTAATTAAGTACCAGCTATTATTTAAATAAATACTTAATTCCAATTTAGAGGACGGAGCTTGATGAACTTTTAGAGGAGTAATTTTAAAATTTAGTCCAAGCTTATTAAGAAACTCTTCTTCTCCTAGTGGTGAAATATCTTTTACAACTCTGTTGTACTCAAATATTTTCAATTCTTGCTGATCGATGAAAAATGAAAGAAAATAATTAGAAAGAAAATTATCTTTCTTGTTTTGATTGTAAAGTTGGGACGAGGCTATTCTATGGTGACCATCAGCAATATAAACTTTATTTATAGCTTCCATTTCATCTATAATACCAGTGATATCTAAAGCTTGATCAACTATCCACAATTCATGAACTTTTTTATCGGTAGTTGTAAATTCATATTCAGGTCTTTTGGATATATTTTGATTAATAATATCTTTTATCTTTTGGTTGGGCTTATAAGTAAGTAAAACTGGTTCGGCATGAAAATTAGTTATCTCTAAATAGTCTTTAAAAACAATTTCTCTTTGGGTAATTGTATTTTCATGTTTTTTAATGATATTACTTTGGTAATCGTCGATACTTCCTCCTGCAATAATGCCTTTAAAAACTCCGTATTCAGTGGTTTGTCTGTATATATAAAAGTGGACGTTATCGTCTTTAAAGAGGTAATTATTTTTTTTAAATTCCTCATACTTATTTTTGACTTTTTTAAACCTTCCAGGACTATTAGGTTGTGTTTGGTGAGGTTGATTAAATTCTGGGTTAATTACATGTAAGAAAGAATAGGGGTTGCTCTCTAATTTTGCTTTTAAATGACTTTTTTTATAAGTGTAAAAAGGACGAGAGCATATTAGATGAACTTTGTTCCTCGAAGGTCTTACTGCTTTAAACGGAATAACTTTTGCCATTTTGGCAATTTACCAAAAATTATTGGTTGTAAAAATTTATAATTTTTTCTGCCAGTTCAGTTCCAATTCTATCTTGGGCTTCAGTTGTTGCTGCACCAATATGAGGAGTTAAAGATATTTTATCATTATTTAGTATTTCAATGGACGGGCTCGGCTCACCTACAAAAACATCAAGCGCTGCAAAGCTTACTTTTCCGCCTTCAAGTGCTTCAATTAAAGCAGACTCATCAATAACACCTCCTCTTGAGGCATTTACAATTCTAACATCTTCTTTCATTGATTTGAATTCATCAGATCCAATTACTGCTTTTCCATCTTTTGGCATTGGAACATGTAAAGAAATAAAATCAGAATTTTCTAATAAATCCTCTAATTTTCCTGTTGAGATTGAAACTTTAAGTTTTTGATTTGCTATTTCTAGGTTAATTGTTGCATTATCTATAAATGGATCGTATGCTAATATTTTCATCCCAGATCCCAAGGCGTATTTTGCAGTAAATTGGCCAATTCTTCCAAAACCTATTATGCCTAAAGTCTTTCCTCTAAGTTCCACACCTTTAGCATATTTCTTTTTTAAAACTTTAAAATTCGTTGCTCCCGAATTTGGCATATTTCTATTGGAATCAAAAACATTTCTTGAAATACTAAAAAGGTGGGCCATTACCAGTTCAGCAACAGATTGGGAAGAAGCTGCAGGTGTATTAATTACCAGTAAACCTTTTTCCTTAGCGTATTCAACATCTATATTATCCATTCCAACACCACCTCTTCCAATAATTTTAATGGAGGGACAATTATCTATGATATCTTTTCTCACCTGAGTTGCACTTCTTACCAGAATAACTTCAATTAAATTATCATTAATGTAGGTGATTAAATCTTCTTGATTTACTTTATCTGTTATAACTTTAAAACCAGACTTTTCTAATTGGGTAATTCCAGACTTTGAAATTCCGTCATTTGCTAAAACTTTCATTATTAACCTTTTTTTGTTTCTAAATTTTTCATTACATCAACAAGGACTTCAACGCTTTCTAACGGTAGTGCATTGTACATAGAAGCTCTAAATCCACCGACCGAACGGTGCCCTTTTAAGCCATTGATATTGGCATTTGCTAACATGTTGTTAAAGTGCTCATTCAAATCTTTATTTTCAAGAGTAAACGTTACATTCATCGTACTTCTATCTTCTAAATTGGCGGTTCCTTTAAAAAGTGAACTTCTATCAATTTCATTGTAAAGTAAATTTGCTTTTTTTGAATTTTGTTTTTCTATTACATTTAAACCACCATTATTTTTAAGCCATTCGAGAGTTAGCATTGAAGCATATACTGCAAATACTGGAGGTGTATTAAACATGGAGTCTTTATCAAAATGTGTTTTTAGATCAAGCATGGTTGGAATAGGCACAGAACTATTTCCCAAGATTTTTTTATTGAATATGTACAAAGTCGTTCCCGCAGGTCCCATATTTTTTTGTGCACCAGCATAAATAAGGTCAAAATTACTTACATCAATTTTTCTGGAAAAAATATCTGATGACATGTCGCAAGCCAAAGGAATATTTCCATTATAAAACTCCTTTATTTGTGTACCGAAAATAGTATTGTTTGAAGTAACATGTAGGTAGTCTAAGTTGTTTTCTATATTTAAATTTTTCGGGATGTAATTAAAGTTTTTATCTTCTGAAGAACCAACAATTACTGAATTACCCATGAAAGAAGCTTCTTTGGCAGCTTTTTTTGCCCATGCTCCAGTAACTAAGTAACCACCTGTTTTATTTTCAGCCATTAAATTATATGCAGCCATTAGAAAACCTAAACTGGCTCCACCTTGTAGAAAAAGAACATCATGCGTACTAGGAATATTTAAAATATCTTTAACCAAACTCCTAGCTTTTTCCATTACATCAACAAAATCTTTACTTCGATGTGAAATTTCTATTAGTGAAAGACCAGAATTTTTAAAATCTATAATGCTTTCAGAGGATTTTTGAAAAACTTCTTGAGGTAAGATACAGGGACCAGCACTGAAATTATGAATTTTTTTCATTTTATAAATTTTTGGGTAAAAATGTGAAATAAATTTGACTGTTTTACAATGTTGAGGTTTTAATTTATCAACTTTTAAAATCTCTTATTAACAATGAAATTTATTTATTAGGATCGTTAAATGGTCTTCTCAAAACTTTTAACGATTTAGCATCAAAATCTCTCTTATAATTCCATTTAGTTTCTTCCCATTTAAAGGCGTCAAAACTAAGATCAGTCACGTACCAGTCTGGAAAGTCTTTCAAGTGAGGAGATGAGGGAATCAAATGATCAAATACAATGTAATCACTCTTTCTTATTTGATTATGTTTCAAAGACATGTAGGACTTTTTGTTATACTGAAAAATAACTCTTTTTTTAGTTTTTCCATCTGGAAAACTGAATATTGGGAATCCAAATTCTACGTTATTTTTTTTATTAATGTACATAGATTCTATAATTTTTTTATTGGAGAACATATCATTTCCATCCCATCCTAATAAGGTGTAAATAATTTTATTTTTTCTTTGATTTGGAATAATTTGATAATAGAGTGCACCAAACCAAGTTTTAGCATCTAAAGAAGCGTATTCGATTTCTGGTATCTGGCTCTTGTAATCGTTAAGTTTTATTATTTGAAGATTCTTTAGAAGAATCCAACATTCATAATGTTGTTGTTGGTCTGCAAATTGAATATTCCAATTAAAAATTCTAAATGCATCGTCTGGGGATTTTTTGGTGCTCATAAAATTTGACAGACTGTCAAAAGGAAAGGTAAAGGCATCTTTGTTTTGAAGTGCTTTTTCTAAGATTATTTTAAAATCTTCGTTTAGATCCAGACTTTTGGACATTTTTTTTTCAAAATGAACTTTTTCTAATTTTTCTATAAGAACAAGTTCAAGCTCTTCAATAGATTGAGAGAAGCAGATGAAAAAAGAGAAAATTAAAAATAAAGCTGTTGTAATTTTCATTTACTATAAATCTAGTAAAAATGAATCTTAGGAATTGTGTAGACTGTCTTTTTTTTCTAATAAAGAACTTTCTTCTTCTTCCCACTCTTCATCAGGGACACAACAGTCAACAGGACAAACTGCAGCGCACTGAGGTTCATCATGGAACCCTTTACATTCGGTACATTTATCAGTTACAATAAAATAAACATCCATATCAACAGGCTCGTTATTAGTATTAGCATCTACTTGTAGTCCAGAATTTATTCCAGTGTAAGAACCTTTTAAAGAAGTTCCTTGAGAAAATTTCCATTCTGCACCACCTTCGTAAATTGCTGTATTGGGACACTCGGGTTCACAAGCTCCACAATTTATACATTCGTCTGTTATTTTTATTGCCATTTAAATATGGTTGTTAATTTTGAACAAATATAATAGTGTTAATGAAAAAAATAACAAACGTTTATCGAAAAGAGGCAATATTACAGTTAGGAAAATTTTTATCATATGTCGATAGTGCTAGTGCTTGGCCAGGTTTTGATTGTGGAGTAAGTGAAAATGAGTATTTAGAATTCAAATCGGTAATTAAAAAAGCTTCACAAGTGAATCAATGGTTTACAGAAGAAATGATTTACTTAGCTCTTAAAAATTGGTCATTTAATCTCTCAGAAAGTAATTTAAAGAAATGGTTATCTAATTATGATCTGCTTGAGAAGCCGAATAAAAATATGTTTATTATATGCGCTGGAAATTTACCTTTAGTTGGTTTTCACGATATTTTATGCTCTTTAATTTTGGGACTAGATGTACAGATTAAACTTTCTAAAAATGATGATATTTTAATTCCAGCAATTGTACACATTTTATCTTTTTTTAATGAAGAATTTAAGAACAAAATAAAAATTATTAAAGATAAACCACTAGCCTTTGACTACGTGATAGCAACTGGAAGTGATAATAGCAACAGGTACTTTGAATATTATTTTGGAAAAAAACCGCATATTTTTAGAAAAAATCGAACATCAATTGCGGTTTTAAAGGATGATATAGATGATAATGATTTGATAAATTTATCTCACGATGTATTGCAATATTACGGCTTAGGTTGTAGATCTGTTACCAAGCTATATTTGCCAGAAAATTTCAATTTAGACAGACTTTATAAAAACTTTTATAATTATAAAGATCTTGTTAATCATAATAAATATATGAATAACTATGATTACAATAGATCTGTATATTTATTGGAACAAAAGATTTTTTTTGATAATGGATTCTTAATACTAAAAGAGGATGATAAATTATTTTCACCTGTAAGCGTTGTAAATTTTGAATTTTATTCAGATATTGAGAGCTTAGATAAAAAATTAAAGAACTTGTCAGAAGATATACAGTGTAGAATTGGTGTTGGTGGATTACCTTTTGGAAGCGCACAAAATCCTAATCTTTGGGATTATGCAGATGGTGTAGATACCCTTAATTTTATCATTAAAAATTAAAAATTATGAATGTTCAAGAAATCAAAAAAAGATTAATTAGCGGAAACAATAATTATATTGGAGATAAAGAAAATTTGTCAAGTAATGCTAGTTTGAGAAATGAATTAACTGGTGGTCAATCTCCTTTTGCCATTGTACTTAGTTGTGCAGATTCAAGAGTAGTTCCAGAAATGATTTTTGACTGTAATATCGGAGAATTATTTGTTGTTAGAGTTGCAGGTAATATTGCTAACAGTAGTTCAATTGCAAGTATTGAATACGCAGTTGCACACCTAAATTGTAAAATGATTTTAGTTTTAGGTCATGAAAGTTGTGGAGCAGTTACAGCTGCTGTTAAAGGTGGTGACAACGGCCCCAACCTTAATCATTTGTGCGGTCATATTTCAGCTGCTGTTAAAATGGGTGAAGGAAAAGAATTGAGTGATGTCATTAAAATTAATGCTGCCAATAATGCAAAATCAATGGTGGAAAATAGTGAGATTTTAAAAAATGCTGTAAATAATTCAGGGTTGGTAATAGAATCTGGATATTATAATTTAGGATCTGGGAAAGTAGACTTTTAATATCTACTCGAGGTAAATAGATATATCATTTTTTAAAATTTCTACATTAATGTGTTCTTGAATAGTTGTTGAGAGAGTTAATCCAACCCAGTCAGCTTTAATAGGGAAATTTCGGTGTCGTCTATCGACAAGTACGACCGTATTCATTTTTTTTATGTCTTTAGAAACTATATAAGATGCAGCGTGCATTAATGTTTTACCAGAATTTAATACGTCATCCACTAAAATCACTTTCTTATTTCCAAAAGATAGATTTGGTGATATGGTAACATTTTCTTTTAGGGGATTTCGTTTATTTATTGTAAGTTCCATTAAATTGATAGTAGATTTTGGTAAATCTCTTTGCACAAGTTTTGCAATTTTCCCAGCTAACAAAAAGCCATTTTTACTAATACCGACAATTAATAATTCCTTATCCTCGTAATATTCTTCAATAATTTGAAAAGCTATTCTTGCAATTTTCTTTTCAACATCATCATTATTTAGTATAGTAGTTCTTAATTTCTCCATCTGCTTTGCTTAAAATCTTGCTACCAATTTAAGATTTAATCTTCTTGTAGTTAAAAAACTTGGTATGGAATATTGTCTTCCACTAACGTCTCTAATCCAGGTGTAATTGGTTGTATTAGAAATGTCAAGTAAATTAAAAACTTCAAAAGCTATCCATAGGGATTTTATCTTCTTTAATACAGATTTTTCGTCAAATTCTGATTTATTGGTTTCGTTGTTAATAAGATCTTTTGAAAACCCAATATCCACTCTTTTGTAAAAATTAGATCTAAGAGTATCAGAGTATCTTTGATTTCCTGGTGGGCCGTAGGGAAGTCTAGATCCAATTAGTATGTTAATATTAACTTTCATATTGCTCCATTTTATTTTTTCAGTATCCCATTCGTCTGGCATTTGATCTTGAAAAAACATAGAAAAAGACAATCTTTGGTCAGTTGGTCTTGGTATAAATCCAGGTTCGTAACGAATGCTATCGCTTCTGTTCTGATCGATGGTAAATCCAGGTATAATTTTTTCACCACCTTGATTAAAATATTCGTAGTAAAAGTCATTTGAAATATCTTCTTTTGTTTGAAGCCAGCTCAATGAAGCGTAAGATTGTATCCCTTTAACAAATTCACCATTTATTTTTAAATCTACTCCTCTTGCAAATCCAGAAGCTAAATTGTCGCCATAGTAATTAACTCTTACATTTTCAATCTCATATGGAATGATGTCTTCTAAAAATTTATAATAAATCTCACTTCCCAATTTAAATTTTCTATCCCACATATTGAAAATAAAATCTCCACCTGCTACAATATGAATGGATTTTTGTGCTCTAATCATTGGATTTAATTCTCCGTTTAAAAACCTTGCAGCACGGTAAAAAGGAGGTTGATAATAATATCCACTTGCGAGTCTTAGAGTAATGTTTTTTCTTATTAATTGATTGTTTTCTAACTTATAGAATGCAGGCCTCCATTTTAGATTAATTCTTGGAGAAAGCACGTTTTGATTGTTGTAAGTCCAATAATGAGATCTAACACCAATTGTTGCAGTGAAATAATTCATTGATGAAAATGTTGTGTCAAAAGTTGTTAAACTGTCAATGGTAAATTTTAGATGTATAATTTTTTCACTATTAAATTTGAATCTGTGTTGAATGAAGGCGGTTACACGAGAAGAGTTAATGTTGTTATTAGCTTTAATAAATTTACTTAAATGCAATTCTTGATACGGAATATTGTTCGAATTTTGATATCCAACGCTGTCCAAAACACGCGGAGTGTTGAATCTTGCAGAATCTAAATAGTTCCATTCTTTTATAGTATTATTGACACTCTCAGATTGTAATTTTAATCCCCAGTTAGTTTTATTTTTTCCAGTATTAAAACTCCCCTTATGATAAAGATTAATAACATTTGCCCGCAATTCATTTCTTGCATGATTTAAAAATGCACCAACTCCTCTATTATAAGCAACATCTCCGTATTGGCTACTACTTAAATCGCGTTCTAATTCGTCCAATCTATACTCTCCTAGTAAATCAAAATACTCAGTTTCATTGGTGTTGAAAGTTGAAATAAAATAATTTAACGATAGTTTTTCTGTTGTTTGGTGTTGAAGCGACAATGCACCCATGTAAGTTTTGTATTGTGTATTTTCCTGACCTTCGTAGTAAACTGTAAATCTTAAAGCTTCGTTAATGCTTCCAAAATTTGTTTCTCTATTTTCTGGTTTAACGGAAAATAAATTATTGGCTGCTGTTCCAAAAACAGTAAATTTTAATTTTTCTGTTAAATTGAAATTCATAATACCTTGAATATCGGTAAAACTAGGTTTGTACTCTCCTTTGGTATCTAAGGCTCCAAGCAAGTAAGCATTGGTCCGATGTCTAAATCCAACATTGTAATTAAATAATGAGCTTGGTCTATCTCCAAACTGTAATTGTGCACCTAAAAGACTGGTAGAAATATGGGCTTCAAAAGTTTCGGGTTCTCTGTAAGAAATGTCTAAAACACTAGATAGTTTATCTCCATACTTAGCATCAAATCCGCCTGCAGAGAATAAAATATTATCAATCATGGCAGGGTTAATAAAACTGAGTCCTTCTTGTTGACCAGACCTGGCTAAAAAAGGTCTGTAAACTTCGATGCCGTTTACATAAATTAAATTTTCATCAAAATTACCTCCTCTAACACTAAATCCGCTTGATAATTCATTGTTTTGACGTACTCCAAATCCAACAGATGAAAGTAAACCTTCTATGTTACCACTTGGTAAAGCAATATTTGCTGCATTTATAGTTGGTAGTATTTCGGTGGGGGAGCTCCCCGGATCTACATACTCAACATCCAGTGTTTTTAATACTTTATTTCGCATTTTAATATTAATGAGAGTGTCCTTATTAATATTTATTGTTTTAGATATTTTTTTAAAGTTTACGTGAGATATAACAATTTTAATTCTACCATTTTCAATAGTATTTAAATGAAACTCTCCTTTTTTATTGGAGGATGTTCCAGTTGATTTCCCCAGAATTCTTATGTTGGCATTGTCAATTGCTGAACCGTTAGAAGAAGTTATTGTACCACTAATTTTAGTGCTTTCCTGTCCTTGATAAGTTAAGGAAACCAAAAAAAATAAAAAAAGGAAACGGTATTTTTTAAACGGTATCATTTATTATTTTTGAAATCTCCTCTTTTCCAAGCTTTAATAAATTGGGACCAAGCAACTGGATTTAACAAGCTAATTGGTGCATATTGTCCAGCATAATACAATTTACTTTGAATTTGTTGTTGTTGCCATTTAAAGTTCAGAGCACCATCCATTGGGGTAAATTGCATCCTTTCATTTAATTTTTCTCTTTCTAAATTATTCATAGCTCTTTTGTAATCGTCATTAGGAATTGGTGTTTCTACAAATGCTTTTGCAAACTGCTCCCTAGATGGCCAAGGATATATAACGGCAGCTTTTAACATAATAGTATCTTCGTACATTATTTGAATTAAGGAGTATTTATTTGTTGTAAGTGTATCTGGAATGGTAAAATAGGACTTTTTATATCCAACACTACTAAACACGATTGTATCTCCTTTTTCGGCTACAAAAGAGAAATATCCAAAATAATCAGAAATAGTCCCTCGATTTGATTCCTTATTTATAACACTGCAATAGGGGACTGGTAATAAGCTGTCTTGAGATACTATTACTCCACTAAATTGTATATAGCTTTCATCTTTCTGAGCTGTAATTTTTAAACTAATTAAAATTAGAAAAGAAATAAAGATAAGATTATGATATGTATTTTTCGGGTGTTTGATGTTAAAAACTAAAAATTAAAATACCAGTAATAATTCCTCCAAAAATGGTTAATAAATTTTTAAATTTTCCAGAAGAACCATGATGATCTTCAAATATTAATAAAGTGGTGATATGTAATAACATACCTGTTGAAATTGCCAAAAAATTATTGGACCATTCGCTGAAAAAACTACTTTCAACTAAGTATTCTCCAAAAAAGGCTCCTGAAGGACTAGAAATAGCGAATAATAGCAAAAAAATTATTTTTCTTTTAAAACTAGAATTGATACTGTTTAAAAAAATGATAAGTACAGCAGCAATTGGCAATTTATGTATCAAAATTGCTGTTAGATAAACCCAAGAAAAAGAATCAAAACTTGTTACGTGACTATGATTTAAATCTTCGAGAGTATTTACAGGTATTCCTTCGATAAATGAGTGTATGGATAGACCAATGAATATTACAAAAAGCTCTTTACTAGAAATCTTACCATGAATATGAACATGTCCATGTTCTATTCCTTTTGAAAGTAACTCCAAAAGTATTTGAAGAATAAATCCAATCAATAAAAAATATCCAAGACGATGGTTGTGCATGGAAAAAATCTCGGGTAATATATGGCTGCAAATCAGTGTTAAAACGATTGCTACACTAAAAGAAATAATAGATTGTTTGTACTTTTCTAACTTTGTAGAAACCAGCTCTGTTAATAACCCAGTAAATAATACCCCGAAAAATAAAACTGCTGTCATGTGTTAGTTTTTTTTGCAACTAAAATTAACCTGCTACTGCCTTCACTATAGGAGTTCATGTTATAATCACCAAACGAAGATATGAGTTCAAACCCAGTTTTTTTAAACATTTCAATAAAATTATTTAAGTCAAATAATTGTACTTTTTCCTGGTAATTAAAAGCCTTCTCCCCATCTGTTATTTTTATTTTTTTTACAACGTAATTATCAATTATACTTTTATTTAATTCGAAATTAACATTGTCTATTGTTTTGGTTTCGTTTGAATTATTTATTGATTTTAAGATTTTTTTAGCATTTAGAAAATCTATGATTAATAAACCATCTTTTAGAAGGTGCTTATTGCATTGATTTAGAACTTTTAAATTATCGGATAAATTTTCAAAATATCCAAAACTTGTAAATAAGTTAAAAATATAACCATAGGATTTTCCCATTTCAAAATCACGCATATCTGAAATGTGAAAGTTTTGATTTGAAGATTTATTTTTATTGGCAAAATCAATACTTTCTTTAGAAATATCTATCCCTTCTAATGTTTTGAAAAACTTACTTAAAGTGTTGGCATGTCTTCCTTTACCACAGCCAAGATCTAATACGTTTTTTTCAGGATCTAAAATTAAGTTATTTACCAATTGTTTTATAAAATTATTGGCCTCTGCTTGACTTCTGTCTTTGTACAGGATGTGATAATATTTGGAATCAAACCAATTTATAAACCATTCATTTGTCTTGTTCATTCAATAAAAAAATATTTCACAAATCTAACACTTAATTTATTTGTGAAAGGTTTTATTTTTTTGTTTATAATGAGAAGTATTTATTATATTTGTTACAGTTATATGGCTACTTCTACATTTGATTTATACAATTTAATGGAACGTAACAATGTTCTTTTAGCATTTAAAGGAACGGTAACATCCGAATTATTAGAATCTGTTTTTCAAATTATGGAATCCAAGATGGATGATTTGAATGATTCTCCAGCAACTAAGAAAAAGGTTTTTAATGTTTTGGTGGAGTGTCTTCAAAACTTATACCATCATATAGATGACTTTGATAATGAAAATGTTGTCGTAAATCCTGCTGGAGATAAAAAGTCTGCTATATTTAGCATCATCAGAAATGAAGACGATTACAATATAGTAACGGGTAATTTTATTTATCCTAAAAATGTGGAAGATGTAACCAGTAAAATTGATTATATTAATTCTCTAAATAGAGATGAATTAAAAGCATATTATAAAGAAGTCTTGAATAATGGTGAATTGAGTGAAAAAGGTGGTGGTGGTTTAGGGCTAATTGACATAGCAAAGAAATCAAGAAACAAATTACAGTATAGTTTCAGAGAAATTGATGAAGACTATTCTTTCTTTACATTAACAGTTAAAATATTAAAATAAAAATTATGGAAGATTTAAAACAAGAAGGTTCTGCAAAAACACCAGTAGTTGAATTTAGTGCGAGTGGAGAATTATTACTTAAAGGAAGATCAATTCCAGAAAATTCTATTGAATTCTATAAACCGCTTATCGAATGGATCGAGTCGTATTCGCAGTCTCCTAATAGTGCTACAGTCTTAAATGTTCAACTAGAGTATTTTAACACAAGTTCCTCAAAATGTATTTTGGATGTTTTTAAAAAGTTAGAATCTGTTTCAGGTAGCGAAGTGTCAGTTAAGTGGTACTACGAAGAAGATGACGAAGACATGCTAGAAGCTGGTGAAGATTATGAAGCTATCATAGATCTTCCTTTTGAGATGATAGAAGTCGAAGAAATATAGCCCTACTTTATAGATAATAAAACTGAGGCTGTCATTGACAGCCTTTTTTTTTGAGAAAAATGAAAAATATTATAATTACAATTGATGGCCATTCTGCATGTGGAAAAAGCACACTTGCAAAATCTTTAGCAAGCAAATTAAATTATTTATATATAGATTCAGGTGCTATGTATAGAGCAGTTTCTTTATTCTTCAAAAGATCTGACCTTATTTCCAGAAATTACGAGCTTAAAAATGGATTTCAAAAAGCTTTAGATAATGTATCTATAGACTTTTCTGATGCAAACATCGATGGCAAAAATTTTGTGACTTTAAATAAAGAAATTGTTGAAGATGAAATTAGAAATATTGAGATTTCTAATTTAGTTAGTCACGTTAGTAAAAATTCATTGGTTCGCAAAAAGATGGTAGCTATTCAGCAATCCTACGGTTTAAAATCAAATGTTGTAATGGATGGTAGAGATATTGGTTCTGTAGTTTTTCCCAATGCAACTATAAAATTATGGGTAACAGCTTCAGTAGAAAAAAGAGCTTATAGAAGATGGCTGGAATATCAAAATAAAGGAGAAAGTATTTTATTGAAAAAAGTAATTGAAAATTTAACTTTTCGAGATAAAAATGATGAGAATAGAACAGAAAGCCCGTTAGTAAGACCCTTAAACTCAATTGAAATTAACAATACTAGTTTAAATGCAGCTGAAACCCTTGAAAACGCATTAATTTTAATTAAGAAACATCTTGAAAATTAGTTTGAAAAGGGTTTTGTTTCAAATAGCGTTTAATGGTAGTAATTATCATGGCTGGCAAATTCAGAACAATGCAGTTACCGTTCAAGACACCATTGAAAAAAGCTTTAACGTATTATTAAATTTAAATGAAAAAATAAATATTGTTGGCTGTGGAAGAACTGATAAAGGGGTACATGCTAGTCAGTTTTTTTTTCATGTTGACCTTCCTGAAACGATTAAACTGGATAGTTTTAGTTATAAAGTAAATCAAATTTTACCTAACGATATTCTCATAATAAATTCTCAGTATACTTCTGATAATTTTCATGCTAGATTTAGTGCTGTTAGTAGAACTTATGAATATAAAATTACCCAACTAAAAGAACCCTTTCAAAATGACTTTTTCACGTTTGTAAAAAATGATTTAGATATTGAACTGATGAATAAAAGCTGTGAAAAACTAATGTCCTATAAAGATTTCACTTCTTTTAGTAAAGTGCATACGGATGTAAATAATTTTAATTGTAATGTCACCAAAGCTTTTTGGATACAGAAAAATCATCAAATTATTTTTAAAATAACTGCTAATAGATTCTTAAGAAATATGGTTAGAGCAGTTGTAGGTACGATGCTTTTAGTTGGTCAAAAAAAGCTTTCTATTTTAGATTTTTGTAAGATTATTGAAACCAAAGACCGTTCTTCAGCAGGGCCTTCAGTAAAAGCAAAAGGCTTATTCTTAGTTAACGTAGATTATAAAAATGAAGAATAAGAGCACTGTAAAAAATTGGGATTCTAAACTTTTTAAAAGAATTTTAAAGATCTCAAAACCACACATTAAATTATTAATTTACGGTGTTTTAATAACAGTTTTTTTAGCTTTTTTATCTCCATTACGACCTTACATAATAGGTAAGTTAGTTGGAGATTATGTTAGGTTATCCGATGAAAGGTCGTTGCTCTTAGGTTCTTTATTGGTGATTGGAATTTTAGTTATAGAATCAGTAATGTTAATAGCAGTTTCTTACATTTCTAGTGATTTGGGTCAAAGAGTTGTAAAAGACTTAAGAGATCAACTATTCCATCACATCACCAAATTGAAATTAAGATACTTTGACCAAAACCCAATCGGAATGCTGGTTACAAGATCTGTTAGCGACATGGAAACAATTGCAGATATTTTTTCTCAGGGTCTTTTAGTGATATTGGGTGATTTACTAAAATTAGCTGGAGTACTTACTTTCATGTTTTACATTAATTGGAAATTGACTCTAATAGTGTTAATACCCATACCAGTTTTATTAATTAGTACGAATATTTTTAAAAAGGCTATAAAGAGTTCTTTTCAAGATGTTAGAAAACAAATATCTTCTTTAAACTCCTTTATTCAAGAACATATTACTGGAATGAATATTGTCCAAATTTTTAGTAGAGAAGAAGTAGAATCTAATAAGTTTAATAAAATTAATGAAGCTCATAAAAAAGCACATATTAAAGGAATTATGGCCTATTCAATATTTTTCCCGGTGGTTGAAACCTTAAGCGCACTATCCATTGCTCTTTTGGTATTATTTAGTGTCTGGTCCATATCCTTTGGAGGTGTAGATTACGGAACTGTAACAACTGAGATGATGTCTTTTATTCTTTATATCAGTATGCTGTTTAGGCCTATAAGAATGTTGGCTGATAGATTTAATACCCTACAAATGGGTATGGTTGGTTCAGCAAGAGTTTTTGAGCTTTTAGATAGCAATGAATATATTAATCAGAACGATAATTTAAACCTTACTGAATTTAAAGGCAATATAAAGTTTAATGATGTATATTTTTCTTACGATGAAAAAGCTTCTGTCTTTAATGGATTATCTTTTGAGGTTAAAGCAGGACAAACAGTAGCAATAGTTGGTCCAACAGGGTCTGGTAAAACATCTTTAATTAATTTGATCTCTAGGTATTACGAGTTTCAAAAAGGTCAAATAACTTTAGACGATACAGATTTAAGAGACATAGATTTAAATATACTCAGATCAAAAATTGCAGTTGTTTTACAAGAAGTATTTCTGTTCAATACTACTATTCTAGAAAATATTACCATAGGTGCTGCAAATATATCAAGAGACGAAGTCATAACTGCTGCTAAGAAAGTGGGAGTGCACCAATTTATTAATGAATTACCTGGAGGTTATGATTTTGAAGTCAAAGAAAGGGGAGGACTATTATCATCTGGACAAAGACAAATCATTGCTTTTTTAAGAGCATATGTTTATCAACCTCAATTACTTATTTTAGACGAGGCAACATCTTCAATTGATTCATTGTCAGAAGAATACATTCAAAATGCTACTTATGAGTTAACAAAATCTAGGACATCTATTGTAATAGCTCACAGGTTGTCAACGATTCAAAATGCAGATGCTATTTTAGTAATGAACAAAGGTGTAATTGTTGAACAAGGAACTCATAATGAATTACTAAAGAAAAAATCTCATTATTACGATTTATATCAAAATCAATTTATTTCTAAAGAGGAAAGTTGATCCAATTAAAAATAATTTTTTAAAGCTTCTTTAGTATGTGATTTAATTTTGTTATCGCTTAAAAATTTTTCTGGAGTACCTTCAAATAATAAATTACCTCCTTCAGATCCGCCTTCAGGACCGAGGTCAATTATGTAATCAGAAGATTTAACGATATCCATATGGTGCTCAATTACAATTATGTGGTGCCCCATTTCTACTAAGTCCTGCAATGCTTTAATAAGTTTTTTTACGTCATGGAAATGCAGTCCAGTAGTAGGCTCATCAAATATAAATAGCTTTTGTTTTTTTGACTTGCTTTGAGAAAGAAAAGAAGCTAATTTAATTCTTTGAGCTTCACCACCACTTAAAGTATTGGAAGGTTGGCCTAATTGAACATATTCTAAACCAACTTCATAAAGTGCTTGTATTTTAGAATGTATTTTTTTGCAAATGGTAGAATCTTCGTTGAAAAAAGTCAATCCTTCCTCTACGGTCATTTCTAATACTTGTGCTATATTTTTCCCTTTGTATTTTACTTCTAAAACATCTTCTTTGAATCTTTTGCCGTTACATTCGTCACAGTTAAGGTGTACATCTGCCATAAATTGCATAGAAATGGTGATTTGACCTTCTCCTTGACATTTTTCACATCTGCCACCATCTACATTAAAACTGAAATAACCTGGCTTGAAGCCATTTACTTTAGCATGCTTTTGATTTGCAAATAATTGTCTTATTTCATCATATCCTTTAGTGTACGTAATTGGATTCGATCTAGAACTTTTTCCAATAGGATTTTGATTAATTAATTCAACTCCTGAAATTAGATTTAGGTCAGCCTCAATTTCACTACAATAACTGGCTTTTTCTAAACCAGTAATAAAAAACCTTTCTAAGTAGGTATGTAAAACACCGTTTATAAGTGTTGATTTACCACTTCCGCTAACTCCAGTAATTACACAAATTTGATTCAAAGGAATTTTAACTGAAATATTTTTCAAGTTATGTAGATAGGCCTCTTTTATGAATATGTAATCTTTGGATTTTCTTCTGACGCTAGGAATTTCTATTTTAAGTTTTCCTGTCAAATATTTGGATGTTAAACTTTTTTTAGAATTTATCAGCTGACTGTGATTTCCTTTAAAGACTACTTCACCGCCATATCTTCCAGCTTCAGGTCCAATATCAATAATATGGTCAGCAGCTCTCATCATCTCTTCGTCATGTTCAACTACGATTACTGTATTGCCAATGTCTCTTAATTTTTTTAATACTTTTATAAGCCTTTGACTATCTCGTGTGTGTAAACCAATGGAGGGTTCGTCAAGGATATACATAGAACCAACTAAGGAGCTTCCAATTGAGGTAGCTAAATTTATTCTTTGAGATTCTCCTCCAGAAAGAGTGTTGGATGCTCTCATAAGCGATAAATAACCGAGACCTACATCAGATAAATAGTGGAGTCTTGATGTGATTTCATGGAGGATTCTTTTCGAAATTTGAGCATCATCATTTTTTAATTTTAGTTTATTAAAAAAGTCAATGGCATTATTAATTGTCATAGAATTAATGTCGGTTATAGATTGATCACCAACTTTAACGTATTCGGAGTCACTTCTTAAACGAGTCCCTAAACATGAAGTACAAGTAGTTTTACCTCTGTATCTAGAAAGCATTACACGGTATTGAATTTTATAAGAATTACTCTCTAAATATTTAAAAAAGTCATGAAGTCCTTTAAAATAATCGTTTCCATTCCATAACAATTCTATATTTTTTTTAGAAAGTGTTCTTATGGGGTCGTGGATAGGGAAATTAAATCTATGAGAGTTTAAAATTAACTCTTCTTTCCAAACACTCATTTTTTCACCTTTCCAGCATGCTATGGCATTATCATAAATACTTAGGTTGGGGTTGGGAATTACTAAATCGGGATCTATACCCATTATTTTTCCAAAACCTTCGCATTTTTTACAAGCTCCAAAAGGGCTGTTAAAGGAAAAGAAATCTAAGCTGGGTTCTTCAAATAATATTTCGTCTTTAGCGAATAAATTATTGAAATTCTTTACTGTTATTTGGTTATTGAAGAATTGAATTATATTACATAACCCTTTCCCCTCGTGAAATGCTAGTTCTAAAGAGTCTAAAATTCTTGACTGATTTTCAGGGTTATTATCGTTTTTTATTCGGTCGATAATTATTTCAAAATTTTCAGATTGAAGATTTTTATTTAATTCAACTACTTTTTCATTCTCCCACACTTTGGAATAACCTTGTTGAAGATATACTTGTATTTGGTCTTCAATACTTCTTCCATTTGGAATAGTAACAGGACAAGAAATCATAAGTTTAGATTCTTTAGGTAATCCTAGTAGGTAGTCAAGAATACTTTCAGGGTTATCTTTGGTAACGATTTCGTTACTTACAGGTGAGAAAGTTTTTCCAATTCTTGCGAATAAGAGCTTTAGGTAGTCGTAAATTTCCGTTGTAGTTCCTACGGTACTTCTTGGGTTGGAAGAGTTTACCTTTTGTTCGATTGCTATTGCAGGTGATATTCCTTTTATGTCGTCAATATCAGGTTTTTCAATTCTACCAAGAAACAATCGAGCATAGGAGCTCAGACTTTCAATATACCTTCTGTGTCCTTCTGCGTATAAAGTATCAAAAGCTAACGAAGATTTCCCAGAACCAGAAACACCAGTTAGAACAGTTAGTTGATTTCTTGGAATAGATACAGAAACATTTTTTAAATTGTGAACTCTAGCCCCAATTATTTCAATATTTTTATACTCTTTGACTCCCATAATCTTCTAAGATTTCGCTAAAATAATAGAATAGTTTTCAGATAATAGATTTGTTTCCTATATTTGTTAAACAAATTATTAAACATCACGCCTATAAAATAATTCTACTAAAGTAAATTTTTATTTAAAACAACTAAACGTAGAGTTATGTATGCAAAAGAATGTGATGATTCCTTAATCAAAAAATTTCGTGCCGGTAATAGTAGATGTTTCGACGTCTTGTTAGAAAGATACCAACAAAGAGTCTTCTCTTACATTTATCAAATGGTGAAAGATCAAGATACTTCTAATGATATTTTTCAAGAGGTCTTTATAAAAGTAATTAGAAGTCTTAAAAAAGATAGTTACAACCATGAAGGGAAATTATTGTCATGGATATTAAGAATTTCTCATAACCAAGTTATAGATTATTTCAGGAAAAATTCTAAAATGCCCATTGCAGGTAGATCTTCTAATTATGACGAAGACTATAATATTTTTGATCATCTAAATCTAGAAGAAAAATCTGCTGAAGATCATATGATTGATAGGCAAATTTCTAAAGATATACGTTTACTTATAGAGGAGTTGCCAGATGAGCAAATGGAAGTTGTTAAGATGCGATATTTTCGGCAAATGAGTTTTAAAGATATAGCAGATAAAACGGGAGTTAGTATAAATACATCTTTAGGAAGAATGAGATATGCTCTAATTAATCTTAGAAAGCTGGTTTCAGATAATAACTTAATTCTTTCTAATTCTTAAGCAATATATATAAATATTGATCGTTAGGTTTTTATAATTCGTATAAAAATGCCTATGGTTAAAATTACTAAAGCTATTCTTGAAAAGAGTAAATTACCTTCTGAAGAGACTATTTTTTCTTTAAAGTCGTTTGCAAGAACTTATCAAACTAAGTATTCAAAATGTGTTGGTGATAATATATGTTGGGTAGATAATTAGTTTTTAAAATAATCTGAGACTGTAAGGTCTTTAGTTTGGTGCCCCCAAGAGTAAAAACCTTCGGAAGATTTCACACCCAATTTACCAGCGGTAACCATATTGACAAGTAGTGGGCATGGAGCATATTTATCTGTGCCAAAACCATCTTGAAGAACACGAAGAATCGCCAAGCAGACATCAAGTCCAATAAAATCTGCTAATTGTAATGGTCCCATTGGATGAGCCATTCCTAATTTCATAACCGTGTCAATTTCTTCAACTCCTGCGACTCCTTCATGTAGTGTGATGATGGCTTCGTTAATCATAGGAATTAATATTTTATTTGCTACAAATCCAGGATAGTCGTTTACTTCTACAGGAGATTTGCCAATTTCCCTAGATAAAGACATAATGGTTTCTAAAGTATCATTAGATGTTGAATAACCTTTAATAACTTCTATCAATTTCATAATTGGTACTGGATTCATGAAATGCATGCCAATTACTTTTTCAGGTCTTGAAGTATGAGCAGCAATTTTAGTGATAGAAATAGAGGAAGTATTGGTTGCTAAAATGCATTTCTCATTTACATATTTATCGATCTGTTGAAATAAAGATAGCTTTGTATTTAGATTTTCTGTAGCTGCTTCAATTACCAAATCTGCATCTTGCACACCTTTTTCTAGATTGGTGACTTTATTTAACTTCTGAAGTGTATTTTCTTTGTCTTTGTCAGTTATTTTTTCTTTTTTAACCATACGATCTAAGTTTTTAGAAATGGTTAATAGAGCTTTTTCTAAAGCCTCGTTAGAAATGTCAATTAGGTTGACATTGTAATTGTTTTGAGCAAATACATGAGCGATTCCATTTCCCATGGTGCCAGCTCCAATAACAGCAATATTTTTCATATAAATTTTTTACAAATATAAGACTACTAATAATTTATTTACCAGATCCCTTAAGCATTATTAAAATGGTATAAAATAAAATTTTAACATCGAGGGTTAAAGACATATTTTCAACATATAATAAATCAAATTTTAATCTAGCAACCATTTCATCTACATTCTCAGCATAGCCATATTTTACTTGCCCCCAGCTTGTAATACCAGGTTTAACTTTGCTTATGTGTTTGTAGTGGGGTGCTTTAGAAATTATTTGGTCAATGTAAAATTGTCTTTCAGGTCTAGGGCCAACTAAAGACATATCTCCTTTAATTACATTGTAAAATTGGGGTGTTTCGTCAAGTCTTGTTTTACGCATAAATTTCCCAATTTTAGTAATTCGCTTGTCTTTTTGGCTAGATAGTTGAGGACCGTTTTTTTCAGAATCGGTATACATAGATCTAAACTTATAAATGTAAAATGGCTTGTTGTGCATCCCAATTCTTTCTTGTTGAAATATAATATCTCCTTTAGACCCCAGCTTTACTAACAAACTGAGAAGTAAAAAAATCGGAGATAAAAGTATTAGGGCAAGAAAGGAAATAATTAAGTCCATTGCTCTTTTTAATGATTTTTGCCAAGAGGGCATCATCTCTGGATTAACCGTTATTAAAAGTGCGCCAAAAATTGAATTCATTTTAACAGATCCAGTTAGGATGCTGTACATATCTGCAATTACCTTTATCTCTACTTTGTAATTCGCTAAATCATTTATAATGTTGTTGATTTTTTGATGTTCGTTAGGTTCTGTAGCTATAATAACTTGTTCTATCTTTTCTTTAATTAAAATCTTAGATAAATCTTCGTAATTCCCTAGTTTTTTAAGACCTGATTTAATCAATACATCGCTCTTGTCAACAGTGGATATGTAACCGATAAAAAAATGGCCGGTTCCTTTTTTTAAATTGGTTATTTCATAATGTGTGTCTTTTGCTTTTTGACTGTTTCCTATAATTAACGTATTAAAACCTATTTTTTTATTGTGAATTTTACTCACAATATTAGAAGTTAAAATAATTCTGGGTAAAAAGGTTAGTGATGTATGAAGAGCTAAAAGAGCAATGAAAAGTTTATAATAGTCCTGATAGGAATTAATTTCATCATCAAGTAATAAAAAGAAAAAGATCAATATTATACCACTAAAAGCTTGAGAAACTGTTTGGTATATTTCCTTTAATCGATACTTTTTATAAATGTTTTTATAATTTCCAAATAAAGTGTAGAGGACGATCCATAGAGAGGCTATTAGTAAACTACTAATAATTAGCTTGTAATTTATTTCAAATTCATATTTTTCAATATATGCTTTTCTAAAATAATTAAATAAAACCCAGCTTAAAATGGCCGTTAAATAATCAAATAAGAAATATATTATCCAAAAGTATTTCTTTTTCATTGTCTAAAAATCACTTTGAAATTATCAAATAAAACTTTTATCTCATTGTCTAGATTTTCATTGGTTATTGAAATGTATAAATCAAACTCAGTAGCACTTGTGAAAAAGTTAGTGGCATCAGGAAGATATAAATAGGTTTTATTCCAAATTACACTATCCTCGTAGGTTGGTAACATGGTAATTAAAGATTGTTTTTGGTAAGCTGGTAGAGAAGCATCTTTATGTAAGATTCCTAAAGTAAAAGGGAAGTTATTCGCGTAATTTAATTCAATATATGCTGGTATATTTAAATTTTTTGGAAATTGATTAAAATCTAATTCATTAGTTCTGATTTCGCAATAATATTGACTACTATCCATGGTAATCACTCCTGCGTCTCCTTCAAAAAGATGATTTTCGGGAGAAGATATTATAGTAATACCTGCTTGAGAGGTGCTGTGAGATTCAAATTTATGTTGTGGGTCTTCAAAATCTTCTATCCAAAAGTAAAGATCCTCTTCATATTGAGTTGTTGGATTAATTTCGATAATACTATCCGGAATTAAGCTTGTGGAAGCATCATAAGGTAAATAAAAAGGATATTTTTTTCTATCTGCAGCTATTCCATTTCTTTTTATCCCCGGATAAATTAATAAGTTTTTATATCCTTCGTAGTGAAGAGGAATGGTCGAGGGCAGCTCGTAAACGCCTTCTAGGTTACCATTAATATAAATCCATGCATCTGTTATTTTTTCACTACTTGTACCTTGATTATTGTTGTCAATGTTTAAAGAGAAACTGTCAATATGAATAAAAGATGGAACTTTTTCAGGCTGGTCAAAAAGCTGGCAGCTTGAATGGAATAGAATTAAAAAAAAGAAAAAACGTTTCATCATTAATAAAACGCGAAAATAGGATTAATTATTATAAGTTAACTAATCAATTTTGGCCCATAGTAATTTGTTCTACAATGTCTGTAGTTAATTGTAGTGCCATTTGAGCCGATTTTAGGTCTACAATTGGATTTATATTTGACTCAATAGAGCTGATAAATGATTTGAGTTCTTCTTCAATAGGATTTAGTTTACTATTGCTTTCAGTTTGAACCATTACACTTTCTTTAGGTTGATTGTTAGGGCCTGTAAAGTTATTTTTGGGAATTTTATTGGAATCCAATCTTATAAATTCATGGGACCTATTTAAAAAATCAACAGAAACGTAGGCGTTTTTCTGGAAAAATCTAGATTTTCTTACGTTGTTCAAGGACATCCTGCTAGAAGTTATATTGGCTACACATCCATTAATGAATTCAATTCTTGCGTTCGCAATATCTGGTGTATTACTGAGTACACTCACGCCGCTAGCATTTATAGATTTGATTGGTGACTTTACAATGTGAAGTACAATATCCAAATCATGAATCATTAGATCGTGAATAACTGAGACATCAGTTCCTCTAGAATTGAATTGCGCCAATCGATGGACTTCGATGAATTTTGGATGATGAATTAACTTCTTGGCTTCTGTAAAAGCAGGATTAAACCTTTCAACATGCCCCACTTGGACTTTCCTGTTGGTTAACTGAGCAATAGTGATCAGTTTTTTTACTTCATCTACTGTATGTGTTACAGGCTTTTCTATAAAAACATGTTTATTTGCTAGTAGAGCTTCTTTTGCACATTTATAATGAGACAGAGTAGGAGTTACAATGTCAACTACATCCGAGTTTTCAATAAGTTCTTTATAACTGTTAAAAGATTTAATGTTTAGACTAGACTTAACACTTTTTCTAACTTCAGGGTCGCTATCGAAAAAACCAATCAGCTTTACAAAAGGTGCATCCTTGAGAATTTTTAAATGAATTTTACCAAGATGACCTGCTCCTACAACTCCTATTTTAAACATATCGCGAATTTATTAAAAAAGATTATGATAACTAATAATGTATTATTTAAACGAACTTTATTTAAATATATTGTTGTCAATGTTTTAACTAAATGTAGATTTGTAAAACTAATTTTGGTTTTTTAATTACTCTTATGAAAGAAGTAAAATATAAAGGTCTTTGCACAAAATTAATTGAGGAATTAAAGTCTAAGGGTATTCAAGATTCAAAAGTGTTAGAAGCGATTAGTAATACTCCAAGACACTTATTATTCGATCCAGTTTTTAGAGACAAGTTTGCTTACCAAGACATTGCTTTTCCAATAGGAGAAAATCAAACGATAAGCCAGCCATATACGGTAGCTTTTCAAACAGAACTCTTAAAAATAAATAGAGCAAGTAAAGTTTTAGAAATTGGAACGGGTTCGGGCTATCAAACAGCTGTGTTGTGTTATATGGGAGCTAAAGTTTTGTCTATAGAAAGACATAAGTCCCTTTTTCAAAGTGCCAAGCTATTTTTAAGTCAAAATAATTATCGTGCTCAACTTTTTTTTGGAGACGGTTTTTTAGGAAAAAAAGTATTTGCTCCTTTTGATGGTATTATTGTTACTTGTGGAGCTCCTTACATTCCAGAAGCATTAAAATCACAATTAAAAATCGGCGGAAGATTAGTCATTCCGGTAGGAGAAGGAGATGTGCAACAAATGAAGTTAATTACCCGTTTAAATAATAAAGAATATGAAGAAACAAGCTATGGAGATTTCAAGTTTGTTCCCATGTTAAAAAACTTAAACAACTAATATTCAGCATTTTAAAAATAACCAAATAAATCTTAAGTTTATATGAAAAAGAATATTCATCATCTGTCGTTAATTTTAATATCATTTAGTTTTTTCACTTTTGCTTACAGTCAAGATACCTTAACTAAAAAAAATAATTGGATTTCTTTTGAAGGTCAAATTTACCCTTCAGTTAATAGCGATGCGTACCAACCTAAATTAAAAATCAGAATTAATTTCAACGAAAAATCAGTTTTAAGATTTAATACAGATTTCACGAGATCGGAGCAATACCAAGAATTGTCAGAAGTAAATGGACCTGGAGTGGGTAGTGTTAAAAAAATTAATTCGATGTTTTTATTTTCAATTGGATATGAATCTCAAAAAAGATTTGAAAACGCCTTGATTTATTCAGGATTAGAAGGAGTTCTTGGCTTTGGAAGAGATAACGAGTACGGATCTAGGACAGATTCCATAAATTACGTGTCTGATTTAAATTATAATTTTAAAAAACCAGTTCAAAATCTTGGTCTTAGAATATTTTTCGGTGGAGAATATTATGTAAAACCCAATATCTACATAGGTACTGAATTTGGAATCATGTTGCTTAAAACCACCTACAGAGCAGGAGAATATAATGTAATCGACGATAGCTCCTTAACCTCTTCTGATGAAACGGTTGAAATTCCTAAAACTTCAAGTTCGGGAATATTTTATTCAGGTCTGGGATCTATTAGGATAGGTTTCGTATTTAAATAAGTTTAATTTTTACAATTTATGTAAATATTAATTTTATATTTGCAGCCAATTAGCATACCAATAACTAAAAAAGTGTTGTAATGTATTTAGATTCAAGTAAAAAGAAAGATATTTTCAAAAAATTCGGTAAAGGGGAGTCTGACACCGGATCTGCAGAAGGGCAAATAGCCTTATTCTCACACAGAATTAAACACCTAACTGATCATTTAAAGTCCAATAAGAAAGATTTTAACACACAAAGATCTTTAATAAGATTGGTTGGTAAAAGAAGAGATCAATTAGATTATCTAAAAAACAAGGATATCGAAAGATATAGAGCTATTATCAAAAAGTTAAATATAAGAAGATAACAGTTTAATAAAATGTATTTGGGGGGACTATTGCGTGTGCGTAATGGTCCTTTTTTTGTAAAATTTAAACATAAATTATGAACGTAATAAGTAAAAAAATAAGCCTTCCAAATGGAAAAGAGATCTCAATTGAGACTGGAAAGCTAGCGAAGCAGGCAGATGGGTCTGTAGTAGTAAGAATGGGAGATACTATGATATTAGCAACTGCAGTTGCTAATGTAGATGTTAGAGACGGTGTAGATTTTATGCCGCTAACGGTAGATTACAGAGAGAAATTTGCATCAACTGGAAAATTCCCTGGCGGATTTCTTAAAAGAGAAGCAAGACCTTCTGATGAAGAAATTCTAACAATGAGACTAGTGGATAGGGCTTTAAGACCGTTATTTCCTAATGACTATCACGCGGAAACTCAAGTTATGATGCAACTAATGTCTTCTGATAAAGAAAATATGCCTGATGCTCTAGCGTGTTTGGCTGCTTCTGCATGTCTAGCTGTTTCAGATATTCCTTTCAACGGACCAGTTTCCGAGGTTAGGATTGCAAGAATTGATGGTGAGTTTTCCATAAATCCAACTTTTGAAGAAATGAAAAGTGCAGATATGGATATGATGATTGCTGGTACTTTAGACAGCATTGTTATGGTAGAGGGTGAAATGGATGAGGTTTCAGAGGCTGAAATGTTAGAGGCGATAAAAACTGCTCACGTAGTGATTAAAGAGCAATGTCAGTTGCAATTAGATATCGCTGCTGAAGTTAGTGGTGCCAGTCCAAAAAGAGAATATTCTCATGAAACACATAATGATGAACTAAGAAAAACAATTTATGATTTTTCTTATCAAAGATGTTATGATGTAGCAAAGCAAGGTTTAGCAGATAAACATAAAAGAGCAGAACTTTTTGGAGCTATTAAAGAAGATTTTAAAGCCACCATGTCAGAAGAAGATATGTCAGAACTAGGTTTTTTGGTAGGTCCATATTTTAAAGCTGCGCAGAAAGAAGCTGTTAGAAGAGTGGTTTTAGATGAAAAAATTAGATTAGATGGTAGAAAAACAACTGAGATAAGACCAATTTCCTCTGAAGCAGGTTATTTACCAGGTTTTGTACACGGATCTGCGTTATTTACTAGAGGTGAAACACAATCTTTAACTACCTTAACTTTAGGAAGTACTTTGGATGTTCAAAGAAAAGATGGAGCATTAGCAAATGATGATTTAGATTTCTTGTTACATTACAATTTCCCACCATTTTCTACTGGTGAAGCTAGAATGAAGTTTAGTGTTAGTAGAAGAGAGATTGGTCATGGAAATTTAGCTTTAAGAGCTCTGAAACCTATGATTCCTGGAAAGCCAGAAAATCCATACACGATAAGATTGGTATCTGAAATTTTAGAATCTAACGGATCTTCTTCAATGGCTACTGTTTGTGCAGGAACTCTTGCTCTGATGGATGGTGGAATTAAAATGAAAAGACCTGTTTCAGGTATTGCTATGGGCTTAATTCAGGACGAAAAAGGTAAATATGCAGTTCTTTCCGATATTCTTGGTGATGAAGATCACTTAGGAGATATGGACTTTAAGGTAACTGGTACTGAAAATGGAATTACTGCTTGCCAAATGGACATCAAGGTAGATGGATTAGATTACAAGGTTCTTGAAGAAGCTTTAAGCCAAGCTAAAGATGGTAGAATGCATATACTTGGTGAAATGATGAAAACATTATCTGAGCCAAGAGAAGATTTCAAGGCGCATGTTCCAAGAATAGAAAATATCTCTGTTCCAGAAGATGCAATTGGAGGAATTATTGGAAAAGGTGGTGAAACTATCCAGGCAATTCAGGCTGAGACGAATACATCAATTGGGATTGGTGATGCCGTAGATGGAATGGCTAATGTAGAAGTATTTGCAGAAGAAAAAGAGGGAATGGATGAAGCCATGAGAAGAATTAATCTAATTGCATATCCTCCAACAGCAGAAGTTGGTGAAACTTATGAGGGTAAGGTTAAAAATATAGTTGCTTTTGGTGCGTTCTTGGAAATTTTACCTGGTGTTGATGCTTTGTTACATATTTCAGAAATTGATCACAAGAGAGTAGAAAAGGTAGATGAGTATATGAAGCCAGGTGATGTGATGGAAGTAAAAGTAATTGGTAAAGATCCTAAAAATGGAAAATTGAAAATTTCTAGGAAAGCTTTAATTGAGAAGCCGGCTCCGTCAAATGATTAATTTTTTTCATAAAGCCCACGAAATGTGGGTTTTATGATTATTTTTATTATAATGTAACTTTAACAATAAACTTGCGTAAACTATATTCCAGTTCTATAAACGTCAAGAAACTTTAAATATAAATGAGACAATTAAAAATAACAAAACAAGTTACCAATCGAGAAACAGCTTCATTAGATAAATACCTTCAAGAAATAGGAAGAGTTGATTTAATTACAGCTGAGGAAGAGGTAGAGTTAGCCAAAAGAATCAAAGAAGGCGATCATCCAGCTTTAGAGAGATTGGTAAAGGCCAACTTACGTTTTGTTGTTTCAGTTTCTAAACAGTATCAAAATCAAGGTCTAACGTTGCCTGATTTAATTAATGAAGGTAACTTGGGTTTAATAAAAGCTGCACAAAGATTTGACGAAACAAGAGGTTTTAAGTTTATTTCCTACGCTGTTTGGTGGATTAGACAGTCTATATTACAAGCACTTGCAGAACAATCAAGAATTGTAAGATTGCCACTAAATAAAATTGGATCAATCAATAAGATCAACAGAGCATTTTCAGATTTAGAGCAAAAATATGGCAGGCCACCTACTCCAGAAGAAATTGCAGAATCATTAGATATTACTATTGAAGAAGTGAAACAATCTATTAAGAATAACGGTCGTCATTTGTCAATGGATGCTCCTTTAAAAGATTCTGAAGACAGTAATAACATGTATGAGGTGATGTCCTCAGACTCTTCTCCAAAGCCTGATAAGCAATTAATGAATGAGTCTCTTAGGAGAGAAATAGAACGTTCTCTATCCACTTTAACTCCAAGAGAAGCAGATGTTATTCGATTGTATTTTGGATTAAGTGGAAAGCACCCTATGACATTAGAAGAGATTGGTGAGAAGTTTGATTTGACAAGAGAAAGAGTCCGTCAGATTAAAGAGAAGTCTATTAGAAGACTGAAACATACATCAAGATCTAAGTTGTTGAAATCTTACTTGGGATAATTTCTTTTTACTAGCTAACTTTTATTTTCTTTGTGGTATAAATCAATACCCATTTAAATGAGTCATTTAATAGCTCCTTCATTATTGGCATCTGACTTTGCCAACTTACAAAAAGAATGCGAAATGCTTAACTCTAGTGAAGCTGATTGGTATCATTTAGATGTGATGGACGGTGTATTTGTTCCAAATATATCTTTTGGAATACCCGTCATAAAATATATTAATAAACACACTCTTAAGCCGCTGGATGTTCATTTAATGATAGTTAAACCAGAACGTTATGTGAAAGACTTTAAAGATGTGGGAGCCAATATATTAACTATCCATATAGAAGCTTCAAAACACCTTCACAGAACACTTCAAGCTATAAAGCAAGAAGGTATGAAAGCCGGTGTTGCAGTTAACCCACATACGACAGTTGAACAGTTAGAACCAACTTTGGAAGAAACAGATTTAGTTTGTCTAATGTCTGTTAACCCAGGCTTCGGTGGACAAGCTTTTATTGAAGGTACTTATCGCAAGGTAGAAAAGTTGAAATCTATGATTGTAAAAGCTGGTTTGGACACTAAAATTGAAATTGATGGTGGGGTAACTTCTGCCAATGCTAGAAAACTGATAGATTGTGGAGCGGATGTTTTAGTTGCAGGAAGCTTTGTTTTTAAAGCTGAAAATCCAACTAAGACCATATCAGATCTTAAAAAGATTTAATCCTTTCCTTTTAAATAATCCTCTAGATATTCAAAATGGGGAGTGAGTTTCCCATTTAATGTTTCAGATGCTCTGTAAATAATGTCTTCAGGGTCGTTTCCAGTTAGCGGTTCTAGAACATGGCTAATAAACATATTTCCAAATTCTTCAGATGCATCCTTGGGAAGTTCACAAGGTAAATTGTCCACTGCCATAACACCCACAGAATTTTTATTATAAAAGTCAACCTCTTTTTCTGAATTAGGGTCATAACCGTAAAAGGGAAGTTGTATGGTAGAAGGTCTTAAGGTTGAGGCTACAGGACCATCAATATCGCAGCTAACATCAGCCACCATTTCAATATTCCATTTGGGATTTCTAATGTCTTCTCTAGAAAAAATAAATGGAGAACGATTATCCCAGTAATGACAAGCCACATATAAACAAGCCTTTTCTGCAAAGGCCATAAATGATGAAGAATGATTAGCAGGGTTTTTGTAGAATTCACTTTTTATAAATGGTTGTCCGTCGTCTCTTTTCACATAATCGTTAACTTCTAGCTGTGTGTAAACTGGGTAATTAAAAGTTTTATTTAAGAAATCTTTCGAAGAAACTTTTTTAATATTGGTTTTTTCTAGCACTTCAATAGCACCTCCAGCTACACGTCCGCCACCAGTTATCACTAATTTAAAATTTTTAGGTAGTTCTAGTTTAATTAATTCCTTCTCCATTTCTAGACGATCTTCACATAAATGTGCTCTTTTAAGGGTGTAACTTTTGTTTTTTAGCCCATAACCTAATAATCCATTAAAACAGCCTACAATGCCTGCGAAACGTCCAAATGCAATTAATCTTTGTCCTTTAGAATTGGTGATGGTTTCCCAATCTATTAACTGAATATTCTTTTCAATAACAGCTTGTAAAAGTTTTCGGTTGTAAGGTTGTTTCTTAAATGTATGTGAGAAAAATAAATACTTTTTATCAGAAATAAGTTGTTCTATAGGCACTTCTTTAACCCCTATAAGTACATCACAATCTTCAACATTATCTACTAGTTTTATGCCTTCATTTAAATAATCCTGGTCTTTAAACTTACGAATAGAACTTTTTTGAACAAACAGTTTAATTGCAGGGTAATTTTCTATTATCCAGCTGCACTGTTTTGGAGATAATGGAACTCTCTTATCTGGCGGTGTTTTACCTTCTTTAATAATGCCTATTTTCAAAAGAATAAATTTTTGACAAATATAACATTTGAATCGAGGATAATTTGCGTAATTTTGTAAGACTTAATTATATGGGGCCGATTTTGGATTTGACAGCAAGAGAAATGGTTAAGTAAGCATGTCGAGTGTTGTGGATGCTCTCGTAAAAATGAATTCTCAAGTCTATAAACGACAATAACAACTACAGGCTTGCAGCTTAATCACTGAGTGATTAAACTTAATCTTGCAGATTAGATTTGTAAGACAAGCTACCCAGCTATGGCTACCTGTTCAGCGGTCATGGTAACCGGGTACCGTTGGTCTGAACTAAGTGATGTAAAGTCTTGGTGCATCAACTAAAATTTAAGAGACTAAGGGTAGGTTAGGGTGTTTGTGCTCAGATTTATTTCGACAACTAATCACAAAATAAACATGTAGAAATCTTAGTTGTTCCTTGTTTGGACGAGGGTTCGAAACCCTCCGGCTCCAC